>JAPLFF010000003.1:0-600000 GCA_026390775.1 Ignavibacteriales bacterium | reverse complement strand
AGCGCACGGAAGATCAGGAAGAACTTCTCCAAATAAAAAAAGAATTGAAGATGAAACCACAGTCAGCGCAAACAGACGACAAAAAAGATAAAATGTTATACAGACATTTTTTAATTGACGGCAAGTACCACATTTATGTGGGCAAGGACAGCAAGAACAACGATATGCTTACAACTAAATTTGCAAAGCAGAATGATTTCTGGTTTCATGCGCGTTCTGTTTCCGGTTCGCATGTTGTTCTAAGAGTTGAAAACACAAAAGAAACTGTACCAAAGAATATTTTGCATAAGACGGCTTCCGTAGCCGCATTTTACAGTAAAGCAAAAACTTCCAAACTTGTTCCCGTAACTTATACGCTAAAAAAATATGTAGTAAAAAATGCAAGGCACGAACCCGGACAAGTTACGGTAACTAAAGAAAAAGTTTTGTTAGTCAAACCGGAAATCCCGAATGGTTGTGAGATGGTTACGGATTAATATATCTCGCTTCTCAATGAAATGATTACTTGACCACCCCTTGTGTTCCCCTCCTTAAAAAAAAGAGGGGAAGATATTAAGAAAAAGAATTTAAATTCAGCCGGTGGAAAATACCCGATAGCTGAATGTAATCTTCTTAGATTATAAATCAATATTATTTCAGGACTAAATTGATCGTTCCTAAGTCAGTATTTTGTTTTGCAACAACGATTACATTAGCAATTGTTTTATCGTTATAGAGAGCATTTCCTGAAACAACTTTTACAGTATAAGTTCCCTGAATTACTGCCATTAGTTTAAAAGTTCCCGTGGTTATATCTGCTACTGTACTTACTGTATCTGTTCCGCTTATTGCATAGACAGATGCTTTAGTGATTACTGGGTTTATCGTGCCTGAAATGGTTCCGGAGATTACCATAGGTGCAACTCTAATAACAGGATTCAACTTATACTGTCCGTTTCCGGTAAGTACTATTGAATGTTCAGCATTAAAATCAAGCGTTAATTCGTAAACAAGTCCCTGTTGGATATCAAATTCATGATTTAATTTTATTCCTGTTTGCGCACCACTTGATACATCAAGACTAAATACAGTACCGTTTACTACAATATTACTTCCTGTTCCAAGTATTAATCTTATTTGTGTATAGTGCCCGGCATCAAGTAAGGTATTACCAAGAATAGCACTTGCACCGTTTCTTAAAGTGAGCAAATCATAAGTTGTTGTAACATTGTTTATTACAACCCAACCGCTACTTGAATCAGCGTTTGCTTTATGAACTTCAACTCTGGTAACAACAATATTTATGTGATCAAAGCTAGCAGGGGCATCAACCATTGTAATCCTTATTTGTCCCTGCACGTTTTCAGGCGATGTAGAACAACCGAAAATGAATATAACTATTGCAAAAAAACTTAAAGTGACAACCAAACGAATTAAATTTTCTTTCTTGTGTTTCATTGAAAACTCTCCTTTTTGAACAAACCCAAAATTGCAAAAATAGATTCTTCGCATTTTTAGATTTTCCCTATCTATTTTGTTTTAGCATTCTTCACTAACTACGCAATTAAGATGCCACTAATTTTAACGTAAATTCAATAGAGCAAAGGGATGAAAAAGGGACTACATCTTTTACATAGTGATTGGAAGAGAATTACTTACCACTTAATGAAGTAGTATCTACCGCAGTTTTGAAAGAATCATGAGGTGGTCATTTACCTACTACAATTTTTATTTCTTCTATTAAACCTGAAATTCCGAATGGCTGCGAGATGGTAACGGATTGAGTTTCTTCTCATCTTTTATATTTAACCACACCCCACCAAAATATTGGCATGCATGTTTGAGAACTAAATTGCTTTTAAAAGTGTTATTTAGGTATCAACAGGAGAAATAATATGAAAAAAACGTTTATTGTTTTGCTAATAACACTTACAGCCACAAGTATTAGTTTTTCAAAGACGTATATCATTAACAATTCCGGTACATCATTCTCACCCGGCAGTATTACGATCAATGTTGGTGATACTGTAAAATTTGTTCTTGAATCGATTCATAATGCACGCGAGGTTAGTCAGGCAACTTGGAATGCGAATGGAACAACTTCCAATGGAGGATTTGACCTTCCCAATGGCGGCGGAATAGTTGTGCTTAATCAAGTAGGCATACACTATTATGTTTGTGTACCCCATGCATCTTTTGGGATGAAAGGTACCATAACAGTCAATAATGCTACCGATGTAAAAACTATTAGTGAGATAATCCCAAATAATTTTATCTTGAATCAGAACTATCCAAACCCGTTCAATCCTTCTACTTCAATTACATATTCATTGCCTAACACAGGATATATTACTCTGGAGGTTTTTAATATGATTGGACAAAGAGTTGCAACATTAATAGACGGAATTGAAAATGCCGGTTCACATCAAATTCAGTTTAACGCAAATAAGATAGCCAGCGGAATTTACTTCTACAGAATTCAATTTAACTCTTTAACTTTAACAAAGAGAATGATGTTGATGAAATAATAAATTTTTTAAACAAAACATTATTCCGCTGCAAATTATTTACGGCGGAATTTATTTTTGTATAGACGCATGTATGTCGTCTCTATATTAATTGCCCATCTACAATTTTTATTTCTTCTTCATCTAAACCTGAAATCCCGGTTGGGTGTGAGATGGTGATGGATTAAATTTCTTTTTTGACCTCACCCCTACCCCTCTCCTTTGTAAGGAGAGGGTGGTCTCGATTTATCGGGAACCGGTGAGGTTATTTGTCTCCCTTAAATTTTTCTAATATCTTTTTAACAATAGAATCTCTTCCGAATATTACATCTGTATTCTTGAATCGAATGACAGATATTCTAAGACTGTTCAAATATTCAGTTCTTAATTGGTCATGTTCTTTTTGTTTATCGTTCTCGTGTTGTTCACCATCTAATTCTATTGCTAATCTTTCTTCCGAACAATAAAAATCTAAAATATAATTTCCAACACTATGTTGTCTCCTAAATTTTCGTCCGTCTAATTGGCTATTTTTCAGTTCGTACCAAAGCATTTTTTCTGCTTGTGTGGCATCGTTTCTTAACTGCTTCCTATGTGTGATTAATATTTTTTTGTTGTGTAATCTCGGCATGATGTTTATCCCCTTGTTCTCGACCACCCCTTGTGTTCCCCTCCTTAAAAAAAGGAGGGGAAATTATGCGCTCCCCCTCCTCTGTTGAGGAGGGGGAATTAAAGGGGGTGGTTAGTTAGTTTCTACAATTTTTATTTCAATTTCCGTTTTTTCTTTTCAGTTAACTGAAGATAATTTTCTTTCGAAACAACTTTCTTGCCCGTTTCTTTTTCAAGAGCTTCTCTTGCATCGCCGGCAATTTTACCGCCTTTCTTTGCGGAAGTTCTATTTTCAATAAATCCTTTTGCATCAGCTTCTTTTGTTATTTCTGTTGTTGAAGCTTCGCCGAGCATTGTAAAAATTAATTCGAGATCGTTCATATGATCTCTAAGATTTTCACTTTTACCGGGCAGATTTTTTACTTCTTTATATTCCGAAGGGGTTAAACCAAATGTAGCTTTGCTTATTTCGGAAGTTAAAATAGCAAACTCAATATGTTCTTTTACACCACGCTTCTTCCATTCATCAGTTAATTCATCACGAACTGCAATACCGCGTATTCTTTTTTCAATCCATTCATCGCTGTAACCTTTTGCTCTGTATATTTCTCTAATTCTTTTTGAAGCGAGCTCAGGATTTTCGATTTCTTCCAGACGTTCGTAGCCAACTTTTGCGAGCCATAGTTTGAACGGTTCGGCTTTGGGGGATGGAATTGATTGGATTAACCGCATTAACGTTTCAGTTTCTGCAACATCGGTGAGATATTTTTTACCATCATCTGCTTCTAATTTCAGTTGTCCGATTTTCTCGGACAACTGCTCAAAACCTTCATTAAGTAATTTCTTTTTTAAATCGCTCCAATATTTTCTTGGACGGTTACTTTCTGTTAATACAGTTATAATATCAATTACAGAGAAATACCATTTTTGTTCTTCCACGTTCCAAACGGAACGGATTTTTTTTGATTCGAAGAGTTTTATGTTGCTCATCTAAAGCCCCCTTTTCAACGTTATAAATTCTATGTTAGAGTTTTTCATTTGTAATGTTGTATTTGTTTTGACCACCCCCCGCCAAAATAACGGCGGGCAGGCTTTCGTTCCCCTCCTTAAAAAAAGGAGGGGAAATTAAAGGGGGTGGTCAGTTACCTTCTACAATTTTTATTTCTTCCATCTTACTCTCCCCACTCGCTGTCTAATATTTTTTTAATTTTTTGCTCATCTTCTTTTCCAAGTGAGAAGTGATCCATAGAAAGCATTTTGAGATCATCATTATACTTAAACCACACAAATTCCTTTTGCATTTCGATCTTGGAGATTAGACCATTACCAAAAGATTGATGAGAAATTTCGTGTCCGACTATTCTACATTTTGTAATCTCTTTTTTAACCAAGCTAATAAATGAATAAAGTGAAGTACCCACCGAGGTACCGTACATTTTATTAAAGCTTTGCCTGGTTAATTCTTCATCGGTTCTCAAAGCATATTTAATAGCATCCTTTAATTGTTTGCCAGTGACTTTATTATTCTTTTTGTTACCGCCTTTTCTATTAAAAGAAATCAAAGCATCAGTTACTATGAAATATTCCAGATACTCTTCTTTAGGGTTTTTATCTGAATCCAGATATGGAATTTTCTTCTTCTGTTTTATTATATCCAGAATCATATTGAACAACTGGTTCGTCAATAGTTCTTCTGCCGGTAAATATATTTCTGCTAATGTTTTCATGTTTCTCCTATTCTCCCCACACGTTGGCTATTTTGTCTTTTATTTTTTTATCTAAGATTGAAATTAACTCTTTTTGCTTTCTAAATTTTTATTTCTTTTTCTGTTAAACCTGAAATGCCGACTAGTTGTGTGATGGTTGTGGATTAAGTTTTTTCTCTTCACTTCCAAAGTATTGTTCAGTTTAGGTAATTGATTTTGTTGGATTAATTTATTCAGAATTAGCAGTAATATTTGATGTTACCAAAGCAATGAAACTATAAGGATAATGACTATGACTATGTGATAAATTTGATCCTATGACTAGGACCTTAGAAACATTTAATTCTTCCATTTCTTTTCCAACAATATTATGAACTTGCTTATCACGCTCTTCTTTCGGCATATCCAGATAAAGAAACCAAACAAAAACTTCTTTTCTTTGAGGTGGACCATAAGTTAGTATTACAGCATTATTTAATTTTGGTTTTCCCCAATCTCGAATTACAATTTTACTTTGTTTTTCTACTGCTTCTTGAATTTTTATTTGATCTTCATAATTAACATTTAATAAAGAATAAGCTATTTCTGTCCAACCTGGTTTCTGTGTTTTCTCAAATCTTTCTAAAATGTCATTCCAAAATGGGGTTCTTCTCGAAGTAGGTTTTAGAATTGTATTATCTTTATAATGAAAAAGATAATAATCATCCAACTTTTCAGAATTTCCTTGTAGCATTAGCATTTCTTGATTGAACTCTGTGTCACCAATATTAAAACCAGTTTCTAGATAGAATACTAAAATATCTAACTCATCACCATTGAAAAGGGAATTTTTTTCAAAATCAAATCTTCTTGAAAAATAGTGTATTTTTTCACTTTGTTTTGGTAATAAATCTAATACTATTTCCAGATCATTTAATGACATTGTCGTAGTGAGCGTTTCAATATCGTTAATGAATCCAGATTCTAATAAATCCTTTTTACTACTCGATAAAATTGGAATAAATTCTAAAGTAATACTTAATCGAATAATCTTTCGAATATTATTACAATCAATTTTAATCTCAGTCCCATTTTTATCTTTTAATTTCGTTATCCCAACTTGTACCTCAAGAAATTTTTCAAATCTTTTTGATTGAATCGCTGGTTCTAATATTAATTCATTAAACTCTTGTTCAATTCTTAGAAGCGATCCTCTTTTAGAAGAATCACTGAATTTTCCGGCTTTTGCTTCAATGATAATAAAGACATTATCGATTATTACTAAAACATCATTCTCATAATCTTTCATATCATCAGTACTAAACCAATAAAGATTTTTATGAATTATTGCATCTGGGAAGGAATTAATGAATAATTTTTCAATTGAATCTTCTAGAAAACTTGATTTTTTCTTTCCGATCTTTTTTTTGATTTCTTCATCTTTTGGATAGATTAAGTTTTCTATAAGTTGAAAACTACTATGTTGAAACATATTCGGTATTGTATAGTAATATTCTTTATCATTTATTTTAATAAAAGGTTTTAGCCAAATAGGATTGGCTAAATAAATATGATCTGTGTTGAATTCTTTAAGATCTCCTAATTTATTGGAAAGATGGTCTAGCAATATTATAAAGTTATCTGTTAATCTATCTGCATACTTTTTCTCGAATTTATCGAAATCAATTTTAAATAAATCATTCAACAAAATGTCTGAATGACCAAACAACCAGTATTTAAAATCTTTTCTTGAGGGAAACCGTCTACTAAATTCAAGCAATTCTTCAGCAGTGTTTTTTAAAGGAAAATATTTAATGTATTTTGAAATAATCTCTTTTTTATCATTCATTTTCATTATTTCTTTAAGTTTTCTCCAATGCTCGTTGATCCTTTCCTCAATAGATTCTGTTAGTTCTTTAAAAAAATTTATTAAAACCAGAATATCAATTTTTGTTTTCTGATAAATTTCATTATTCACGAGTGAATAAATTTCTGTTAACATTCTATAAGTAGCTTCAGGATATGCCCAATTCCGAACAATTTCTGTATTTGATCTTATCAATTCAAGAATCATTTTTTTACTCAGTTCCTCTTGAGATAGAGTTCTATCAATGTTTGTAACCTTTAATAACTCTTTATAGCTAGTAAATTTATTGATCAATTCAATAAAAGGATCTACCTTATCAGGGGTCAAGGGTTTAAAATGTTTGTAATCCTCGATCGGAATTGTTAGGAAGAAAGCTTGTAACAATTCCACTTGAAATTGTTCTATCCTAATGATGTTTTTTTTATTAGTTCCAACTGGTTTAGTAAGAAAATAATAAGAGAGTAAGCATAAAGGATGCAGGGGCATGAATTCGAGCAATTGTTCCCTTAGCTCTTGGAATAACTTTGGTAACTCTATTGAAACTTTTTCACCAATTTCCTTCAATATATTATCTTTTTCTTCAACACTTATGTCTTTAAAAGGATTTTCTTGAAAAATATATTCGGGGTGGAAAATATTTTCGCTTCTGTTACTGTACTTACTCCATGTTTTATATTTTCTAGACATCTAAATTTTATAATGAATTTATTTATTTCAAATTTTCTAACACTACCTAGTAGAAGTATTACTAAATAAAGTTAGGAATATTATCTAAGATGTAAGAAGTCGATTCGTTTTGTTTACATCCTTCCCTTCCAACTCTCCATACTTTTATGTACGCCAAGAAGAATCATAAATCTTTGTGTCTAAAATTTATTCTCATTACCAGCGTTTTTTGCAACCTTTTCTTTATATTAAATTAAGATTAATTAGAATTAACGACAAAGTTATTAGTTCAATAAAAAAATTATCTCATGGCAACTTATCAACAAAAATATGATTTCGATTACATCGTAATTGGCAGCGGATTTGGCGGATCGGTTTCTGCTCTTCGTCTTTCTGAAAAAGGTTACAAAGTTTTAGTGATCGAAAAAGGCAAATGGTTTTCTTCAAATGATTTTGCCAAAACAAATTGGAATTTGAAACGCTGGCTTTGGATTCCATTAGTAAAATTTCACGGCATATTCAAAATAACATTCTATCGTCATGTAGGAATTTTATCCGGTGTTGGAGTTGGCGGCGGTTCTCTTGTTTATGCAAACACATTGCCAATTCCCAAGAAAGAATTTTTCAAAACCGGTTCGTGGTCTCATCTTGCCGATTGGGAAAATGAATTAAGAGAATTTTATGAACTAAGTAAAAAAATGATGGGTGTTACAATAAATCCGAGATTGGAAAACGGCGACAAAGCATTAAAGAATTTGGCAAAAGAAATTGGAAAAGAAGATCAGTTTGAACCGACTGATGTAGCAGTATTTTTTGGAGAGCCGGAAAAAACCGTAAGTGACCCCTACTTTAATGGTGAAGGTCCGGATCGCTCAGGCTGTACATTCTGCGGCGCATGTATGATAGGATGCCGGCACAATTCAAAAAACACACTTGATAAAAATTATCTTTACCTAGCTCAGAAAAAAGGAGCTGTTATTCAAGCCGAGTCTGAAGTTTACAATATAATTCCCTTAGAGAATAAAGATGGCGTTAATGGTTATGAAGTTGAATGGAAAAGATCAACAAAATTTTTCAAATCAAAAGGTAAGTTTAGATCCAAAGGAATTGTTTTTGCCGGCGGCGTATTAGGAACGATTCCACTCTTGCTTAAATTGAAAGACACTACCCTACCAAATTTATCCGATATGATCGGTTTTAATGTTCGCACAAATTCAGAAAGTTTAATGGGTGTTGTATCACCTAAAAAAGAAACTGTTTTTTCAGATGGCATTGCTATAGGATCAATTCTTCATACCGATGAACATAGTCATCTTGAACCCGTCCGTTATCCTTCTGGATCAGGTTTTTGGAGATTACAAATTGCACCGCTCGTAATAGGAAGTAATGTTTTTATTCGTTTAGTAAAAGCAATCTGGGAAATTAATAAACACCCCGTCCGTTATTTTAAATTTTATTTTGTTTGGGACTGGGCAAAAAAGACCCAGATACTATTATATATGCGTACCATAAGCGGAACGCTTCGATTTACAAAAGGTTGGTTTAGAATGAAAACTAAATTGGGAGAAGGAACATTGCCAACCGCATTTCTACCCGAAGCAAATAAACTGGTAAAAAAATATGCAAATATTGTTAACGGAACACCGGGGGCGTTGTTATCGGAAATTATATTAGGAATTCCAACAACCGCACATATTCTCGGCGGTGCAACAATGGGAAAAGATAGATCTGAAGGTGTAATTGATAAAGATAATCACGTATTTGGTTATCAGAATTTATATGTGTGCGATGGTTCAATGATTTCTGCAAATCCAGGTGTTAATCCGTCTCTTACTATTCTTGCATTAAGTGAAAGAGCGATGAGAAAAATTGAAAACTCGAATTTAGTCAAACACAGTTGAAAAAATATTATTTGTATTAAAGCACCAAACCAATTCTCAGCTCATCCTCAATTACGATGACAGTCTTTCCTTTTAAGTCCATTGTGGCTCCATTTAGGTTGTTCTAATGATAGTTTCCAAGTAGTTCATTGATAAGGGGGTACAAATTGTACCCCATTTGTTTCCAACTCAAGGGGGGGACAAATTGTCCCCCAGTTGGAATTCAACTGTTCATCACGCTGCCGAAGTCTTTTGACATACTGTTTAATATCTGTGCTGTCCGTTAATGCTTCAACAACATCGGCAACAGAGAAATACCATTTCTGTTCTTCCTCGTTCCAAACGGAACGGATTTTTTTTGATTCAAAAAGTTTTATGTTGCTTATTATTCCTCCCCTTTTATTTTTCTATACTGTTGTATTTGAAAATAAACATTATAAATATTCTTTATTCTGGCACTTCATTGATGGAGTAATTGAAACTTCGTAAATTGAAAACAAGATTTGTGAAAATGTTTTCATTTTTAACTCCATCATTTTCCAATAAGTCTGAATTCTAAATTCAAATACGGTTATAGATTGACAAAACTCAACAAAGAAAAGATCAATAAGATACTCATCATCAATCTTCGCGGAATCGGTGATGTAGTTCTTACAACTATTGTGTTAGATAATCTTAGAAAAGATTTCCCAAATGCTCAGATAGATTATCTTGTCGAAGCGCCATCAGAACTGGGACTACGCGGTTTGAAAGAAATTAACCGGGTTCATCTCTTTGAACGGAATGATTTTTGGAAAAAGGTTTCTCTAATCTTTCAAATTAGAAAAACCAAGTACGACTTAGTTCTTGATTTCTTTACCAATCCCTCGACTGCATTAATAACTTTTCTTAGCGGAGCAGAATACCGAGTAGGATTTCCCTACCGCGGAAGAAAATACGCTTATAATTTATTCGGCTCGGAAGAGCTCGGGAAGAAATTTCATTCTACACAATTTCATCTTGAAACTTTGAGGTTGCTCGGCTTAAACCATTCTTATAAAGAAATTCATTATTTCATTAACTCATCTGCGTTACATACGGCGGAGAAGTATTTTAGTAACAATTTCATAGAAAATGATTTTGTTATCGGGATCTGTCCCACTGGCGGCTGGGCTTCTAAGAAATGTGACCCTGATAAATTTGCCGAGATTGCGAACGTTCTTATAAATAAATTCAATGCAAAAATTTTTATCATTTGGGGGAAATCTGATAAAGAAGATGCGTTCAAGATACATTCACTTCTTGGAGAGAAATCATTTATTGCTCCTGAGACAACAATCCAAGAACTTGCTGCAATGATTGCACGATGTAAAATTTTAATTGCCAATGACAGCGGACCAATGCACATAGCTTCAGCAGTCGGAACGCCGATTTTAGGTTTGTTCGGCCCTACAAATCCTTATAGGCATGGACCATTCGGCGACAAAAATGAATGGATCCGTTTGGATGAATTGGAATGTATTGAATGTAATCTGCTTGTATGTCCGCGTAAGCATGAATGTTTCCGCGATCTACCGGTTGAGAAAGTGTTGAGCAAAGTCGAGTCACTCATATCAAAAAATAATATCGTGATTCCTTCGCATGGATAATTCAAAGTCAATAACAAAAGTTGATTTCTCTTCTATCAAGAAAATTTTGATTGTACGTCTGGGAAAGATCGGCGATCTTGTTGTTACATCTTTTGTGTTTGAAGTCTTAAAGGAAAAATACCCTCATCTGGAAATTCACTTACTTACTCTTACTTCTAACAAAGATGTGTTAAAGTATAATCCAAGATTAACTAAAGTCATCTATACTAAAAAAAATCTTTCTCTTTATCTAAAACTAACCGGGCTTCGCAAAGAATCTTACGATATGATTCTTGATCTCAATGACGGTCCATCCACTACAAGCGCACTGATCTTTAAGTTTTTGTCTGCTCGGATCAAAGCAGGTTATAATTTTTCTAAATATGAACGGTATATCAATTTCAAAATAACACCGATTAAGAATGAAAATTCTCACATCATCGAGCGCATGAATAATTTTCTTTTTCAATTAGGAATTATAGCTGACGAAAAACTTGTAAAGCCTTTTTTTTACTTAGGTTCGAAAGAACTCTCTGAAGTCGAATTTGAGCTTAGCTCTATGGAAAAAAGTAAACATCTTATTGCCGTTAATATTTCTGCCGGTGCAAAGATCCGTTACTGGGATATTGAAAAATGGAATCAACTTTTACATTCCATCAATGATGCGTACAAGAATTGTTTCTTCCTTCTCCTCTCAACAGAAAAAGATCGAATGCTGCAGAGACAACTTGCATTTTCTTTAGGAACTGAAAACTGTATCGAAGGTAAGCTTGCTTCCATTCAACACTTTGCCACTTATATAAAATCTTCAGATATGCTAATTACTCCGGATACTTCTGCAGTGCATATCGCTTCTGCTTTTGGTATTCCTACACTCGCACTTTATCCAAACCCAGAATGGAATTATATCAGCTGGCAGCCATATCGTATTGCTTACCGCTCAATTAAGTCATCTACTGAAAATATAAATGACATCTCTGTTCAAGAAGTTTTTATTAAATTGAAGAGTCTGATAAACGAAATAGGTCTAACTTAAATGCCGAAGAAAGATAAACTAAAACAGATTAAAACGTGTAAAAATTTTAGCGGTTATAAACCTTGCTTCCCCGATCATGATTGTTGGAAAGACGGATGTAAAGAATATAATCCGATGGGAACAAGAATTCTAATTATTAATCTCGATGCTATGGGCGACGTATTAATGACAACTGCCCAGCTTCCAGCTATCAAAAGAAAATATCCGCAATCAACTATTTATTGGATCACTCTTAATAATGCTGTTGGTCTGCTTGAAAATAATCCATTCATAGATAAAGTAATGCCCTACTCTTTTGAAACACTTTCGATTATTCAATCATTAGATTTTGATATTGTGATGAACGTAGATAAATCCTTGCGCTCAGGTTCAATTGCAATGCAGGTGAATGCAAAAAAACGACTTGGATTTGGAATCAATAAACATGGACAGATAATTCCTCTAAATAAAGGCTCTGAGTATAATTACGAACTTGGCATGAATGATAATCTAAAGTTTAAAATGAACAAACGATTAGGGCAGGATTATCTTGCTGAAACATTTAATCTCAGTTACAAACGTGATGATTACGTCTTCAACTTTAGTGAATCTGAGATACAATTCATTAATGAGTACAAGAAGAAAATAAATATTAGTGATATGGATGAAGTTATTGGCTTCAACACCGGCTGTTCCAATCTCTATCCAAATAAAAAAATGACTATTGAACAGCATGTAACTCTAATTGAAAAATTTTTATCGCTTAAACGATTTAAGATAATGCTCCTCGGCGGTCCCGAAGATGAAGAACGCAATAATGAAATTACATCTAATTTCTACGGAAAAATTATTAATACTCCAACTAAAGACGGCGTTCGTAAAGGAGCTTGTTACGAAAGCATTCCACAAGTTATAATTACGGGTGATTCGTTTGGAATGCATCTGGCTATAGCAATGAAAAAATATGTTATCGCATGGTTTGGTTTAAGCTGCTGGACCGAAATTGATTTATATGATCGCGGTATAAAACTAATTCCGGATGGGCTTTTCTGTGCACCTTGCTGGAAAAAAGTTTGCCCCTATAATTTAGAGTGCATTCAAATGATTGATCTTGAAAAAATTGTAAACGAAATGACAAAATATTTTGACAGCAAGAGAAGTGGATAAGTCCAGAATTGATATTATTAAAAAACAGAAATCAATTAACCGCTCACTTATTCTGGACGGTGCCAATGGAAGTTTGCTAAAGCAAGCCACAAAATTCGAAGATAATATTCTTTGGTCATCAATTCTTAACATCACAAATCCGCAAAAAGTAATTGCTCTACACAAAGAGTATATAGTTTCCGGTGCGGATATAATAACTACTAACACTTTTAGAACAAATCCTACTGCGTATAGACATTCGAATATTAATTTATCGAATGAAGAATTCGTCCGTAGAAGTGTTCAACTAGCAACAGATGCGCGCAACGGGAAGGAAATTATTATTGCAGGTTCAAATCCACCGGCGGAAGATTGCTATCAAATCGAGCGGACAATTACAAAGTATGATTTTGAGTACAATCATAAAAAACATATCGAACTTTTATGGGAAAACGGAGTTGATGTTATTTGGAATGAAACTCAGAGTCAATGGGATGAGATTGAGATCATTTCAAAATTTTGTTCATCCAATTCCATTCCTTTCGTATTGAATTTCTTTTTTACTTCTGAATTTAATCTTTTGAGCGGTGAACCTTTAACTGAAGCGATAAATATGGTGGAAGATTATTCACCTGTTAGTATTGGATTCAACTGTATCAAGCCTGAACTATTCTTCAAATATTCGGAGAATAATGTTTTTCCTAAATCATGGGGATTCTATTTGAATTGTGGAGCAGGAAGTGTTGAAGATAAAAATATTTCATGCGGTATCGAACCAAAAGACTATATTAAAGTGATTAAACCCTTTTTGGATTCTAATCCTTTATTCGTCGGAACTTGCTGCGGTTCTAATACGAATCATACAAAAGCAATTAAGGAATATTTCAATGAAGTATATAGAAATTAAAGCGCCGGCGAAAATAAATATCGGTTTGAATATTCTGGAAAAAAGAAAAGATGATTTCCATAATCTTTCCACTCTTTTCTACCCTATTGTTGATCTTTATGATCTATTAACATTTAAAATGTCTGATAAATTCGTTTTTAATTGTAACACAAATACTGTTCCTAACAATGATTCTAATCTTGTTGTAAAAGCAAAGAATCTTTTAGAAAAAATATCCGGAAAGAAAATAAATGTTAAAATAAATTTAGAGAAGAATATTCCGTTTCAAGCCGGACTTGGCGGCGGAAGTTCAGATGCAGCAGCAACTTTGATTTCTCTAAATGAAATGTTCCAACTGGAATTAGATTATAAAAAATTAAATGAATTAGCTTTAGAGCTTGGCTCTGATGTTCCATTTTTTATTAAATCTAAACCGGCTATCGGAACTTCCCGCGGTGAAATATTAGAGTATGTTGATCTTGAAATAACTGAACCAATACTAATTGTTTATCCAAGGATTAATATTTCCACTAAAGAAGCATTCCAAAATATTTCCGCTAACAATTCAAATATTGATTTCCAATCGGTAATACAAAAAGAAAAATTAAACTATGATTTAGTTAGATCGAGAGTTAAAAATGATTTTGAGGAATTTGTTTTTGGAAAATATCCGGAAATTGAAAAGATAAAAATACAGTTATATAAAGACAGGGCTCTATTTGCTTTGATGTCCGGAAGCGGTTCTTCTGTTTATGGTATTTTTAAAGATATTGAATCAGCAAACGTTGCAAAAAATAATTTACCTAACAATTATTTTAACTTTTTAAGTATTCCTAATTGTTAACTTCAAAAATATTGAATGTTACTAATGTGTATGTCTTCTCGTTTATGATCTGAAGAATTCATTAAACACTCACATTTTGTTCAATACTGTAATTAACTATTTCTTCTTTCTTATATTTATCTAATATTTTTGGTATTTCATTTATAGTTATTCTTCCGTAAAAATCATCATTAATACTTATAACCGGTGATATACTGCATGCATTAATGCAAGAAACAATTTCGATTTCAAAATTATTATCTTCGTTTGTTTCACCTGCTCTTTTATTCAATTCGTTTTCAAGTGTTTTAAGAATATTAGCAGAATTTTTAATGTGGCAAATTGTACCGCGGCAAACTCTTATTATATTTTTTCTGAATAGATCACTTACCTCTATGTTTGCTTCTTCATTAATAAAATGTTTGTTCATCTTTTTCTCTTAATTAGTAATCTTCACTTTTCAGAGAGCATATAATATGCCATCAACCCGTTCTAATGATTCATTTTAATAAATGGTTATTTTACCAAGAGAAGTAGTCTCATTTCCTAAGTATGAGAACGATTTTCTTTTGTTTTCGAAATTTAATTATCTAAAATGAATAAGAAAGCCAGAAATAGAATCATTTGTTTCTTTTCTTGATCAAATTTTTCTAATTTATAAATGAATTATTTTAGATTGATAAATGGATACCTCAACAAATATGTTATCGGATAAACAGCGAGCAGCCTGGCTTTCATTAATTGTGGGAGTGGGAATGTTCGCTTCTAAAATCTCTGCTTATCTTTTAACCGGTTCTAGTGCGATTTTCTCAGATGCAGCAGAATCGGTTGTTCATGTTGTGGCTACAACAATGGCTCTTTATAGTATTTATTTAAGCTCAAAGCCAGCAGATGAATCACATCTTTACGGACACGGTAATGTTGAATTTTTCTCAGCCGGAATTGAGGGACTTTTAATTATCATAGCAGCTTTTACAATTATCTATTTTGCTGTAGAGGATTTGATCCATGGCGTAACGACAAAAAGTCTCGACATAGGTACAATAATTATTGCTTTTGCCGGAATAGTCAATCTTTTTTTAGGTCTTTATCTTGTTAAAAAAGGTAAAGCCACAAATTCACTAACACTTATTGCAGATGGAAAACATGTTCTAACCGACTCCTACACAAGTATAGGAGTTGTTATTGGTTTAATATTGGTTTTGGTAACCGGGTTTCTTTTACTGGATCCATTGATTGCAATTCTTGTAGCTCTAAATATTTTAGTTACTGGATATAAATTAATTCGAGAGTCCATTGGCGGATTAATGAATGAAACTGATAAACAAATGCTGGAAGTAATTAGCGAAAAACTAAGAAACATTCGTAAAGATTTTTGGATTGATATTCATCATTTAAGGTTTTGGAAATCCGGAGATATGGTAGTTATTGATTTTCATTTTTTATTACCCTACTACTTTACAATTAAGGAATCACATTTAGAAGAAAATTACATAGAAAAGAAATTGTTAGAAGTATTTCCTAACTGCAGTGTAAGGATACATATGGATTATTGTAACGATAAAGTATGTAAGTTTTGTAATTACCAAAAATGCGATGTAAGGAAAGAAGAAAAGTCTATTGATTATAATTGGAGTACTTCTTTAATGATCGGCGACCCCGTATATATTGCTCACGGAAAAATGCTTGCTAAATCTTAATTTATCTATTAAGCAACTTATTTTTTTTTAGGACTTCTTTTTCCAACTTCTTTTTATAAACGGAAAATCTTTTCGAGATATCTTTATTGGATATAGCAAGAATTTGGATTGCAAGTAAAGCCGCATTCTTAGATCCATCTATTGCCACAGTAGCAACCGGAACTCCGGGAGGCATTTGTACGATCGATAGTAATGAATCCAATCCGTTCATTGATTTACTCATTATCGGTACACCAATTACAGGTTTCACTGTGTAAGAAGCTACAACACCTGCCAAATGTGCCGCTCCGCCCGCACCCGCTATAAAAACTTTAGCACCTCTCTTTTCAGCAGAAGAAATGAATTGAATTGTTTGCTTAGGTGTTCTATGTGCTGATAATACTCTGGTTACATAACTAATATTAAATTCTTTAAGAACTTCCTCAGATTTTTGCATAACCGGATAATCTGAATCACTTCCCATCAATATTGCGACTTGTACTTTATTCATTTTCCTTCCAAAAATATTTTATTTAATTCAAAACCTATTTCAAAGATAATCTCTGATTGTAAAATAATAAATAAAAAAGCGGAATCAGTAAAACTAATTCCGCTTTTTTAGAGTTATCCTAATTTTATTTTCTTGTAATAGAACCAACTCCTGAAACATCAGTTCTGATTTTAGCCGGATCGCCGTAGTAACTAATAGAACCAACTCCAGAAACCGAAGCATCAAGATAATCTTTTGCATAAACATCAGCGCTAGCCGCTCCGCTTACAGAAACTCTAACATCTTTGGCTTTTAATTCTCTTGCATTAATACTTCCCGCACCGGAAAGATCAGCTCTAAACCGATCTACTTCCCCGCTTAGATCTACATTTCCAGCACCGCTTACATCAACTTCGAAATCAGAACCAGCGATTCCGTAAACTGTAATATTGTTTGCACCAGATGCATCAATAGCTCTTAAAGATGGTGTAGTGATTTCAATATAAATTTCTTTACGCGGAGAAATATTTTTCTTAGTATCAATTACTAGAGTATTCCCTTTTACATTAGTCCGGATATAATTAATTAAATTTTCTTCGGCAGTTATTTTTAACGAAGGTGATGGACCTACTTTAATTTTTAATGTAAATGCGCCTCCTGCATCAATCTTATCAAATTCCATAATCGCACGTGACTGATCCTTTACTCGTCCATTTCCTCTAACACCCCAAAAACCGCAGCCGCTTACAATAAATGCAACCAATGAAATTATAAGCGTTATTTTTGTTTTCATACTGCCTCCAAGCTTTGTTGCTTTAGACGGATATAGCTAAAAATAGTTCTAAATTTATTTATAAGCGATTTTTCAATATGTGATAGTTCTTTAGTTAATCCATCTAAGTTCTTATATTGATTTTTAGAAATATAGATTTCATCACAAAAGTTAGAGATTAATATTGTTTGATGATGAATTAAATACGTTACAAGCTGAAGCTTACGATCACTTATGGAACGGTAGATTCCGCCTAGCATTAACAACTGCAGAGAAAGTATATCTTGCCCGCCCCGATGATAGCGAAGCAACTATTTGTCTTGCATGGGCTCTACTCGAAAACGGCAATCCAACTAAAGCAATGGAATATGCTAATCTTGCTGTTGAGTTGAAAAACGATTCAGTTAAAGCAAGAGTTTATAGAGCTTACCTTCTTTATCGAATGAGCATTTTTGAAGGTGCTATTGCTGATATTGATCATTCGATTGAAGAACAGAAAGAAATTTTAGCATGGACTTATCTTAATAAAGCAAAATCATTTGCCGGATTGTGCAAATTTGGTGAAGCAAAAAAAACACTTGATCTTGCTTTAGTAATTGATAACGGTCAAAATCCTAATTGGAAAGAATTAAACAATTGGATTTTGAAAGCTCAAGAAATTCTGAAGAGTAAAACACAAATAAATTCAAAAAATATTGAACGAATATTACACGATGCTAATAAAGCGCTAAAAGCTAAAGAGTATTGGTTCTCACTTATTACTTCAAGAAAAATCCTTGAAAAAAATAAAAACGATGAAGCTGAATTAATCGAACTAGAATCTATGCTCTATCTTTTCCAGATTAAACCGGCATTAAAAAAAGCAAACCTACTGGAAAGTAAATTTAAAAAGAACGATCGTTTTTTGATTATATACAATGCTCTTAAAAAGTACGATCATATGGAATTGGAGAATGAAGTTAGCAGAGTTGTTGAAAAAAGAAAAACAATTGAACATAGCAGAAATGAAATAAAAAAGACTACAACTTCTTTACCAGCATCAAACTACAGAACTGATTCAGTACTTTACCCGGATGATAACATCGAAATTATTTCAATCAAGGTTTTTGATGTTGATGAAGAGAAAAAACACGGCCACAGAATTTATTGCAAAAGTTTTTCCCGTTCTATTTTGAAAATCGCTGCAGAAGTAATTTTTAATAACCCGTTCTATGTTGATGCAGATAAATTATTCAACTGTTCTGCTGTCTGGTATTTAAATGATTTCGAAATAGGAAGAAATAATTTTCAACTTAATGTTAAGAAAGAATGGGATTCTGCAATCTTTATTCAAGTATGGGGATCAGAAGATCAAGGGTTATGGAAAAACGGGCAAGCTAAAGTTGAGATCTACATTAATAATTTTAAAGTGTGTACTAAGAATTTTTATATAGCTGGTGAAACTGTTGTAGAAGATGAAAAAGCTATCTCGCAACCATTGAAACAAGAAAAGAAAAAAGATGAAGATCATATTCAGCCGGTTAAAGAACAGCGTTCTGTAAAACCTCTAAATGAATTGATCGCAAATCTCGATTCATTCACCGGGCTTTCATCAATTAAAGAATCCGTTAAAAGTTTTATATCATATCTCGAATTTTTGAAAGAACGAAAACGATTAGGACTTAAAGCCGAAGATAAAATAGCAATCAATGCTGTGTTCCTCGGTAACCCGGGAACCGGCAAAACTACTATTGCCCGTCTATTAGGTGATATTTTTTACGCGATGGGTATTTTACCAAGCGGACATATAATTGAAGTTGACCGCTCAGGTCTTGTCGGGCAGTATATCGGTGAAACTGCTCAGAAAACAGAAAAAATAATCAACGATTCGATGGGCGGAGTATTATTTATTGATGAAGCTTATACTCTTGTAAAAAAAGGCGGTGCTCAGGATTTTGGTCAAGAAGCAATTGATATTCTTCTCAAGCGCATGGAAGATCGAAAAGGTGAATTTGTTGTTATAGTTGCCGGATATCCCGAAGAGATGGAATCCTTCTTAAATTCAAACCCGGGACTTAAATCACGTTTTGCACAAACTTTTGTTTTTGAAGATTACTCACCCGACGAACTTATTACAATATTAAGACAGCTTCTTCACAATGAAGATTATATCATAACTGCCGAGGCTGAAGAACTTCTTAAAAAAGAATTTATTGCACTCTACCGCAAGAGGGATAAAACTTTCGGCAATGTTAGATTGGTAAAAAGATTATTTGATGAATCTAAGCTCAACTTAAGTAAATTTTATCTACAACTGCCTGAAGAAAAACGTTCTAAAGAAATTCTAACTACAATTACCGGAGAAGTAATTAATGCTACACTTAAAAAATCTCTGTCAAAAGAAATTAAGATTCCGATCAACGAAGAAGCGCTAAGTGATGCATTAAAAGAATTGGAAAATTTGGTTGGTTTAACCTCCCTTAAAAAAGAAGTTGAAGATATGGTTAAACTTGCCCGTTATTTCAGCGAGCAGGGCGAAGATATTCGAAAGACATTGAATGAACATTTATTATTCTTAGGAAATCCCGGCACTGGTAAAACTACTGTTGCAAGAATATTCGGTCGTATCTACTCAGCACTTGGAATTTTACCTAAAGGACACCTCGTTGAAACCGACCGGCAAGGATTAGTAGCCGGTTATGTTGGACAGACAGCAGAAAAAACAACTAGCCTAATTGATAAAGCGCTTGGCGGAATGTTATTTATAGATGAGGCTTATGCTCTGGCTAAAAAGAATGATAGTGGAAATGATTTTGGAAAAGAAGCTATTGATATTCTGCTTAAACGAATGGAAGACGACCGTGGTAAATTTGCAGTAATTGCCGCCGGCTATACTGATGAAATGAATAGTTTTATTGCAAGTAATCCAGGGATTAAATCAAGATTCAGCAAATCATTTACTTTCGAAGATTACTCCCCCGCCGAATTAATGGAGATTGTCCGCAGAAGTTTTGAGCGTGAAAAGAAAAAATTTACTAAAGATGCGGAAGATAAACTTCAAAAATATTTTGAAGAAATATATAAGAACCGTGATAAAAAATTCGGTAATGCGAGAATAGTTAGAAATATTTTAGAATCAGTTAAACAAAAAATGCTTCTGCGAATTTCCGGACTTCCTGTTGTTGAAAGAACCGAAGTAATAATGAATACTTGCGAACTTAGCGATATCAATGAAGTGCTTAACCGTGATATTGAAGCAAAGCAGTTCGAAGTGAAAGGCGATCCTCTTAGACTTCAAGAAAATATTGATGAACTAAATCAACTTATCGGACTTGTAAATGTTAAACAAGATATTTATAAACTGATCAGTTTTTCTAAAATATCTCAATTAAAAAAAGAGCGCGGACTTCAATCAGTTGATCGAAATCTGCACTCAATATTTATTGGTAATCCCGGTACGGGAAAATCTACTATAGTTAAAATATTAAGTAAGATTTATAAAGAACTTGGAATACTTTCCAAAGGTAACATCATTGAAATAGACCGTTCCGATCTTGTTGCCGGTTATCAAGGACAGACAGCTATCAACACAGAAAAGATAATTTCTCAAGCAATCGGCGGAATTCTTTTCATCAAAGATGTTCATACTTTTTTCTCGAATGATGATACATACGGGCATGAAGCAATTGAAACAATTCTTAAGAGAGCGGAAGAATACAAAGGCAAACTTGTTGTTATTCTTACCGGAATTAAGAGCAAGATGAATTTATTGATGAAGACGAATAAAGAAATTGCCAAGCATTTCCCAAACATATTTTATTTTGAAGATTATTCTCCGCGTCAGCTTCTTGCAATCTGTTCTTCATTAGCAGAGAAAAACGGTTACATACTTGATGAAGGCGCTCTACAGGAATTGCTGGATATCTTTTCTTCTCTTGTAGAAAAAGAAAACAACGGATTTCAAAACGGTATAACTGCAAGAAATATTCTTTACTCTGCTATTACTAATCAAGAAGAAAGGATTTTCAACATTTACGACCAGAAAGATGTTGATCTCATTACAATCACATTGGAAGACGTTCAAAAAATTAAAATTTAATTCCCCACTTACTTCTCAAAGGATCTATGTTAGAATTAAAAAATCTTGAAAAGAAATTCGGCAATTTTGTAGCTGTTAATAAGATTAACTTAAAAATAAACAAAGGTGAGTTATTCGGATTTCTTGGACCGAACGGCGCAGGCAAAACTACTACAATAAAAATGATTGTAGGATTACTATCTCCAACTTCCGGAAATATTTTTTTAGACAGCACAGACGTTTGGCAAAAACCGATTGAAGTGAAAATGAAAATCGGTTATATACCCGATCAACCGTTTGTCTATGATAAACTTACCGGGCGCGAGTATCTCTACTTCTGCGGAGGTTTATATAATCTTACGAAAGATGTTTTAAAAACAAAGATTGATGAACAAATAGAATCGCTTAAGATTGGTAGTTGGATAGACAAGCGAACGGAAGAATACTCGCAAGGAATGCGGCAGAGAATTGTTATTGCTTCTGCTTTTCTGCACAATCCGGATTTTATCATCGTTGATGAACCGATGATCGGGTTAGACCCGCAAAGCGCTTTTCTTGTTAAAAGATTATTTGAAGAGAAATCAAGAAACGGTATTACAATTTTTATGTCCACTCACAGTTTAAATGTTGTTGAAGAGATCTGCACTCATGTTAGTATCATAAATAAGGGAGATATAATTTTCAGCGACACGATAGATAAACTACATAATTTGAAAAAGGGAAAAGATGATAATCTTGAAGAACTATTTATTCAGTTGACAAATGAAGAATGAAACAGATAATTCACATACTTAAATTCAAACTGATCTCTTACATCCGTCTCGAATCACGTTTTACATTCGGTTATTTGGTTAAGAACATTGGAAGCGGTCTAATCTACTTTGCTTTTGCTGTCGGTGCATTTTTCTTTTCACAAAATTTAATTCGCTTCCTTCTTGTTGATATAAATGTCGGTCTATTTCTTCTTCACGAATTTATTTCGATGATATTTTTTATCTTTTTTATGTCAGTGAATCTCGGCAACATTATAGTTTCTTATTCTACTCTTTATAAATCAGATGAAGTTAATTTTCTTTTAACAAAACCGATTTTACCTTCTAAAATATTCTTCTTAAAATTTTTGGATAATTTTTTCTACAGCTCATCAACACTTATAATGGTTCTACTCTCTATGCTTGCGGGGTACGTTGTTTATTTTAAAATAAATGCAATCGGTTTTTTATTACTCCTCTTAAATTTTTTCCCGTTCATGTTTAGTGCCGGTTCATTAGGTGTGATTATTCTGTTGATAATAATCCGCTTCGCAAATAGATTCAGCATGAGAAAAGTTTTTGCGGCACTTGGTGTTTCTTACTTTATGATAATTGTTCTCTTCTTCAAAATTAATTCTCCTTTATCGCTTGTAAGTTCTATCATGAAACATTACCCATTCTACGACCGCGATACTTACTTCGACGAATTTTTACCACCAATAGTAAAATGGCTGCCGAACAATTGGCTTTCTCAATCTGCATACCGGATTATTAAAAATGATATCTCCGGTCTAATTGGATTTACTTACATGCAGATCGTTCTTTCGCTTTTACTTTTCTCGATAGCTCTCTACCTTGGACATAAATTGTATTTTAAAACATGGCTCCTTAATTCCAAGATTACATCGGATCAAAATGCAAACCGTAAAATATCAAAACCGTTTTTTGCATTCGAAAAGATTTCTATTCTAAAAAGTCAGACAGAATCAATTATCAAACGCGATCTTCTTCTTTTCCTCCGTGAACCGAGTCAGGTTATTCATTCGATTGTACTTTTATTCTTAATAGTGATTTTTATTCTAAGTGTCTCGGGAATGAAGTTCGTTGGATTTGGTAATTTTTATCTGCAGACGATTATTTATCTCTCTGTTTTTCTTTTTAATCTTTTTTTTATTTCTACTCTGTCATTAAGATTTATCTTTCCGCTGATAAGTTTAGAAGGATTGGCATACTGGAAATTAAAATCAGCACCTGTAGAGGTTAATAGTTTTATCAAGAATAAACTGATCGTCTTAAGCTCGATCATTTTGATTATCGGCGCCGGATTAAGTCTCTTTTCAAACTACAAGTTTGGATTTCTTCTTACGATCTTTTCGTTAACTGTTACTTTGTTTGCGTCGGCAGCAATAATTTCGATCAACTTTGGAATGGGTGGAATCTTTTCAAACTATAAAGAAAAGAATGCAATCAGACTTTCTTCATCACAAGGGGCAACACTTTCTTTCTTAACGGATATAGTTTACATGCTCTTTCTTATCGTTATGTTGTTCAAACCGGTCAGCCAATTATTCCTTTCGATAATGATCAAGGAATATTTCGATCTTACTGTTTTTTTCCAAGCATTAATTCCAATTATTATAATTTCCATCATTATCATTTATACTTATCTCAAGATTGCTTACAGCTCACTTCAAAAGGATTTCTAATCATTTGGGATTAATTGATGAGGCTGAGTATAATTTCTTCCTCATATATCCGGCGAGCATCAATGTTAATCTTCTTGTAATAAACCTAGGTATAACTGTAAGAACTTTATTGAAAAATCCGTCCACAACGCTCGGTCTCTTGCCAAGTTTTTTCATCGCAGTGTTCACAACTTCTTCAACACTTCTTGCAACAGGACCTGCAGAAGTTCCGGCAACTTGCTGAAACTCAGTAGCAGTTCCACCGGGATTAAGAGCGAGAACATCAACATTATTTTTTTTCAATTCATACCAGAGCGCTTCACCCATAAAAAGATTGAATGCTTTAGTAGCAGAGTAAACTGTTGTTAATGGTGTTGGATTATAACCGACGAGACTTCCTAAAAATATTATTGCGCCTTTTTTTCTCTTAGCCATTTGCGCTCCGAAATAATGCGCTATTTCGGTTGATGCAATGCAGTTTACTTTTATCATCTTTCTAAATATTTCCGGATCAGCTTCAACAAATTCTCCGTTGTAACCGAAACCGGCATTGTTTACAAGAAGCCCGACTTCCCTTTTGCCGACATACTCTTTCAGCTCATCCATAAACTTCTTTTTTGAAAGATCAACGGGAGCTATTACAACTTTGATATTATGTTTTTCAATCAACTCTTTAGAAAGTTTTTCTAATCTTTCTATTCTGCGTGCGGCTAAAATTAAATTTAGATTTTCTGATGCAAGCCGTCTTGCAAACTCTTCCCCGATTCCCGATGATGCACCGGTAACTAATGCCCAGCTGCCGTATTTTTCTTTAAGTGTCATTTTTGTACCCATTTTGATCAGTGTTAATCCACGTAACCTGCGACATCCGCGTTCTATTATTTTTTCTTATTGATAAATTAACAAATCCTCGGCATATTGAATTAGAAATTTTCAAGGGGAACATGAATAAGACTAATTTTTACTTTCTTTTCTTCCTTCTCGCAATCACACTCGCCGCACAAACCAAAACCGAATCGCCAATCAAGATTATAACTACACCGGAAGCACCCGCCGCTATCGGTCCTTACTCTCAAGCAATATCTGTAGGCAACTTAGTTTTCTGTTCGGGACAAATTGCTCTCGATCCCGCTACAATGCAAATAGTTGGTAAAGATATAGAAACACAGACAAAGCAAGTTTTTAAAAACATCCGCGCTGTGTTGAAAGCTGAAAACCTAACTCTAAGCAATGTTGTTAAGTGTACAGTTTTTATGAAAGACCTTAACGACTTTGCAAAGATGAACACTCTATATGCAGAGGAGTTTGGAACTCACAAACCCGCACGTTCTACTATGCAAGTTGCTCGTCTCCCTAAAGATGTACTGATTGAAATTGAGTGCATTGCAGTGAAATGAGTTAGTGGTTGGTGATAACATTCCTCGCCATCATATCCGTTGGCGGGTTAATTAATAGTTATGTTACCAAAAAAAGGAGAATATTATGTTAAAGGGGAATAGTGTTTTATCACGGTTTATATGCTTCCAGTTATTTTTAATAATTATTCTAATGTTATTTGGATCCGAAGTTACAATGGGTCAAAAGAATTTTAATGGTGGATTTGAAATCAAATCTTTATTTAAAAATGAACCCGTTAGCTGGTTCGCAACTCGTGTCCCACAAACAAAAGATTTTGTTGTTTTTGCTTGGGATTCAACAGAACATCATAGTGGTTCATATTCTGTTTCAATTACAATCGATTCAACACATCCTCAAGATGAAGTATATTACAATTGGACACGTAATTTCGAAAATTTTGAAATTGGCAAAAAATATTCAATTAGCGGCTGGATAAAAACAGAAAATCTTAAGAGACCTCCGTCTATCCTGGTTCAGTGCTGGGACGAGAGTAATAATATGAAAGGGTTTTTTACAACACAAAAAGAGTATCCAATTAAAGGTAATAAGGACTGGACTTTAGTTAAAACTGATTTTATAGTACCGGAAGGTACGGCAACAGTTACCATAAGAGCTGGTATTTCAGCTCCGGTAAATAATGGCGGTAAAGTTTGGTTTGACGATATTAAAATAGAATAATATTCTCATTGTAAAGAAAGGTAACATAACCAGCAACTCAAAGCGACCGCATCTAAGATGCAGTCTTTTGATAATGTTATTGGGTTTTGTATTTTAAAGGTTGTTTTTTATTCAAAGTTGATTTGCAGAAAAGAATTGATTTAAAAATAATAAAGTCGTTTGCAATTGTGGCATCGTTGTTATTGGCGGCGCTTTAGTTGCAACGCCGTTATGTGCTAACAAAAGTGTTATAAGATCTTGAATTTGATTATATGCGTAAGTAGACTTATTTTAAAAACACAGATTATTATAATGATGTGAGTCAAGAGGTCTAAATGAAATATTTACTAAAAATGGAAGAATTATTTTTATTCATACTTTCTATTTATCTTTTTTCAAAACTAGAAATATCGTGGTGGTGGTTTCCAGCACTGTTATTAATTCCAGATATAGGAATGATTGGTTATATTTTCAACACTAGAATTGGGGCAATAGCTTACAACATTGTTCATCATCGGGCTATTTCAATTTCCTTATATATTATTGGAGCAATAATATACTCTCAGACAACTCAATTAATAGGCATTATTTTATTTGCACATTCAACTATAGATAGGGTATTTGATTATGGTTTTAAATATCTAGACAACTTCAAGCATACGCATTTAACTGAAATCGAAACTAATGTGAAGATGAAAAATTAAATTGCCGTAATTGTTTATCAAATATGAATAAAAGCCAGCACACAACCAGCGTCTCAGCCTGACCTCATCTGTTGATGAGGTCTTAGTGAAGTTTTTCTGGGTTTAGCTTTACAAAGTTTGCTGTTCTTAAAAATGTGATTAGAAAAAATATTTAATAAAATATTTTTAACAACACAAAGAAAAACAAAAATGAAATTTTTTTCACTTTTCTTAATTATTCTTACAAAGTCTTCTTATTCAATTTTTAATCGCAGATAAGATTATTTCATATAAACTGTATCTGTGAATTTTTGAGATCTACGATGAATTATATGCAAGGATTGATCAACCATATAGAGGTTCTTATGAAAAATAGATTACAACACTTTATCACTTTAGCAGCTCTCTTAATTTCAGCATTCTCTAATCATTTAATCTTTGGTCAACAATCTACTTGTCAAACTTGTCATAGCAAAGAGTACAACCATTGGATTTTGAGCAAACACGCAAATACTCAATATGATGTCGCAAATGAATTAGCTGCTAATTGGGTTGGGCAAGCGCCCGATTCTGTCATAGCTGGCTCTCAAGCCGAAGACTGCCTGTCATGCCATTCGCCTAAATCCGTTACCATAAAAGGCGGGATGACCGAAATCCAAGCGATGGGTTACTTTTTTTCTTCTGTGAACGGAAAGTATACCGCCTTAACAGTCGCAAATAATTCTTCGGATTGGCTTCACGTTTCTTGCGAGTCATGTCATAACCCTCAGGCTAATCATCCTGTCGGTATTAGCGCATTCAACTCTAAGACTCTTACGTACGATGCCGTTCGTACTTCCAACGAACTATGCGGGCAATGTCATGGTAATTTGAAGTTTGTCGAAACCGATCACAGTATTTACAATGCTTGGCAATTGAGCAAACACGGTCATAAAGGTCAAGCCGATGTCGCTTCAGAATTAGCCTCAAGTCACGCAGGAGAAACTCCCGATCAAGTTATTTCTGGTGAAGATTGTATTGCATGTCATGCCCCAACTTCCGTTAATTTAAAAGGAGGAATTACAGAAGCTCAAGCGCTTGGAAATTTCTTTTCTAATTCAAGTGGAAGTTTCACATCGGCAACAGCACCTGCCGATACTCTGAATTGGCCGAATGTAAGTTGCATAACTTGCCACGATCCTCACAATCCAAACGCAATTTCTTATTTCAATTCATCAACAAAATCTTATCAAGTAATGAACTCATCCAACGAATTGTGCGGACAATGTCATGGTGACTTACGCTTTCCAGATACAAACCATTTGAGTTACAATATTGAATCCGGCACTGGAGGTAAGGGGATTCCAGATTTGCTTTCAATGAACACAAGTTGCGTGGACTGTCATATGTATAAAACAGACGCCGATGGAACGAATTCTAAAAATTACAAAGGACATAGCTGGTCAGTATTTATTAAAGAACCGGATGGAAGCGTTGTTTCATCATGTACTAATTGCCATGCAACAACGTCAGCAGCTGCTTCAATGACTTTTGTAACAAAATGGAAAGACGAATTCCAATCATTGGATTCCTTAGCGCAGGCGAAAGTTGCTGTTGCACAATCCATGTTGACCGGCAGTACAGACTTGGTAAAAATTAAATCTCTCGAAGACGCCATATTTAATATGACATATGCAGAATCTGATGAGAGCGGTGGAGTTCATAATCATTTTTATACCAATCTATTGCTTAACAGTGCAATTAATAAAGCCAACAATATTATAACCGGTGTTGCAATTGAAGAACCAATGAAACCGTTAGTATTCAGTCTGTCTCAAAATTATCCCAATCCCTTTAACCCCATTACTAACATCGAATATTCAATTCCTAAAACCGGTATTGTTACATTAAAAATTTATGATACACTTGGAAAAGAAATTTCAACATTAGTAAATGCAGAAAAACAGCCAGGTAATTATCAAGCAGAATTTGATGGTAGTAAATTATCAAGCGGTGTTTATTTCTACAAATTACAATTAGGTAATTCGGCAATTAATAAAAAGATGTTGCTAATAAAATAAAACTATATACCTAACACGTTTTTAAACCGACCGCATCTTCGATACGGAACGATTAAGAAGGTGATGAATTATTATTTGAGATCGATATAAAAAAGAATAATTACTAAAGCTGGAGGATTTTATGAAAGCGATTGGTATTTTTTTCGGAATTATTATGCTCGTCTCGGTCTTTATACCGTGGGAAATCTACACCGGGCAAGAAAATTTATACTTGACTCGGATAAGTTATTTTCTTGGGATTAAAAATTACGCGTTCGATTCTTTGTCAATTTTGTGTACACTTCTTTTTATAGTTAGTATTTCACTTGCTAATAAACACATAGCATGGAGAATACTCACACTTATCTTTTCATTGATATGCGCTTTTTCCGGTATCTATTCCCTTTTACTGTATAATTTTTTGGGTAAAGAACCTAATTATATAGCCGGAACCGGATTGTGGATATTCTCTATCGCAAGTTTGCTTGCCCTTATTCTATCAATACTGATATTGATCAAAAAGAATTTGTTAGAGAAGAAATTATTCCAAAAGCTATTTGATTCTGAGAGTGAAGGCAATAAGCCGTTATAATTTTTTTCCTAATTTCGAATAATTGAAGGAGCGGAAAGTTTATATTTAGAATGTGGTAATTGATGGTTAAATACATTTTTAATTTCTAATGAGGTAATAAAATGAAAAATAATTTAAGCATTAGAGATTATTTAATATTCATAAACGGAACAAATATTATTAATAAAATCCCATCGAAATATATTTTACTTTTTACTGTTCTTCTTTTTTTGTTTACAATACTCATGCAGCTACGTTTCCGGATTCACTTCAAATTATATCCAAAGTAAAATTAAAGTCCGGAAAAATTGTTGAAGGAACTATTAAGAGTAATTTGATTATAAGAGTTCCGCTAGTAAAAAAAGTTGATTCAGTAGCTCATTATACAGCTAACTACTATTTAATTTCCGGAAAGGTCATAAAAAGTATTGATGAACAAGGAATACTTATTGATACGCTAGCTTCACCACGTCCCCTACTTCTTATGGCTTTTAAGGATAAAACAGCACCCGATGAAGGAGAACTAATATCTTATGCTATGTCAAAGCTTTATACTAAAAGTAGAGGTATGCAAATTGAATTTTTAAAGGATGGATCTTTTGTTTCCCTAGGATTTCCAAAAGTATTATCTACAATATATCAAAATGAGGTCACCGGTGTGTTCGGTGAAGAGAAGGAACATTCAGGTACAACTTTAGTAATTATTATGGAAAATAAAAATGGTATTCAGAAAATTCTAATTAAGGATCTAACCAAATTCACGAAAAAGAAAAAATAGTTTACAAAATTTATATTGTAGTAGTTTTTGTTCGTCTATCATCTCTTACTGTTCGGTCGTCAAAAAGAGCTCCTTAATTAGAGTAATATAAATTTTTTCTGTGTGTGGATCTTTACTGTCTGGAATGTTTGAATAATTAATTTTCAAATTATTTAGGAGAAATAAAGATGACCGACATCAATGAGAATTTAGAAAACGAAAAAAGTACGATCCCACCTGTTCCTCCACTTCCACCTTTGAAAGGAATCGGCGGATGGCTTCTTCTATTTATAATCGGAACTTTTGTCAGCGCCGTGATAAATTTTATAACTGTTGCACAAACCGGTTCTACTTCTTTTTTGAGCGGTGGAAATATGCTGGTATCAAATCCGTATGTTGCATCCTTGCTTGGTTTGTTCGCTCTTATAACGGCTATAATGTTAATAACTGTCCGAAACATTTATGCTGTATGGGCTGCTCGTATTTATATGATCACGTATTTGATCGGAAGTATTATTGTTGCCATTACCGGTCTCGAAGCGCCAAGCGGATATTATGTTATAAATGAAGAAGGCGAAATAATCAGAGGAATTTTTTCTGCAATATTACTTAATTCAATTTGGCAGACTTATTTCTTCCGTTCCAAAAGAGTACAAGCAACATATCCTAAAATAGCAGAGGTTCAAGTAGATTCTTCACTTGAAATCGGCAAAACTCTTACTTCCCTTTTCAATAAACAAAAACTTGGTATTAATTATTATGTTGGACTTGGGCTATTTTTGACATTAGTAATCTCATGGTTTTTATACGGAATCTATTACGCATTATGGGAGGGCTACACTTTACAATTTCCGACGGCTTCATTTTTCTTTGCTTTTAGAATACCTCTTGCAATTTTATATTCCGTTCTGTTGATTTTTTTATTGCATACACTACGCAATGATTGGCTTGTTGCCGTTGCAATGGGATTTGGGACATCAATTCTTTCATTGTTATTCCGATTAATTCTCAGCAATACATCTGCTGGTTTATTATTCAATTTTACTTGGTCATTTTTCCTTGTGCTCTCTCTTAGTTTAGCTATGAGGACTTGGGGATTTAAATGGTGGGCTTTTATTCTTTGGGTCCCGATTGGCAATTTAGTTGATGGACTTATTGGTGAAATATTAAACATCCTTCAATACTCCGGTAATCATTTTTCTATTTCATTTTTACCGATAAGTATTATTCAAGGTATGGTTGAAGGAACAATATTTTATTTCAGTATTTATTTCTTCTTAAAACAGAAAGGAGTTCCAGTTAATAAAGTTGGTTAAATATTTCACTGGTTGTCAAGGACCACTCCTTGACGAGAGTAGTTGAGATTCAATCAAGGAATCAACCTTGAATATTTAGAACAGATTATTTTTGTTATGGAAATTGAAATATCAAAAAATTATAATATACGCAGACTTCAGCAATGGCTGGATTACGAACTATCCACAATTATGCTAATGCTCTTAAGCTGGTTCTGGAACCTTGCATTAATTCTGATGATAATAGCCGCATTCATATTTACTCCATTTATGCTAAAAGTATTGTTCGAAGAAAGACGTTTTGGATGGATAATATTTTTCTTTTTGCTGGTAATTATTCCTGCTTCCGGCACATTATTTCTGAATATTGATTCAACTTACAAATTTGTAATCGAGCTGATTCCTCTAGCATTATTTTATTTTTATTGCTTTGTTCTAAGAATAGCTATCAAAGATTGGTAGACAGTGAATTAAATATGGAATTAGTATGAAAACTCTTAAACTTATTTCTCTGCTCTTGATATTGGGATATTTTAAACTTTGTGCTCAATTTTCGATTGAAACATTTTTGGATGAACCTCTGAATAAAACTTTTTCTGAAGTTAAAGAACTGCTTGCAGATAAAAAATATGGAGAAAATTTAGACGGTACTTTTAATATAATAACTTATTATGAATGGCTCGAACCGATATCGATTAGAATTAATTTTATGTTCAAGAAAGACGGTAAACCCGTTAGCAAAGGGATCTTCAATGCTAAAGAAACAGAAGAAGATGCACAGAAATTATTTAATATCTTAAACGGAGTGCTTATAAAAAAGTACGGACAATCCATTTCACAAAAAAGCCTTTTTGGTATAACAGCTTATTCCTGGAGCGGAGTTGGCGGATCGGTTGTTACATTTGCTCAAGCAAGTAAAAAAACAAGATTAATGATCATGACTTTTAAATAATTATTAACTATGTAAAAGTATTTTATGAAATCAAATTATAAATTTTTGATCTCCTTAGTTATTTCCATCTCTCTTGGTCTTCTTATCACCTGGATTGATTCACGTCCTAATTGGGATGATACCGGTATAACTGCCGTTGCTATATTTAGTGTAAGTGCCTTCTTTGGATTTATCATGCGTAACCATCCTTGGGTTTGGGCATTAACAGTAGGTTTGTGGATTCCGTTATATAATGTTTTATTTTTCAAGAACTACACGGCTATACTAGCTTTGATAATTGCATTCATCGGCTCATACGCCGGTTCACTAATTCATAAATTATTCCTAAAAGAAGTTTGACAAAAAGAATTTCGAATCAATTATTAAGATTATGAGACCAATCTTTTTCGCAAAGCAAACTGATCTTAGAAAGTGGTTTGGAAAGAATCACAAGAAGGAGAAAGAACTTCTAATTGGTTTTTACAAAAAAGATTCCGGAAGAGAAAGTATAACTTGGCCTCAATCTGTAGATGAAGCTATATGCTTCGGTTGGATTGACGGTATTAGAAGATCAATTGATGAGATCAGTTATTCAATTCGATTCACTCCCCGCAATCCTAAGAGCATTTGGAGTGCAGTAAATATCAAGAAGGTAGAAAATCTTACTAAACTCGGGTTGATGAAGCCTGCTGGAATTGCTGCATTCAAAAAACTCGATCAAAGCAAATCTATAATTTATTCATTCGAACAGAGAGTCGTAAAGTTTGATGAGAATTATGAAACCCTTTTTAAGAAGAATAAAAAAGCCTGGAAATCTTTTTCCAGTCAAGTCCCCTCTTACCAAAAACCAGCTATCCATTGGGTAATGAGCGCTAAGCTTGAAGATACACGTTTAAGAAGATTAAATATTTTGATAAGCGATTCTGCACAAGAGCAAAAGATTGCACCGTTAAGAAGAAATAAATAATTATAAATTATAAATAAAATGGAGAGTGCAATGTTAGTTTATTTCTTACTTTGGTTTCCGCTTGTAATAATTGCAATTATTAATGGGTCGGTACGTGAAGGAGTTTATAAGAAATCATTAGGCGATCTGTTAGCGCATCAAATATCAACTGTAACCGGCATTATTATTTTCGGAATTTATTTCTGGGTTATCTTTAATTACTGGAAAATTGAATCATCAAATCAAGCTCTTCTTATTGGATTAATGTGGCTTTGCTTAACAGAAGCATTTGAATTTCTTGCCGGTCATTACATATTTAAAAATTCGTGGGAGATAATATTACGCGACTATAATATATTTAAAGGTCGGGTGTGGATACTAATTCTTATTTGGATAGGAATAGCTCCCTACTTGTTCTATAAATTAATTTCATAAACAAAATAACAAGGGGTGGAAAATGGCAAAATTATTTTCTGTTTTATCGTGGAATGTTGAACATTTCAAAGGTGAAGTAGAAAAACGTGTTGAAGATGTTACAACACAGATTAAAAATCTTAATCCTGATGTATTTGCTCTCTACGAAGTTGAAGGCAAAGAAGTGTTTGGTGCACTAACTTCCAAAATGCCTGATTATAGTTTTCACATAACGGAAGGACCGCAAACTCAGGAAATATTGGTCGGTGCTAAAAATAATTTTTCGTCTTTCTTCACTCAGAAATTAGAATTCAAATCCGGTAATCAATATTTAAGACCGGGTGCATTATTAACTATAACTGCAACTAATGAAAATTATTCATTTCTTTTTCTACATACTAAAAGCGGAAATGATCCTTTAGGTTTAGGATTGCGGGATGATATGTTCAAAAGAGCATGCAGTTTTAGAACCGTCCTTGATAAGAACGCTTCTACAAAGTGGAACTCCAAATATCTCTTTCTCGGTGATCTAAATACAATGGGAATGGATTATCCGTACGGGAAATCAATCAATGCAAAGACTGAAATCAAAAAACTTGCAGAGAAAGAAGCACTAAAAGTTAAAATGAGAATTCTAAAAAAAGATGAACCGGCAAGTTGGTGGAACGGAAGTAAATCTAAAACACCGCCGTCAAATTTAGATCAAGTTGTTGTTTCAGATAATCTTAAATTTAAAAAGTACTCAGGTGCTGAAGTAACTGTGCTTGGCTGGCCAAAAGAATCAACTGTAGAAAAGAAAGATGAATGGATCAAGCGTTATTCCGACCACGGAATAATTTATTTTGAAATTTTGGAATAATACTTTTAAATCATCTCGCTCAGTAGTTCCGGTCGCGGTTGAGCGATTACAATTTTATTTACAAGCAATCCTTTATCAGCAATTACTTTTGCCCCGGCATCAACTGCGCTCGTAACAGCTGCAACTTCTCCGGTTAATGTGCAGAAAGCTTTTCCGCCAAGAGCCATAGCAAGACGGATCTCAATTATTCTTACGTTAGCAGCTTTAACAGCGGCGTCAGCGCCCTCTATTAGTGAAGCAACTGAAAATGATTCGATAATACCTAAAGCTTCGAGTAAACTTACATCGGAATGTCCGGATAGAGCTGGAAAAATATCTTTATGAACATTTGGAATAACGAATGTATCAATCACGGCAAAATCAATTTGGTTTGCAGCGGCATCAACTGCAGATTGAACAGCGGCTACTTCTCCGCCTATGAGCACAATATATTTACCTGAACAAATTGTACGTGATAAGATCAATTCAACTTGTGAAGTTTTAAGCATAATGTCTGCCGCTTGCATACCGGCTGCTATGCTTGTCATTTCAATTAAACCGAGTGAATTCATTTCCATTATTTTATTTTCCTCTGCGATCTTTGCGTTAAAGATTTAAACGCAAAGAACGCAATGATTTATTTTGCAATTCTTATAAACTCATCAGAAACATGTGTTACTCTTCCGGATATAGACGCGTGAACTTTTGCACCGAGCACGCCTTCTTCAATATCACCTATCAATGTTCCTTCATGTACAACGTCTCCAAGTCTAACAACAGGTTTAGCCGAAACTCCCATATGCTGTTTCAATAAAATTTTAACCTGCGATGGAATAGGTGAATTTTTTGTGTACGGAGTATGTGCATCATATTTCAACACATCAATTCTTTTCATTAATTGTTTTAACGGAACGCGTCTTCCCTCTTTTATAGGATGAACTTTAACCGGCTTTTGCTGTTCGTACCTTGTACCGTTTTTCTTATTTTCAACTTTTCCTTGATCACAAGCTTCGCGCGGATATAAATCTTCTGGGCATGCATACAAAGAACACAATCCACAAGAACAGCAAAGATCGGCATATTGATTCCACACAGCTTGTCCGGTAGTAGAAAAACCGAGTGAACGCATAACCTTATGCGGTTGTACATCATAACCCAGTAGGTAGCGCGGACAAAATTCCGTACAGTAACTGCATTGATCGCATGCTGATTTACCGATTCTATTTTTAGATTCCGCAGATCTCTTTGTTCGGTTCACCAGATAGTGATCTGCAGGTAGAACAATTATTCCCGCAGTTGTCTTTGTAACAACTTCAGAAAGATCAAAAGTAAGTTTGCCCATCAAAATTCCACTTACAAAAACTCCGTAATCGGAAACTGTTGTTCCTCCGGCGTGTTCAATAAGTTCTTTTAATGTTGTACCGATCGGGACAAAAAACGATGAAGGATTTTTTACGCAGCCCGCAATACAAACAAATTTTTGTGTTACAGATTTATCCTCAATCGCACGTGATATGTTATAAAAAGTTTCAACATTATTTACAACACAACCGATATCAAGCGGTAAACCGTAAGGAGGAATTAATCTTTTTGTTGCAGCATAAACTAATTCATATTCATCACCGCTTGGATAAAAATCACCAAGCAGACAAGTATCAATTTTTCCGTTTTTATAATTCTTCTCAACTTCTTCAATTGCCGCAGTATTTTTTGCTTTAATTCCGAAGTAAGATTTTTTTGCAGATGTTTGCTTTATCATTAAGTCAACACCGTTTACAATATCCGGTGCAAAATTTTTCATCAGTTCATAATCTTTATGGATCAACGGTTCACATTCCGCACCGTTTACTAAAACATACTCAACTTTTGATTTGGCTTTAATGTGAGTAGGAAATCCCGCTCCGCCAGCTCCTACAACGCCGGCATCAAATATTTTTTTTACAAGATCCATTTTATCCGTTTTGTCTTATAACAACAATTGTTTTATCATCTTGATATTGGCTTTCACTCGTACTGAATTTTAAAACGTCGTCTAATATTAATGAAGTAATTTCTTTCGGAGTTTTGTTTACACTTTCCAAAATTATTTTCTGCAACCGCTCTTCGCCGTAAAAATCGTATTTCTCATTTGCAGATTCAACTATTCCGTCTGAGTAAATTACAAGTATATCACCCTTATGAAAATTTATGCTGTCGGTTTCAAACTTTGAATTCGGCGCCGGACCTAGTAATGGACCAGTTGGTTGTAAATAAGTTATGTTATTATTTTTTTTGTCGTAAAACATCGGCGGATTATGACCGGCATTTGCATAAAGAAAGAGACCTTTTTTATCATTAGAAAGTTCACCATAAAAAAGTGTTGTAAATTTATCATCACTAAATATTTTATTCACAAGCTGGTTTAATCTAAATAACATTGGTGATATTTTAATCTGGAACGTGCTAGCCATTCTTAATGCGCCTGAAATATACATTGCTTCAGCTGCAGCGCCTAATCCTTTTGATGCCGCATCTCCTACAACGATTCCCAACCGTTCTTCATCATCGCCAATTTTTAGATAATCATAAAAATCGCCTGCAACAGTATCTGCCGGAATTGTTACTCCGAAGACATCATATGAATGAAATTTATGTTCATGTGCAGGCAGGATACTGCGTTGAAGTTGTTTCGCTTTATCAATATCGGCAATTAAATTTTTTCTAGACTGACTTAAATATCTCTCATTTAATTTTGATGTTAAAACTGTAGCAACAATATTTAATGTATCTCTTAGATCATCCGCAATCATATTACTGTTCACAGCAAGAAGATATTCATAATATTTTTTTTCACCTAACCGGACTTTTCTACCAACTCCGGAAGCAGAGTACTTGAAAATTCCTTTACTGCGTAATGTCTTATTAGTTTCATCAGCAAGTATTGTTCGTTCTGTAGAAATGATATCAAATAAAGGATAGTCTTTAAGTTGAAGCGTGAAATCATCAGAAATCTTTTGCACTTTTCCTGTTTGGAAAATTATACGGTATGATTTTCTTCGTAAATCAAATTTCCAAATTCTTCCGCCTGTTAATTGTATCTTTTCATTCTTAACGATCTGTTGAACTACATCTGCAAGTAATTCGCTATCCTTAGCAAAATTCTGCGAAGCTACACTTTCGATGGTTCTATATAATTTTTTTTGATCCATACTGGAATTATTCTGAATAATAGTTTATAAATTTTTGAAGAACATCTTTACATACTTGATTAAATTCATTGGAAGTAAAAGAATTCATAATGCTGTTATAAGTCGGTCTGAAAACTCCTTTTGCGACATAACCGCCTCCTTCAAAGACTCCAATTTTATTTTTGTATTTATTATCTGATGGAGTAGGAATTGGTGTACCCGGTTCAATTAAATTTTTCCATTTGCTCTCAAAATTTACCAGTGTTGTCAGATTAGGTTCCCACGGCTCAACATCAGGCGGATACATATTTTGATAAGTCGGATCATTTCCGTATTCATCAGCTAGCCCGGCCAATCCGTGAGCAAATTCATGCACAAAAACTTGATTAGTAACTTTATTGTCCACACATGTCATAGAATAAAGATTGTAAACAGCACCACCTCCGTAAGTAGAAGTATTTACCATCAAGAATATTTGATCATAAGGTGCATTTGCAGCAACATCACGAACAGTAAAGTAATCAGTAGTCATTAAATATCGTTCACTATCAAAAGTATAAAAATGTGAATTGAGAAGAGTATTTTTCCAAATATTCTTACCCGGAACATCTGTACCCGACTCATTCGAAGGAGCTTCTATTCCCCAAATATTTATTTTCCCCTTATTCTCTTTGAACGGAGAATAATCAAATAAATACCCGGCAAATCGTTCGCAATCATTATGAAATTTATTCATTTCCTCTTTCGTGTATCCTTCAGGTATAAAAACGATATCCAGCTTAGTAGACGGATCTCCTGAATAATGAACTTTGAAATTATTGAACGGTTTAATCTTTTCTTTTACAATAAAGTAATCTTTAGGATCAACTTCCTTTTCAAATTTCTTTTCAAAATTATTCCGGCGGTCTCTTTTATAAATTTCCACAATAATTTTCTCTTTTGGATAAGGCATTAACACGGAACCGGAAAAAGAACGCAGAGTATTTTTGGCTTCTTCTGTTGTTTGCCATTCTTGATATAAAGATGAAAACCCTCTTGAAAAGATTAACGATTTGGAAGAAGCATCTAATACTTTCAGAAAATAATTTCCGTAACCGAATTTGTCTATCAAGTTATTCTTCGGACCGCTCCATTGTCCTTCTTCGACCAGTTTCTCAAAGGAAATAGTTTCTAACGTTTTATTACCGGTTTGGTAAAAATCGAGACGCAATGTATTGTCTGTAAAGTAGTCTTCATATTTTACTTGTGCATTTGTAGTAACAATTAGAGACAAAAAGACTAACAACATTTTTTCCATTTTATATATCCTCAAAAAAATTATGATATTACTTTTCGAGAGCCGGGTTTTATAACCGGAATGTTTTGTTTACATAAAGGACAATCTTCCGGTGAATATGAGACTACCTCTAATTGTAGAGTACTAAATTGCGGAACTCCAAACTGAACTTTGTTATTACTGCGATCTACAATAAAACCGACTCCTGAAACAATTCCGCCATTACTTTTAACAATATCAATTACTTCAAACACAGAACCGCCGGTTGTTACCACATCTTCACAAACTAAATATTTTTTACCTTCTTCAATTTGAAATCCTCTTCTTAGAGTTAATATTTTATCTTCTCTTTCAGCAAAGATTGATTTTTTCTCCAATTGTCGGGCTACTTCTTGTCCAACCACAATTCCGCCAATAGCCGGAGAAATTACAATATCAATCTCATAATTCTTAAAATGGTTTGCAATCATACCACAGATGATTTCATTATACTCAGAATATTGTAAAACTAAAGCACACTGAAAATATTGATTGCTATGCCGTCCTGAGGTTAATAAAAAATGCCCGTTTAAAAGGGCATTTGTTTTTTGAAATATTTGGAGGATTTCTTGATTATTCACTTTCTAATTTCGTCTATTGTTTGGGCTAACTTGAAATCATTTTCTGTAACAGCACCTTCTGAGTGTGTGGATAGAATTACTTTAACTTTATTCCAAGAGTGAAGGAGCAAATCCGGGTGATGATCAATTTTCTCTGCTTCAATTCCAATTTTAACAATAAGAGCCACTGCATCTGTAAATGATTTTAATGTAAATTCTTTCTCAATTGAATTATTCAGGTAAAACCAGCCATCTAAATTATCTAAACTGTTTTTTACTTCTTCTGTACTAAGTGATTGCATTCAAATTGTTTCCATGAATTACTAAATTGTTTTCTTCTCTTTATTATCTTGTTCTTCTTTTTCAGCAATCTTATCTGCAATAAAGTAAAGTTCTTCGGTATTTTTTTTATGCTTTATTATAATCTTATTGCCTTCCTTAAAATGCGAAAGAAGTAGCTCCTCAGCTAATGGATCTTCAACATATTTTTGAATAGCACGTTTCAGCGGTCTTGCTCCAAACTTTTGATCAAATCCCTTATCAGCTAAAAACTCTGTAGCAGATTTATGAAGTTCAATGGTCATCTTATTATCGCTGATATTTTTTATTAGATCTTTCATTTCTATACTAATTATTTTCTTAATAGCCTCTTTATCCAAATTCCTAAATACAATTGTTTCGTCAATTCTATTTACAAATTCCGGATTAAAAAGTTTCTTCATTGCATCTTCAACAGTATTTTTTAGGTAAGAATACTGATCAGCATCAGAGTCACCGCTAAATCCATAACCACCGGTAGATTTTATCTCTTTAGTTCCAATATTTGAAGTCATAATAATGATAGTATTTTTAAAATCAACTTTACGGCCAAGACTATCTGTTAAAACACCATCATCTAATACTTGTAAAAGAATATTGAAGACATCCGGATGAGCTTTTTCGATTTCATCGAACAGAACGACAGAATATGGTTTTCTTCTAACACGTTCAGTAAGTTGTCCGCCCTCTTCGTAACCAACATATCCAGGAGGAGCTCCAATTAGACGTGAGACTGCAAATTTTTCCATATACTCGCTCATATCAATTCTAATAAGTGCATCTTCCGAATCGAACAAATACCTGGCCAATTCTTTTGCTAATTCCGTCTTCCCTACTCCTGTTGGTCCAAGAAATATGAAAGTGCCTATCGGTTTAGATGGTCTTTTCAATCCAGCTCTAGTTCTTCTAATAGCTTTTGTTAATCTCAAAACTGCTTCATCCTGACCAACAATCCTGCCTTTCAAAGCAGTTTCCATTTTCATCAATTTGTCTGATTCAGCTTGAACAACACGAGTTACCGGAATTCCTGTCATCATGGAAACAACAGTTGCAATATCGTCTTCACTTACATCATAAATTATATCTTTTGTCTTTGCATCCCATTCACGTTTAGCAACTTCAAGATCTGATTGAAGAGTTCTTTCTTTATCTCTTAGGCGGGCAGCTTCTTCATAATCTTGCTGCTTAACAACTTGAGTTTTTTGGTGTTTTATTTTTTCAACTTCTTCTTCAAGTTTTAGAATTTCATCAGATACAGTAAAGTTGCCCATATGAACTCGGGAACCGGCTTCATCTAAAACATCAATGGCCTTATCAGGTAAATGCCGGTCAGTAATATATCTTTCACTTAATCTTACTGCTGCATGAATCGCTTCACTTGAATACTGCACATGATGATGTTCTTCATACTTGAATTTAATATTTTCAAGTATCTGAATAGTTTCATCAACTGATGGAGGATCAATCATAACTTTTTGAAATCTGCGGTCTAACGCGCCGTCTGTTTCAATATATTTTCTGTACTCATCTAATGTAGTAGCTCCAATACATTGTATATCGCCTCTTGCTAATGCCGGCTTAAACATATTTGAAGCATCAAGAGAACCTGAAGCTCCGCCTGCACCAACTATCGTATGAAGTTCATCAATAAATAAAATAACATCATCGGCTTTTTCAAGTTCATTCATTAAAGCTTTCATTCTTTCTTCAAACTGTCCACGGTATTTTGTACCTGCAACTAATCCTGCAAGATCCAAAGTAACAACGCGCTTATCCTGAAGAATTCTCGGCACTTTCTTTTGAATAATTCGTAAAGCCAATCCTTCTGCAATAGCAGTTTTACCGACACCAGGTTCACCAATTAGTACCGGGTTATTTTTCTTTCTTCTGCTTAGAACTTGAGCAACGCGTTCAATTTCTTTTTCGCGACCAATAACCGGATCGAGTTTATCTTCAATTGCATATTTTGTTAAATCACGACCAAAATTATCAAGAACAGGAGTTTTTGTTTTATCAACTTTTTTTGATGTAGCAGTAAATGCTTGTTGTGCTGCAGCTTTTGCGGGATCTTTACTACTAAGAATGTTATTTAATTCGGAACGAGAATTATCATAAGTAACATTAAACTGATGTAAAATTTGTGTGGCAATGTTATCTTCATCTCTTAGAAGTGAAAGAAGAATATGTTCTGTACCAATAACATCTGATTTATAAATTTTAGATTCGATCTGAGTAATCTTTAAAACTTTCTCAGCTTGTTTTGTTAGCGGTATATTACCAATTGTTAAAGTTCCGCCAGAAGTTCTAACAGTATCTTCAATAGTTTTTTTTAATTTTACCAAATCAACATCAAGATTTCGCAAAATTTTAACTGCTACACCTTGACCTTCACGAATGATCCCGAGAAGCAGATGTTCTGTACCAATATAATCATGTCCTAACCTTAAGGCTTCTTCCCGGCTAAGTCTTATTACTTCCTGTACACGTTCTGAAAAATTGCCATCCATCGTATTTCCTTTATTATTCTATTATCTAAACAGTAAAACTGTCAAAATCGTTTCTTAAATATATAGATTGCTTGTCCTCATATCAAGGAACTTAATACCTATAAAACAAGAAGATCTGGTAGATTTCACTTGCGTAGAAGCGTAAGGTTGGATTAAATAAAACGTTAACAAAAATTATTCTGAAGTTATTCTAAGTTTCTTATCTAAGTAATTCTATTTTTGAGTAGAACTAACATTCCTTATACTTTTTTCAATTTCATCCCACATCTCATCGGAAACAGCTTCAAGCATATTGAATTGTCCTGCACCTTTTAACCATTCGGCACCATCAATTGTAATCACCTCGCCATTAATGTAAGCCGAGTAATCAGAAATTAAATATGCAGCAAGGTTAGAAAGTTCTTGGTGTTCACCAACACGTTTGAGAGGAACCTTCTGTGTAAAATCAAATTTCTTCATTAAATCACCGGGTAGTAATCTACTCCACGCACCTTTGGTAGGAAACGGACCCGGAGCGATGGCATTAAAACGAATTCCATATTTTGCCCATTCGACAGCTAAAGAACGCGTTAAAGCAAGTACTCCGGCTTTTGCACAAGCAGACGGGACAACATAAGCCGATCCCGTCCATGCATATGTTGTAACAATATTTAGAACAGTTGCGTTTTGTTTTTTTGAAATCCAATGCTTACCAAAAGCTAAAGAGCAATTGTAAGTTCCTTTTAATACGATATTCACGATTATATCAAAAGCTCGATTAGATAAACGTTCTGTCGGGCTGATGAAATTACCAGCCGCATTATTAACCAGGACATCAACTTTACCAAATCTTTCTACTGTAGTAGCGAGCAGTTGTTCTACATCTTTATAGTCTGAGACATCACATTTTATAGGAAGAACAATTCCTTTAGTTTTTTCTTGTAACTCAGCAGCCGTTTTTTCTAACACTTCTATTTTTCTACTTGTAATAACAAGAACAGCGCCGAGCTCTAGAAAATATTGCCCCATCGCTTTACCTAATCCCGTTCCCCCACCGGTTATAACTACTACTTTGTCTTTCAAGGAATCTTCTTTGAGCATCGGTTTTAAATAATTCTTGTCCATAATATTCCAATTATTTTACAAAATCATTGCCAGTGTGGTAATAATTTATCAAACATACAAATGCAAAAATTGTCAGATGTAAATATTCGCTCTTAGAAACAATATGAATTCGCATCAATTAATTTATCTGCTATACTTCTGCGTAACTTTGTTGTATTGATCGGGTCATATTTAGTAAATCGTTTCAAACCCATCAATAACATTTTTAATTCATCACCTTCTGCGAAAGAAGAAATTGCATGTTTTCCGTAAAGATTTATTTTCTCAATCGCGTCGCTTATATACACTTGAGTCATATCAATGTATGGCTGTAGCTCAGTTGCGTTCTTCATCCCAGATAATTTAAGTGTTCTAAGATAAGCCGATTCACATGCAAAAAGTTCTATCATCATATCGGTAACGTTCATAATTAATTCTTGCTCTTCTTTAAGTTTCAGCATTAATTTTTGGACAGCGGAACCGGCAATAATTAAAATTGCTTTTTTTGCATTCTGAATGGCTTTATATTCAGCGGCGAGCAATGCGTTGTTAGTACCGCCAAATTCAGGTACAGACATCAACTCTTTTTGAATAGCCATTGCCGGACTTATTAAATCAAGTCTGCCCTTCATCGAACGCTTCATTAACATATCAACAGTTAAAAGACGATTGATTTCATTTGTCCCCTCAAAGATTCTGTTTATACGCGAATCTCTATAAGCTCTTGCGGCAGGATATTCTTCAGAATAACCATATCCACCATGGATCTGAACAGCTTCATCAACAACATAATCTAAAATTTCCGAACCATAAACTTTTAGCATGGCACATTCAATTGCATATTCTTCGGCTGCATTTAATGCGGCTTCCTCGTATTTACTTCCTTTAGCTTGAAGTTCTTTTATTTTTTTATTTATTAAATCACTTACTCTATATGTAGCGGATTCTGAAACAAATATTTTAATTGCCTGCTCTGCTATCTTATGTTTGATAGCGCCGAAATTAGATATGGGTTGATTAAATTGTTTTCGTTCATTGGCATACGCTACAGAGATTGTTGCTACTTTTTTTGCACTTCCTGTGGTCATGGCACAAAGTTTAAATCTGCCAATGTTCAAGATGTTGAACGCAATGTAGTGTCCTTTGCCAATCTCACCTAATATATTTTCTTTAGGAACTTTTACATTGTCTAAGAAAAGTGCTCGTGTTGATGAGCCTTTAATTCCAAGTTTATTTTCTTCTTCTCCTCTATTAAATCCTTCCGATTTTGCATCAATGATGAAACAAGTAAATTTGTCTCCGTCTACCTGAGCAAAAGTTATCAATATGTCTGCGAATCCTCCGTTCGTTATCCACATTTTCTGTCCATTCAAAACATAATACTTTCCATCATTCGAAAGTTTAGCAGTAGTCTTTGCAGCCAGTGCATCTGAGCCTGAGGTCGGTTCTGTTAAACAGTACGCCGACTTTAATTCACCACTTGCTAATTTTGGTAAATATTTTTTCTTTTGTTCATCTGTTCCATAATAAAGTATCGGTAATGTACCTATACCGGTATGCGCAGCAAACGAAACTCCAAATGAATGACTTGCACCCATTTCCAAAGCGATTGCAGTGTTAGTATTAAAATCTTCTCCTAATCCACCAAATTCTTCCGGTACTGAGGTACCAAGCAATCCTAGTTCACCAGCTTTCTCAAGTAAGCTGACAGTAAGATTAGGTTCTTGTTTATCAATTGCATCGAGTTTTGGCCAAATTTCTTTTTCAACAAATTCTCTTGCAGAATTAGCCATCATCCGTTGATCTTCAGTTAGATCTTCCGGTATGAAAACAATTTGCGGATCTGTTTCTTTTATTAGAAATTCTCCGCCTTTCAATACACCAACTTTAGTTTGTTCTGTTGACATATGAGCATTTCCTTATTTATTAAAATTAATTTAATAATTCATAGATAGCAGCCACACCCTGTCCACCACCGATACATGCTGTAACCATTCCGTATTTCATTTTTCTTCTTCGGAGTTCATTCAAAACTTGAATGGTTAACTTTGCACCGGTACAACCAAGCGGATGACCTAATGCAATAGCACCGCCGTTCACATTTATTTTTTCATTATCTAATCCCGCTTGTTGAATAACAGCTAAGGATTGAGCAGCGAAAGCTTCGTTAAGTTCTATCAAGTCAATATCAGCTAACTTCAAGCTGGCTTGCTTTAATGCTTTTGGAATAGCTTCAACAGGACCAATTCCCATAATTCTAGGATCAACACCGGCTAAAGCATAACTTTTTAATTTTGCTACTGGGGTTAAATTTAATTCTTTTACCAAATTCTCAGACATAACAAGAACAAACGCAGCTCCATCAGACATCTGAGATGAGTTTCCAGCCGTAACAGTTCCGTCGGCAGCAAATGCCGGTTTTAATTTTGCTAATGCTTCGATTGTTGTGTCCTCTCTTGGACCTTCATCAGTATCAATTACATATTTTTTAGATTTTCTTTTCCCTCCTTCAAGAAATACTTCTTCAACTTCTATAGGTACTATCGCATCTTTAAAATATCCTTGCTTAATCGCGTTAATAGCTTTTCGATGTGAGTGATATGAAAATTCATCCTGAGCTTGTCGTGATATTTTATAATCACGGACAATTTCTTCAGCAGTCAATCCCATGTTCAAATAATATTCCGGATGTTCTTTCGCAATTTTATAATTTGGAGATATTTTCCATCCTGCAGTTGGAACTAATGACATTGATTCTGCGCCGCCAGCAATGATACAGTTAGCAATTCCGGCTCGTATTTTCGAAACAGCAATTGCAATTGCTTCGGCACCCGAAGCGCAATAACGGTTAACTGTCATTCCCGGAATTCCTATTGGAAGGCACTGGAGTGCAATCATTCTTCCAATTTGTAATCCTTGTTCAGCTTCCGGAACTGCATTACCTACAATCAAATCATCAATGCGGTTCGGATCGAGTTGCGGAACTTTACTTAGTAAATATTTAATGACTTCGGCGGCTAAATCGTCAGGACGATAATTTCTGAACCCGCCTTTTTTTGCTTTTCCAACAGCTGAGCGGTAACCTGTTACTAGATATGCTTCGTTCATAATGATTCTTCTGATTTTTTTATAAATTATTTTTGATCAACTATTAATCCTAATGCTAATTAATTTCTGAGTGGTTTACCGGTTGTCAGAATGCTTTGAATACGTTCTAACGTTTTCTTTTCTCCAATCAGACTTAAGAATGCTTCTCTTTCCAAATCGAGTAAATATTGTTCAGATACAAGAGTTGGAGCTGATAAATCTCCGCCGCACATTACATAAGCAAGTTTTTCTACGATCTTTTTATCATGCTCGCTAATATATTTTGCATTGAAGAAAGAATATGCACCCACTAACAATGTTGAAAGTGCCGGTTTGCCAAGGACAAGAATATTTTCTCTTTGTTGAGGTTGTGTGTAACCATGCTCAACTAATTCCATGGCAGCTTTTTTGGCTTCGCTTATAATCCGGTTCTGATTAACTATGTACCTATCGTTTCCTTTTCTGAAAATCCCAAGATCGAATGCTTCTAATGCTGATGTTGAAACTTTTGCTTGAGCAATTGCTAAGAATCTATTTTGTAATTCCGGAAATTCAATCGCGCCTTCTGTAAAACTATCAGAAGAGCGAAGCGCCATTTCTTTAGAACCGCCGCCGGCAGGAATTATTCCAACTCCAACTTCAACTAAACCGATGTACGTTTCAGCTCCGGCTACTACCTTATCGGAGTGCAAACATAATTCGCAACCTCCGCCTAATGTTAGTCCGTGTGGAGCTGCAACTACAGGTATGCTTGAATAACGAATTCTCATCATTGTGTTTTGAAAAGATCTCACAGCCAAATCTATTTCATCGTATTCTTGTTCTGCAGCAAGCATGAACATCATTGCAAGGTTTGCACCCGCAGAAAAATGCTGCCCATCATTTCCAATTACTAATCCTTTAAAATCTTTCTCCGTAATCTCTATTGCTTTATTGATTGCTTCAAGGATTTCAGAACCAATAGTATTCATCTTAGTCTGGAATTCTAAATTTACGATCCCATCTCCGATATCATGCAATACAGCTCCAACATTATTCCAAACCGGTGTATTAGTTCTAATGTTTTCAAGAACAATAAAATTATTTCTGCCGGGAATTTCTTTATAAGATGATGTTGAGATATCGTAAAATTGCTTTTTCCCATCTTGAATTTTATAGAAAGATTTAAATCCTTTAGCCAGCATATCTGAAACCCAAGCAGCCGGTTTAATATTTCCTTCTTCCATGAATTTCATAGTTTTTTCTATTCCCAATACATCCCAAGTTTCAAACGGTCCTAATTCCCATCCAAATCCCGCACGAAGAGCATCATCTATTTTGTAAAGTTCATCCGCAATTTCAGGTATTCTGTTTGATGAATATTGAAAGATCATTAAGAAAAGTTTTTTAAGAAACTCACCTGCTTTATCTTTAGATGAGACAAGGGATTTTAATCTGCCGGGAAGATTTTCAATTTGTTTTGCAGCAGTTACGGATGCATGTTTAGTTTTAGCGGATGGTTCGTATTCAAAAGTAGTAATGTTCAATTCATAAATATCTTTGTTCCCTTTTTCATCAACTGTTTTTTTGTAAAAACCTTGCTTCGTTTTGTCACCAAGCCAATTGCTCTCAACCATTTTTTCAACGTAATCTGGAATTTGGAACAACTCTCGTGATTCATCATCGTGACAATCATTGTAAATGTTTTTTGCAACTTTCACCAATGTATCAATTCCAACAACATCAGCAGTTCTGAAAGTAGCAGATTTTGGTTTACCTGTGAGAGGACCGGTAAGATTATCAATCTCTTTGATTTTTAGATCCATCTCTTTCATCAACTTGAAGACAGCCATAATGCTGAAGACGCCGATTCGGTTTGCTATAAATGCCGGAGTATCTTTACATAAAACCGGAGTTTTGCCAAGAAATAGATCACCATAATACAACAGAAATTCAATTACCTCCTTATTTGTTTTTGGAGTAGGAATAATTTCCATCAGTGGCAAATAACGTGGAGGGTTAAAGAAATGTACACCGCAAAAATGTTGTTGAAAATCTTCGCTTCTTTCTTCCAACATTAAATGAATCGGAATTCCTGAAGTATTAGTTGTTATGAGTGTTCCGGGTTTCCTTAATTTTTCAACTTTTTCAAAAACACTTTTCTTTACATCAAGATTCTCTACAACTGCTTCAATTATCCAATCGCAATCTTTTATCCAGCCAAGATCATCATTAAAATTACCCGTTTGGATTCTCGAAATAAATGTACTTTGATAAAGCGGTGCCGGTTTAGCTTTTAAAACATTATTAAAATTTTCAGTTACAATCCTGTTCCGGAATTGCTTGCTGTCTAATGTCAATCCTTTTTTGATTTCTTCTTCCTTCAAAGACTGAGGAACGATGTCCAACAAATAAACTTTGCAACCGATATTTGCAAAGTGGCAAGCAATGCGTGAACCCATTACACCTGAACCAAGAACAGCAACTTTTGTTATTGTTCGTTTCATAACTTTTCTCTAATTAAATGATTGTATTAATGAATGAAAGATTATGTTATTACATTTTTATCAATTGATTCGATATATATCTTTTCAATTAAGTTTTTATACTTTTCGGAAATAACCTCTCTTTTAACTTTCATGGTTGGAGTTAATTCACCTGAATCAATTGACCAAAGGTCTGAGACCAATGCAATTTTTTTTATTTGTTCTACATGACCAAACCGTTTATTGTATTTTGAAACATCCTCCCATATTCTTTCTTGAACTTTTTCGGATCCAATTATTTCTTCTCTGGTAGAAAGAATAATTTTTTTCTTCTTAGCCCATTTTTTAATAAACTCACATTCCGGCTGTATGATTGCCGCCGCAAATTTTCTGTTTTCACCTATCACCATAATATGTTCAACAAAGAAAGATTCCTTAATTTTATTTTCCAGCGGCGCAGGAGTAATATACTTTCCCCCGCTTGTTTTAAACATTTCTTTCAATCTTCCGGTGATTCTCAAATATCTTCCGTTAATCAATTCACCCAAATCTCCTGTATGAAACCATCCTTCTTCATCAAACGGCTGATCAGATTTTGGAATGTTATAATAACCTGCCATTACGTTTGGTCCCTTAGCAAGTATTTCACCTTTGTCAGAAATCTTTATAGAAACATCTGGGATTGTTTCGCCAACAGTTCCGCAATAATAGTATCCTTTTTCAAACCCATTACAAGTAAGCACGGGCGAAGTTTCCGTCAAACCATATCCTTCAACCACAGGAATTCCGGCTGCAGTAAAAATTCTAGCTAATCTTGGTTGCAAAGCAGCAGAACCGCTAATTATTCCCTTTATCTCACCACCTAGGGCTTCAACCCATTTTACAAAGACAATCTTCCTTGCAAAGAAAAGTCTAAAATTGTAAAACCAATTATTTTTTCCTTCTTTGTCATAATGGTTGGCTAAATTAACAGCCCATCCAAAAATTACTTTCTTAACTAAACTTAATTTGAAACCCTCTGCCATTATTTTTTCAAATACTTTCTCCAACAGTCGTGGTACTGTTATAAAAAAATGCGGTTTTATTTCTTTAATGTTTGCTGCAATTGTTTCCATACTTTCCGGATAATGAATTGACGTACCCAATATCATATAAAAATATGCTGCGGTTCTTTCAAAAATGTGGCAAAGAGGTAAAAAGCTGATGGTTCTTTTAAAATATTTAATTGGCATTATTTGCGTTAATGAATTCACATTTGCTAAAATATTCCCATGAGACAGCAACACACCTTTTGGTTCACCTGTCGTACCGGAAGTATAAATTATTGTTGCAAGATCATTTTCTTTAATCGCCTTTTTGATTTCATCAAGAGCGTCGCGATATTTTTCGTCAGCCATATCAGTCAATTCAGACCAGTGATGCGCGCCATCAACTTTGGTAAAGGTATATACTTCTTCAATTTTTGTTTTCACTTTTTTAGCGGCAGTTCGAACTTTTTTCAATAAATCTTTATCCTCAACAAATACCAACCTTACTTCTGCATCAATAAAAATAAATTCATAATTTTCTTCACTAACAGTAGGATAAAGTGGAACAACAATTCCTCCTATTTGAAGAATCCCAAGATCAGCAAAGTTCCATTCAACTCTGTTTTTTGAAATGATAGCAATTTTTTCACCTGGCTTTATACCATACTTTAAAAGCCCCAGACTAACTTCAACAGAACTAAATTTTCTCCACGAGCCAAGAACTTTATCGCAAAAAGCATCGGCTATAGGATAGTGCTCAATTTGATATGGTATCAAATCAATTAATCTATTCTGAGAAAGTATTGGTCGGTTCATTTTAGATCCTAAATTTATTTATGATCTTTTGATTTTAAATTATACCTAATGAAACAAAATAGCAAGCGAAATTTCGCTATTGAAGGATTTATGCTATCTTTTGAATGTGGGATGTCTTATTATTATAAATAAAATGACGAAAGAGTTATACCAAATGATACTATCTGAAAAAAATATAAAACTTGTCTTTGGACTAAAATTAAAGCAGCTGCGACAGGAAAATAAAATGTCGTTATCTGACCTTTCCAACAGGAGCACATTATCAATTTCTTATTTAAATGAAATTGAGAGCGGTAAGAAGTATCCGACAACCAATAAAATTGCATTATTGGCAAATGCCTTAAATGTTTCATATGACAAAATGGTTTCTTTAAAACTATCGAAGAATATGGCTCCTATAGGCGAGCTACTCGAATCAAATATTCTTAAAGAACTTCCATTAGATCACTATGGAATTGATGTAAACAAGTTTTTGCAGCTCATGTCAAAAGCTTCGTTACAATTAAGTGCTTTGGTGTCTACAGTAATTGAAATGGCGAAAAGCTCAGAATTAAGTCAGAATAATTTTAGTCGTATTGCAATAAGAACCTACAAAGAATTCAATGATAATTATTTTGAAGATCTTGAAGAGTCGGTGGAAAAGTTCTGTGGGCAGAGTGATTATCGTTTTACTTTACCTATTAAGTATTCTTTTTTGATGAATATCTTGAAAAACAAATTTCAATATGAGATAGACGAAAAAGTCATTTCCGAGTACGATGAATTATGCACTGTAAGAGCAATTGTTGTTTTCAAAAATGGTTCTAAAAAAATATTGATCAATAGTAGGTTAACTGATTCTCAGAAGGCATTTATTGTCGGGAAAGAGATAGCATACAATTATTTAAATATCTCAGATCGTTCTTTCATTTATTCCGATCTAAAAGTTGATTCATTCGATCAATTGTTAAACAATGTGAGGGCTTCATACTTTTCATCAGCTTTAATAATAAAGAAGAATGATCTAATAAATGATCTTAACAAATTATTTAACAAAAAAGTATGGGACAATAATTTCATAATCTCGCTACTTACTAAATACAATGCTTCACCTGATATGCTCTTCCAGCGGATAACAAATTTATTATCTATTGTCTGGAATATTAATAGCTTTTTCTTTTTTCGTTTTGATACCCCTCTTAATTCGATAAATTATTATTTAGCAAAAGAATTACGTCTTAATGCGAGGTCTATCCCGGGAAGTAATCAAAATGACGAAAATTATTGCCGTAGGTTAGTTTCGATAAAGCTTCTGGAAGATTTTAAAAAACAACAGATGAAAAATAAAAATAATAATTCGCCTCTTGCCGGTATTCATAAATCCAAATTTTTTAACTCAGGTGATGAATATCTTATGATATCAATCGCGAAGAGTTCTACATTATTTCGAGAGACTAATTATAGTGTTACTCTCGGTTTATTATTGAATGAAGAATTGATAAAGAAGATAAACTTTTGGAATGATCCTAAAATTCCTGAAATAATTGTTAATGATACTTGCGAACGTTGTCAAATATCGGATTGTAGAGAAAGAGTTGAATCTCCTAAAATTCTGGAGAGTAAAACAAACATTGAAAAAATAGAACGGACGCTTAAAAAAGTAGTTGATGAAATGTGAAGGATGAGCTTCCTTCTATTTTTCATATTCCTCAATTGTCTCTTTTACATTTTGCGGGATTGGGACAGAAATTCCCTTCGAATAATCGAATGAAACTATTTTAGTAATGGAATGTGCGGCAATTTTGTTTTTAAGATCTTTCCTAATTACAATTAGATTATCAATGTCACAACTTTTATTCCCAATTTTAATGCAACGAGAATAAACCTCAATTTCATCTCCTAACCGAATTTGATCTATATAATCAATTTCAATTCTGGCAATCACTGCACCAAATGCTAAATTTTTTCTTGGGATTGTGAATAGCTTATTGAAATATTCGATTCTAGCTTCTTCCAAGTATGTTAAAAACGCTGCATTATTAACATGACCCATTGCATCCAAATCAGAGAAGCGAACATTTATACTAATTTTATGTTTATAGTTTTCTGTTTTTTGCATGATTTAATATAATAATAAGATTCAATATTTCCTTATTGAACAAATTCCTTCCTTAATCATGTAGAATAATTTCATTAGTCAAGTTATATCACACGAGTTTTAAAAGATTAAAAGCTATTAATTGTGTTAGTCTAAATGAATTGATATTTTGCATTCAGTTAATGAAAGAACATTAAGGAGAAAAAATGGAAGCTTTGACAGGTGTATCAATATTGGTGATTATTGTTGCCGTATTTATTCTTATTATGGTTTTGTATTTCGTTCCGATCGGTTTGTTTATTACCGCATACTTTTCCGGAGTAACATTAAAAATCTTCAAAGATCTGATTGGAATGCGATTACGAAAAGTCTCACCTCAAGTGATCGTCCGTAATTTAATAGCTGCTACCAAAGCCGGAATTCCATTAAACACTTCCCTTTTAGAAGCTCACTTTCTTGCAGGGGGTAATGTAACTAAAGTTGTAAATGCTTTGATCTCTGCAAACAAAGCAAATTTGGATTTAGAATTTTCTAAAGCAGCTGCAATTGATTTGGCCGGACGAGATGTTTTGGAAGCAGTGAAAATGTCTGTGAATCCAAAAGTAATTGAAACGCCGCTTGTTTCCGGTGTTGCAAAAGATGGTATTCAGTTGAAAGCAATGGCAAGAGTAACAGTCCGAACTAATCTTGAAAGATTAGTCGGTGGTGCCGGTGAAGCAACAATTCTTGCACGAGTTGGAGAAGGAATTGTTTCAACAATCGGTTCAAGTAATTCTCACAAAGAAGTTTTGGAAAATCCGGATAAAATTTCAAAAGTTGTATTAGCAAAAGGATTGGATGCCGGAACCGCTTATGAAATTCTTTCGATTGATATTGCCGACGTGGATGTTGGTTCAAACATTGGCGCAATTTTACAAACCAATCAAGCAGAAGCCGATCTAAAAGTTGCACGTGCTAAAGCAGAAGAAAGACGCGCTGCCGCCGTTGCTCTAGAACAAGAAATGAGCGCCGAAGTTGCACGTATGCGTGCTAAAGTTGTTGAAGCTGAAGCGGAAATTCCTAGAGCTATCGCCGATGCATTTCATAAAGGAAATCTTGGTGTTATGGATTATTACAATCTTAGAAATATTCAATCCGATACTGAAATGAGAAATGCGATTGCTAAACCGGAAGACAAAAAGAATAAAGACACAAATGGATAATATATTTCAGTTACTGATTTTTCTTTTTGTCATTTATACGATTATTAATTCTCTCTTTGGCAAAAAGAAACCGCAAAGGCCACAGAACAATTTTCCGAGGAATGAAACGGGAGAAGCAAATACCAAAGCTTCTCCCCAACCTCAGTATTCTTCAACAACAGATATTCTTCAGGATCTATTCGGTTTAAAAATTCCAAAGTCTGGTGATGAATATGAAAATTTACCGCAGAGAAATTATCCTGGTAATTTAGAGATTGACTTACCTGAGATCGAAAAAGTGTCAGATTCTGAAAAGAGAAATATCCCGGATATTAATTACGATAAACTTATTTCGCTTGAAGCTCAACAAACCAAAACTCTTTCGGATGAACCACATATAGCTTATGAAGTTGGATTTAGTTTTAATCGTAGGACAATGGATATAAAACAAAAAATAAAAAATCCGGCATCGCTGCGAGAACTATATTTGATCTCCGAAATAATTAATAAGCCCAAAGCAATCCGCAGATAATGACCAAGAAATATGTTCTTAAGAAAGTTGGAGAAATCCCCGCCCGCAGTTCAATAATTGATGAATCTAAATTTCATATTAACTACCGTGAACAACTTAATGCCGCACAGTACGAAGCTGTAACTGCACTAGAAGGCGCTTATCTTGTAATTGCCGGTGCTGGTAGCGGAAAAACAAGAACACTAGTTTACCGCGTTGCAAGATTAACAGAACTTGGATATAATCCCGCATCAATTCTTCTTCTAACATTTACACGTAAAGCCGCAAAAGAAATGCTTGACCGGGCGGCTATCCTTCTGGATAACCGTTGTTCTAAAATTAACGGCGGTACTTTTCATTCATTTGCTAATCTTACACTTCGTAAATATGCAAAAGCAGTTGGAATTGATAATGGCTTTACAATACTCGATCAAAGCGATAGTGAAGATGTTATAAATCTAATACGCGCACAATTAAATCTGTCTCAACACAAAAAAAGATTTCCTAACAAAGCCACGATCTTCAAAGTTCTAAGTCTAAGTGCAAATACAGAGAAAACGATTGAAGATATACTAAACGAAGATTATCCTCACTTTGCAGATTATCTTGATAAGTTTTTAAATATTCAAAAAGTATATCAATCATATAAAAAGAAAAATACTCTTCTCGATTATGACGACTTATTGATCTATCTGCGTAATTTTTTATTTGAACTTAGTCCGGCTGCAACATCTTTTCTATCAACAATTAAATTTGTTATGGTTGATGAATATCAAGATACAAATAAAATCCAATCCGAGTTAATTCAAGGACTCACTCAAGTTAATCAGAACATTATGGTGGTTGGTGATGACTCGCAATCTATCTATTCCTTCCGTGGAGCTAACTTCAGAAATATTATGGAGTTTCCAAAACTATTTAAAAATGTAAAATTGATCACACTTGAAGAAAATTACAGAAGCACTCAAGAAATATTAAATTTTTCCAATCACATTATTGAACATGCAATCGAAAAATATCCGAAACATCTTTTTACAAGAAAGATAGGCGGTGAACTACCGGGTATAGTCTCTTCCGCAAATGAAAGTATGCAGTCGCGTTTTATAGTTGAAAGAGTTTTAGAACTACGTGAAGAAGGTGTTCCTCTAAATGATATTGCAATTTTATTCCGCTCATCATATCATTCATTCGATCTTGAAATTGAATTGAACAAAGCAAATGTGCCTTACCTAAAATTTGGTGGAATGAAATTTATTGAGACCGCTCACGTTAAAGATATGTTAGCGTTTCTTAGAATTGCGACCAATCCAAATGATTTTGTAAGCTGGTACCGCGTTCTTCTTTTGCACGAAGGAATTGGACCTAAGAAAGCACAGCAGATCATGGATGAATTGGCGACTTCACAAATTACTATCAAATCTGAACCGGAGAAATCTGTTTCAAAAAAATATAACGATAAGATTTTTAATCTATTCAAATTGATTCATAATATATCAACTAAGAATCAATTACCTGCAGATAAAGCCGAACTTGTTTATAAATATTACGAACCGCTCTTTATGGAAAAATATGATGACTTCAATAAACGCAAAAAAGATTTAGATATTTTTATGAACATATCACAAAATTATAAAAGTCTTAATAGTCTACTTGCCGATATGGCATTAGATCCGCCGCAAGATAGTGTTGCTGAAGTTGAAGCTCCGGATAAAGAAAATGAATTTCTCACTCTTTCTACTATTCACTCGGCAAAAGGTTTAGAATGGCATTCGGTCTTTATCATTCATGCTCTTGACGGATTCTTCCCTTCTTCCCAATCATTTGATAAACTAGAAACTCTCGAAGAAGAAAGACGCTTGATGTATGTTGCCTCCACACGTGCGAAACAAAATCTATATGTTTGTTACCCGATGCACATTTTCGATCGCGCCAAAGGAATTACATTTGCCAAACCTTCACGCTTTATCGAAGGAATAAATGAAGATACTGCTGAGCAATGGCTTCTTGAAGAATAATTATTATTTATGAGTTATGAATTTTAGTATGATAATTCTGTATTCTTATTTCTGATTTCTTTTTATTAAAAATAAATTCCATTTCAATTATCTATCAATTATCTTGCAATAAAGAAAATAGAAGTAAAAAAATGTTTGACGCAAAAGAATTAGTCAGAAAAGCAATAGATGCAAAAAGCAAAGCTTTGCCCACTTATTCCAATTTTCACGTTGGAGCTGCATTACTTTCAAAAAGCGGTCAAATATTTCTTGGTGCTAATATTGAAAATTCATCTTACGGATTAACTATTTGTGCAGAGAGAACTGCAGCATTCAATGCAATAATTGAAGGTGAAAGAGAATTTGAAGCAATTGCAATCGCTGGCGATTCAGAAGATTATATTTCTCCTTGCGGCGCTTGCAGACAAGTTTTAATGGAATTGTGCGGAAAAAATCTTCAGGTATATATGATCAATCAAAAGGGAGAATATAAACAAACAACTCTCGATGAATTACTTCCCTATTCATTTGGCGAGGAATTTCTAAAACCATGACAGAATTCACACCTCATTCATCTCCAAAAAATACCGGTTGGATCGAAGTAATAGCCGGATGCATGTTCAGTGGAAAAACAGAAGAATTAATTAGAAGATTACGAAGAGCAAAAATAGCACAACTCAATACAAAGATTTTCAAACCAAAAATTGATATCCGTTACTCCGATAGTGAAATTGTTTCTCACAGCGATCAATCATTGCCATCAATTCTTGTAGATTCACCAAATGAAATATTAACTCTCTCGGATGAAGCACAAGTTGTTGGAATTGATGAGGCACAATTTTTTAATAACGAACTTGTAGAAGTCTGCAATAAATTGGCAAATCAAGGTAAACGAGTTATAGTTGCCGGGCTCGATCAAGATTATCGTGGAGTTCCTTTTGAACCAATGCCGCAATTACTTGCAGTTGCAGAATACATTACTAAAACTTTAGCAATTTGTGTTGTGTGCGGAAATCCCGCCGATAAAACACAACGTAAAATAGTTTCAACAGAAAGAGTTCTCGTCGGTGCCTCCGATAGTTATGAAGCGCGATGCAGAAAATGTCATTACATTCCCGAATAAATCTGAGGACCTAAATGGAATTTTTTATTTCTCTTCTAAGAGGTATTGGCGGAATAATACTAATACTTGGAATAGCTTTTCTCTTTTCAAACAATAAAAAAAGAATTAATTGGAAACTTGTAGCAACCGGAATTGGATTACAAGTTCTCTTCGCGATTTTTATTATTCATAGCGAAACATTACGAAGCTGGTTCTTCCCACTTGGCTGGCCTAAAGATGCAATCAATTGGTTAGGTACTGCAATTGTCAGCTTGCTCGGGTTCACAATGGAAGGATCTAAATTTGTATTTGGTAAACTCGCTATTAGTTATGGCCCGGAAAGTCTAGGTTTCTATTTTGCTTTTCAAGTTTTACCGACAATAATTTTCGTATCTGCACTTACTTCACTTCTATACTACCTTGGAATTCTTCAGCTTGTTGTTAAAGGAATGGCATGGGTAATGGCAAAATTAATGGGAACTAGCGGAGCCGAATCTTTATCCAACACGGCAAATATTTTTGTCGGACAAACTGAAGCTCCACTATTGATTAGACCATATATTGAAAAAATGACAAACTCAGAAATCCTTACAATTATGATTGGAGGAATGGCTACAATAGCCGGCGGTGTAATGGCAAGTTATATTCAAATACTTGGACAGGCTTTTGCGGAAGTTTATAAAATCTCGATCCAGGATGCACAGATTAAGTTTGCTATTCAATTACTTGCAGCTAGTTGTATGGCAGCACCTGCTTCACTTGTAATTGCAAAAATTATTTATCCTGAAATTGAAGAACCGGTTACACGCGGTACAGTAAAATTAAAAGTGGAAAAGAATGCATCCAACGTAATTGAGGCAGTAGCAACAGGTGCTGGTGATGGTTTGCAATTAGCATTAAATGTTGCGGGAATGCTTCTTGCATTTATTGCATTGATTGCATTAGTGAATTATTTGTTCACAAGCTTTGGTGATTTGGTAGGTATTAACAATTATTTGAAAGCTACTTTTGGTGCACCTCTTTCTATGCAATTGATATTTGGAATTGTTTTACGATACCTAGCAGTTGGAATTGGTGTTCCATGGAATGATGCTTTTCATTTTGGAAGCTTAATCGGAACCAAAGTTGTTCTAAATGAATTTGTAGCTTACTTAGATTTAACAACAATTATTAAAGCCGGCGGCATGAGTGCAAAAGGAATGATGATGGCAACTTATGCTTTATGCGGGTTTGCAAATTTTTCTTCAATCGCAATTCAGATTGGCGGCATCGGTCCACTTGCACCTTCAAGGAAAAAAGATATTGCAGCACTTGGATTGAGAGCAGTTCTTGGCGGAACACTGGCTACATTAATGACTGCAACACTTGCAGGTATTCTTGTTCAATGATAAATATGAACGCTAAATACCGCGAAACAGTTGAAGCTGTAGCAAAACAAATTCCATTTGAACCGGAAATATGTATTGTCCTCGGAAGCGGACTCGGTGATTTTGCCGATAAAGTTGAAACTGTAAAATCAATATCAACTACTTCCCTTCCAAATTATCCTAAATCAACAGTTCAAGGTCATCAAGGTTTTCTCCACTTTTCAAAATATGAAAATAAAAAATTACTGATCGTTCAGGGAAGAATTCATTTTTATGAAGGATATTCTTTATCGCAATGTGTATTGCCAGTTCATGTTGCTTCAAAATTAAATTGTAAGAAAATAATTTTAACAAATGCAGCCGGAGGAGTTAATCAAAATTTTGAACCCGGCGATCTTATGCTTGCAACTTCGTTTAACGGAGTTAACATAAAATCCGAATTGACCGGATTAGTAGGTTTGGCTAATCTTGAACAGAAAAATTCATTTTTAGATTTCCCATCTTCCGAAATGAATAATAAAATTATATGTGCGGCTCTTGAAGAAAAAATATCTCTGCGACAAGGTGTTTATTGGTTAACAAAAGGACCAAGCTATGAAACTCCGGCTGAAATAAAGATGATTCAAAAATTTGGCGGAGATGCAGTAGGTATGTCAACTGTTCACGAAGCGTATTATGCTTCTTCACTCGGTTTAAAAGTGGCAGCGGTTTCATGTATTACAAATTTTGCAGCCGGACTCTCGCCGCAAAAACTTTCTCACAATGAAGTTATGGAAACGGCTGAGATGGTTAAAAAAGATTTTGAACGGCTCATCAAAAAAACTATAGAGTTGTTGTAAGTATTGATGCCGCAGTAATAATTGCTGTTTCACTTCTTAAACGATTATCAGTCAATTTCACTCTGCACTCATCACTCATCACTCTACTCTCTTCTTCCGTAAATCCTCCTTCGGGACCGAAGATGAAAAAATAATTGCCAATTGAGAATTGAGAACCTTGCCTACCGGCAGGCAGGTTGAGAATTGATTGAAAAGTTTTTTCTGCATTTTGATCGAAAAGAATTTTCGTTCCATCTAGTTTGTACAATTCATCAATACTTTTTACATAAGATACTTTCGGCAGCCAGGCACGGAGTGATTGTTTCATTGCAGAGAGTATAATCTTTTGCCAGCGTTCTATCTTTTCTCCTTTTGCAACTGTTCTGGTAGAATCGAAAACAATAAAATTTGTAATTCCTAATTCAATGCATTTTTCCAAAGCAAATTCAAAGCGGTCAATATTTCTTAATCTTGGAATACAAAAAGTGATTTTACTAAATTTATTCTCATATTGAATTCTTTCGATTACTTTAGCCAAAACATTTCTTTTACCGATTTCTGAAATAACTGATTTATAAATTGAACCGTTACCATCAGTTATATGAATACTATCACCTTTAAAGTGACGCATAACGTGAGTGATATGATGTGCCTCTTCTCCATCAATCAGAATTACATCATCAATAATTGAATGTGAAGTGCAGTAAAGTTCTACATCAGAAAGAAAATCCTGTCCCAATTACAAACTCTCCTTTTCCATTTTCATTAACTGCGTATTCAAATCTAACTGCGTTATAAGGTAATAACAATAAAGTAATTCCAAAACCGTAACCATAATAAAAATTCTTAATTGCTAATTTATCATACCTATCGAAAGCATTACCTGCATCAAAGAAACTTGTTAGATAAATTCCAACTCGTGCAGATGTTAGTTTCTCAGGCAAGAAAGGAATCTTAACATGAAAATTCCACTCCTTTAAAATGGGGTAACTAGTTTCAAGCGAAGTTAAAATAAAACTTTTACCTTCACGAACGTCATGAAAATGTCCTCGCACATAATCAAAATAACCCAGATAAGAGTAATCATAGAACGGTACAACATTGCCGAATGCAGTTTGATACTTTACATGCCACTTAGCAGCAAAATCATCAACTATTTTTCTATACTCTCTAAAATCAATGATGAATTGATTATAGCTGATATCATTTATCGAAAATCCGTTATGAGTGAACGACGCAAACGTATATAAACCATTTTCTGAAAACTGTTTTAGATCGCGTGAATCGTATATGTAACTTAAACCAGCGAAAGGAACTCTATCTATATTTTTCCCTGAAGCAGTTATTCCAGGTTGAGAATAAGGAGTTTCGATATAATTAAATCCAATTGTAAAAAATCCAATATTAAATTGATTAAATCTTTTACTTATCGAAATACTTTGGAGATATATTTTGTTTGTGTAATCTTCTCCAATAATTGATTTTGCATTCTCGCTTTTGTTTATACTCTTCACATACGCAAAAGCAAATGATAGACCAATTCCGTTTTCATAACTTAAAGACGGATTTTCATAATTAAACGAGTAAAAAGGATCATACCCGAATCCAATTGCTGCACGTAAGGATTCGTCTCTTCCGCGAAAATTTCTGTAAGATAGATTTACACCATATGTTGATTTCTTAAAATCATGGTCTTGTAATCTAAACAACGGAAGCGGGTATATATACCAGCTCTCTGTTAACTGTATTACAAGTATATTTTTATTTTCTGCTTTTTCTAATTTGAATTCAACTTGATTGAAAAGACGAAGACTAAAAACTCTCTCGCGGTTAAAGCGTAATGTTTTACCAGAGACACTATCGCCGATTTTAAATGTCAATTCACGAAGGATAATAAAATCTTTTGTCGTCTCGTTCCCAACTATTCTGATCGAATCAATTTTTACTGTTTCTTCGTTTCTTATCAAAAGTGAATCCGGTCCAACGGCAAACAAATAATTCTGGATTAAGCACGCAAAAGAAATTACAGCTAAAATATATTTAAGTTGGAAATGAAAGTTCATTTAGTGGAATTAATTTTTTCGAAATGGTTTACACAAACTATAATAGACTGCAATACATTTATCTTGAATAGTATAGATACCTTTTTCAATAACCGGTTTTACTGCATCATCATTTCTGATGCCTTGCTGAAGCCAAAGTGTTTTAGGATTTTTCCTAAGTACTTCAGGAATAATTTCCGGAATATCTTCTGATCTTCTAAAGACATCAACAATATCAACTTCGAAAGGAACATCAGAGAGACTTGGATATACATCAATCTCTCCGCTCTTTTTTATTTTAGGATTAACACCAACAACTTTGTAACCTTTATCAACAAGAAATTCTGCAATCTGTCTGCTTGTTCTATCCGGATTATCCGATAAACCAATTACAGCAATAGTTTTCGCTTCAGAAAGAATTTTGCATATCTCTTTTAGCTCTTGTTCATCGTTCATTTTACTTTTTCCTCAACGTATTCACTAATTGGTACGCAACTGCAAACTAAATTTCTATCTCCGTAAGCATTGTTTACTCTTCCAACACTCGGCCAGAATTTATTTAGTTTAACCTGAGCATTTGGAAATGCTGCTTGCTCTCGTGAATAGGAATGTTCCCATACATCGTTCACTACATCATCTACAGTATGCGGAGAATTCTTTAACGGATTATCTTCTTTACCCATAATTCCTTTCTCAACATCTTCAATTTCTTTTCTAATAGAAATCATCACATCGCAGAACCTGTCGAGTTCATACAACGATTCGCTTTCCGTTGGTTCGATCATAAGCGTCCCATGAACAGGGAAAGAAACAGTTGGTGCGTGGAATCCGTAATCCATTAATCTTTTTGAGATATCTTCAACTTCAACATTAGATGATGTTTTAAGTTGACGGCAATCTAAAATCAGTTCATGAGCAACAAATCCATTACTACCCGTGTAGAGCACCGGATAATATTTGTTTAACTTTGCCGAAATATAATTTGCATTAAGAATTGCTGCCTTAGTTGCATGAGTTAATCCCTCCGCACCCATCATTTTTATGTATGCATAAGAAATAGTTAGAATGCTTGCACTTCCCCACGGCGCTGCAGCAACTGCTGTTATAGATTTCTCTCCGCCAACTTTTACTAATGTATGCCCCGGAAGGAATGGCGATAAATGTTTTGCAACTGCGATCGGTCCAACTCCCGGTCCGCCGCCGCCATGAGGAATTGAAAAAGTTTTATGAAGATTCAAATGGCAGACATCGGCGCCGATATATCCCGGACTTGTTAAACCAAGTTGTGCATTCAAGTTTGCGCCATCCATGTAAACTAATCCGCCGTTTTGATGAATTATTTTGCACGCTTCTACTATCGCTTCTTCAAATACTCCGTGAGTTGATGGATATGTTACCATCAAAGCTGAAAGATTTTCTTTGTATTGTTCTGCCTTTGCTTTTAAATCCGGCATATCAATATTTCCGTGATCATCGCATTTAACAACAACAACTTTACTTCCTGCCATAACTGCGCTTGCGGGATTCGTTCCATGTGCAGATGATGGAATCAGAACAACATTTCGGTTATGATCTCCGCGTGAATTATGATAGGCACGTATTACCATTAATCCGGCATACTCGCCTGCCGCACCGGAATTCGGCTGAAGAGAAACGGAATTGAATCCGGTCATCTTCGCTAAATCATTTTCTAATTCTTTGAAGATCTGCAAATATCCTTCCGCTTGATTAAGCGGTGCAAAAGGATGCAGTTCTGCAAATTCAGACCAACCGATTCCGAACATTTCTGTCGATGCGTTCAATTTCATAGTACATGAACCGAGAGGAATCATTGAGGTAGTTAGCGAAAGATCTTTTTTCTCCAATCCTTTGATGTAGCGAAGCATTTCTGTTTCTGAGTAGTAAGAATTAAAAACCGGGTGTGTTAAGAAACTGGATTTACGATTTAGTGAATTACGATTTACGATTTGAGCTTCAGCAATATTTATTTTCTCATCATTAGCTTTGTTAAGAGCCGTTGAGAATATTTTTACAATCTGATTTACATCATTAATTGTTGTTTGTTCGGAAATAGAAATACCAATCGCCTTTTCACCAAAGTATCTAAAATTAATTTCATTCTTTAAGGCTTCTGATTTTATTTGTTCTGATTCAAAAGATGAGTTCAATTCTATTTTTAAAGTATCGAAATAATTTTTATTCGTTTGTTTGATTCCAATATTTTTTAGAGAATGTTCTAATAGAGAAGTCAATTTATGAATACGGTCGGCAATTGCTTTTATTCCTTTCGGTCCATGATAAACTGCATACATTCCCGCCATGATTGCAAGAAGAACCTGTGCAGTGCAAATGTTGCTTGTAGCGTGTTCACGTTTGATGTGCTGTTCTCGTGTCTGGAGAGCCATGCGCAGTGCACGTCTTCCTTTGCAATCTATTGATACGCCGATTATTCTACCCGGAATTTGTCTTTTGTATTCATCTTTAGTAGCAAAGTATGCAGCGTGCGGACCGCCAAATCCCATTGGCACACCGAAACGCTGTGTTGAACCCAGCACAACATCAGCACCGAATTCTCCCGGAGGAGTTAATAACGCAAGCGATAAAAGATCTGCCGCTACTGCTTTTAATATTCCTTTAGCTTCTGCTTGTTTGAACAAGTCCGTGTAATCATAAACTTCGCCGTCTGCAGACGGATATTGAACTAGTATTCCATAAATATCATCCGTGAGTTCTAAATTTTTATGATTACCAATTCTTAATTGAATTCCTAATGGTTCGCAACGTGTTTTAAGAACATCTATTGTTTGAGGAAATACTTTTTCAGATACCCAAAATACATTTGCGTTCTTTTTTGCAGTTTTGCGGAGCGAGTAGAACATTGTCATTGCTTCTGCGGCGGCAGTTGCTTCATCAAGCAATGAAGCGTTTGCTATCGGCATTGCAGTAAGATCAACAATCATCGTTTGGTAATTTAACAGTGCTTCAAGTCTGCCTTGAGAAATTTCTGCCTGGTACGGAGTGTATTGTGTGTACCAGCCCGGATTTTCTAAAATATTTCTTTTAATAACTCCGGGAGTGATGGTTGGATAATATCCGAGTCCGATGTAATTCTTAAATACTTTGTTCTTGCCGGCAATTTGTTTTAGGTGATTCATAAATTCAAATTCGGATTGCGGCGGATCGAGTTTTAATTTTTCTTTTAGTCTTATTGATGATGGAACAGTTTTATCAATTAACTCATCAAGAGATGAAACACTAATTGCAAATAACATTTTAGAAATCTCTTCTTCATTTGGACCAACGTGGCGGTCAACGAACTTATCATAAAACTCAAAATTATTCATAAATGATTCTCTTATTAATTTGATTAGTAAAAAGTGAAATTTTTGTTTTCAAATATAAGTAAAAGATAAAAACCGGAAGGCAGAAAAGTTGAGAGATCTTATGGTTAAGGATTTTTTAAGTGAACGTTAGGCAACATGTTAGCCGCCAATTATTTCATTAAGTCCTTCTATTACATTAATTAATTCATCTTCTTTAAGATGAGTAATTTTTTCGCCTAATCTATTAACCGACAATGTTCTTATTTGACTAATTTTTATCCAAGATTTCTTCGGTAGGTTTTTAGAATTGATTTCGAGAGTAAGTGGAAATCCAGCTATTTGTTCTTTACTTGTTAAAGCTACGGCTATAACAGTTCCGGAATTCTCATTAAATATGGTATGGCTTAATATCAAAACCGGTCTTTTCCCGGCTTGTTCGTTTCCTATTGTTGGGTCCAGATTTGCCCAGACTATATCACCTCTTAATATTCTGGCCATTCTGCTAAATCTACTTTTATATTTTCTTCAGATAATTGTTGCTCTTCGGCTTTATTTAATTTAGCACTTTCAATCGCTAATCGGGATTTATCAAGTTTAGTTATTTTTTCTTCGATAGCAGTTTGAATAGCTTTACTTCGGTTAGTAAACATTTTTTTTTCAACTAATCTATCTATTCTATTCAGAATCTTTTTATCTATCGAAATAGCAATTTTAGATGTTGTTGCCATATTATCCTCCGGTATTACCATTTGTAATACCACAAAAATAATTTTTTTCTTCTACTAAAACAAATTATCAGGTAACTATGTGGCTACTAAAGTGCTGCACAAAATAACAAAGCAGCAATTGCCAAAACAACTTTCATTTGTTGTCACGGTGCACAGTGACAGTCGAGGAATGATTCTCACATTAAATAGATTAGTAAAAAGTGAGATTTTTGTTTTTAAATATAAGTAAAAGATGAAAATCGGAAGGATGAAAAATGGATAAATAATTTAGTTATTCTTTAGGTGCATGATTTAATCCACTTGCTTTCACAGTTTCATCGCGATAGTTGAGGAATATACTTAAATATTATTTTCAGAAAATCCTTTAAATATTTCAATGATATCCTTAAAAGGATTGTCAGTAGATTCAAAAGCTTTCTTAATATATAATGTTTTAAATCTATCTTCCCCGATTTTTGCTTTACTTGTAAAAATGCTAAGAATCTGTTTTCCTGGAATATTTGCTTTCCATTCATCGTTAGATAATGAATCTTCAAAATCCTTATAATATTTTTTTATTGTTGGAATTATAGAATCTTTTGTCAAACTGTCGGATATTCTTTCCAATTCAGAGTTTATCGTTTCATCGAATTTTGATTCCAAATCTTGAACGATCAAATTAGAGCAATTACTTGGCATTATATCAATATTCCCAATAATATCTCTAAATAATTTTGATACCGCCAAAGACACGGAATAAGAAATTCTTTGTTGAGCAATTTTCACCAATTCATTTTTTATTTTTTCAGGATCGCACAACCAAGAATCTTCTTTCTCCATTTCCTTAAAAATAGCTGCAATAATATTCTCGTCTAAAAAATAATTCTCTAAATGATATTTGTCTAACGACTTGATTTTATCTTGTAATTCTTTTTTATTTATTTTCTCTCGTATTTCGGCGGGGTAAGCATCCCTATCACAGAGAAGGAAAAAATCTACACCCCAAACTGTTTTATTTAAAACATTATTTGCAATATTACTAAAGGATTGAATAGTATATTTCCCTTCACAAGGGACTAACACTAAATTCGGGAATCTTCCTTTTAGAATTTGTAAATAAGTTTTTTTATCAAGACTTGCTGTAGTCCCTTCAACAAGAACTATTTTTTTACCAAGAGAAACTACGCCAATTGATTGTCCTATTGCTTTTAAGGCATTATAAGTTTGATTTTCTAACGAAATGAGGACGGCTTGATTATCAGTATCATTATTGAAGGGCTGTACGAATACAATTGAATTATCAAGATTACTTGAGATTAATTCTGCAGAATGAGTGCAAAATATAAATTGATTATTTTTACCTATCGTTTTTAATGTATTTAGTAATTTATTGGCTAGTTCAGGATGAAGATGTAATTCTGGTTCATCAAAAAATATTATACAATCTGATGGGTCTCTTAATAAAAAATCAAATATTATATTAAGTACTTCCCGTTCTCCAGAACTAAGATTGTTTTCAGTTATTGTATTTTCTCCATCTTTTATTAACAATGAATTATTTTGGATATTTAAGCCTTGGAGTTTTTTGGGAGACAATAACTGGTAAAAAGATTCCTTAAATGGTTCAAGAGGATCAGAAAAGCTAAGCGGCATTGAAGTATTGCCTTCTTCTTTAAGTTGAATTGCTTTATTTGCAATCGAAGTTTTCTGATTTTGTACTTTTCTAAATAATGAATGTAAAGTATCTTGGAATCTATTTTGAAAAGGACTAAAAGAAAAATCCCAACCTATATCTTCTTCCCATGGGTCTGCATATTCCCAAGTAAAAGCTAATGGTTGAACTTTTGTAATTTGACGATTACTTTCATAACATAAAAGACTGCTTTTAAAATTTCTTCTTTTTCTATTATGTTGTAATGTGCTATTGAAATAACGCTGGTCTTGATTATCAGATAGATTTAGAAGTGTTTTATTCCCCCAATCAGTCTGTTCTGTTTTGGAAGTAGCTTCAATTTCAATTGAGTAATTTGGATTGGTATTAGGATTACGCAGATATCCAATAATAGCTTGGATTAATCTTGTTTTCCCTACACCATTTGCACCTGCAATTAAAACTATATCATCTAATTCATCAATTTCAAAATTTTTAATTGGCAAATAATTTTTGATGCAAATCTTTTTTATTCTCATACTGTCTATCCAAGTAAATAATATTTTATTAAGATAAAGAAATAATTCAAGTATATAACGATATCGCTGTAAACCAGTAACAATTTTTTTATTAATAAAAAAATCTAATCTATATTAATTCTTGCGAAGTACAATTCGTGTGAATGTTTAGAAGAAAAGAAGTTGTTGTTTGGTTTCCCATTACGGAATTCCCCTTATTGCGTTTACAACTTATAAAAAACAAAAGCTATTCAAAAGGAAAATGTTAGCAGCGGTCGGCACTCAGCTATCAGCATTCAGCTAAAGGATTTTAAGTTAAAGTTAATTGCAACAATCACTCGTTGTCACGATCGTACTGTTACTGTAGAAGAAATGATTTATTCCGAGAATAATTAAGCAGACTAAAAAGTAACCGAAAATATTTCTATAGTTTTATCATTTTGCAAAATAGAGACCTTAATAATAGTCTCTTCACCAGTTCCATAGCGCGGAAATTCAAAATACTTTCCTGATTCTAACCAAATATTATTTAGACCAGAAAGGTTTATGAACATTTCATTTTTGTTCTTGTCATAATAAGTAATTTTAACATTTATAAGATTAAAGTCTTTCGCGGTTTCGTTATGTAATAGAACAACAAAACCATATTTCTCATAAGTAACCTTTGTGGAGATTGTCTGACCCTTAAGCCATTGATTTGATTTGCCTTCAATTGAATTCGGATTATTGCAATTAATGAATAGCAAAGAAAAGATAAAAATAAATACCGATGACAGAATTAAATTTTTCATAATCTCACCTTTTTATAATGTAATTAAATGGGCGAAGAAGAAAAAATCTATTTCATTTGCTGTCACTGTTGCACAGTGATAGCAGGGTAATTTTCTATTGACTTAATTCTCTTATAAGCGGTTAGGCAGAACTTTATTTTTCAGCTTTAAATGGTGAGATGAATTCAAAACCTAGTTGTTGCATCCAATAAACATCATTGGAAGCGATCCACTCATCTTTGATCTTACCTTTTGAAAAATGTAAAATGCTCATCCCAGTGACTTTGATGGATTTCCCCGTAGGCGGATGCAATCCTTCACCACTGTTAGTAGCTGTAATTTCCCATATCGCAGCAGCTTGTTCATTTGTAAAAAATTTTTCTTTTAGTTCAATGTGAAAATCAGGATATGCCTTCCTCCATTTTGCGACACTCTCCTTAAAAAGAGCAATGCCTTTTTCAGGTTCATATTTCGGCGACATCCTTAACTCAAACTCTGGATGTAAGACCAGTTCAATTTCATAAAAGTTACCAGTATTCCAAAACTCAACATATTTGTCTAAAAGTGAAGCAAGTTCTTTTTCTGGTTTTGATTGAGTACAACTAAAAAGTAAAACAGAAAGAAAAATCAGAATCAAATAAATATTTTCGGGTTTCATAATTATACCTCTATAGAATCTGCTTAACTACGTTGCCGCTAACTGGCAGCTCAGAATATAAATGCCCTGAAATGTTAAATCGCGGGGCATTGATTTTAATTAAGTCATTTTATCCGTGTATAAGTTTCAATTAGAGTGGTTTTGTTATTTCTTATCGTAGTTTCTACAAACATATCGGGAGATATAAATTCACCCTCGATTTTATAAGATGCCTTTTCAAAATTTGAAATATCACTAAATGGAAGGTATTTATATTTAGTATTTGATATAAACCAGGTTGCATTAATCTCAATATCCTTTCCTAAATCCACTTCAACGTAAATACTTTTATCAGTACTTTTATCATATCCCTGAAGGAATTTCCCTTCCGAAACTGTTTTCCCATTGGTCACTGTTTTATAATTTCCTACCAATCCAGTTCCATAAGATTCCGCATACCAAAAGAAAGTTGTGTCTGTGGACCTCTCAACTTTCCAAGAGCCAATAAACTGTTTCATCAATTCGACCTGATTGAGTTTTGTTTGATTTGTTTGTCCCTCTATTCCGTTTGAACAGATTAATAGGGAAATAGTAATAACAATGATCACACAAGTTTTTTTCATGATTTAAGTCTATTCAATAAATTAATCTGAAAGAATTGAATCACATTTAATAATAGATACTTCTCTTTTAGTGAATATAACATAATTCCAATTCTCTTTTCTCCATTGTTCAAGTAAGTCAAATATGATTTCTTAATATTCTCCAGAAAAAGGAAAATTTAATAGCACTCAGCTATTAGCGTTCAGCTTAAAACTCTAAGCTAAAAGCTAATTGCTAACAGCTCAGAGTGTTATTCAATCTTCTGTTTTTAATTTTTGCATAGCATTCATAGAAGCTTCCTGCTCAGCCGTTTTCTTGTTTCTACCGTTTCCGGTTCCAAATAATTCATCTCCTAAAAAGACATCAATTATAAAATCTTTTTTGTGCGGAGGACCTTCTTCAGATCGTATAATATAACGCGGATGCTGAAGCTTTTTTGAGTGAGCATATTCCAGCAATTGTCCTTTATAGTTTGTGTCAATCAAAAAATTTTGATCCACTTCATACGGCTTAATTATCCTTTCAATCACAAATTCTTCAGTCTTACTTAAACCTTGATCTAAAAAGATTGCACCAATCAAGGCTTCAAGTCCGTCTGCGTATATTGTCTGCATTCCCTCCATCGAATCCCGCAAGTATTTTTCATTGTAAAGAATAATCTTATCTAAACCTATTTCTTGCGCTGTAATATATAAGTGTTCACGGTTAACAAGAGCCGCACGCGATTTTGTAAGAAATCCTTCTTCTTCGTTCCTGTAATTTTCAAAGAGATAATTAGCAACGATCATACTTAAAACGGAATCGCCTAAAAATTCCAAGCGTTCATTCGATTTAGAAAGTTCGGGATATAACTCAAGATAGGAACTATGTGTGAGAGCTTTGATGAAATAGGATTTATTACGTGGTGTAAAACCGAGAATTTTTTTTAGGATTGTATAGTTCTTCTGAAATCTAGTTCTTAGTTCCGGATCAATAAAATATTTTCTTCTTTGAAAAAAGAAAAACCTATCTAACAGTTTTCCAAACAAAAATCATCCTACAAACTTTTTGAATAGTAAAGACGCATTATGTCCGCCAAAGCCAAATGTATTGCTAATAGCGTAATTGATCTCTTTCTTAACAGCTATATTGGGAGTATAATTTAAATCCATTTCCGGTTCAGCTTCTTTAAAGTTTATTGTAGGAGGAATAATGCTGTTTTTAATTGCAAGCAGAGTTGCAATAGCTTCAACTGCACCAGCCGCGCCTAATAAATGTCCGGTCATAGATTTAGTGGAACTGACAGCAAGTTTTTTAGCATGATCGCCAAAAACGGTTTTAATTGCAATTGTTTCATTAAGATCATTTAGTTCTGTTGAAGTACCATGCGCATTTATATAATCAACTACAATAGGTTCAACACCGGCATCTCTTAAACATTCTCTCATAGAACGTACGGCACCTTCACCACCCGGAGGAGGCGCAGTTACATGGTAAGCATCTCCGGTTAGACCAATACCGACAACTTCTCCGTAGATTTTTGCACCGCGTTTAAGTGCGTGTTCGAGTTCCTCTAATACAATAGTACCTGAACCTTCACCCATAACAAATCCATTCCGGTCTTTATCAAACGGACGTGATGCTTCCATCATACGGTCATTCCAGGTTGAAAGTGCACGAGCGGCATTAAATCCCGCAATTGCCATTTGAGTTATCGCTGCTTCAGCTCCGCCGGTTATCATAATTTCAGCAGAACCGCGTTGAATCAAAATAAATGCATCAGATATTGCATGAGATGAAGTTGCACATGCAGAAGTTGTTGCATAATTAGGTCCTTTGAAACCATATTTAATAGAAATTTGTCCGGCTGCAATATCGGGAATCATTTTGGGAACAAAGAAAGGACTAACTCGTTTAGGTCCACCGTTCATATATGCGGTATGTTCTTCTTCCCAGGTTACCATTCCGCCGATACCACTTCCATAAATTACACCTGCTCTTTCCAAATTAATTTTAGAGAGGTCTAATTTTGAATCTTCCATAGCCATTGCTGCAGTAGCTAAAGAGTAATGTGTAAATGGATCCATCCTTCTTAATTCTTTTTTATCTACATATTTAAGCGGATCGAAATTTTTCACTTCACAAGCAAAACGTGTGTTGAATGCAGACGGATCAAATTTTGTTATAGGACCGGCTCCGTTTCTGCCTGAGATTAATCCCTCCCAAAATTCTTGAGTGTTATTGCCAATCGGAGTTAAAGCACCAATACCGGTTACAACAACTCTTTTCCTACTCATATACGATCCCTATTTTTAGGATTTAACGGATGGATTAAAGAACGACCACGGATCATCTCCGTGGTCTTAACTAAATTTATTTACCTAATTTTTCTTTCAAATACTTTATTGCATCGCCAACAGTAGAAATTTTTTCTGCATCTTCATCAGGAATTGAAATATCAAAAGCAGATTCGAAACCCATAACAAGTTCTACTATATCTAGAGAATCTGCACCTAAATCGTTTGTGAATGAAGCACCCGGAACAACTTGTGATTCTTCAACACCGAGTTTATCCATTACGATTTCTTTTACTTTTACTTCAACGTCCATCTTAGCTCCTTTTTATTTGTTGAATTAATAATCATTTAAAAATTACATTACCATTCCGCCGTCAACGGTTAAAACTTGTCCGGTGATATAATCTGATTCGCTGCTTGCAAGAAAAATAACAGCTTTGGCAACATCTTCCGGTTTACCAAGTCTCTTAATAGGGATATTAGATAAAATCGCTTCTTTCTGTTGATCGTTTAATTTATCAGTCATATCCGTTTCAATAAAACCGGGTGCGACAACATTAACATTAATATTTCTAGACGCCAATTCCCTTGCATTCGATTTAGTTAGTCCTATTACTCCGGCTTTTGAAGCAACATAGTTTGCTTGTCCTGCATTTCCAACTAAACCAGCAACCGAACTAATATTAATTATTTTCCCGTAACGTTGTCCAATCATAAGTTTCAAAACAGCTTTTGTATAATTAAAAACACTTTTTAGATTCGCATTAATTATTGAATCAAAATCTTGTTCAGTCATTCTAAGCATTAAAGTATCTTTAGTTCTTCCGGCATTATTTACTAAAATATCAACACCGCCCAACTTCTCAATCGTAAATTTAACAGTATCTTCAGCACTAGAAAAAGAAGAAGCATCTGCTTTAAATCCGAATACTTTAACTGAATCAGAAGATAATTCCTTTTCGATTGCACGTGCAGATTCATCTGAACTAAAATATGTAAATACAACGCTGCAGCCGTTTTGCGCTAATTCTTTAACTATTCCTTTTCCTATGCCTCGGGTTCCTCCCGTAACTATCGCTTTCTTATTAAGCAGCTTCAATCTTTGATCCGTCAATATCTATTTTTTCAAAATATTCTTTACGATAAATATCTAATTCCTCGAATCCTTTCTCACTAAGTAAGAACTTGAGTTCATTTTTGCAACAATCATAAACTGTTGAAATTTGGTTAACGAGTTTACTGCAGTAATGCATATCGTTCAAATGCTCATCATCAACAGTTAAGACGCCTTCCGAGATTACTAATGGAAATAATATACAATATAGCGGTTTATATTTCCACTTCAATTCTCCCGCCGCCATAGCCATTTTTTGAAGTGTGCAGAAACCTTGTTTATCAAGAAAAACACATTTTTCGTTATGAACTTCTGTACCAACTGCTATACCTGATGGGAAATCATTATCAGCTTGCGGTTCTTCAAACCAGTTTTCAGGACTTTTTGTTTGGGAATCATCCATATGTTTAATGATCTTATCCTTTTCAGACATGATCTTTTCATATTCTTTTTTATCAATATATACTCCATAGTAGCAGCATTCCCCGGAACAAATACAAACATCACATCCCTTAACAAATTTTTGTGTAAAGATCAGAGGATCTATATACATCCCGTTAATAATCTTTTCAAATTTAGTCTGCATTAAAGATACCTTTCAACATCGGAATATTTATCTATGCCGAATATTTTCACATCATGATTAATTCGTTTAACCAGTCCTTGTAATACTTTACCTGGACCTATTTCATAAAATTCATCAGCGCCATTGTTAATCATATTTGTAATTGTTTCTTCCCATCTAACCGGATGATCTAATTGCTGATAAAGTAAATTTTTGATTTCCTTGCTTCTTGTTACCGGTTTAGCAGTTACATTGGAATAAACTGGAATCTTTGCATCGTAAATAGGAGTTACATCCAATTTTAATTTTAAGCTTTCTTTTGCACTACTCATTAACGGTGAATGAAAAGCACCGCTTACCACTAATTCTTTTACAAGTTTAGCGCCTTTTGCTTTAGAGATTTCCATTGCAGCATGAACGCCTTCAACTGAACCTGAAATAACAATCTGTCCCGGTGAATTAAAGTTTGCACACTGGACAATTCCTTTTTCAGATGCTTCTTGGCAAATTTCTTCTAATATATTTGCTTGTAAACCAACAACTGCTGCCATAGTTCCCGGCTTATCAATTCCGGCTTGTAACATTGAATTGCCGCGTAACCGAACAAGTGCAACAGCATCATAATATTGGATTGCTTTTGCTGCTACTAATGCAGAGTACTCACCTAAAGAATGCCCGGCAACCATATCCGGCTCTAATGTTCTCATTATACTTGCAAGAATAACGCTATGAACAAAAATTGCCGGTTGTGTAATATCAGTTTGTTTAAGAGCTTCTTCAGGACCGTTAGACATTAAATGTGAAAGAGAAACTCCGGCTGCATCTTCTGCAATTTTTATCATTTCTTTGGCTTCAACAGAATTCTCATATAGATCTTTCGCCATTCCTACATATTGAGAACCTTGTCCGGGAAATATGAAAGCTTTCTTGCCCAATTAATCCATACTCCAAGTCAAATAGATCGCGCCCCAAGTATAACCGGCACCAAAAGCAGATAGAATTAGATTATCACCTTTTTTTATTTTACCCGCGCGATAGTATTCTGTTAAGCATGATGGAATTGTTGCCGCAGTTGTGTTACCATAACGATCAATGTTAATCATAACTTTGTCTTTCGAAATTCCCATTCTTTTTGCAGTAGCATCTATGATCCTCAAATTTGCTTGATGCGGGACTAGATAAGCTACATCTTCACCCTTCAAACCATTTTTCTCCATTATTTCAAAAGAAATATCAGCCATTCCTATTACAGCAACTTTAAAAACAGCTTTTCCATCTTGATATATATAGTGCATCTTCTTATCAACGGTTTCATGTGAAGGAGGATTCAAACTTCCACCACCTTTCATGTATAAACTTTCTTTACCTGATCCATCTACATACAACAAAGAATCTTTAATTCCATATTTCAAATCTTCTGTTGGTTCTAACAATACTGCAGATGCAGCGTCACCGAAAAGAATACAGTTGTTTCTATCGGTGTAATCTGTAATCGCTGTCATCTTATCCGATCCAACTACAATAACTTTTTTATATGTCCCGCTTTCTATTAAACTTGCGCCGGTTTGCAATGCGAACAAAAATCCCGAACAAGCGGCTGATAAATCAAATCCCCAAGCTTTTGTTGCACCGATTTTTTCTTGAACCAAACATGCAGTTGCCGGGAAAAACATATCAGGCGTAACAGTAGCAACAATGATTACATCAATCTCTTCAGGTTTAACTTTTGTTGTTTTGAAAAGGTCTTGTATTGCATAAACAGCCATATCACTGGTAGCACCGTTTTCCATCACCCTTCTTTCACGGATCCCGGTTCGCGATACAATCCACTCGTCATTCGTGTCAACAATACTTTCAAAGTATTTGTTATCTAAAATTTTATCCGGTACATACATCCCGACAGCAGTTATTGCTGCATTGTATATTTTTTTATTTTTTGATTGCATAAGTCTTTAATGCTTCCTCAAATTTCTTGATTAAATTTTTATCGTACATTTCTTTTGCACGAAGAATCATATTTTTAATTGCTAAAGGTGAACTAGAACCGTGACCAATAATACTTATTCCATTAACACCTAAAAGCGGTACGCCGCCGTAAAGGTCAGGATTCAGAGGACTCAACGCTTTCTTGAGAGTATTTTTGAATAATCCGATCTTAATTTTTTCAAAAATATTTTTTTCAGCGTGTTGTTTTAGGAGATACTTCATGAACGAAGGAACGCTTTCTCCAAATTTTAAGATGATGTTTCCAACGAAACCATCACAAATAACAATGTTACTTTTCCCTTTGAGTATATCTCTTCCTTCAATATTCCCAATAAAATTCAGTTCAGATTTTCTTAACAGCTCAGCAGTTTCTTTTACTTGCTTATTGCCTTTTTCATCTTCTTCACCAACATTTAACAAAGCAACTGAAGGACTCTTTATTCCGTGTAATTCTTTAACAAATATTGATGCAAGAATGGCATATTCTAATAGATGTTGAGGTTTCACATCAACAAAAGCACCTACATCAAAAAGATATGTGTCGTTGGTTTCACTTGGTATAAAACTTCCAATCGTTGGACGCTCTACATTTTTTATCCGGCCGATTATAAGAGTTGATACAGCTGCAACAGCACCGGTATTGCCTGCACTTACAAATGCATGTGCTTTTTTATCTCTGACTAATTTTGCACCTATTACCAATGATGAATCCTGTTTCGATTTTATTGCATCTACAGGTTTATCGCCCATCTCAATTACTTGTGAAGCGTGATAGATTAGTTTCTCATCAAGTTCAATCTTTTCTTGGTGGGCAACTTTTAATATTTTTTCCTTATCACCGACAAGTATCAGATCGAAATTTTTATCTTCCTTCATTGCAGCAATAGCGCCAAGGATTTCATGCTTAGGGGCATAGTCGCCCCCCATAGCATCAACTGCAATCTTACATTTTTCTAATTTTAGTTCTGTCATCTAAGAGATTGATTGTTACGATTCTGGAACGAACATAGATCTGCCGGCATAATAACCGCAGTTTGGGCATGCTCTATGGTTCAATTTAATTTCACCACAATTTGAGCAGCGGCTTAAGGAAGGAACAGTAGCTTTGTAATGCGTTCTGCGTTTATCTCTTCTGCTCTTAGACATCTTACGTTTCGGATTTGGCATCGTATAACCTGTTTATTTAGTTGTTAAATTTACCTTTAAGTTGTTTTAATGGTTCCCATATATCATGGGTTATTTCAATTTTACAATTACATTTTTCTTCATTTAAATTTTTACCGCAATGTGGACATAATCCTTTACAATCATCTTTGCATAAACGTTTCATTGGTAAAGCAAGTTCAGCATATTCATAAACATCGTTCCGGATATTAATCTTATCGTCTTCCGGTGAAAGATATTTTACGTTGTATTCATCAGTTTCTTGTAAATCACGACTGAAAAGGTAACTAATTTGGAAATGATTAGTGAGTTTAGTTTCTAAATCTTTCGCACATCTATCACAAATCATCTTTGAATGAATAGTTAAATCACAATTAAGTACAATTTGATGCGGTGATTTATCCATTTTACATTCAACATCAGCATTTCCAAAGAACAATTCTTCCAAACCCAAATTTTTAACGGATTCTGAAAGATGGAAACTGTGAATTCCGTCAGAAAAATTAGTATATTTTATTATCATTTGAAGAACATGGAAAAATTGGGTCAAAATATATACAGCCGATCCTTTATAATCAAGAATTCCTTTTTTTTGTTATATAAATGTAGAGTGTAATCAAATGCCGCTTATCTCATCATTTATTGCTGCAATCTTACCAATGCTGTTCTATCTTATCGTACTTTGGAGGATGGACAAGTATGATAGAGAACCATTGCTTTTTTTACTGGTTCATTTTCTATGGGGTGCCTTCGGTGCAGTTATATTGGGAATTTGCGGAAGTTTACTACTTGGAGCTTTAACAGGAATAATCGGCTCAACTTCAAATATTTCTAAATTAATTCAATCAATAATTTTCGCACCACTGAGTGAAGAAATTGCCAAAGGCGCATTCTTACTCTACTCAGTTAATTCAAAAAAATTCGACAATGTTACCGATGGTTTACTGTACGGAGGTGCTATTGGTCTTGGTTTTGGCATGACGGAAAATTTTCTTTACTTTTTAACTTATGGTAATACACCAGAAAACTGGCTCTATCTTGTTGTTATTCGATCATTATTTTCGGCTCTTATGCATTGTATCTCTACAGGAACATTAGGAGCTTTTCTTGCACTTGCAAAGTTTTCATCAAATTTCGGGAAGAACACTTTGCCCTTAGCCGGATTATTTATTGCAATCTTTATTCATTTTATTTGGAATACTACAGTTAGTCTTTCCGGTACTTTCTTCTTCGGTTTTTTATTCATGATTTTTTTAATACTCTTTTTCATATTTATCTTTAGATTATCCATTAATAATGAAAAGAAAATTATCGAACGTGAACTATTGGAAGAAAATATGTTAGGTTTGATTCCTAAAGAACATATAAAAATATTGAGTAGTCATTTAAGATTTAGGAAAGGTTGGATAGACGAACGAATTAGAAAATTATATTCAAGATTTGCGATACGTCTTGCATTCAATAGAGATTTATTCAAGAAAGCAAAAGATTTGAACAAATTGTATTATTCTTCAGAGATTGAAAAGAATCGTGAAGCGATTCGGTCACTTTTATCAAATAATTTATCTCGGTATAAATGAAACCTGTTGGAATATTAGGCGGATCATTCGATCCAATCCATTTGGGACATCTAATCACTTCATATGATGTTCTGGAAAAAAGAAATCTCGAAAAAATTATTTTCGTTCCTTGTCATATATCCCCTCACAAGACAGATCAGAAACCAACAGACGATATTCATCGTTTGAATATGGTAAACTTAGCAATCGAAAAATATCCATACTTCGAATCTTCTGATTTTGAAATCCGCAAAGGAGATGTGTCTTATACTTATAATACTTTAGTTGAATTAAAAAAGACTTACGATAGACTAGAGCTCATCATTGGTTTTGATAATTTGATTGTATTTAATAAATGGTTCCGCCCGGATGATATTCTTCAACTTGCTACAGTTGTAGTGATGAAACGTGAGATTGATAACATACCGGTTAAGCATAATAAATATTTCGGCTCCGCAATACTTTTGGAAACCACTTTGATTGATATTTCTTCTACTGAAATTCGAGTGCGAGTTAAAAATAATGAAACGATTGATTATCTTGTCCCATCAAAAGTAAAAGAATATATTTCTAAACACGGTTTATATAAATAAACATCTTATGAGATCAGAAAATTTTATTGAAAGAATATTTAACAACGACAAACGTGCCATATCGAGAGCTATAACTATTATTGAATCGGGTAATTCAAATTCAACCGAATTGTTAAAGGATCTTCATAAAAATATTGGTAATGCTTATCGAATTGGTGTAACCGGTCCTCCAGGTGCAGGCAAATCAACTTTAACAAATCAACTAACTAAATTTTACAGAAAGCAAAATAAAAAAGTTGGAATCATTGCTGTTGATCCAACAAGTCCTTTTACAGGCGGTGCTTTGCTCGGCGATCGCGTCCGCATGAGTGAAGTTGGTTGCGATGATAATGTATTTATTAGAAGTATGGCTACTCGTGGTAGTCTTGGAGGACTTAGCAAAAAAACAATTGATGCAGCAGATGTACTTGATGCCGCAGGATACGATATAATTATTTTTGAAACAGTCGGTGTGGGGCAATCCGAACTTGACGTTGCAAAAGCTGCCGATACTACAATCGTTGTTCTTGTTCCGGAATCCGGTGATTCAATACAAGCAATGAAAGCCGGCTTAATGGAAATTGCTGATTTCTTTGTACTTAATAAAAGTGATCGTCCAGGTTCCGATACAGCTATGACAGCACTCAAAACTATTTTAATGATGCGCGATCATAATGAAAAAAGTTGGCTGCCCAACATTATTAAAGCAGTTGCTTCTGAGAACTCGGGTACTAAAGAAATTGCAGATGAGATTTCAAGACATCATCAATTCTTGGAACAAAATGGATTACTTAAACAAAATCGTGAAAAAAATTATAAAGTACGTATCAAAGAGATTGTTGAACATTTGTTGAAAGATGAATTTTGGAAAGAGAGACGTGCTGAAAGTCTCCAAGCTTCTCTTTCAAAAGTTGTTGAAGGTGAAACTTCTCCTTATCAAATTGCCGAAACATTATTTAATGATTTTAAAACTTCACTTAAACAGTAGGTCGTTATGGTAGAGACAAAAACCGAAAACAATTTTACACTTGAGTTCGATGAGAACCAGCTTGCAATAAAGGAAACGATCAGAAATTTTGCAGAGGAAAAAATCAAACCGCGCGTAATGGAATTTGATGAGAGTCAAGAATTCCCATTAGACTTGATGCACCAGCTTGGTGAACTTGGTTTTTTGGGGATATTGGTTCCGGAAAAATTTGGAGGTGCCGGACTTGGTTATGTAGAATATGCCTTGGTTGTAGAAGAGCTTGCACGGATTGATCCATCGTTATCGCTGTCAGTTGCGGCACATAACGGTTTATGTACAAATCACATTAATGTATTTGCAAATGACGAACTAAAGAATAAATATTTACCTGATCTAGCCAGCGGAAGAAAAATTGGTGCATGGGGTTTAACTGAACCTGCTTCAGGCAGTGATGCCGGTGCTATGCAAACAACGGCTGTAAAAGACGGAAAATATTTTGTACTAAACGGAACTAAAGCATTTATAACTCACGGCAAATCCGGAGAGACTACAGTTGTTATGGCAGTTACTGATAAAGAAAAAAAGAAAAAAGGAATTTCAGCTTTCATAATTGAAAAAGGGACCGCAGGATTTCATACGGGGAAAAAAGAAAATAAACTTGGAATGCGTGCAAGTGAAACGACACAATTAATTTTTGAGAATTGCCGTGTGAGCGTAGAAAATTTGATTGGCAATGAAGGAGAAGGATTTACCCAAGCAATGAAGATTCTAGAAGGCGGTAGAATTTCGATCGCTGCATTGAGCGTGGGACTTGCCCAGGGTTGTCTTGAAGCAGCACTTGCCTATTCTAAAGAACGCAAACAGTTTGGAAAAAGTCTTTCTGAATTTCAAGCGATACAATTTAAGCTTGCAGATATAGCAACAGAAATTGAAGCCGCACGATTAATGACGTTCAAAGCAGCTAGAATGAAAGATGAGAGAAAAGATATACTTGAAATTGCATCCAAAGCAAAACTTTTTGCAAGTGAAGTTGCAACACGCGCCGCTAATGAAGCCGTACAGATCTTTGGCGGTTATGGATTTACTAAAGATTATCCTGTAGAAAAATTCTACCGCGATGTAAAACTTTTAACTATTGGTGAAGGAACTTCAGAAGTTCAACGCATGGTTATAGCAAGATCATTATTAACAGACTAAACTCAATTTGATATGACACTAATCGGCTCTCATATAAATAAGAATGAAACTTTTCTTCGCAGAGAAGATTTCCATAAAAATCTTATAAGAAAAATTATTGCTGTGCGCGAAACGATTAAACTCGGCGGCGGAAAAAGTGCAATAGATAAACAACACGAAAAAGGAAAACTTACAGCACGCGAACGAATTGAAAAATTGATTGATAAAGGATCGACTTTTTTTGAATTAAATACTTTTGCCGCTTATGATATGTATAAGGAATATGGAGGAGCGCCGAGCAGCGGAACAATTTTCGGAATTGGAAAAATTAACGGTAAGAATTTTGTAATCGTTGCAAACGATGCAACGGTTAAAGCGGGTGCATGGTTTCCTATCACTGCAAAGAAAAACTTACGTGCACAAGAAATCTCTATAGAAAATCGTTTACCAATTATTTATTTAGTTGATAGTGCCGGTGTCTTCCTCCCCCTTCAAGAAGATATTTTCCCCGATAAAGAACACTTCGGAAGAATCTTTCGTAACAATGCAATTATGTCTTCGTTGGGAATTCCCCAGACATCAGCAATTATGGGTCCGTGTGTAGCCGGTGGTGCTTACCTTCCTATCATGAGCGATGAAGCATTAATAGTTGAAGGTGAAGGATCAGTTTTTCTTGCGGGTGCTCATTTAGTTAAAGCGGCAATCGGTGAAGAAGTTGCAAATGAAAATCTTGGCGGTGCTCGCGTTCAATCAAATATTTCCGGTGTTACTGATTACATAATGAAGAACGATGATGAATGTCTTCTTCAAATTAGAAGTTTAGTAGGTAAGTTCGGTGAATCAGCTCAAGCCGGTTTCAATCGTGTAGAATCAATTCAACCAAAATATGATGCAAAAGAAATTTATGGATTGATTCCTGAAGATGGTGCTAAACCTTACGACACATACGAATTACTTGCAAGAATTGTTGATAACTCAGAAGTTGATGAATACAAATCCGGATACGGAAAAAGTTTGATAACTGCTTACGCAAGAATTGACGGCTGGGCAGTTGGTATTGTTGCTAATCAGCGAAGTGTAGTTAAAACTGAAAAAGGAGAAATGCAGATCGGTGGAGTAATCTATTCTGATAGTGCCGACAAAGCAACACGGTTCATAATGAATTGTAATCAGAAAAAAATTCCTTTAGTTTTTTTACAAGATGTAACCGGATTTATGGTTGGAAGCAAAGCTGAACACGGCGGAATTATAAAAGACGGCGCAAAGATGGTGAATGCGGTTGCAAATTCTGTTGTACCGAAAATTACAATTATAGTAGGCAATAGTTATGGTGCTGGCAATTATGCAATGTGCGGTAAAGCTTATGATCCGCGATTTATTTTTGCATATCCAAACGCAAAAATTTCTGTGATGGGTGGTGCACAAGCAAGTTCTGTTCTTCTTGATATTAGACTAAAGCAAATGGAAAAATCCGGTAAGGAATTCACAAAAGAACAAAAAGAAAAATTACTTAATGAAATAATTCAATCATACGAAGAAACAAGTAATCCGCTTCACGCAGCGGCTCGTTTGTGGGTTGATGAAATTATTGATCCTACATTAAGCAGAGAATATATTTCTTATTCAATCGAATGTGCAAACAATAATTCTAATATTCCTCGTTTCAATCCCGGTGTAATTCAAACATAGAAATTATATTGAACAAATGTGCACGAAATAAATTCTTTCTCTTGATCACGTTTACATTCTTGATCTCTTCTTCTCTAACAGCTCAACAGAAATACGATAAATCTTTTTACGGTGGTTTGTTTTATTTAACGAATTATATGACATCAGATGAGTACAAATTGTTCTTACACACTCACAATGATTTGGAAACTGTGGATCACATTTATGAAAAAGCACTGACTTTCTTTGAAGGAGATTATTCCGAAACCTTTTTTTGTTTAACTTTCACATTAATACCATACAATAAAATTTTAATGAAACTTCCCGTCATTGGTTCGCATGTTACAGTCCCGCTTCCATCACCTCCCCAAAAAAAATTTGATGAGAAATTAAAAAATACTCCCAAAAGATTGTTTAGCGATTCCCCATCTAACGACTTTGGTGATAAGGATAAACTTGCGCACTTTTTTGCGAATGCTTTTCTTCATTATAACATAAGCTTTTTTAATTTGTCTGAAATTCTCGGTATCTTTGTTGAGTATTTCGAGCAGGGATTTTTTCTTCAAGGTGGATTTGACAGAAGAGATTTGATTGCAAATCATCTTGGCGAGATCTTTGCTGAAATGGTTCATAAGAATAAAAATGCAAAGCCGTCTGAGGCGTTAAAAATTTATCAACTACTTATATTAAGAATTTATCCATGAGATCAATCTTAGTAATTGACGATGAAAGAGAAATTTGCGAAAGCATCAAGATGATCCTTGAATATGAAGATTATCTTGTTGACTATACAACCGATTCATACAAAGGATTACAGAAAATCGAATACGGAAATTATGATGCACTGTTACTTGATATTCAAATGCCGGGTAAGAATGGTTTTGAAGTATTGAATTGGCTTCTTGAAAAAGAAATTGATATGAAAGTAATAATGATTTCAGCACATGCAAGTGTTGAGAATGCTGTAAAATCAACAAAACTTGGTGCATTTGATTTTCTTGAAAAACCGGTTGATCGTGATAAACTTTTGATTAGTGTACGAAATGCTGTTGAACAATCAAGTCTTGTTAAAGAAAATAAAAAGCTTAAGAAAGAACTCTTCTCTTCAGAAAAAATAATTGGGAATAGTACAGCAATTAAAACTATTTACGAAACAATAAAGCGTGTTGCTAAAACTGATGCACGAATTCTAATTACCGGAGAGAATGGAACAGGTAAAGAATTAGTTGCACAAGAACTACACAGACAAAGCCCTCGATCTAACAAGGAGTTTATTGAAGTTAATTGTGCTGCAATTCATCATGAACTTATAGAATCCGAATTATTTGGTCATGAGAAAGGTTCATTTACCGGTGCTGTAAAACAACACATCGGTAAATTTGAGCAGGCTGACGGAGGGAATTTATTTCTTGATGAAATCGGTGATATGAGTCTTCAAGCACAAGCTAAAGTCTTACGTGCAATTGAAGAAGGAAAAATTGAGCGTGTTGGGGGAAATGCTAAGATTGATGTCAATGTTAGAATTATATCTGCGACAAATAAAGATTTACAAGAAGAAATAAAGAAAGGCAACTTCCGCGAGGATCTTTTTCACCGATTAAATGTTATCCCCATTCATATTCCCCCGCTTCGTGAACGTAAAGATGATATCCTTCTACTTATAGAGCACTTCTCAAAAATTATTTGCGATAAGAATAAATTTGCACAAAAGAAATATTCAGACGCAGCAATAAAAGTTCTTCAGTCCCTTACTTGGAAAGGAAATATCCGTGAACTAAAAAATGTTGTAGAACGTATAGTAATTATGATTCCCAAAACCGATATCAATGAAAAAGATATTTCCATGTTTGCACCAAATCAAGGTTCGAATGTTGATGATTTATTAAATATTTCAAATAGTTTTCAAGAATTTAAGGAGAAATCTGAAAAGGCTTTTATAATTAAACAGTTAAATGCGAATAGCTGGAATATCAGCAAGACTGCAGATATACTTGGGATTCAACGTAGCCACCTTTATAACAAACTAAAGAAATATGAAATTGAAAAGGAATAGCCATGGGAGAAACTATTTTTTCCAAGATTATTCGGAAAGAAATACCCGCTGAAATTGTTTTTGAGAATGATAAAGTTCTCGCGTTCAAAGATATCAAACCTCAAGCTCCGGTACATGTTCTTATCATTCCAAAAATCACTGAAATTGAAACAACAAAAGATATTGATTCGAGCAAACATTTGGATCTACTTGCCGCTATGTTTGAAGCTGCCAACAAGATTGCAAAAGATTTTGGAGTGAATGAGACCGGGTTCAGATTAGTCTTAAATTGCGGAGCAGATGCCGGACAGGAAGTATATCATCTACACATGCATCTTCTTGGCGGACGTAAGATGAATTGGCCGCCGGGTTGATTTAGTTCTTAGAAAGAAATGCTTTATCAGAAATATCTTTCCTATAGTGCATTCCATCAAAACTAATTTTTGAAAGAGCTTCATAAGCTATTCTTTTAGCTTCGTTTAAGTCGTTCTTCTCTGTGAACGAAGTAATATTTAGAACTCTTCCACCGTTGGTTAATATCTTGCCACTTACATCTTTTGTCCCAGCATGATAAACTTTTATTTTTTGTGGGGTCTGATCTAATCCGTGAATCTCAAAACCGTTTTCAAATTTATCCGGGTAACCTTTGGAAGCAACAACAACACAAACCGAAGCACCATCATTATATCTCACTGCTTCTTTGTTAATTTTTCCACAAGCAGCAGAATAAAGCAACTCAACAAAATTTCCTTCAAGCAAAGGCAAAATAACTTGTGTCTCAGGATCTCCAAAGCGACAGTTAAACTCAACTACTTTCGGTCCTTGATTAGTCATCATTAATCCGCAATAAAGACAACCAGCGTAAGGACTTCCCTTCTCATTCATCGCCTTTAATATTGGCTCAATAATTTTTTTTGCAATTACTTCAATATTTTTTTCGTTCACAAAAGGAGTTGGAGCATACGCACCCATTCCACCGGTATTCTTACCTTTATCGTCATCACAAATTCTTTTATGATCTTGTGCCGCAGGAAGTACAATAAAGTCAAATCCATCTGTAATGGCAAAAATGGAAGCTTCTTGACCTAACATAAATTCTTCTATTACAATTTTATCACCTGCGGTACCAAAGGAAAAATTTACAAAACACTCTTTCAATGCTTCCTTAGCATCATCAAAAGATTCTGCGATTATAACACCTTTCCCGGCGGCAATACCATCTGCTTTAATTACTATTGGATAATTTACTTTATGTAAATAGTTTATAGCATCGTCATAATTTTCTTTATTGAATACCTCAAACGCTGCAGTAGGAATATTATATTCCTTCATCAAGTTTTTTGCAAACGATTTCTCCCCTTCTATTCTAGAAGCTTTCATAGATGGACCAAATACTTTAATTCCCTTATTAAGAAGTTTATCAGCCAAACCTTCTATCAAAGGTTTCTCAGGCCCGACCACAACCAGATTTATCTTTTGCTCCAAGCAAAAAATGATTATACTTTGATGATCATCCTGATCGATAGGGATATTTGTCCCAACTTGTTTAGTACCTGGATTTCCTGGAATAATAAATAATTTACTGCAGCTTTCACATTCTACTATTTTAACAGCTAAAGCATGTTCTCTTCCCCCGGAACCGATTATTGCTATTCTCATGCTTATGCCTTTAAATAAAACTGAAACGCTTTCGTAAGTTCTTCCGTTAATTTTATTCTATCGTGTTTCTGTATAAAATCTCTATTTGGAGAAGGTAAATTTTTCTTCAGATACAATTCATGAATGAATATTATCGTGTCTTTGATTTCCTGTATATCATCCGGTTTTGTAATAAAAGATGCACCATATTCTTGAAGAGCAGATTTTGCAGTTCCTTCGACAACAGATCCAAGAATTGGTTTACCAGTTCCTATATACTCATATAATTTACTTGTAGAAATTGTGTCAGCATTCCGAATGTTTCCAATCATCATCCATAAAACATCGCTGGTTTTTAATCTCTTTACAGTTTCATTATGATCAAGATATCCATGGTCTCTAACAAATTCGTTAATACCGAGTTCAGTGATAAGTTTTTTGTTTTCTTTTCGAAGATGACCAATAAATTCTAATTCTATATTTGCTGCAATATCCGGTCTCTCAATAGATAACTGCTTGAAAGCTTTTAGAAAATATTCCGGAGTTATATTCTCATAAAATATTCCAGCATAAGTCAAACGCATCTTTTGTGATTGCACAGCATTATCTTCATTGTACTCAAAATCAGCAGGATCAAAACCGTGTGGTATAATCATTACATCATTAAATGAGAGAAATGGGTAAGTCAAAAGAAGCTTCTCTTTTATTTTGCGATTAATTGCAACAACTTTATCAGCTAATCGTAGCGATTTATATTCCAACTTTTTATGTTTATAGCGATGATAAAACGTTGGATAAAACGCAAAATGATTGCCAAACCATAAATCACGATAATCTACAAATAAAGGAATACCAAATTCTTTTTTGAGTTTAGCAGCATAAACAAAACTTGAAAAGGGAGGAATCGTTACATAAATGATATCATATTTTTCTTTTTGAAGTAGTTCTCTTGCAGTTTTATATGCTTTTCTAGCCCAAGATTTTTTATTATCAGGAATAAATATTGCCTTACTAATCCTTGAAAGTATCTTTCTAAAAAATTCTTTAGGCATAGTAACAGTTTGATACTGTTTCCCGATAATTGTATTAACATCAAAAGCTTCTGTACGGATAATATTTACACCGGCATTCTCAGCTTCTTTCAATAAATAAAAATCATGAGCAAAATATGCAACATTACCCGTTGTAATTACAGTGGGCTGCCAGTTAAACTTGCTCATATATTTAGTGAATTTAAGCGTTCGTTGAACGCCGCTTAATCCAAGTGGAGGATAGTAATAAGCAATAACTAATACTTTAAACATATTCGAGATTTTATTTATGAATTTAGTACTGATTTTTCTTCGTCATTTGATAATTCGGTGCTTCTTCAGTTATTAAAACATCGTGCGGATGACTTTCGCGTAATCCGGCATTAGAAATTTTTACAAACTTTGATTTAGATTTCAAATCATTAATTGTTTTTGCACCACAATAACCCATTGCCGCTCGCAATCCACCGATGAATTGATAAATTGTATCTGCAAGAGAACCTTTATAAGGAACTCGACCTTCAATTCCTTCCGGCACTAATTTATTAATATCTGCTTCAACATCCTGAAAATAACGGTCACTGCTTCCTTGTTTCATTGCACTTAATGAACCCATTCCTCTATAAACTTTAAAACTTCTTCCTTCAAATAAAACTTTTTCTCCAGGTGTTTCTTCTACACCGGCAAACATTCCACCCATCATAACAGTATCTGCACCGGCTGCAATTGCTTTGGCTACATCTCCTGTTTGTTTAATTCCACCATCCGATATTACAGGAATATTTTTCCCTTTTAATGCTTGAGCTACTACAATAACTGCACTGATCTGCGGAACTCCAACACCAGCTATAACACGTGTAGTACAAATAGAACCTGCACCAATTCCTACTTTGACGGCATCAACACCACAAGAAACTAATTCAAGAGCGGCTTCTTTTGTAACAATATTTCCTGCAACCAACTGTAAGTTTTTATATTTTTTCCTTATTTCTTTAATTGCTTTTAATACTCCTTCGGAATGTCCGTGTGCGGTATCTAAAACTACTACATCTACATTAGAATGGACTAACGCTTCTACTCTTTTTAATGTATCACTTGTTACACCAACACCGGCACCTACACGAAGCCGCCCTAAATCATCTTTACACGCATTAGGAAATGTTTTTTTCTTCATTATGTCTTTGTAAGTGATCAATCCTTTAATTATTCCTTTTTTATCAACAACAGGAAGTTTTTCTATGCGGTACTTATGTAATATTTTTTCTGCTTCATGAAGCGTTGTTCCTAGCGGTGCAGTAATTAAATTTTCTTTTGTCATTAATTGACTAACAAGTTTGTTTGATTCTCTTTCAAATCGTAAATCTCGATTAGTAAGAATACCAACCAACTTTCCTTTTTCATCAACAACAGGTATACCTGAGATATGATATTTCGACATGATCTGTTCAGCTTCTCTAATCGTGCGGTCCGGAGTTAAAGTAATTGGGTTTACTATCATTCCGCTCTCTGACCTTTTAACTTTATCAACTTCATCGGCTTGTTTTTCAATTGACATGTTCTTATGAATAATTCCTATTCCGCCTTGAGCTGCCATTGCAATTGCCATTTGAGATTCTGTTACTGTGTCCATCGCTGCAGAAAGAAAAGGAATATTTAATTTTATCTCTCTTGTTAAGTACGAAGAAATATCTGTTTGGCGCGGAAGAACATTCGATCGAGCGGGTACAAGAAGTATATCATCAAATGTTAAACCTTCAAAATCAACTTTGTTCTTATTCATGTTTTCCTCTTCTAATTACAAAAAAGACCACACAAGGTGGTCTCTAATTTAATCAAATGCAGCATAACCGGTTATATCCTCACCAATTATCAAAGTGTGCATCTCGTGTGTACCTTCATAAGTTTTTACTGATTCTAAATTCTGCGAATGACGCATAACCGGATATTCATCAAGTATTCCATTTGCACCAAGAATTTCACGGGCAATGCGTGCTGTCTCTAAAGCTTTCTCACAATTATTTCTTTTAGCCATAGAAATTTGTGTATGCTTTACTTCATTTTTATCTTTTAATCGTCCGAGTTGCAAATTGAGTAATTGTGCTTTTGTTATTTCAGTCAGCATATAAACTAACTTTTCTTGTGTCAATTGATAAGCTGCAATCGGTTTGCTGAATTGGATACGGGATTTTGAGTAGTTCAAGGCGGAGTCGTAACAAGCCATCATAGATCCAACAACACCCCAAGCAATTCCATAACGTGCTTGATTCAAGCACATCAACGGTGATTTTAATCCTTTGCTTCCGGTTAATAAATTTTTCTCCGGTACAAAAACATCTTGAAAAATTAATTCTGAAGTGACAGATGCTTTAAGTGAATGTTTACCTTTCATCTCCGGTGCGGAAAAACCTTTCATACCTTTTTCGACTAAAAATCCTCTTACTTCTCCATCAAATTTTGCCCACACAACCGCAACATCAGCAATAGTTCCATTAGTGATCCACATTTTAGCACCGTTCAACTTAAAACCGCCATCCACTTTTTCGGCCCTTGTTATCATTCCAGCAGGATTAGAACCGTAATCCGGTTCTGTTAATCCAAAACATCCGATCTTTTCTCCGGTTGCAAGTTTCGGAAGCCAATAATTTTTTTGATCTTCATTTCCGAACGTGTAGATGGGGTACATAACTAATGAAGTTTGTACTGATGCAAAACTTCGAATACCGCTATCACCTCTTTCTAATTCTTGCATCACTAAACCGTAAGCCACATTGTTCATTGCAGCACAACCATACTTTTGTGGTAGGGTAATGCCGAATAATCCAAGTTTGCCAAGTTCTTTTATTAGGTGATAAGGAAATTTTTCTTCGCGGTAATGTTTTTCAATGATTGGAATTATTTGTTCGTCAACGTATTCTCTAACAGTATTGCGCACCATTACTTCGTCTTCTGATAAAAGACTATCTACATTAAAATAATCTACCCCCTTGAACTTGTTCATGGTAACCTAAAAGTTGGTCACAAAAATATGGAAAACTGTTAAAGAGAACAAAATTACTTCTTAGTGTGTAATGTATTTAGTCAAAATCTTCTAATACTTCGTTCAAAACTTTCATTATTAAGTCAGATTCAAAACCGCGAGAACTAAGTGATGAATATAATTTAGCTTTAATTTTTCTTCTATCTGTTTCTTTTCTTTTAATGGAATCAATTTTACGTTTTGCCAATTCAAGCGCTTGATTATAACTTAATTCATGATCAACTCTTAATAAAGTTTTTTCAATAATATTTCTATTGATTCCCTTTTTGAATAGTTCTGCTTTCAGTTTATTAATGCCGATTTTCTTTTTGACTGATCTTTCTTCAAGAAATGCTTCGGCAAATTGTTCGTCATCCAGTAATTTTTTGTCGGTTAGATCAATCAGAATTTTATCAATGATATCCTTTGGATATTTTTTCTTTATAAGCTTAGTTCTTAATTCGGATGTTGAATGATGCCTCATACCTAAAAAACGAAAAGCAGAATCTTTTGCTTTCTGATATTCGCTTGCGGAAATCAGAAACTCAATTTTTTTCTCATCTAATTTATCACTCTTCCGCAGAGCATTATCGGTAACAGTTCTGTAATCAAGAGTGATAAACTCTCCATCATCAAAACAAACCAAAACATTATTACCCTTTTGCTGTAGAGCAGTGATTATCATCTGCTATTTTTTCTTTGACTTAGTTTCCGTTTCTTCTTTTTCTTTTACAGGCTTTGCTTTTTCATCTTTTATCATACCAATAGCAGTTTTAACATCTTTTTCAAGAGAAGCAAAAAGTTCAGGATCTTCCAACATTTTTGCTTTTAGTTGATCTCTTCCTTGATAACGATTCTCTTTATAGGTAAACCAAGAACCGCTTTTGTTAAGAAGATTTTTCTCGGATGCCAGATCAATTATCTCTCCGGCTTTGCTTATTCCTTCATTGTAGATAATATCAAACTCAACTTCCTTAAAAGGCGGTGCAACTTTGCTTTTAACTATTTTTACTTTTGTTCTATTTCCTATTACATTCTGCCCGTCTTTTATGGCAGCTATTCTTCGAATATCCAATCTTACGGAAGCATAAAACTTTAATGCATTACCGCCGGTTGTAGTTTCCGGATTGCCAAACATAATTCCGATCTTCATTCTCAATTGATTAGTAAAGATCACGCATGTTTTGGAACGGCTTATTGCACCGGTTAATTTACGTAAAGCTTGAGACATCAATCGTGCCTGCATTGCCATTTGAGGGTCACCCATATCTCCTTCAATTTCCGAACGCGGTACAAGAGCTGCTACTGAGTCAATCACAATAACATCAAGTGCATTGCTGCGAACTAATGTATCAACGATTTCCAAAGCTTGTTCACCAAAATCTGGTTGAGATAAGAGAAGATTTTTTGTATCAACGTTTAATCGCTTTGCGTAATTCAAATCCATTGCGTGTTCTGCATCTATGAAAGCTGCAAGTCCGCCTGTCTTTTGAGCTTCTGCAATTATATGTAAACACAAAGTAGTTTTACCGGATGATTCGGGGCCATAAATTTCAATAATTCTTCCACGCGGTACTCCTCCAATTCCTAAAGCAAAATCTAATGAAAGTGAACCTGTTGAAATTGATTCGACTGGATTAATTACACCGTCGCCCAATTTCATTATTGTACCTTTGCCGTATGTTTTATCAATATTAGCAATTGTTTCCTCAAGAATTTTCATTCTGGCATCTTTATCTACAGCCATTTTTCCTCCTTAGATTTTCAAATAAAAACTTTTTATTGATCTATAAACCGATGCGCTCGGTAATAGTTTACTTTCATAAAATGTAATTTTGTCTGCAGTAAATTTTATTAAGGGAAGATTTACTTCAGTCAAAGATAATATTTTTTCTGCATCTTCATACCCCCTAAATCTTAATAAAGTTAAATGCGGTTGAAATTTTCTGTTTTCTTTATTGAATCCGTACTCTGAAAATGTTGTTTCTATTTCTGAGACAATTTCGCCGAGTTTACGATTTTCATTCATCCCTACCCAAAAGATTTTAGGTTCATTCCCTTTTCTAAACACACCAAATCTATTAAAACTTAAATCCAATGAATTATATTTTTTAATAATTCCTTCAATACCAGAAATATAGGTATCAATAAATTCTTTTTTAGTATCTCCAAGAAATTTTAATGTGAGATGAAGTTTCTCCCGGGACTCCCATTTAACATTATGTAATTCTCCAATCTTACTTCTAATAATTTCTTTTATATGAGATAAAGCATCATCAGGAATTTCAAGAGCAATAAAAGTTCTAATCATCATAAGAAATACCGAGAAGATTTCTTCTCAACATCTCTAATGCTGCTTGTGATGTTCTATCTTTATTGAGAAGTCTGTCATCCCCAAAATGGAATTCTTTTGCAGTGCAAATTTTTTCATTACATAATCCGATAAAGACCAAACCGATAGGTTTACCTGCTGATGCACCAGTTGGACCCATAATTCCGGTAACAGAAAGACCTACATCTGTCCCGCTAATGGCTTTAACGCCTTCTGCCAATTGTCTTGCAACTTCTAAACTAACTGCACCATTTTTCTGAATTGTATCTTCATCAACATGAAGAAGTTCAACTTTTGCTGCATTGCTGTAAGCAACAATTCCTCTTTCCAAAAATTTACTACTGCCGCTGATATTAGTTAATCTGCTCATTATTAAACCGCCGGTACATGATTCTGCAATAGCTAATTTCAATCCTCGATCAATAAAAAGTTTTGATACAACACTTTCTAATGTATCGTTTTCTGTGCCGTAAATATATCTTCCAACTACAGCACGAATTTTTTGTTCTATCTCATCTAACTTATTGACTGCAGTTTCTTCATTCTTGCTGATGATTGTTAATCTCATTCTTACACCAAACTGATTAGGCAAAAATGCTAACTTAGCTCCTTGTAAGAGTTCATCAACATTTCCTAATCTATCATATAGCATGGATTCTGGGATTCCCGTCGTTAACAAATTTTTTGTTAAAATGTAATTATCTTTTTCTACTCTCTCAGCAAGTCTGGGTATTACAATATTATCCATCATATTTTTCATTTCATAGGGAACACCGGGCATACAAATAAATATTTTATTCTTCTTCTCAATCCAATATCCCGGTGCAGTTCCAAAAGGATTACGAATCGTTTTAGATATTTTAGGAATAAGCGCTTGATCTTCATTTGTGGGAGTGAGTATACGTCCTCTTACTTCAAAGAATTTTTTAATATCTGATAGAACTTCGTTATCAACAATTAATTCTGTCTTAAAAAAATCTACAACACATTTCCTTGTTACATCATCGTGAGTAGGACCTAATCCGCCCGTAACCAATACTATATCATTTATTTCGAATACTCTTTTAAATTCATTTACAATAATTGTTTCATTATCACCAACCACACTTGAACCATTTATATGTACGTTTGCTTGAGTTAATTTTTCTCCTATATAGGCAGCATTTGAATTTGTTACTTGACCAATAAGTATTTCGTCACCAATAGTTATAATGTGAGCTTTCATTTTTTACAGTCTATTTTGTGATTAAATTAAAAATATAAATCGTTAGTTGAATTAGAATGAATGAATAAATTCCCGCCATAATATCATCAAGCATTATTCCCCAACCGCCTTTAACTTTTTCTAAATTACGAACCGGATAAGGTTTGATAATATCCAACACACGCCAAATTAAGAATGCCAATACTATCCACCAAATTTTTTTAGGAAGAAATAACAAGGTAATCCACATGCCAACTATTTCATCAATTGTGCACTCTTTGGGATCTATTCCATAAATCGTTTCAAATTTAGTAGCAATCGGTACACCGATCAAAATAAAAAGAGAGATCATGAAAATCATTAAAGAAGGATTTTCAAATCCGGGAATTAAGTAAATGATTAAACCGGCAAAACTTCCCCATGTACCGGAAGCTGTCTTTATATATCCGGTATAGAAACCTGAGCCGAGAAGTTTTTCTACAAAATTAATTTTCACCTTTGATCATCTTCCTAATTAATAAACGATTACTGAATATGTAAGTAATGCCTGTTATAACTGTGAATAAAGTTATAAATAACATTGCGAAATATATTGCTCGGGCATTCAAAAGAATTTCAAATAAGTAATTGTAATTAATGTGTAATATTTCAAATGTTTTTAATGTATAAATTGTTAATATGTAATAGAGGAAAATAATTTGTATAAAAGTTTTCACCTGTGCTGTACGACTTGTACTGAATGATACTTTCCTGTAATCAGCATAAACACGCAACAAAGTAATTATTAGATCTCTGATTATTATTAAGAGAACCATCCAGAGCTGAAGCACTCCTATTATTACAAAAGCAATGAAGGCAGTAGAAGTCAATATTTTATCTGCTAACGGATCCATAAATTTACCCCATTCAGTTATATAATTAAATTTACGGGCAAGCCAGCCATCATACCAATCAGTAATAGCAGCAATTATAAAAATTAAATATGCAATTTGGATCAGTAATGGTTCACCTGTTAGAAAGAGAATGAGAAATATCGGTGTAAGAATAATTCTTAATATAGTTAATTGATTAGGTAGAACCATTTTTCAGCGATTAGTTTTGTTTGTTTAAATCAGAAATCTTTTTCAAATAAGTGAAATCATAAATACCGGTATTGTGTTTATCAGCCCACACAATTCCAATAGCATAGCTCCCAATCATCTGAATATCTTTAATGAAAAGTTGTTCATCAGAATAAATTGGAATGTATTTACTGCCGTTATTATCTCTTTCAGAAACACAAACTGCGCACGGACAATTCTTTCTTAGATTGGCGAGTTTAATACTGGTTTCTGTATCATCATTCCATTTTATGAATAAATAATTTTTCTCTTTAATCTTTATCTGTACCGGAATCATTATTATAAAGTTTCTCCGGTTAACTTGAACAAAGCTTCTTGATATTTTTTACTTGTGTTCAGAATTACTTCCCCAGGAAGAGGCGGCGCCGGCGGTCTCTTATTAAACTTGATTGATAGAAGGTAATCCCTGACATATTGTTTGTCAAAACTATTTTGAGATCTTCCCTTTTCATATTCATTTAATGGCCAGAATCTTGAAGAATCCGGTGTTAGTAATTCATCAATTAAAATAATTTTACCAGCATAATAACCAAATTCCATTTTTGTATCAGCTATTATTATCCCTTTTGTGAGTGCAAATTCTGCAGCTTTGGTATAAATTTCTATTGCAGCATTTTTAATAAATTGAAATGCATCTTTACCAATAATTTTTTCGGTTTCTTGTTCTGTTATATTTTCATCATGTAAACCAATTTCTGCTTTTGTTGATGGAGTGAAAATCGGTGAAGGAAGTTTTTCCGACTCAACCAATCCCTCAGGTAATTTAATTCCGCAAATCATTCCGGTTTTTTTATAATCCACTAAACCTGATCCTGTTATATACCCGCGAACTATGCACTCGATTGGAATTAATTCTGCTTTTTTAACCAGCATGGAACGATCTTTTAATATCGCTTTATAAGGTAAACATTCTGACGGATATTCATCCACATTCATTGATATTAGATGATTTGGAATAATTTCTTTTGTGAAATTGAACCAGAACTTAGAAATACGATTTAATATTTTCCCTTTATCAGGAATTCCCTCGTTCATAATCACATCAAAAGCAGAAAGACGGTCTGTAGCAACAATCAGATAATAGTTTCCAACTTCATACACATCGCGGACTTTACCTTGCTTGAATAATTTTAGGTTACTAAAATTTGTATTGGTGATTGTTTTAGCAGGCATTTTTCTTCATGAATTTTGATATTGAAATATAAAGAGAGGGAGTGCGGGATTCAACCGGTTATAAACATAAAAGGGATGAATCATCATCCCTTTTTTTGTGGGCAGAGACGGAATCGAACCGCCGACACAAGGATTTTCAGTCCTTTGCTCTACCGACTGAGCTATCTGCCCGCCTTAAATTGAGGCGTAAAAATAAATATTTTTGAGTTAATGACAAAAGTAAAATACATTTTTTAGTGGACTATTTTCATAAATGCAATAAATTGTTTTTGTGTTAAATCAACGATAGTTTTATTGATTTGGTAATGATATTAGTCTATTTTTGTCGGCGAAATTTTTGGAGTAAATATTGTGGATAATCCGGACAGTAGTGGGAATCAAGCAAAAGTAAGTGCAAAAAAAATTCAAGTTGTAATTCTTTCTTCTGTAATGCTTGCGTTCATTTCTTACTGGCGCGCCGCTGCAATTGTTTTGTCAGATCTCGCTTCAAGTGCTTACTATGCACTTGGAATTGCAATTAAAGCTGTTGGACCTTCTGCTCCTTGGTTTGTTCTCTTCGTTATGATCTTCGCTTATGCAATTAGAGCTGTTTATACTGAATCATCGAGTATGTTTGTACGCGGAGGTGTTTATAAAGTTGTTCATGAAGCCCTGGGAGAAACTTTAGCCAAGTTTTCAGTTTCGGCTCTTATATTTGATTATTTGATTACTGCACCAATTAGTGCAGTATCTGCCGGATTATACATAGCTGGATTGATTAGCTCGTTTCACTTTCACATTGGCCTATCTCTATCAATTTCCGATCAGACAATAGCTGTAATAATTGCACTTCTAATTGAGATTTATTTCTGGCGAAAAAATATTATTGGAATCGAAGAATCAAGCAAGAAAGCTCTCAGAATTTTTCAAATTACTGCAACGTTAGCTGTTGTTTTATTAATCTGGTCTTTGATTACAATTTTTGTTAATGGTGTACATATTCCCCCATTTTCAATTCAACTTTCTGAGGATGCATTAGGAGTTTTAAAACACGTTGATTGGTTTAAGGCAATTGCAGGGATTGGAGTAATCGTTGGAATGGGGCATGCAATTCTTGCCGTTAGCGGAGAGGAAACACTTGCACAAGTTTATAGAGAAATTGAAGCACCTAAGCTTCCAAATTTTTTAAAAGCTGGTTTAATTATATTTTTATTTAGTCTTTTGTTCACAGGGGTCAACTCTCTATTTGCGTCCATGATTGTTCCTTACAACGAACTTCAAGGTATTTACAATGATAATGCATTGAGTGGATTAGCAATGCATCAGATTGGTCCTAGATGGCTTCTTTTAATTCTTCAAGCGTTTGTAGTAATTGTGGGTTTTTTGGTGCTTGCCGGAGCAGTAAACACAGCTCTTATTGGTTCGAACAGTGTTTTGAACCGTGTTGCTGAAGATGGAGTTCTTCATGAGTGGTTTCGTAAACCCCATCCAAAATATGGAACGACTTACCGGATAATTAATACTCTTGCCTTTTTTCAAGTATTAATAATCGTTATGAGCCGTGGGGATGTTTTTCTTATTGGTGAAGCTTATGCGTTTGGTGTTGTGTGGAGTTTTATTATGAAAGCATTCTCAATGATCGTTTTGAGATTCAAAGACAAAACTAAACGTGAATGGAAAGTTGGACCCAATTTTAAGATCGGTAAAAAGGAAATTCCTTTGGGACTTGGACTCATCTTCTTAGTATTACTTCTATTAGGAGTTGTGAATTTATTTACTAAACCGTTTGCTACAGTAGGAGGTGTAACATTTACAATAATTTTATATATCGTTTTTGGAATCTCTGAAAGAAAAAATAAAAAGCTTTCGGCAGAACATCATTCGTTAGAAAAATTTATCATTACTCCGCAAACAAGTTTTTCCAAACTATTAGAGGGCAGTCCGAATCGAAAAAGAAAACTTGTTGCAGTAAGTTCCCCTTCAAGATTATATCATTTAGAAAAATGTTTGGAAAAAACTGCAGAAGATGATACTGAAATAATTGTAATGTACGCAAAAGTAATTCCTGAAATAATCAACATGGTTCAAGATAAATATATGGGGTTAACGGAAGATGAGCTTTTTAGTAAGGTGATTACGCTTGCGGAAAAAGAAGGTAAGACTGTAAAACCGATAGTTGTTCCAACAAACAACGCTCTATATGCTATTGCTTATACTGCAGCAGAATTAAATGTTGATGAAGTTTATTTAGGTGTTTCAGTAAAGTATTCACCAGAAATACAATTTCAGCAACTTGCTATATACTGGGGTTATGCACAATCTGATCAAACAAAAAGCCTAACTGTTAAAGCGGTAAGTAAGACAGGCAACGTTAAACAAGAATTAGAGTTTGAACTCTAGGAATACTTATAAACCAACTTCAATTCTGATTCGTTTTCTATCAATATGAACTATAAGAAAAAAGAAGAGCGCCAATTAGCGCTCTTTTCCTTAAATTGTATTTTGATCTGCTTTACATCAACAAAGCCATAATTGCTTTCTGAACATGTAATCTGTTCTCTGCTTCATCAAAAATTACTGAATTAGGTGAATCGCAAATTTCATCTGTGACTTCAACACCGCGATGTGCAGGTAAACAATGCATAAATATATAATCCTCTTTTGCATGTTTTACCATTTCTGCATTTACTTGAAAACCGGCAAATTTTTTCTTTCGTTCATCAGCTTCTTTTTCTTGTCCCATACTTGCCCAAACATCTGTATAAATAATATCTGCATTTTTCACGGCATCAATCGGTTTATTAAAAATCTCGATCTTACTTCCCATATACTTAGCATTCGCTTTCGATTCATTAACAACAAAATCCAAAGGTTTGTAACCGGAAGGAGAAGCGATTGAAATATCCATTCCAACTTTTGAACAGCCGTGAAGTAAACTATGCGCCATGTTATTGCCGTCGCCGATGTAAGCTAATTTTAAACCGCGCAAAGTTCTTTTCTTTTCTAGAACTGTAAACAAATCAGTAAGGACTTGGCAAGGATGATGTAGATCCGTTAATCCGTTAATTACTGGGATTGAACCATACTTTGCTAAATCAACAACATCTTGATGGTCGAAAGTCCTAATCATTATTCCATCGAGATAACGTGAAAGCACTTTAGCAGTATCAGAAATACTTTCACTTTTCTTCAATTGTAAATCATTTTGATTGAAAAACATTCCGTAACCACCGAGCTCGTAAATTCCAACTTCAAAAGAAACACGAGTTCTTGTTGATGGTTTTGAAAAGATCATTCCCAATTTCTTCCCTTCTAATACACGATGAGGTTCACCAGTTAATCTTTTCTGTTTTAATACAGCACTTAAATCAAATATTTGATAAATCTCTTCTAGCGTGAGATGATTAATTTCTAGTAAACTTTTCCCTTTCATATTTACTGCCATGATGCACCTTCTATTTTAATTTATTATTACCACAAAAATAAGTATTAGAACATTTTCTCATAATCAATTTTTCTTTTTTCTTTTGGGATCCAGTAAGAGTTTTTGCCGTCCTTAAATTTCAGGTCGAGAAATTTCTTACCGAATAGTTTGGCACTAAAACCTAACGGAGTTAGAATAAACACAAACAAAATTATTAAAATAAATCTAGAGATTACCCACCCTAAAGCAAAAGCAAATCCCATCCATACCTTATAAATATTGACCAACCTTTGCGGTGATATCAATCCGACAAAAAAAAGGAAGATTCCAAAACCAATAAAGTAACCGCGCGAATTTTGCCAATGGTTACGCCATAATAATATTATCCCGAAAAGAAGTAAAATTCCACCGACTGTAATACCAAATTTCTTTAGCGACTTCTTCGAAATGTCAAGTTCACCTAATTCATGCACAACATCTTTAATCCAACTCATACTTCGCCTTCCAATCTATTTCGTCATTAAATTTCGGCTGTTCATCTTTGTAAAAAAGAAAATTACCAATAGCGAGATTATCCATTTCCGTTCTCATAAAACATTTATAAGCATCAAGAGGAGATTCTACTATCGGCTCTCCACGAACATTAAATGAAGTATTAACTATTACTGGGCATCCGGTTTTTTCATAAAACTTTTCGATTAATCTGTGATAAAGTAGATTATCGTCTTTGTGAACAGTTTGTATTCTTGCTGAGTAATCAACATGAGTAACTGCCGGAATTTCCGAACGCACAATATTTAATTTAGCTATACCCCATAATTTCTTTTCTTCGTCTGCCATTACTCGTTGTTTATCTTTTTTTACATCAGCAACTAAAAGCATGTACGGACTTTCACGATCGAGTTCAAACCATTCGGATACTTTTTCTGCAAGAACCGTTGGCGCAAATGGGCGGAAGCTTTCCCGATGTTTAATTTTTAGATTCATTTTCTTCTGCATCTCAGATGAACGTGCATCACCAATAATAGATCTGGCTCCAAGAGCGCGCGGCCCATATTCCATTCTGCCTTGAAACCACCCTACAACTTTTTCTTGAATTATTAAATCGCTTACTTTTTCAATAAGTTCTTCCGGTTTTAGTCTTTGTGCAGTTAGTTTATGCTTCTTAATAAATTTTTCAATCACATCATCATTGTACTCGGTTCCAAAATAAGATCCCTTCTGTAAATCTCGACTGCTATTTTTTACAATTGGTTTATTAAAGTAATGGTGATGTGCTATCATCGCCGCACCTAAAGCTCCGCCTGCATCACCTGCTGCCGGTTGGATCCAGATATCTTCAAAAATATTTTCTCTTAACAGTTTCCCGTTTCCGACACAATTAAGAGCAACACCACCTGCCAGACATAAATATTTTTCATTTGTCACATTTTTAATATTACGAGCCATGCGAATCATTATTTCTTCGGTAACATTTTGAACAGACCGTGCTAAATCCATTTCACGCTGAGTCAAATTTGTTTCCGGTTTTCTTGGCGGTCCATCGAATAATTTTGCAAACTTATCATTTGTCATCGTTAGTCCGGTATTGTAGTTGAAATACTCCATATTCATCTTAAACGAACCGTCATCACGCAGATCAATTAAATGATCATAAATTTTCTGGACATACTTTGGTTCACCATACGGAGCGAGTCCCATTACCTTGTACTCACCGGAATTAACTTTGAATCCGGTGAAATAAGTAAACGCAGAATATAAAAGTCCGAGAGAATGCGGATAATGTAGTTCAGAAATTATTTCAACTCTATTTTCATTTCCAACATCCATCAATCGTTAAAAAAGCAGCACGCTTAAACGGAGAAGGGAAAAATGCAGAAGCAGCATGCGATTCATGATGTTCAGGAAATAAAATCTTCCCTTTATATTTTAATTCTTTGGATATCAAATCTTGCATCCAAAGTTTGTCTTTTAACCATAAAGGCATTGCCATTAAAAAAGATTTTAAACCGCGTCCCGGAAAACTCATGTAAGTTTCTAGTAAGCGGTTGAATTTTATTATCGGTTTGTCATAGAAAGCAACCGCGTCCAACTGCTCTATTGATATAGCGGCATATTGTAAACAAAAACGTATAGCATTTTTAGGAAAACTGTGGTCATGTTTTATACGTGTGAACCTTTCTTCTTGAGCGGCAGCAATAATTTCTCCGTCACGTATTAAACATGCGGCTGAATCATGATAATAAGCTGATATGCCGAGGATGTATGAATTCATTAACCATTTCTTAAAGTTTGAGAAAGATTAAGATCAAGAGCACGATCATGCTCTTGATTATTTACAACGTTATTCTTGTCCCGCAATTTTCTTTTCCAATTTCACTTTCAGAAGTTATGATTGCTTCATTTCCTGTCTCTTCTACAAATTCTATTGCAGCAAGAATTTTAGGTCCCATACTTCCGGCTGGAAATTCACCAGCATCGTAGTACTTTCTAGCTTCAGACACACTGAGTTTATTAAGTTCTCTCTGATTTGGTTTGTTGAAGTTGATGCAAACCTTAGAAACGTCTGTAATAATATAAAATCTGTCTGCTTTAATATTTCTTGCCAATACAGATGAAGCTAAATCTTTATCAACAACAGCTTCTATGGCTTCAAGATATTTTGTATCAGTATGCCAGTAAACCGGAATTCCTCCGCCACCAACTGCAATTACGATATGACCATGATTTACTAAATCCTTAATAACTTTTTTATTCATGATATCAATCGGTTTTGGAGAAGCGACAACTTTTCTCCAACCTCTTTTTCGAGCATCTTCTTTAAAAACCCAATTATTAGCTTTTGCTAAAAGTTCAGCTTCTTCTTTTAAATAATACGGGCCAATTGGTTTTGTTGGATTTGTAAATGCGGGATCGTTAATATCAACAAGAGTTTCGGTAATAACCGCAACAACATTTCTACGAAGATTTGTTTTACTAATTGCATTACGCATTTGCCGCTCAATCATGTAGCCAATCCCTCCTTGTGAATCAGCTACACAAATATCTAACGGCATTTTGGGAATCTTGTATTGTGAATATCCTGCTTCGTTTCGAAGAAGAATATTTCCTACTTGCGGACCATTACCATGAGTAATAATTATATTGTAACCATTTCTGAGTAAACCAATTAATTTCTCACAAGTATCGAGTGTGTTCTTCTCTTGCTGTTCAATGGTTCCAATTTCATTTGCGCGTAAGAGTGCGTTGCCGCCAAATGCAACAACCGCAATCTTTTTCATATTAGACCTTTTGATTTAAGAACTGACTCGCATGTATTCACGCCGATTTCCTGCAATTCATACATTACTCTTGTTGACGGTTTATTGATCTTTAAAATTCTGCCAAGATCAATCGGAGTTCCGATTACAACAGAATCACAATCTGTTTTATTAATTGTTTCTTCAAGATCCTTTATTTGTTCATCTCCATAACCCATAGCCGGTAGAAGTACACCAATGTTCGGATATTTTTTAAATGTATCTGAAATTGAATTTACAGTGTAAGGTCTTGGATCAACAATTTCTTTTGCACCAAGTTTTCGTGCAATCACAGTTCCTGCTCCGTATTTCATTTCACCGTGTGTAAGAGTTGGACCGTCTTCAACAACAAGCACACGTTTATCCGTAATGAGTTCAGGTTTATCTACTGTTATTGGAGAGGCTGCTTCGATAACAATCGCTTTTGGATTTACAGCGTGAATATTATTTCTAACAGTTACAATTCCATTTTCATCTGCTGAATCTACTTTATTAATTATTACAGCGTCTGCCATTCTTAAGGAAGTGTTGCCGGGATAGTAACGCATTTCGTGACCAGGTCTATGCGGATCCACAACCGTAAAAGTTAAATCAGCTTTATAGAAAGACATATCGTTATTTCCGCCATCCCATAAAATAATATCTGCTTCTTTTTCAGCTTCGCGAAGGATTGCTTCATAATCAACACCAGCGTAAATAACTCCGCCTCGTGCAATATGCGGTTCATATTCTTCTATTTCTTCAATAGTGCATTCATGTTTTTTTAAATCATCAATTGTTGCAAATCTTTGAACTTTTTGTTTCACTAAATTACCGTAAGGCATGGGATGACGAATTGCAACAACTTTCTTCCCTGCTTTCTGTAAAAGTGAAACGATTCTTCTTGAAGTTTGAGATTTACCACAACCGGTTCTAACTGCTAAAACTGCAATAACAGGTTTTGTACTTTTAATCATTGTCTCTTCAGAACCCATTAATCTAAAAGATACTCCAGCAGCATTTACAATTGATGCTTTGTTCATTACATAGTCATAAGTTACATCAGAATATGCGAATATTACTTCATCAACTTTTAGATTCTTGATTAAAGCTACAAGTTCTGATTCTTCGTAAATCTTTATTCCGTTTGGATAAAGTTTTCCGGCTAATTCTGTAGGATAAATTCTACCATCGATGTTTGGAATTTGAGTGGCAGTAAAAGCAACAACATTGTAATTCTCGTTATCTCTGAAAAATACATTGAAGTTATGGAAATCTCGTCCTGCAGCACCCATAATAAGGACGTTTGTTCTTGGCATTTTTTACCTCATTTATTTTTATTCAACTGTTACGCTCTTTGCTAAATTACGCGGCTGATCAACGTTCAATCCTTTCATTACTGCTATATGATAAGCTATTAATTGTAAAGGAATAACACTCAAAATTGGTGAAAGGATTTCATTTGTTTTCGGAATTTTTATAACATGATCAACCATTTCCTCGATTTGAGTATCTCCTTCATTAACAATAGCAAGTATTCTACCCTTTCTTGCTTTAACCTCTTGTATATTACTTATTACTTTTTCATAAACTGAATCTTTTATTGCAATAAAAACTACAGGCATATTTTCGTCAATCAAAGCAATGGGTCCGTGTTTCATTTCTGCAGCAGGATAACCTTCTGCATGTATATAGGATATTTCTTTTAGTTTTAATGCACCTTCTAAAGCTACAGGGAAATGATATCCTCTTCCTAAATACAAGAAATTTTTTGAGTCAGCATATTTTTCTGCGATACTCTTTATATATTCGTTTTGCCCAAGTATTTTCTCAACATTTTTATTCAGCTCTTGCATACTCTTTATTATTTCCTGACCCTGCGGCAAATTCATGTTCCGTTTTCTAGCAAGTAATAACGTTATTAACGCCAGTACAACAATCTGAGAAGTGAATGCTTTAGTAGAAGCAACTCCTATTTCCGGTCCGGCATGAATATAAACACCCGCATCACTTTCACGTGCAATTGTACTACCAACAACATTACAAATACCGATACATAATGCACCCTTTTTCTTTGCTTCTTTCATTGCAGCCAATGTATCAGCAGTTTCACCGCTTTGAGAAATAAAAATAACTGTATCATCTTTATCAATTATCGGATTTCTATAACGCATCTCAGATGCATATTCAACCTCTACTGCTTTACCAGCAAACTGCTCAATCATATATTCACCTACTAAAGCAGCATGCCAAGATGTGCCGCAAGCAGCAAGGATAATCCTTCTTGAATTAATTATTCTTTCTTCAAATCCTTGTAAACCACCAAGTTTAGGAACTCCTTCATCATAAACTAATCTGCCTCTCATAGAATTGTAGATTGATTCGGGTTGATCCATAATTTCTTTTAGCATGTAATGAGCGTATCCGCCTTTACTTAATTCATCAATCTTCATATCAACTTGATGAATTTCTTTTATAATTGTTTCATCAGCAACGGTCTTGGTTTCGAACTTATCCTTATAAACTTCAGCTATTTCTCCATCTTCTAAATAAACAACTTTTTTTGTGTGAGCTATTAATGCATTAACATCTGAAGCTACAAAATTTTCATTATCACCAATTCCTAAAACAAGCGGTGAACCTTTTCGTGCAGCAATAATTTTATCGGGTTCTCCTTTGTAGATTACTGCAATTCCGTAAGTGCCTTCAACTTCATTCAAAGCATATCTTACAGCTTGGAAAAGTGAGTGTTTTAGTTTTAAGTAATGATCTATTAAATGAGCAAGTACTTCTGTATCTGTTTCACTTAGGAATTCATAACCTTCTTTAAGTAATCCTTTTTTTAGTGATAAATAGTTTTCAATGATTCCGTTGTGAATGAGAAATAAAGTTTTATCTTTATTCAAATGCGGGTGGGCATTAACTGTGCTGGGCTCCCCATGTGTAGCCCAGCGCGTGTGTCCGATTCCTAAGTTTGATTCGAGTTTTTCTTTATAGACAAGTTTTTCTAATTCGGATACTTTTCCTTTTGTCTTAACAACTTTGCATTCTTTACCATTAATTATTCCTATACCGGCTGAATCATATCCTCGGTATTCTAATCTTTTAAGTCCTTCGATTATAATCGGAACGCAATTTTTATCACCAATATATCCTACAATTCCACACATATAGTTATCTCCTATTAAATAATACAAATTTTGGTAAGGTACGGGGGATTTTTAATGATCTGGACAAGGACGTAAGAAAAGCTCATTTAGCTTTCGAGAACAAAAATTTTCTATTGAGGTTAGATAATAATTATTCATTCTTTTTTATCTTATTAATGAATTTTTGTGTTGTTAATTTGAGAAAAATTAGCAGCATTATCAATACAACTATACGTGAGTTGCAATTTCATGCTAAATTGTTTGTTAAAACTGTTAATATTATATTTGTAATGTTAATGAGATTTAATGCACCCGTAGCTTAATTGGATAGAGCACTTGACTACGGATCAAGAGGTTCGGGGTTCGAATCCCTGCGGGTGTACAAAATTAATGATTGATGAAAGATGTATGAAGGTTGATGGAAAATTAGTTGTTTTACATCTTCAAGGACACACCAACCATTGTACATTTATATGCGCCCGTAGCTCAACTGGATAGAGCATTTGACTTCGGATCAAAGGGTTGAGGGTTCGAATCCTTCCGGGCGTACTCATTTAATGGCAAATTGAGAATGTCGAATTGAGAATTTTACTAACAACCACAACTGGAGTATAAAGTATTGGAAGTTAACAGCATTTTCATTTTAATAAAATCACATTCTCATTTTCTGTCTCAGTTTTTCCGTTAATAATTCGCAATTCTAAATTCTCAATTATTAATTATGCTTTTCCAAGAACAAGTTTACAAATTCATGTATGCCGCACTTCAAGAAGCCGAAAAAGCCGTTGAATTAAATGAAGTCCCTATCGGTGCCGTTGTAGTTCATCAAAATAAAATAATCGGACGTGGTCATAATCAAGTTGAAATGTTAAAAGATTCCACTGCTCATGCTGAAATGCTCGCCATTACAGCTGCTTCTAATCATCTTCAATCAAAATTTCTTGATCAGTGCGATCTTTATGTAACTCTTGAACCTTGTGTAATGTGCTGCGGTGCTATACTTCTTACAAGAATAAATAATATTTATTTTGGAATTTATGAACCGAAATTTGGTGCATCCGGATCATTATTTAACATTTTAGAAAGCGGAAAATACAATCATAAACCTAATGTCTTTTCCGGAATTTATGCAGATGAATCTAAACATCTTATTGAAAAATTCTTTCTACAAAAAAGAAATGAATCCAAATAAAATCTTGATTGGCATCTTTTCACAATTCTGTTTAATTTTCTTTTAGAAATTATTCAACTTCAAACCCACACGAGATACAATCTATATGCAAATAATAATTTTTGGTTCACCAGGAGTTGGTAAAGGAACACAAGCAAAAATTTTGGCTTTAAAGATGGACATTGCTCATATCTCAACTGGCGATATTTTACGTGAAGCAATTAAAAAAGAATCAGAACTTGGTAAAAAGGCAAAAGCTATTGTGGAGAAAGGCGAACTTGTACCTGATGATGTTATGGCAGGAATTATCTTAGAAGTTTTAAAAGAAGATAAATGTAAAAACGGATTTATATTAGATGGTTTTCCTAGAACGATTGCTCAAGCAAAAATACTCGATAATATTTTTGCAGAACTTTACATTGAAAAGTCATTCATAATCAAATTAAATGTAGATGATAATATTATCATTGATCGTTTAACGAACCGATTAGTTTGTAACAAATGCGGAAATATCATCGGTAAGAGCGAATATAAAGAAGATTATACTTGTCATGTATGTAAATCAACTAATAGTTACTATAAACGCAAAGACGATGATGAAGAAGTAATCAAGCGCAGATTAAAAGTTTATCACGAAACTACTTCTCAAGTATTTGATTATTACTCAGACAAAACACGTGTTATTGAAGTTAATGGAACTCAAAGTATAGAAGAAGTGACAAATAAAATCTTAGGGATGATAAATATTAATTAGTTTCTGGTTCCCCTTTCTTTTTGATCAATACCTTTACTGCTCTGCCACCCTCCAACCTTATTATTTTCGAATCTATTCTTCTAACTACTTCATAATTATGTGTAGCAAAGATCATCGAGGTTCCTCGAGAATTTATTTTTTTAAGAATTGTTAAGATTTCTTCAGTTGTTTCAGGGTCTAAATTCCCTGTTGGCTCATCGGCAAGTACTAAGAACGGATCATTTATTATTGCACGTGCGATTGCTACACGTTGTTTTTCTCCACCGGAAAGTTGGTGAGGCATATTGTTTTGTTTATGCGCCAATCCTACATCAGAAAGTGCATTAAGTATTTTTCTTTTAATCTGTTTTTTAGGAATGCTCGTTACTTGAAGAACGAATGCCAAATTATCGTAAACATTTCTGTCTTGAAGCAATTGAAAATCTTGGAATACAACTCCGATATTTCTTCTTAAAAAAGGAAGATCTTTATTTCGTATGGACTCTGATGAATAATCACCCACTTGAACATCTCCGGAATCGGGTAACAAATCCATATAAATCATTTTGAGTAAGGTAGTTTTTCCCACTCCGCTCTTACCGATCAGAAAAACAAACTCGCCTTGACTTACTTGAAGATTTAAGTCATTAAAGACCGGTTGATTTGAATATTGAAAATCAACGTGATTAAAACTAAGCATAAGATTTTTTCTTTAAGATAAATTGTGCCCGTTCTGTTTCTGCATCTGCATTTTCGAAAGTAAATGCTTTATAACATTTGTGTACATAAAAATCCGACTTATCAATAAAATTAAAATAATCTTCGAATAAGTAAATTTTCTGTTTGTGAATTTCCTCAACCTTTTTGCCATTGGCAAGTATTAATTCAAAGTGATTATAATGAATTCGAGTACGTTTATCAAAGAAACTTCTCTGCTGAAAAACTACACCATTTACCTTACCTCTTCGGTTAAGATACTTCTCATATTTCAAACTATTTTTTTCAAGACTAACATCAAAAGCAAATAGTCCGTTATCAGTTAGACAATTACTGACGCCGTCTAACAATTTATTAATATTCTCTTTCTTGTTAAGATAATTTACACTATCAAATGTGGAGAAAATAAAATCAAACTTCTTTTTAAACGGAAGAGATTTCATATCGCAGCATATTTTTAATAATTGGAAATTTTTAAGATATGACAACATTGAGAAGGATAAATCTGAAATGATAATTTTTTTTATTCTAGAGCTGAGATTAGCTGCAATATGTCCTGTTCCACCCGCAAGTTCTAATACTGAAATATTTTTTTTCTTTACTTCTTTACTAATTTGATAAATGTAATCAGCCCATTTTTCATAATTGATGGAACGCATTATGTGTGGATAAATCTCTGCAATAGCGGAGTAATTGTTTACGGTAATTATTTTTTTTGTCTCCGGTTCGTAATTATTTTTTCTGCCCATTTAACTGCTTCAAGCATGCTTTGTGGATTAGCAATTCCGCGGCCTGCAATATCAAATCCTGTCCCGTGATCTGGTGAAGTGCGAATGATTGGAAGTCCTGCTGTATAATTTACACCACTATTAAAATTCATCATCTTAAAAGGTATTAAGACTTGATCATGGTACATACCTAGAACAGCATCGTAATCTTCATACTTATGATTGCCGAAAAAAGCATCCGGTACAAAAGGACCCTCTACTGAAATATTTTTGACTGATCTTAAAGCGGGAGCTATAGATAATAATTCTTCTTTTCCGATGTACCCATTCTCTCCAGCATGCGGATTTAATCCAAGAACTGCAATCTTTGGTGAACTTTTGTCTAAATCTTTTACTAAAGTATCGTGAAGGGTTTTAATAGCAGCAACAACTCTTTGTTTTGTTATCAGCTTGCTTACATGATTTATTGGTTCATGTATTGTTGTCAATCCGCAAATAAATTTATTAGATAGAAAAACCATCAAATAATTTTTTGATTTAGAAAATTTTGCAAGTATCTCAGTTTGTCCGGGATATTTTATTCCGGCATATTTAAATGCTGTTTTTGAAACCGGAGCTGTAATAATTGCATCGGCTAATTTTAATGATACAGCTTCATAAGCTCTCTTTAGCGATGCGAACGCAGCTTTACCAGAAAAGATAGTTGGTTTGCCAACTTGCTGTTTATAGTTACCGATATTTATGATCGTAACATATGAAGGATCTAAATTTTGCGGGAATTTATCTTTAATTATCTGATAACTAAATGAATGAGTAGTGCTGAGTAATTCTTCTTCAATAATATTTGAAGGACAAAATAATACAATTTTTCTTTCAGCCGGGCTATAGATCTGATTGATGGTCTTTATACAGATTTCCGGACCGATACCGTTTATGTCACCGCATGTAAACGCAAGTGTTTTCATTTTTTAGTCTAACGTATAGTTCCCTAATCCCGATTTATCCGTAAAAGAGAATTCTTTTTTTAGTTTTGGGTATTTCCAAATTTCTACAACAATGTTCGAATTTGAATACTCCCGTTTTATCTCATCAGGTTTACCGTACTTCATATATATTTTCCCACGGTCAGATTTCGTACCATTAGGATAACTAACTGTACTGAAATTATCAATCGAATAATCTGCTCGTTTGTAATATTCGTTCTCAAGTTCATTGAATGCATATTTCTTGTTACCGGTCTTATCATCCCAATATTTCTTAAGAACTTTGGCATATTCATTTTTATCTGAATCTAATAGTGTTTCTATTTTTTGTGCGCTTTCAATAGCTCCGAGAGCTTGAATTGCGAATTCAGGATTCATAAGAGATTTAGGTTTATCATTCCATAGAACAATAAATTCAAACTCAACCGGCTTTGCATTGTCTCTCGAGATTATTAATCGAGCATTCCCTTCTTCTAGAAAATAACTAAAATTTTTCATAATAAAATACTTTGTATTCAGAAGTTTCTTATCGGAATAAAGAACAATCATATTTTCACATTCTTTGAGATCATATCCATTATGGAAGTAATCAGTAATTTTTTGATTAACTTTTTCCTTCCCATCTTGTTCGATTTTTATATTCAATTCCTTCGCTGTTGAATCTAAAACCGGGATGAGAATTGAATAATTATTGAGAGAGAACGGTATTGTATTCATAAAATTAACAAGCTGAAAGCTATTCTTTGATTCACACAGAGATTCATTATTCTGAACCACGATTGGTCTGCCAATCTTTTCTTTAAGGATTAGATTATTGTGAACAGATATTGAATCAAGTGGAATGTTTTGATTGCTGTTTATTATACTTATATAAGGATAGATTACATATTCTTGACTTTTGTTTTCAATACTCAGAACACCCTGGGCATAATTATCAACAGCTTTAGTCTCTTCATAAGAGTTAACAACAACTGATTTTTTTAAGGATTTTCGATCAACAATTTTATCAGCGTTTTTGATTTCAAGGTCAAAGACAAATCCAGCAGTATATTTATTGTCGTTCTTTGTAAAAAATAATTCCTTAAATGGGATTCTATATGAAAAATAACAGACAGAAGAACTATCATAAAAGAAAATATTCTTCTCTAAAAAGATTGGTACCCTTGAAAACTGAAAGTGTCTTTCTCTTTGTTGTGCCGAAATAGTAACTAAAAAAGAAAATAAAAAAAAGAAAGATATTTTTTTAAAATTCAATCGAACCATGCTTTCCATAAATTGATTAACTATTCATACTAAGCATGAATTCTTTATTATTTTTTGTCCCTCTCATCTTATCTAAAAGAAATTCCATTGCTTCTGCAGAATCAAATTCACTAATAATTTTCCTGAGGATCCAGACTTTACTTAATTCGTCTTCTTTTTGTAATAATTCTTCTTTTCTTGTTCCGGATTTATTAACATCAATTGCCGGGAATATTCTCTTATCAGATAAACTTCTATCAAGAACCAATTCCATATTACCGGTTCCTTTGAACTCTTCAAAAATTACTTCATCCATTCTACTCCCCGTATCAATTAATGCTGTAGCAATGATTGTTAAACTTCCACCGTCTTCAGTATTTCTTGCGGCTCCAAAAAATCTTTTCGGTTTGTGAAGTGCGTTCGCATCAACACCTCCGGATAATATTCTTCCGCTGTGAGGAATAACTGTATTATGTGCGCGTGCAAGACGTGTAATCGAGTCTAGTAAGATCACCACATCATCACCGGCTTCAACCATTCGTTTTGCTTTTTCAATAACCATATTGGCAACTTGAACGTGTCGCTCTGCCGGTTCATCAAAAGTTGAGCTTATAACTTCTGCCTGAACTGAACGCTGCATATCTGTTACTTCTTCAGGACGTTCATCTATTAACAACATTATAATTTTTACTTCCGGATGATTTCTTGATAATGAGTTGGCTACTTTTTGTAATAATACTGTCTTACCGGCTTTCGGAGGAGAAACGATTAAACCTCTTTGCCCTTTACCGATTGGAGAAAGCATATCTATGATACGCATAGAATACTCACCTGGTGCAGATTCCAATTTTAATCTTTTCGTAGGATAAAGCGGAGTTAAGTTGTCAAATAAAGTTCTTTCGCGGATCGCTTCCGGATCTTTTCCATTAACAGCTTCAACACGTAATAAAGCAAAAAATCTTTCACCTTCTTTTGGCGGGCGAACCTGACCGCTTACAAAATCACCTGTTCTTAAACTGAACCTTTTGATCTGTGAAGGTGAAACATAAATATCATCCGGCGAAGGCAGATAATTATAATCTGCCGAACGCAGGAAACCATATCCATCGGCTAAGACTTCCAACACTCCTTTTGAAAATGTAAGACCGTCTTTTTGTGATTGAGCTTCTAAAATTTTGAAGATGAGTTCTTGTTTGCGGAGATCGCTGTAACCGGCTATTGAAAAATCTTTAGCGATTTTGTAGAGATCTACAATCTTTTTTGATTGCAGCTCTGAGATATCCATTGGCATGAGTAAATCCTATTGCTTGTGAGAAATTCTTGTAATATTCTTTATTGATTGACAATCTGGGGATTTCAATAATTGATAATAGTGAATTAATTATAAACTGAAGACTATTGAGGCACGGGTGAAAATTAATCTCCCTACACGACTTTGTCAAGCACTTTTCTCTAACATTTTACTTTTTATTTCACCTAGTAGATACATGCTTCCAAGCACTACCAGGCACTTATCTGTACGCTCATTGAAGAAATCCTGAACTAATTTAGACCCATTTTGAACAATCTTAATCTGCATCCCAGCTGAATGGGCTATTACTTCTATCTCATCAGGTGTAGCTGAACGGTCTATATCAATTTTTGTTACATAAATCTGGTTAAAATAAGGCCTGAGAGATTCAAGCATTTCACTGATTGATTTGTCTTTCATAACACCAAAAAGTAAAATCCTTTCTTTATAAGAATTATATTCTTTTGAATATTCGTCTATGAACGATTTAACTCCTTCAGGGTTATGTGCAGAATCGAAAATGATTTTTGGTTTTTTGCAAATTATCTCGTAACGACCTTGAATTCCGGTATTCTCAACTACATTTCTTATTCCTCTTGAAATAATAATTCCGTCTTCCATGTTTAAGCTTTTATTTATAGTCTTTAAGGCTAAGGCAGCATTGTAAAATTGATGAGTGCCAATAAGAGGAGTAGAATAAATCGAGAAGGATTTTTTCTGCATAGCTACTATTAGTCTGTCACCTTCGATAGTGGTGAAATCATTAATCAAGTTATAACCACAATTAAGTTCTTTTGCTCTATTACGAATTATCTTCTCAGGTTGATCTGCCATTTTACCAACAAAGACTTTTGAATTTTGTTTTATGATTCCCGCTTTCTCAAAAGCAATTTTTTCGAGAGTATCTCCTAAATGCTGGGTATGTTCTAAACTAATTGAAGTAATCACCGAAGCGGCTGGTTTTATAACATTTGTCGAATCCAGTCTTCCGCCAAGTCCGGTTTCTACTATAGCGTAATCAACTTTCTGTTCATAAAAATATTGGAATGCGAGCGCAGTTGTGATCTCAAAAAAAGTAGGTTTATTTTTTTCAATATAATCTTCTAAATCAGTTACAAATTTTGCAACAAACTCATCTTCAATCATAACGCCATTGATTCTTATCCGTTCGTTAAATTTTACAAAATGCGGAGAAGTGTAAAAACCAACTCGGTATCCCGCTTCCATTAATAAACTTGCCATGAATGAAGCAGTACTTCCTTTACCGTTTGAGCCCGCAATATGAAATGTTTTCAAATCTCTATGCGGATTCCCTATTCTCTCCAACAACTGAAGTGTACTATCCAGCCCAAGTTTCATTCCGAATTGGTGAAGTGAAAAAAGTTTTTCAAGTGAGGATTTTATATCCATACTTAGATTTGATATGACCCTGTTAACTCAGAAATGTTTTGAATTGAATTTTGTTCGCAATAAGTTTTTAATCCTTCAACAATCTCGACGCCGGCATTGGGATTAATAAAGTTTACAGTACCAATTTGGAATGCAGAAGCGCCAACGATCATCATTTCAACTGCATCTTGCCACTCCATAATTCCTCCAATACCAATGATTGGAATATCAACATTGCGTTTTATCTCAAGAATTTTTGCAAGAGCTACGGGCTTAATTGCCGGTCCTGATAATCCCCCGGTAATATTTTTTATTTTTGGTTTTCTTGTGTAAATATCAAAAGCTGTCCCGACTAAAGTATTAATTGCAGAAACACCATCGCCTCCATTTTCTTTAACTACTTTTGCAAAATCAGAAATGCGCGAAACATTCGGTGAGAGTTTTATAAATATTGGTTTATTAGTAACAGCTTTAACTTTTTCTGTAATTCTTCCAACAGCATTCAGGTCATTTCCAAATTCAAGTCCGCCCTCTTTAACATTGGGACAGGAAACATTTATTTCAAATGCATGGATAGCTTCTTCTTGAGTTAATATTCTTGTACATTCAATGTACTCTTCAATCGAGCTTGCTGCAATATTACAGATCAAAGTTGTGTTCAACTTTTTTAGAAAAGGAATTTTATCATTCAAGAAAGATTCCACACCAACATTAGCGAGACCAATTGCATTCAACATTCCCGAAGGAGTTTCTGTTATTCTCGGCGGAGGATTACCTTTACGCGGTTTTAGTGATAAAGATTTTGTTACAATGCCGCCAAGTTTGTTCAAGTCGGTAAATTCTGCTATCTCATTCCCGTAGCCGACTGTTCCGGAAGCTAAAAGAACCGGGTTCTTAAGTCTTAGTCCGGCAATATTTACAGATAGATCAACCATAATTATAATTTAACTGATTTAGCTTCAAACACAGGACCATCTTTGCATACAAGCAAATATGATTCTCCATTAGTTGGATCAATCGGGCAGCCCTGGCAAATCCCGAAACCACATGCCATAGCACATTCAACAGAAATCTGGCAATCATAATTATTTTCGACGCAATAATTCTGCAATGCTTTTAACATCGGTGTTGGTCCGCACGCATAAATTCTAAATTTATTCTGTGAAATGTTTTTGATCTCTCTTTTTAATAATTCTATTACGGTACCGTGAAAACCTTCCGTGCCGTCATCTGTTGCAATTAAAACATTCTTCAATCCTTTCGTAACAATATTTTTCTTTGATCTTCCTCCGATCAAACTGATTACTTTTTTATTTGAGGAAAGATTCTTCACCAAAAATGGGAATGGTGCAACACCAAGTCCGCCGGCAACAATTACGGCTGTATCATAACCTTCTTTATAATCAAATCCGTTTCCTAATGGACCAAGAAGTTCTAGTGATTCTCCCGGTTTCTTCTCAGATATTAACTTTGTTCCTTCCCCATGTATATCGAATAAAAAGAAAAGAAAATCACCTTCAACATCACAGATACTGAATGGTCTTCGTAAAAGCGGAAAAGAATTTTCAGAGACTTTGATATTGCAGAACTGTCCCGGTTTTGCAATTGAAGCGATTGAGGGAGATAATACTTTTATTAGAAATATATTATCGGATATCTTTTGAACTGATTCAACTTTAGATTTTTCTACGTACAAGAATTTTCTCTTTCTTGAAATGAATTAAATTTATTTATGAATAATTAATGATAATGAGAGGTTTTCCTACTCTATAATTTCTTTGAGTACTTTTCTTCTATCGCTTTAATTTTATCAAGTCGTTTTTGATGCCGGTCTCCTAAAAATTTAGATGAGAGCCAAACTTCTGTAATTGATTTTATTGTTTCCTCGCCTAAAGATCTTGCACCGACCGCCAGCACATTTGCATCATTATGTTCTCGTGAACTTTTGGCGGAAAATTCATTGTAACAAGTTGCTGCGCGTATGCCGGGAATTTTATTTGCTGTGATTGCAGATGGTATTCCTGTTGCGTCAATTAATATTCCGTATTTCACTTCACCAATTGCAACTCTGTTAGCCACATTGAATGCAATATCCGGGTAATCAACAGAATCTTCTGTAAAAGTACCGACATCAATTATATCGTAACCTTTCTCTTTCAGAAAATCGAAAACTATTTTTTTAATCTTAACGCCGGTATGATCTGAACCTACTGCAATTTTAACTTGAGAATTTGAACATGATAATGAAGAACCGGATTCACTTTCAACAATCCTTAAACCGGAATGAAGAATTCTATCCTTTGCAAGCGGAGTTAGTACAGATCCTTTTTCAACTACGATCTCTTTATTTCCGCTTTTAATAACTTTCTTAACATCATCTTCTGTAATTAATTTTTTCATTACGTAACTGATAAATATTTATTTAGACTAATTCATTTCTCTTATTCATTTTTAGATAGTCTACAACTTCTCTTACATCCTGAGCGTTATTTCTATCGCAAACCAGCAACGCTTGGCTCGTATTAATGATTACTAAATTTTCAACACCGATAACTGCAGTAAATTTTCTTGGTGAAAAGATGTACGAGCTAAATGTTTTTTCAGTGTAAACATCGCCGATAATAGCATTTCCATCTTCATCCTTTTCAGAGATCTCATATACAGCTTCCCAATTTCCTACATCGTTCCAGTAAAAATCTGCTTTTGTAAGATAAACATTATCCGATTTCTCCATCACACCGTAATCAATCGAAATGCTTTTAAGCTGCCCGTACACAAGTACAACTTGTTTTTCGAAATCATTTGTACCAATGGTCTCTTCAATTTGATCAAGTCCGTCTGAAAGATCGGGCAAATGTTTTTGAATTTCTCCGAGAATAGTCTCAACATGCCAAATAAATATTCCCGAGTTCCACAAGAAATCTCCCGATTCAATAAATTGTCTTGCAGTTGCAAGATTTGGTTTCTCGGCGAAAGTCACCACTTTATAAATGTTGTTATCAATTCCCTTTTCATCAAATTGAATATATCCATAACCGGTCTCAGGACGATTTGGAGTTATACCGATCGTTACTAATCCTTTTGATTTATAAGCATAATCTGCAGCCGTAGAAAGACATCTTCTAAATTGTTCTTCATCTTTAATCAAGTGGTCTGCAGGTAAAGTAATTGTAACTGCATCCGGATTTTTACTTTTGATAATGACTGATGCAAGTCCGATACAAGCAGCGGTATTTTTCCCGAACGGTTCATCAATAATATTTTCTTCCGGAATTTGCGGCAGCTGTTCCTTAACTCTCATCTTCTGTACTTTATTCGTAACAATATAAATATGATCATTCGCAACCAATCCTTCCAATCGTTTTGCTGTATCTTGTATCATCGTGTTTTCGCCAAAGATGCGGATCAACTGTTTCGGTTTTTTCTCTTTACTTCTTGGCCAAAACCGTGAACCTACTCCGCCTGCCATAATAACAGCAAATAATTCCATTTATCTTTCCTTCTGTTTTGGAGAAATGGTCTTACCAAAATTTTCTGCACGAGTTAAATAATTTGTTATATCAACCTCTTTGCCGCGAACTACTGCAACAATAACAATTAAACATGCGCGTAATGATTCAACTACATTGGAGCTTGGAGCAATTTTTTTCTGATTTATTAATTCCAGACCTTTTGCGAAAATGCTGTGCATATTTGATAGTATCTCAAATCCTACCTTCTTAGATAGCTCGGCATTTTCAAACATTATCTTAATGTGACTGTTAATTTCGTTTTCTGTGTATTCATATTTTAGAACACGGTTTAGGAATGGATCAAGCTCTTTTACGGGTCTCAAAACTTTCTCTTCAAAGTTTTCAAAATTAAAATCGTTTTCTTTATTAAGTTCTTCAAAGATTATCGCTTCCCTTAATTCATCAGCGCGCGATCTTCTCGGTAATTCAATTTCCGGTGGTGATTGAACAATAGCATCAAATGAATTTATTTTTTGATTGGTTAGATCAATATTTAATCCGCTGATATCAAATTTCTGAAATGACATTCTGGTCGCCTGCGGAGTAAAAATATCAAGTACTCCATTCAGTTCTTTAACCAGACCGTAACTATGCTCTTTGAATTTATCCGATAGCTTCACAAACTCAATCTTACCGTTATCAATAAAATTCTGAAGATCACCGAGTTTGATACCAAGTTTAGAAAGTTCTGTAATTTTCTTGAAGTTTTTAATCTCCTCAGAAAGAGATTCGCAGTTGTTCAATCTTTCACGGAGAATTGCTACAGTTTCAATTTTCTCCGAGCTTAAACGAAGGTTATTGGCTGCGGCTACAATGCATTGTATGATATATTGTTTAGCCAGATCCAAAGTTAGTCTTTATTAATTGTAGGAACTCTTTTGGTTAAATTATTTTTTTATGTAGATGTATTAAATACTTGAAAATTTACGTGATAAATGTAAGGAATTTTACGGATTAATTTCAGAGCATATTAGAATAGCTATTGGATTAAAATCTGTAATAAACTGAACTTCCGTCATAAAATCAGTTTAGAAAAGAAAAAATCTATGATCTGATACAGATTACCAGAATTCATTCCAAGTATTAAAGGAAATGATTCTTCCGAATAGTTGCTACTTTTATTTATACAACTATCGAATATCACTTCTAAACTTCCTTTGCCTTAAAACGAAACTGATAATCATTTTAAAACAGTGATAGTTAGTCCTCAAAAGCAGTTTCTTTCCAAATTATGAATCTTTCATCGGCATTCTTATTGCCCCAGTCCCTATTGTATAAATTAGAAACAAAAATAGAGGAATACCGATGAGTACTAAAACTCTGAGGAGATTCAATTACTTTGGACTCTTCCTCTCAATTACCATTTTTTTATTTGGTATAACGACAAATGCTCAATCAAGTTGGAATAGTCAGGATTGGGGATATCGAAGAGCAATTACAGAAAGCAACTCGACTGGAAATTTACTAACCAATTTCCAGATTAAAGTTACTCTCAATAATTCATTCGATTTCGGTCGCTGTAAAACAGACGGAAGCGATATCCGATTCACAAGCGATGATTCTCAAACACTAATTCCATACTGGATTGAAGAATGGAATCCTGCCGGGACTTCGGCAACAATTTGGGTTAAAGTTCCTACAATACCCACCGCAGGAACAACAATTTATCTATACTATGGTAATCCAAGCGCAATATTTCCTTCACCAGCTCCTCCTACAACTGTTGATCTTCCTCATACCGGTCCGTGGACAAATGTTGCAGGCGTAACTGTTAACGGAAGAAACGGTGGGCTACTTGCAGAAAATATGGTTGAAGAAAATGGAACATACTGGCAACTGTTTGCTGATAGAAATTTTTGTAATGCACAGCTCGGTTTAGCAAATAACATAACAGGTGATCCTGGTAATGCAAGCGGATGGAATTGGAATGGTAATCTGATTATTGATTTTTCGAACAGATCTACTAATCCCGCTTTTGCCGGTGATCTACGATTAAATAATACACCGGGAAATATTTTAGATCCATACTTAGATTGTCCACACATTGTGAAAGGTGACGATGGATATTGGTACCTATTCTATCATTGGATTGTTGGCGGCGATCCACATGGCTCTTGTGGTGTAAATGGCACATGGAGTTGGACACCTGGCGCTTATGCAGAAATTGGAATGGCACGTGCAATTTCAATCACCGGTCCATATACAGAGATCGATCCATTCATACTAAAATCTTCCGCTCGTGAAGGTGATACTGATTCATGGGATTGGGCTCGTGTTTCAGAGCCGAATGTTTTCAAACGTGATGATGGAAAATGGATTATGCTTTTTATGGCAGATAAAGGAAATTTTGATGATCCGGGAAATCCAAATCTTTATTATATCGAACAATGCAGTTATGCAATTGCAGATAACATAACGGGACCGTACACAAAATGGCATAACGGTAGTCAACCATTCATTGCATTCGGACCTTCAGGATCTCTTGATGCAGGGACAATAGCAGATGCTCATCCGGTAAAATTTGGAAATACATATTATATATTTTATGCAGCTTCTCCTTCTACTTTCGGATGGAGTACAATGTATCTAACAACAACGGATTGGGAGAATGTAACAAAATCTACTTCTTATGTTTATACTAATGAAGGTAACTCGCCTTTCCGCGGTGCAATATCAAAATTTAATAATACATATTACTTCTCATATTTAGGCAGCAGTGGAAGCAGCGGCGGGCCTTTTATGATTACTACACAACCTGCAACCGGTACAATACCGGGACAATCACTTTATGGCGCCGAATCAGTGTTTGATTTTTATGATGGCTTCGATGGTATTACTTTAGATCGATCAAAATGGAATGGCAGTGGAACTAGTGTCGATCCAGGATACACCGGGACAGCAACTGTTTCTAATGGTGAGCTAGTGGTTACAAACACAGGCGGTTTCATAAGTGAATTATCAGCCAAACAATTATTTGGCATAGGAAAAATGTTTGAGGCACGTGCAAAACACAGTTCTGCTGGATTTGCTGGTGAGATTGGTTTTGGCAGATTAGAATCAGGTTCAGCATGGAGCGGTCCTCCATATGGATTTAAGAATCAACGTATTATGGACTTACGCCCGATAAGCGGTGCGGGATTTATTATCGATGCTGACAACTCTGAACATGTTGAATCCCCTGGTGATTATGTTGTTACTTCAACACCACTTGATTTCTCAAACTATCTTGTGCACAAGGTAATGCGTGTAGATAACAACAATGTAAAATTTCAATTAGATAATTTTCCAATTACAACAATTTCAAATACAGCAGATCGACCGAACAGAGTATCAAGCGATCTTTTGGGACCATGGTTTTTCGTGCTTGGCGGTTCTTCAATGAATGTTGATTGGTTACGTGTTCGAGGATATGCCGATCCGGAACCTACATTTTCAATTAATGCTGAACAGCCGTTGAAATTAATAATTACTACAAGTACAGGAAGTGGTGGTTCAATCTCACCATCAGGAAGTGTTATAGTAAATTATGGTGGAAGTCAAACCTTTACAATTTCATCCAATGCCGGTTATCATGTTGCTGATGTATTGGTTGATGGTTCTTCAGTTGGTGCAGTGTTGAGTCATACTTTTACTAACGTAACAGCTACTCATACTATCTCAGCAAGTTTTTCAATCAATACTTACACAATCACTGCAACATCAGGAGCTAACGGAACAGTTACACCTCCTGGAATTACTACTATAAATTACGCTGGCAATCAAACATTTACAATTTCACCCTCTGTTGGTTACCAGGTCACTGATGTATTAGTTGACGGTTCTTCTGTTGGAGCTGTTTTAAGTCATCCATTTACAAACGTAACCGCCAATCATACTATATCGGCAAGTTTTAATATCCTCGCTCCTACTCCAATACATTATGTGTCGTTAAGCGGTACTAACATTTCACCTTATTCCAGTTTGGCAACTGCCGCAAACAATATTCAAAGTGCTGTAGATGCAGCAGATATAGGTGATCTCATTCTTGTCGGCAATGGAACATACACTCTTACTACTAATATTTCGGTTACTAAATCAGTAACGATACGCAGTGTTAATGGTTACACATTAACAATAATTGATGGGAATAACTCAACACGGTGTTTCTATATTAATCATGCGAATGCAGTGATTGATGGATTTACAATTACACATGGAAGTAACCTCTCTGGCTACGGAGGAGGCGTTCAGTGCGACAATGGAACTGTCCAGAATTGTATTATAGAGAACAATGCAGCAAGAGATGGCGGTGGTGTTGCATTAGATAATTCAGGAATGGTTATTAATTGTATCATCAGAAACAATACAGCGGATTGGGGCGGCGGTGTACGGTGCTTTAATGGAACTGTTCGAGGTTGTTTAATTACTGGAAATACAGCTACTCCTCACGGTGGCGGAATAAATATTTGGAGCGGCGGAATTGTTCAGAATTGTACTATCACGAATAACACTGCAACCGATGGCGCAGGAATTAGACTTTGGAACAATGGTGTAGTTGAAAACTCGATCATTTATTTTAATACCGGCAGTAGTAATTATATCATAGATGCGGGAACGGGAAACAGTCTTTCATACAGTTGTACAACTCCTCTATTTACTGGAACGGGAAACATTACTACTGATCCTCAATTTGTTGATGTCGTGACACATAATTATCAACTATTATCTACATCGCCAAGTATCAATAACGGTTTGAATGAAGCATGGATGGCAGGTGCAAATGATCTCAGTGGCAACAATAGAATTTTCGGCGGAACAGTTGATATTGGAGCTTATGAATATTCTGTTACAAACTTTTCAATTAATGCAAGTGCCGGAAGTGGAGGTTCGATCTCACCATCAGGAAGCGTGATTGTAAATCATGGTGGAAGTCAAACTTTTACAATTTCATCAAATGCCGGTTATCATATTGCTGATGTATTAGTAGATGGAATTTCTGTTGGAGCTGTTTTAAGTCATACATTTAATAATGTGACAGCCAATCATACAATCACTGCAAGTTTTACAATCAATACTTATACACTGACTATTACATCAGTAAACGGAACAGTTACAAAAAATCCAGATCAAACAAATTTCTCTCATGGATCAACAGTTCAACTTACTGCAACACCAGCATTCGGATTTACATTTACAGGTTGGAGCGGCGATGCAACCGGTTCTACAAATCCACTGACAGTCACAATGGACGGGAACAAAAATATTACTGCAAGCTTTGCAATTGATAACAGCACTTACATCCAAATAGGATCTACTACAGCAACTGCGGGATCGAGTGTAACAATTCCTGTTAGAGTTCATTTTGCAAGCGGCGCAAATATTCCTCGATATATTCTTCAAGGTAAAATTACTTTTGATCCGACTAAACTTGCATACAGAAGCAATTCTATTGGTTCTTTATTTACTGCGATGGGCTGGACATTCACCGGGTACTCAACTATTGCGGGAGAATTTGATTTTACTGCGACCGGTTATAATGCAATCTCATCAGACGGAATATTATTTAACCTAAACTTTGATATCATTTCAAATATATCCGGATCAACACAAATAACAAGTTTACCTTCTTATTGGTTGAGCAATAATTCAAATACGCCGGCATTATTTTCTGCAATCAATCCGGGAACAATAACTATTACATCCCAAAGTACATCATTTGTTACCGGAGATGTTGACGGGAACTTTAATGTAGATTTCAATGATGCAATTACAATAATCAATCATGTATTTAACGTCTTTACATTGCATGGGCAAGCATTATTAAATGCTGATGTTGACCACAGCGGAAATATAACGCTTGCTGATGCTGTCGGTGTAATACTCTATTGCACATTCGGTGATTGGAGCTATTCCCTTTCAATACTTTTTCCTTTGACAAATGCATATTTATCTATTGATAATCCGGTAGTAAATAATAGCGGAGTGGTTCTTCCTTTAAATATTAAAAATGCAGCAAATGTTAGAAGTCTGGAAGTAACGGTAGATTATGACGCTACAAAGTTTGATTTCCAATCTTTTAGTGCCGGAATCAATTCATCCAATACAATAACAAAAGCAAGTCAAGTTTCACCGGGACAAGCTAAGTTTGTTTTTGCTTCTAACGAATTGATGAATAATAATTTTTCAGCGGGAAGTATTACACTTAAAAATAAGAACGGAACTTTAGTGAACGGTGGATCTATTAATACGCGATATAAGATAAACGACGGGAAAGAAGTTACCGGAACTTCGATAAATACAGGTACTACCGGTATTGAAAATGATTACGGGAATGGAATTCCTTCTAAGTTCGAACTTGTTCAAAATTATCCGAATCCATTTAACCCTACCACAATAATTGATTTTAGAATTCCTATTACAGGATACTATGTTGTGAAAGTCTTTAACGCGATTGGTCAGACTGTTCGTGTCCTTGCTGAAAAAGAATTTTCTGTCGGGAATTACAAAGTTACTTTTGACGGAAATGATTTATCATCCGGAATTTATTTCTATCAGTTATTTGGTAACGGAGTAAATCTTATTAGAAAAATGATGCTGATTAAATAATCCCACACATTGATAAAGAAGAGAGGATTTCTACTCCTTAGTCCTCTCTTCTTTCTTTTCAGTCAAGAAGCGGTCGTGTTGAGGCGCTTGTTAGCCATTTATTTTATTTCTACAACTTTTCCTTTAGTTGCCTCAAGAGAACCATAATTACATTTCCATTTTTCATAAACTGGTGATAGCAATTGTATTAAAGATTTGCAATGATCATTGATCTTTGGATTAATAATATTTTTCGAATTAATTAATTGCCACATTATTTCAAGTGTAGCCATCAAAATATTTTTGGCTCTTTCAAAACTGAAATAAACAAAACGCCATTCAACACCTACATTTAATTCAGGATGTAAAATTGGTTCTTCTAATTTACCAGATGGATGAACAGCAAGATCACGGAATTTGAAAATAACTTGAAGAAACTTTCGCAAATTTTTGGTCCCATTCGATTTGAGAGAAAATGCTCTTCTTAGAACTTCTCCAATTTGTGCATGTCTTGAAGTTCTTCTCTCTCTCCATAATTCTGTCAAACTTTGCGGAATTTCTACATATTCTTTAATTGAACTGTAAAATGCATCTAATGCAATTGAGGCCGCCATTATTGATTGCATTGAAAATGCAAATTCTTCTTCAAGGAAATCAATTTTGTTTTCTTTGTTTTCATTCCAAGCTATTATTCGACTGTTTTTACTTTTTTGTGCTTCCAACAAATGTTCTAAAGATAGTTCTAACCATTTAGGGCAAACATCATAGTGGACTACAACCTTAACTTGCATTTCCTCTTGTTGATCCATTCTAATTTTAATTCCGCCAACGGGAATTGCCATTCTCATACCCTTCGTTATTAGAACTCCAGACATAATTTTATCCTAAATCAAAAATGGCTAACGACGTGGCAACTAAAGCGCCGCCCAAAACAGCGATGCCACAATTGCAAACGACTTTTTAGTTATAAATCAGTTTAAAAGTATAAATCAACTTTGAACAACAAACCAACTCTGAAAAGCCAAACCCAATTACCACATCAAACGACTGCATCGAAGATGCGGTCGCTTTGAGTTGCTGGTTATACAACCTTTATTTTATTATATAATTTTTGTCTTCAGTTTTTCAAAAAGATCAAACCCAATTCCGAGACCTAAACCAATAAATGCAGCGAATTTAGCATTTAGAAATATTGCAGAATCAATTTTCATTGCACTTGGATTAAAAATAAGAATCAAGATCAGAGTAGCAAGAATGTTAAACAATCCTAATAATAATGGAAGTGACAAACTTCTGATGAACAAAGGCAATGAATTGTATTTATTTATAAATAATTTGTAGCACAAAATTGAACTGAGTAAGCTTGCAATAAATATGATGTCTCTTATCAGAAATTTTGTAGTTATTGATTTTCCTTGCAGAAGCAAGTCTAGAATTAAAATAACAAATGCGGTTAAAAATTGTTCTTTCTTCTTCTGATACTTTAATACACTAAAAAAGATGGCACCATAAAATCCAGACAAGACAATGACTGATACTGGATATCGAAAGTTGAAAATAGCTGTGCCAAAAAATAGAAGCCCAAGAAGAATACAAACTACAAAACCGAATACAGCAGTTAATAAAAGACTTTTAATATTTGAGTTCATTTTGCACTCACATTATTTGGTTGTATAACTATTAGTTAACCCGCCAAATGACATAATAGCGGCTGTTTTATTTCTACTATTAAAAATTTTATTTTGGGGACAATCGAGTAAGCAGCGTACAAAACCCAATTACAACTTAAATTAAATTTTCTTTTGTGTAAAGATAAATTACAACAAGCACTTTGCATTTTATAGACTCCGGATCAAGTCCGGAGTGACAAAGTAATCTTCAGTTAAATATTTAAGTCTGAGATTGCTTCGTCATTCTTCGACAAGCTCAGAACTCCTCGCAATGACAAACATTCTTTTAAGCCAACAGCTAAAAGCTAACCGCTAATAGCTATCTGCTGTGCTTTTCTTTGAATCCCTTCATCATCCATTTACGTGCTAATATCAAAAATACCGGCGACATAATTGCAATGAATCCGTAGATGAGCCACATGAATTCCGTATTCATCGGTACGGACGGTGTTTGTTCAGGTGAAGGACAATAGTGCATCAAGAACCAGCCGGAGTAAAGACTTGTAACTACTTTTGTAAGGAACCATGGGAATTGTCCGATGCCCATATAGATGCCGGTCATGTTCTTCGGTGCAATTTCTGCAACCCACTGCAAAAATCTCGGCTGCCACATCGCTTCACCGATAGTCATAATAATTATATAGGCGATAAGTGTATTTAAGTTCGGTCCCAATGCAAGAATAAAAGTTGGAGAAGCCATTACAAAAGTTCCGATGATCATCATTGTGTACGCATTCTTTTTCGATGTTAGTGCCGCGATCATAGGAGTTAGAATGAAGATGAAGATAGGATTGAGGTTTACAAAAAATTCATAATTATCCTTTACAAATCCTCCAAATGCCCTGCTTGCATAAAGCGGAATAGTCAACCAATTGTGAGCGAACAAAGTTTGTACTGGTATCAATGCAAAAATGAAGAACAAAAACCGTTTATCTTTCAACGGAAAATTTTTCAAGTAGAATTTCAGTTTTTCTTTTGCCGTCATTTTAGCAAGTTCATCTTCATCTTCCTGCTGATTAACATTTTTCTCCTTAGAAGCTATCTCTATAGCTTTTGCAACTGCTTTCTTAGTTATAATAAAATAGACGACTGCAATTCCAGCAACCGTGAGACCAACATAAACCCAGAAAACACCGAGAATGCTTGTAGATCTTCTAATTGGTGAAGAAATTAATCCCGGTAAAAATCCGCCAAGATTCATCAACGCATACAACATTGCGTAACCCATTGCAGCAGTATTTTCATTTGTAAATTTTTTAACAGCTGCATAAGCCGCGGGTTGATACATTCCATAACCGATCACTACGCCAAGTATTCCAAGCATTGAGTAGATGTGAGCCGAACCCCATAGTCCCGTAGCGCCAAGATGCGGTGCAGTTGATAAAAGTATTCTTCCAAAAAACATGAATGAGAGTGAATACAATAACGCTTTGCGTACTCCGACAATATCTACTGTAGCACCAAGGAATAACATGCTCAACGTAATTCCCGCAGTAAGAACGCCAACCATATTTCCCGCACGGATATCATCGAGTTTTATGTAATCATTAAAATAAATTGCAAGAAGTCCTACTACTCCAAAGTAAGTTAGTCCTTCAAGAATGTAAGATATATTCAAACCGAGTAACGCACGGGAAGTATGTGCAAGATCTATGAAAGGCTGTGTAACTTCCCAAATGATATTTGAGAAAGTATTTTTTTCATCACGTTCTACATTTTCTCTTCTATAAATGAATAGCACAATTATCGCAGCAATAGGCGGGAAAAACAACGCCCACGTAAACATTGCTGGTGCATTAAATCCTTTCTTAATTGCAAGACGAGTTGCACCGAGCAGAATAACAAAGTAAGTTATTAATGTCAGACCGATTACAGAAACTAATAAATCCATAGTTCACCATTAGTTAGGTTATAAAATATTTACCTCAGGAATTAATTCAATTCCAAATTTATCAAAGACAGCTTTCTGAATTTCTTGCGAGAATGTTTTGATCTGCTCTCCCGTTGCACTGCCCATATTGATTATAACCAACGCTTGACGGTTATATGTTGCTACGTCTCCGATTCTCTTACCTTTGTAGCCGCATTTTTCAATTAGAAATCCGGCAGGTAATTTGTATTTATTTTTATCTAATTTGAAAAATACAGTTTCCTCAAAATCTCTTTTCAATTCTAAAAATTTTTCTTCATTCACTTCCGGATTCTTAAAGAAACTTCCCGCATTTCCAAAACGCTGAGGATCGGGAAGCTTACTCATTCTAATTTTGTTAATTGTCTCACGTACTCTTCTGATCGTCAACTTTTCTTTGTTCGCTTTTCCTAAATAATCATTCAAGGAACGGTAATTAAGATTGAACTGTTTTTCTTTCTGTAATTTCAAAATAACTTTAGTGATTATGAACTTCCCTTTCAATTCCCTTTTGAAAATACTGTCTCGGTAATCGAACTTGCATTCATTTTTTTTATAAATCTTTTTCTCTCCCGATTCTAAGTTAATTCCTTCAAGAGATACGAATACGTCCTTAATTTCTACACCGTAAGCGCCGATGTTTTGAATCGGTGCGGCTCCGACAGTTCCGGGAATGAGTGAAAGGTTTTCGATTCCGTAATATTTATTCTCAACACAGTAGGAAACCAAGTCATTCCAAATCTCTCCGGCTGAAGATTCAATGATTACATACTTTTCATTTTCTTCTACTACGCGTATTCCCTTCTCAACATAATGGATGACTAAACCGTCATAATTTTTAGTGAACAGGATGTTACTTCCACTGCCAAGAATAAGTTTATTCATACTGTTGAAACGTTTGGATTGTAATATTTCCAATATCTCTTTTTCAGATTCAACAGACATGAAATAATTAGCTTTTACATTAACACCGAATGTGTTGTAGGATTTTAAGGATTTGTTTTCTTGAATTTTAAGCATGGTTATAGATTAAACGTTGATTCCACTTTCTTCCAATTAATCTCTTCTATTTTATATCCGTCCGATCTAAACATTATACCGCCGGACTTATCAGTTCTTACAATGTTAATTTTATTTTGATTGAACCGTTCAATAATATCTTTATGCGGATGATTAAATTTGTTCATAACTCCGGCACTAATGATCGCGTAATTTGGTTTAACAAAATCCAGAAATTCTTCGCTTGTACTTGATCTGCTTCCGTGATGCCCAGCTTTTAGAACATCAGATTGTAAAAATGTTTTGTATTTACTCACGTAGTCGCTTTCAACTTTTGTACTTGCATCGCCTGTAAACAAAAAAGAATTATTCCCATACACCAACTTAAGCATTCCGCTTTGATCATTCGAACTCATAGATTCAAAATAATGGTTTGTAGTGTCATTCAAAACATAAATACGGCTGTTGCCGATCGGAATTATTTGTTTTGAATAATATTGGAATGGAACTCCTTCTTCTGATAACATCTTTTCAAGATCAATATCTTTTTGAAATTTCGGATCAAGCTTTGGTTTATAAATAAATTTAATTCTATGTTTTTTTATTATTGATAAGAATCCCTTGTAATGATCGGAATCAACGTGAGAAATAAATCCGTAGTCAATTTTATCAATACCTAATTTATCCATTAAAGGTAAAATCACGCGTTCGCCGTTATCAAAATATTCCGTCGCTTCACCCGCATCTATCAATGCTGTTTTACCATTTGGAAATTTTACCAATAGGCCATCACCTTGCCCAACATCTACAGCCGTAACTGATAAAATATTCTTCGGCATCAATTCATAATTATCTAAACGCATGAACATAATCCATAGCACAACTGATAAAGTTACTCCGGCAATTTTTGCGTTTCTATTTGTAAATATTTTTAAGATGAAAAATATAAATGCTAAGACGAGATAAAATAATATTGCGTCGTAAACACTGAACTGGTTAATAAAAATGTATGAGTATTTATCTCCACCCATTAAACGAACGAAGAAATACATAACGTATGTCAGCAGTTCATTAGCAGAAGCAAATACGGAACCGAACCAGCTGAAAATAGAACCGATAAACAATGTGAATATTCCCAAGGCTACAATTGCACCTGAAACCGGAATAACAACTAAGTTGGCAAGCAAAGCAGATACAGAAAGACGATGGAAATAAGTTAGCGTAAAAGGAAGCGTTCCTATTTGTGCCGATAAAGAGGTAACGCAAAAAACTAAAAACCAATTCAGCCATTTTATTTTTATGTGCATGTTATCAACTGCACGCTTCATTGGCGGGTAGATTAAGATCAGCGATAATATCGCTGAGAAGGATAATTGAAAACTTGGATTGAATAATTCATTCGGACTAATCAATAAAATGATAAAAGCCGAAAGAGACAAAGCATTTAAGCTGTTGTATTCTCTGCCCATAGCCGGTGCTGCTAATAAGGCAACAGCCATTACTGTTGATCTGAACACCGGCGCGTCTGCACCGGTTATTATCAGATAGAACAACAAGCCGATCAATGTTAATGTGTAGCGCGTAAAAATATTAAACCTATTGAAGACAACTAAGAAGATCAGAACAATGTAACCAACATGTAAGCCGGAGACAGACAATACATGCACAACTCCAGAATTAATAAATTCATTTTTGATAACATAATCAATCGAGCCTTGATCAGCTAGTAGTAATCCGCGAAGTAAGCCGGCTGTAGTTTTGTTATGCAGCGATGTGATTTGCTCATCCAACTTTTTTCTGATTTGATGAATTGTGTTTTTGTAAACCGAAACTTCCTTCGAGATAAATTTTACGTCATCGGTTTTATAGATATTTGCGATTGCAACAATTCCCTTTCCGCTTAGATATTTTTCATAATCAAATTCGCCCGGATTTCTTTCATTCCTTGGTTTTATAATATTTCCAAAGATTTGTATTCTGTTCCCAATTTCTAATTGATCAAATAGTTTTGATGTTTTTCTATCTTCATCATAAACAGAACAAAGTATTTTAAATGTGCCTTGAAACTTCTGCTCTTTTGTAGTTACAGTGTCGGCAGATAAATATAAAATTATTCTGCCTTCTTTTTTCAATTCTATATTATCTATCGTACCGCTGATTAAAGTTTTAGTATATTTTTCTAAATGAAACGGATAGCGAACTTTCGGAGGTGATACAACTGAATAATAAAGCGACCCGCAAAGAAGTATTGCTATAATTATTGGAATAACTTTTAACTGTTCAGTATAAGTTGATTTTAGGTAATGAAATATTACCGAGATGAATAAAGCAGACGAGAAGAAAATTAAAAGTGTAATTAATGGAATGGACAAAATAGACTGGAAGATTATTCCAATCATAAAAAGAATTACAAATTTTATGAGAGGATATTTACTCAATCATACATCTCCATTATTGCCGGTTTGATATCGTAAAGCTTCTTAATCTTCTTTGATAATAATTCTGCATCCTTCCCGGCTGTAATTCCTATTGCAGGATTCAGTGTGTGCATCTTAATAGAAAGATCCTCAAAGTTTCCGTGATCAGAACAAACAACAAGTGTCATATTTTTTTTTAGATTTGTAATTATATGAAAAAGAAAACGATCCAGAATTCCCGTTGTGTATTCAAGCCATTCACTGTTTCTGCCGTGACCAAGATGATCTGTGTGAAATATTTCAAATAATGTAAAATGATTTTTCGAACCAAGCCGTATTAAACGATCCGCCGCAGTTTCAGCATTTATAACCTTCAATTTATAATTCATCTTTTCTACAAAGAGGCGGTTGTTAATATCGGCGGCCAAAGCTTTTCCTTTATGAATGTCACTTATATTATTCAACCTCATTCCATTCATAATACAGCTTAAAGTGGTTACACTTAATCTTCTTCTTCCGGAATTTACATAATCAAAAAATTGTTTTGGATATGCATTTACGAAATAAACTTTCTTTCTTCTTTGCATGAAAGAACGAAAGATATTTTTTTCTTTTATGATTGGTACAAGCGTTGAGTAAGGATAAGGTCCGAAATGTTTTCCGATATATTTTGGTGCATTAATGCCGCAGAAGATTGATGTCTGTCCGGTTCCGCTTAAAGGTATATCAGGAATACCCATGGAAGCATCAACAGGAAAAAGAAAGGCATTATTACCTTTTAGTTTTTGTTTATCAATATGAGGAATCTCACCGAAGATTTCTGAGAATGTTTTGAAGCCATACTTGAAGAAGGGATTGTATTCGTAATCTTTCTTTCCGATTCCAACACCATCCATGAAGATCATTATTGTTGAGTGCAATTCTTGATCCTTTCTTTTTCAACCACCCCCATGTCCCCCTCCTTAGTTAAGGTTCAAGTAAAATTGTTACCGGTCCATCATTAAATATTTTTACCATCATCATCGCGCCAAACACTCCGTATTTAACTTTATCATTTCCAAGATTACTTTTCATCCGAGCTATAAATTTTTCATACATTGATTCTGCAACATCAGGACGAGCAGCATCTGTAAAACTCGGACGATTTCCCTTTCTTGCGTCTCCGTATAAAGTGAATTGAGAAATAATTAGAACTTCCCCATTAATATCTTTTAGAGAAAGATTCATCTTTTCATTTTCGTCCTCAAAGATCCGCAAGTTGGAACATTTGTCGGCAACAAAATTCAAATCTTCTTCGGTATCACCTTCTTTTACTCCAAGAAGAATCACCATCCCTTTTTTTATTTCTGAATAATATTTCTGCTCAACAATAAGAACTGATCCTTCCGTTACTCTTTGAACCAATGCTCTCATTTCAATTCTCCAACAACGACTCTATCAATTTGCTGATAATCTTTTACAAAATAAATATTTATGAAATCATTCTTTTCTAAAATATCTGCTATAAACTTTTCTTGATCTTTGCCGACTTCTAAAAAGATCTTACCATTATTCTTAAATAATATTTGTGCTCTTTCCGCTATCGTTCGATATAAATCTAATCCGTCACTCGAATCCGTAACGGCAACCATAGGTTCGTAATTTTTGATTTCATTTTGAAGAATCGGATATTCTTCTTTGCTGACATATGGAGGATTAGAAACTATTATATCGAATTGATAACTACACACATAATTTTTAACATCAGCAGTAATGAAATGAATTTTTTCTTCAACTCTATTAGCCACGGCATTCTCTCTGGCTATAGATAATGCTTTTTCAGAAATATCAACAGCAATTATTTCTACATTATCTAAATTTTTCGCTAAAGAAATAGAAATATTTCCGCTTCCAGTTCCGATATCTAATATTTTCAATCCGGGTTTATCTTTACAGAACTTAATTACCTCTTCAACCAATATTTCTGTTTCCGGTCGTGGTATTAGAACATCTGGTGTTACTTTAAAAGGTAAACCATAAAACTCAACATTACCGATAATATATTGGAGCGGTTCAAACTTTCCACGACGAGTGATCCATTCCCGGTAAATATCAACTTCGTTTTCCTTTAACGGTTGATCGAACTTTAGATAAAGATCCAATCGCTTACATTTTAAGATTTCAGAGAGAAGCAGTTCAGCATTTAAGCGCGGCGATTCTATTCCTTTCTTTTCAAGAAAGTCTGTAGATAGCTGTAATGATTCTAAAACTGTCAAAATTTATTTCCATGATTGGTATTATCTGATAGCTGACCACTGATTGCTGAAAGCTGTTACTGAAAAATAAAAAAAACTATTGGATTTATAACCGTAAGATGTTCGAACAATCTTTGTAAAATTAATTATATGCCATGGGTTGTTCGCGACAACCTAGCGTATTGCCACTACGCAAAACATAACAATTTGAATCCTACTTGATGTTCATCAGCAATATGTACTACGTCATTTAACGCTGGATAAAGTTGGATATTTGGTGATACTACGTTCTTGGAGTTTGCAATTTTCTCCAACATTGCTAAGTCTTTTTTTGCAAGTGCTCCTAATAGCTGTTCTTTCTTCCATGATTTTCGGAAGCTTACGTCACTCGATTCGCAAAGCTCAACTAATTCTTGTTTTGAATACGCTGTCTCGATAGCCTCTGAAGAAAACGAAGGTATAACCAGACCAGATTCAAGCAATTCTTGGGATGTTTTGTCAAAATTTATACCGAGGCTACGAATTGGACCGCTGGTTAGATTGTTGGTTAATAAGTTGAGCAAAGACCCGCCCCTTTTTTCTACAGCATAAAAAAGCTGTAACCGCGCGGCCGGCGTAAGCGCTATGATCTTTTCCCTCATCTTAGTTTCGATAGTTCTGTTGGGGATTTCTCTAACATCAAATTTCTCATATCCCGCCCAAAGGGTTTCTGGAAATTCTTCTGCCATCATGCTTATCCATGAGTTCGCCTTTTTAGCAAGTGATTGTAGATCAGTTGACCATAACGGTTGGTGGACTATGCAGGCCCACGATACAATTCGAGGAATTTCTCCAGTGATCATGAACGCCCTGCCACCACCGCCTTTTTCCGCTACAATAAACAATGCTTTTAGCTCCGGTAATGCGCATGCTGATGAAAACGAAACATACTTCTCGAATGGAATTGATAGAATATTATCAACGCTCTTTTCAATCCACCCGTTGCCAAATGGATTACCTTCAACCACCATTCGCATTAAATATTTGATGCTGTCTATGTCACCTACTACAATCCGCTCGGAAATAAATGGCACTAAGTCTGTACACGGAACCCGAGAATTTGGTGCATACCGACTGTCTAGAATTGGATACTCAGGATGACCCAAGCCTTTTATCGTGGATAGAAATTGATCTACTACGCTTGAGCTATCGCTGATTTTTTTAAACATGATTTTCTCCTGACGTATAACGGTCTTTACAACGAAACCGCCACCCAGAACAAACGGCTAAGTTTTATCAACGCAACTTTATTTTATAAATCAGTTTTGTATTACTAATAAACTTTACAAGAACAATTAGTCCTAAAAACTAAAACCAATTGCCAAATCCTAAGACCGCATCTTAATCGCGGTCAGTTTTGAGTTGCTGGTTAGCCCTCAATGAATATATATTTTATCGATTATTTTTCAATGAAACGAATGTGTAGATGTCCTTTAAAGTGTGGTTTATCTTCCAAAAATTCTTTCAGAATAAATACTGGGTCATGGTTTGGCCACAGATAATTCATAAAGTGCACATGTGAACCATAATCCCAACGATTACCTTTCTCCGAAGCGTCGCGTTGATCAAAATAAAAAAAACGCCACTGGGTAATATCTCTATTATAGAACATATGCCCGACTAATTGGCGTCTAACTTTTATTACTTGAGCAAGTTTTCTTAAAAGATTTGAAGTATCAACAGGACTTAGTTTATCGATATGTATTTTGGGTAATGTATTTAATGTCGATTGTAAATCGTTAGGGACTATTTCTCGATGATATATTTTATGATAATAATTTAACTTTCTATCTTCCGCCATATTAATAAGGTTTGAAAAATCTTTTGCATAAATCGTTAATTTTTTACAATGTTTTTCTAAGATACTCTTCTTATTTATTTCAAATATCTTAAGTAGTCCATCAATATTGCTTTGTTGCGCCATATGTAATATCATTAAGGGTTAACTATTAAATATCCCAATCGAATTTATATTAACGTAAAGTAGTATGCTTGTGTAGTATTCGGCGCAGTTTGTGTTTCCGGTTTGTCCGCAAGAGAAATTTGTTGTTTCATTCCCCACTAAACTATTCCAATTGTTACAAATGCAAATTAGGAGAAAATAGAAACTATTCAAACAAAATTATTACATAGAGACGCCCCATGGGGCGTCTTTACAAAATGTATTTGGGAATATTTTATGGACTAATACTCAATTAACTTTTTTTTGCAATCGCGTCCTTAATTCTTTCCGGTGTCATCGGCATTCTATTTAGTCTAATACCAAGTTTATCATATATAGCATTTCCAATTGCAGCACCAACTGTTATAATTGCCGGTTCACCTCCACCTTGAGGCGGTTCATTTTTCTTATCCAGAATAACAGTTTCTATTTTTGGCAACCATGAGAATTTTGGAATTTCATAAGTATCATAATTTTTATTTAAGATTTCTCCATTACTAAATTTAATTTCTTCTGTTAATGCATAACCGAGTCCCATCATAATGCATCCTTCCATTTGTATAGTTGCTCCTTCAGGATTAATAACAAGTCCCATATTCTGAGCACAGACAACCCGGTTCACTTTAACATTTCCGTTTTTTGAATTCACATCAACTTCTACAATCATAGCTACATAAGATCCGGCATCAATACCGCACGCGATTCCAAAACCTTTTCCGCTCGGATTTTTCGAAAATGATTTCCATCCGAATTTTTCTCCCGCAACTTTTAATACTTCAATCATTTTTTTGTCGGTCAAGTTTTTCATTCTGAATTCAAGCGGATCCACACCGGCTTTAGCAGCCATAATATCAATCTGACATTCTCTTGCAAAAGTATTTGTATTGTTGCCGGGCGCTCGCCATGCACCGGTTGCAAATGGATGATTTTGGACCAAACTATTCCTATTACCGCTATAAGACTTTGTGTTTGAATTTTGAATATTATAAAAATGTGTTGCACCTCTTTCACCGGCAAAGTAAACATTGTAATCCCAAAAACTAATATCGTTTGAACTAGTTAATCCCGATCTGACTTTTACAATTGCTGCTGGGTGAAATGCATCGTAAAAAAATTCTTCTTTTCTAGAATATGCAACCATAACCGGTTTACCGGTTAGTTTTGCTAATCGAGCTGCATCAACTATTTGCAGATTTCTTGTTTTGCCTCCAAAACCTCCACCGACATATGGAGTAATAATGCGGACATTCTCAGAAGCAACTCCTAGAGCACGAGCTACTTCTTCTTTAGCTGTAAAAGGATTTTGTGTTGATGCCCATACTGTAACTTTGTTACCATCCATCTTGGCTACTGCAGTGTGCGGTTCAATAGGCGAATGAGCAACATAACTATCATAATAAGTTTCATCTATAACCGTAGCAGACTGCTTTTCTCCTTGATTTATATCTCCGTTATGCGATACTACCTTTCCATCACCGGCAACTTGCATGAGGTGTTCATATATATTTTCATTATTTAATTTGGATTCGGAAGGGCTAAATTTTGCTTTAATTTTTTCCAATGCTTTTTCTGCAACGTCGGGATATTTATGAAGTACAGCAACAAGATCTCCATCTTGAACAACAACTACATCGTTCATCTTTTTCACTTCGGATAAATCAACATCAATTAGTTTTGCGCCATGCGCAGGCGGTCTTAACACTTTTGCGTATAGCATATCGGGGAACTGCATATCACCCGCAAACTTTGCTTTACCTGTAACTTTCTCAATAGCATCAACTCTTGTTATAGATTTATTCATAATCTTGAATTCGGATGGATCTTTTATTTTTGGTTTGCCTTTTAGATGCCGTTCTATCTTCTTCCCTTTTGTAAGTTCTGCATAAGAAATATTTTTCTTACGATTTAACTTTTGATAAATTACACCTTCCTCAACGGATAATTTATCAACCGGAATTTTTAACTGTTCGGAAGCTAATTCTAACAAAACGTTTCTTGCTTCTGCTGCTGCTGCTCTTAACGGTGGTCCAAAAAACCTTGTGCTCATAGAACCGAACGTTCCCATATCCCACGGACATAGATCAGTATCGCCCATGATCATCTGAACCGAATCAAGAGTTACATCCAATTCATCGGCAAGCATTTGTGCAAGCGAAGTAATTATTCCTTGCCCCATTTCAATCTTGCCGGTAAAACAACTGGTTCTTCCCTGTTCATCTATTCTTAAGAATGCATTGAAGTCGGTGGGCAGTTCACCTCTTCTTCTCTGTTCTTGTTGAACATATCCTAAAGTATCTCCGACTGTGAAAAGAATAAACAATCCGCCGCCGAGAAGTTTTATAAATTCTCTTCTATCAACTTCGAACGGAATTTTAATATCTTTGAAATCCAGATCTAAATAATTATCATTTTTCATTTCATGCCTCCTACTTCATTTCAGTTGATGCTGTTTGAATAGCTTCAACAATTCTTTTATGAGCACTACATCTGCAAAAATTATCATCCATTTCTTTTATGATCTCGTCGTAAGTCGATTTTGGTTTCTTCTTTAGTAAACCGTAAGCGTTCATAATCATTCCCGGTGTGCAGTAACCGCATTGAAGTGCATCTTTCTCTGCAAATGCTTTTTGTAAAGGATGCAGTTTGCCGTTATTTATTAATCCTTCAATCGTAAGCACTTCTTTCCCTTTAACACTTTTAACTGCTATACTGCAAGAACGTTCAGCTTTATTATTAATTAGAACAGTACAGGCACCGCAAAATCCTTCTCCGCACCCGTACTTAGTACCGGTTAAACCGAAGTCGGTTCTAAGAACCCATAACAACATTCTTTCACCGTCTGCGTTTACTTTAACTGCTTTACCGTTAAGTTTGAATTCGATGAGCTCAGACATAACGAACTCCTTGAGAATTGATTTATTTAATTAGTTTTGAAAATCTATGATTATAAATGTAAAAATATTATAAAATAATTTAACCCGTAAGAATACCATATTCTAAAAACTCGCGCCCACTTCCAATAGGAGGAAGCTTTAGTGCAACTATAGAAGTAGAAAGAAATATTAAAAAAAGAAAATACTTAATGTATGCATTGACGCAGCTATTGAATCTCTCGGTTGGAGGAAGTTTCATAAAATCATTACAGTGATACGCCGACAGCAGTCAGCACTTTACCTTTAGTTTCCGGAAAAGTCCAAATCCATATTCCGGTGAGCAAAGCAAACAGCGCTGCAAGTGAAATTCCTCCGCCCAATCCGTATTTAGCGGCTATCAAAGTAATTACTACAGGTGTAAAGAATTGAACACCTCTAGCAAGATTAAATGCAGTACCCATCGCTGTATTTCTGATCGACGTAGGAAAAATTTCGGAAAAGAGAGAACCGAATCCGCCGAACATACCGGTTCCGAATCCAACCAAAAACATGAATACTAAGATCACGAGCGGAACGGAAACTATCACATCCCACATAATGGTAATCATAATCAATCCCGCCGCCATAATAACCGAGTAGATCGAATATGCAGGTCGTCTGCCAAAATGATCGGCAATATACCCGAATATAAAATAACCGATGAACCCACCGGCTTGAGTTACCAAAATCCACAAGGCTGATTTCGTGAGAGAGAATTGTCTTTGCTGATGAAGATATCCCGGCAACCAAGAATATGTGAACCAGTAAGCGGACATATCGAAAATTGCCAGTATCAATGCTTGAATGAAAAGTCTTCTATACTGTTTTGAAAACAGTAGTACAAATTTGTTTTCAGTTTCAGTAATGATTTCATTTTCGGAAATCTGTTTACCGGAAATGATTTTTTTCCGTTCTTCCCATAAATCCGATTCCGGCAAGTGTTTTCTAATAAATATTACAAGCAAAGCCGGTAGAACTGAAACGAAAAAACAGATCCGCCAGCCGACCATCGGAGCGATTAATCCGCCAACCACTGAGGCAAGAGCAACGCCGATTGGCGCACCGGTTTGCATGAACGCGCAATATTTTCCTCTCATCTTTGCATGAAAAGTTTCACCCACATATGTTTGCCCGGTTGCCCATTCACCGCCAACTCCTAAACCGGTTATTATTCTGAAAATGACAAGAGTGAAAAGACTAAATGATAATCCGCATAAGAATGTTCCGATACTGTAGACTAAAATTGTCAATTGAAGAACCGTTCGCCGACCGATTTTATCGGAAAGAATTCCAAATAAAACTCCTCCTAATGCAGTTGCTGCAAGCGATGAACCTAATACGAATGAAAGTGCAACATCGCTGAGGTGCAATTCCTTTCCGATCGGTATCAAAAGAAAAGTGTAAAGAACAAGATCATAAAAATCGAATACCCATCCTGCCCAGCTCATAATTAAGATCTGGTAATGCTTCTTTGTCGGTTTTTCAGATTCATTTAACAAGATTTTTTGCATGGCAATCCTCGCTTGTTATTTATCGAAGATGTGAACATATCAAACTCAACAATTTTGATTGCCGTATAAAATTCGTTCCGGCAATTATGCTCATCCTTGTATTATCTTTGTGTGGCAGTCAAGGTCCATACCTTGACTGAATTACTGTTACTCTTGTCAAGGAGTGGTCCTTGACAACCAGAAATGATTTTCTGAATAGTGAGAATCTACAGCTATAATGTACTGGAAATAACTTTTATCCTTTCTCACGGTCTTTGCTAATTTATATTTGGCTGATCGAAAATAAGAATAAAATATTCAGATTCATAAAATAAATTATCCGGTCTATGATGGGATATCTTTTTCTGAGTAAACAAATTATTTTTTATAAGTTGTAAGAAGATACTCAGCAACAGCATCTGCTTCGTTCGGTTTTAAACCTTGGTTAGGCATTGAAGGATATTCTGGATTAACTTTGGTAGGATTCAAAATATATTTTACAAGAAGATCTTTCTTCCCCTCATATTTAGGCATTGTTGAATTGTACGGAGGTCCAACTATTCTTTTATCGAAGTTATGGCAAGCTATGCATCTTCCGTTGTAAATATCAGCACCGCTTATTGCTGCAACACCGATCCCAAGTCCTTCATTTATTTTAGTTTGATATGTTTCGTAGTTAGCGGCTAGAATTGCATATTGTTTTTTAGTACTTACATCAAATGAATATTGATCGCGTATAATAAGAACAAACACTGCAACTATAATTAAATAGATTACTGCAGAATTATATTTTGTACTCGATTCTTTCAGCATTACATAAAACAAACTGGACACAATTAAGATCAAGCAAAGTGCAAAAACTGAATAACCGAATACACCGTATGAGAGCGACAACTTTGATCTCATCATTACTGATAAGACAACGAACAACAGAAGAATTATGGATGCCAATAATCCTCTCAATAAAACAAAATCTCTGATGTAACTCTTAAATTCATCACTATAATTAGAAACTTCCGAATTAGTTTTAAAGTAACGGTATAAGATCATTGCTGAAGTAATTAAGAAAGCAGATAAAATAAATTGTACGAAACCAACTAATGCGTTAAAAGAAAAAACCATTTCAGCAATGTTGCCTACACTCTCCCATCTTTCTGTATCGAATGATAATTGTATAGCACCACAGAATATATAGATCGAGATTAGAAGTAAAGTAATACCATACTTACCCGACTTACCAAAAATCTTTACTGCTCTTTCTTGTTTTGCAATTCTGTTTTTTTCAATGTCTGTCAGGCTAGGGCTTTCATCACTTACTTTTACTTTGAAAAGAAAACCATTTTTATAATAATAAATCAACAAGAGTGCAGTGAACAAAAATAGAAGAGAAATGAAAAGATACCCATGCACACTTGCGTTTGTCTGATTGAGCAATTGAGCAAACCCAAATATTAAACTCAACATCGGTACAATTCCTAAAGCAAAAGCCACGCTTTTGTTAAACGTGATCATTTCAATCAAGTCTTCAGAGAGTTTGTAGAAATTTTCATTATTCTCTTTAATACCTCTCTTTCTGAAATAAAGCGAGTATGCCAGATTACCAAACAGTAAACTCAAATAAGGGATCAGAATAACAAATGCAACCACGATCAAATATTTGATCAAGACCATATGATGAGCTGATTGAGGTAATATTGCTTTATCTAAAAATTCCATTGTACATCCGATTTATCCGCCTCTGGCGGGTTATAATACTTTAAGAAATAATTTATCAATAGAGATAATCAAAACAACAGCTAAGACATATAAGTTAATACTCAAGAAAGCTTTTCTGAAAATTATCCTTTCAAGATAATCTGATAATATTCCTCTCGTTTTCCACATCAACCAAACACCCAGCAGAAACAAAATTATTAGAACATAGTAACTTGATGATACGTTAAAGAAAGGAATCAACAAACAACTTGTAACGAGTGCGGCAATCCAAATAAAAGTTATTCTTCCAAGCTGAAGTTCATTAAATATTTTTGTAAGTGTCGGAAATCCGGCTTTCTCATAATCTTTACTGTGAAGTAAAAGCAAGAGCCAAAAATGCGGTATCTGCCAGATGAAAAAGAATAATGCAAGTGATAATATCTTCATATCAAATACATTTCCTCCTGAAGCAGTCCAGCCTATCATTGGCGGAAGAGCGCCTATGACAGAACCCGGGACAACAGCAAGCGCAAATCTTTTTTTCAACGGAGTATAAATTATATTGTACCAGATCAACGCAATAAAACCAAGTATTAACGCTGTTAAGTTTGATGAGAAATAAATTATCGCCAAACCAATGATTGCCAACAAGAACGAAACAACAACTGCATAGAAAGGTGTAACTCTTCCCGAAGGTATCGGTCTCCCCTTCGTTCGTTCCATTTGTGCATCAAGATCTCTTTCTTGATAATGATTCAACGCGGATGAACCACAAGCTAATAAGAATACTCCGATCACAATAAACAGCAGAGTCCATTCAAACTTTCCGGAATGTAAAATGTACCCTACCGATGTAGAAACTGCAACAAAGGAAGTTATTTTAACTTTGCCGAGTTCTAAAATTATTCCAATATGTTTTTTCAATTGATGAAACAATTATTGCTCAATTATTCGTTTGAATTTTTGTTAAAGGAACACCGGGGCGTTCTAACCATTTGTAAAAATCATTGTCTTGTAAAACTTTTACTTTTGTATACATAGCTGAATGATTCAATCCGCAATACTCCGCACATGCTACATCATAATCACCGACTATCTTAGGTGTAAAATATAAATGCGTTGTTTTACCATAAAGAATATCTTCTTTAATTCTAAATGCAGGAATATAAAAAGCATGGTTCACATCCATTGACTGCATCTCTAAATCTATTCCGGTGTTTACAGGTACATAAAGTGTATCTGCTTTTTTCCCGTTCTTATATTCGAAAGAAAACTGCCACATCCTTGCGGTTACTTTAACTGTGTAAGGATTTGCCGGAATATCTCTTATCTCCCTAAAACTTGAATAGCCGAAATAAAACATTGAAAGGACAAGTAATGTTGGAATAACGATCCATACTACTTCAAGAAGAATATTGCCGTGAATATCAACAGGGGCGTGTCCTTTCTTTCTATTGAATTTGAAAACGAAATAGATCATTGTCGCCGTAATTCCCAGAAGAAGAACTACGGAAATAGCAACAATATATAACATCACAAAATCAACTGAATCAGTATGTGTAGTTGGACCAAAACCCATTTAATTCCTCAACGATAGATGTAATCAAAAAATGTTAAGAGAAAAATTATAAATAAAGTAGAGCCGCTTATTCCAAGAAATACTTTGAAGATCGGTTCGTCAAATTTTATATGCATAAAAATATTTATAACCAGTGCGGATTTTATTGCAGCGATCAATAATGCAATAAATAAAGTATATCTTCCCAAATTTACACCGGCGATCGTTACTGTAAGTGATGTAAACGCAAGCAGCGCAAGCCAAACTATTATATATGTTCCGTAACTAATATGGTGTTTATTGTTTCCGCTCATGAATCTTCCTTTATTGAATTAAGTAGAAAAGTGGGAATAAGAAAATCCAAATTAGATCTACTAAGTGCCAGTATAAACCTGAGTTCTCCAGCTTCACATAATTATCAGGAGTAACTTTATCTCTTGCAATGAATACGATCATGAAAGAGATTACAACCATTCCGACCAAAACATGAAGACCATGCAAGCCGGTCATCACATAATATAAACCGAAGAAAAGAATTTGCCCATTGGGTTTAGTTAATAGTTCAGGCGATCCGGGATAAATTCCATGTGATATTTTGGCTGTCCACTCAAAATATTTGATTACCATGAACATCAGAGCAAATAATAAAGTTGCAGAAAGAAGAATCAGCGAAAGAAATTTATTCCCTTTCTGTAGAGCTGCGATCGAAAGTGCAACTGTCAAACTGCTTGTTATAAGAATAATTGTATTCAGCGTACCCAAAGTTGTATTCAGTTCCTTCGCAGCAAGATGAAATTGATCAGGATATTGATAACGGTAAACAGCGTAAACTAAAAACATTCCACCGAATAAAAGTACTTCGGTAAAAAGGAAAAGCCACATTCCCATTCTTGCACCAGCATCATCACGATGAACTTGATGAACAGCAGCTTCTTGATGATCACTCATTCTTCATCTCCTTAAGCTGGCTGAAATCGTATGGTTCATGCGTAACGGTTGGAATAGTTTCAAAATTTTCTAACGGCGGCGGAGATGGAATGTGCCACTCCAATGTAACACCACCCCAAGGATTTGATGTAGCTTTCTTTCCTTTTCTTAATGCATGAATTAAGTATCCAAAAATGAAAAATATCGTTCCAACTAAAATCCATGAACCTATTGTAGAAATTCTCTGATAAGGTGTGAACTGCGGTAGATAATCGTAATATCTTCTCGGCATTCCCATATAACCCATAATAAATTTTGGGAAGTAGAGCATGTTAAATCCAATAAAGTATAATACAACTGCAATGCGTGCAAATTTCATATTATACATTCTACCGAACATTTTTGGAAACCAATAATGAAGTGCGGCAAAAAAGATTGTACCAGTTCCTCCAAACATAACATAATGGAAATGCGCCACTACAAAATAAGTATCGGTAAGATGGATATCGGTTGCAAGCGAACCTAGAACGAGTCCGGTTAATCCGCCGATTGAAAAAAGAAAAATAAAATTCATGACCCATAAGAATGGCGGTTGAGGATCAATAGAACCTTTATACATTGTAGCTACCCAATTAAATATTTTAACTCCGCTGGGCAGCGCAACAATGAATGTGAGTAAAGAAAAAATCCATCGTGCCGTATCGCTCATTCCGCTGCTGAACATATGATGCGCCCAAACAAGGTATCCGATAAACGCAATTGCTAACGATGAATACGCAATTTGTTTATATCCAAAAATCGTTCTTCTAGAAAATGTAGGAATAATTTCCGAGACCACACCCATTGCCGGTAAGATCATTATGTACACAGCCGGATGTGAATAGATCCAGAACATGTGCTGGAATAAAATCGGATCGCCGCCAAGAGCAGGATCAAATATCCCCACACCAAATGCCCGTTCGATTATCACTAGCAAAATTGTAATTGCAATAACCGGTGTAGCAATAATTTGGATCCAAGCAGTAGCATAAGTTGCCCAAACAAACAACGGCATTTTAAAAAATCCCATTCCGGGAGCGCGTAATCTATGAACTGTTGTTATAAAATTTATTCCGGTTAGAATGGAAGAGAACCCAAGTACAAATGCCGCAAATAATGCCATCGAAACATTTGTCGAGCTCCTAATACTATATGGAATGTAAAATGTCCACCCTGTATCAATCGGTCCGCCCGGAAGAAAAAGTGAAACAAGAACCAATGTTGCACCGATCATATAAATATACCACGAAAGCAAATTCAATCTTGGGAATGCAACATCAGCCGCACCGATTTGAATCGGTAAAAAGAAATTTCCGAAAATAGCCGGAAGACCCGGAATGATAAACAAGAAAATCATTATCACTCCGTGCAGAGTGAATAATGTATTGTAAGTCTGTGCACCCATAATCGTGCGGCCCGGTGCTATCAATTCCAGCCGCATCAGTAACCCGATGATCATTCCAACGACAAAGAATGTCATAATCGCCATCATGTACATCAGGCCAATTCTCTTGTGGTCTTTTGTCAACAACCAGGAAAGAATTCCGGTATGTTTGTTTGTACTCTGCTGATAAAAATTTTTCACGGCTATTTCATTAGCCATTTATTTTAGCTCCTTGATTCTATTTTTTTTCTTCATTAATAAAACACTCAAAAATATTCCGATACCAATAAGCATAACAGCTCCGATGATTCGCGTAATATTAAGTGTGTATTGTCTTCCATTGGGGTCATAACTGAAGCAAAATTGCAAAACTTTAGAAATTGTCGGAGATGTTTTTCCGCTTTCAGCTTCGAGTAATGCCATCTTAACATCAAACGGATTAAAATTAGTTCCGAATAGATAGCGGGAAATCTTTCCTTGAGGTGAGATAGCTACTAAAGTTGCAGCATGGACAAATTGTTTATCAGCCGGTTTAAAATAAAATCCGCAAGCTTCGGTAAGTTTATGAACATTCAAACTATCACCGGTTAAGAAAAGCCAACTGCTTGGGTCAAATTTTCTTTTGATCGTTAATAAATAATTTCTTTTCCATTTCGCTGCAACCGCCGGAGTCTCTTTATGATCGAAACTAATACTTACTACTTGAAAATCTTTCCCGGGTTCAAGTTGGAGTTTATCAATTGTCCATGCTAATTCATTCTGCATAGGATTGCATATACCGGGACATTCATAATAGACCAAAGCAATTAAAGTTGGTTTACTGATAATGTCTTTAAGAGTTACAGTCTTACCTTCCGAAGTCTGGAAATTTAAATCCATAGGTAAAGTATTGCCAAGCTTTTCGTCAATTCCAACTTCAATTTTCTTTTGCGCAAACAAAGGAAAAGAAATCAGAAGAAATAATATCAGATATAATTTTGTGTTTTTCATTTATTGTCTTACATCGTTGAAGATTTCAGATAATCATAAAGCATTTTCCATACATCTTTAGATAACTGAACAACTGTCGGGTTAAAACCGGCATTAATCGGATCTGCTATTACAATAAAAACATAATTATCAAGACTTTGATTAGCGCCTAAACGTGAGAAGGAAGTAAAAACTTTTTTTAGATTGACTGAATAATTCTTCAAAACATTGGCTCCGGCATTTCCTTGTGCATCATTCACATGTTTTTGAAATTTTAAAAACTGCATATTCAGTGTAGAATTTTCTTCTTCAAGTTTTGTCTCAGCAAGACTAACCGGAATAGTGCTGGTTACTGTTGCACTCTGCGAAACCTGGTAGTTCATATCAAGATTAATCAGTTGATCGTCTGTAACCGGAGGAAATTGTGCAAAAGTTCTTATGTAAGAAATAATTTCGAAGCGATCTATCTTTGGCAAATATTCATAGGCAGCCATTCCGTTTTTCGGAATTCCCTCTTGAAGTGTTTTATACATCTGATCTACATCTCTTCCATTTGTCCAGCCATCTACAGCATTAAAATTTCTTGGTTTTGGATTTAACATAGTACCGGCAGTTCCATCGCCTAATCCCTTTTCACCATGACAAGACATACATGTTGCTTCATATAATTTTTTACCGTTTGCTATAAAATCCGGAGCGGGATTCTTCACAAGATCCAAATCCACAGCAGGCATCACACCGCCTTTCTTTATGGGAATTTCTTTTTTGATGCCGGTTGTATCTGCTATCCCAACAACTTGTTCATTAAAAGAAATCTGGTTAAGATTATTAACAAAATAAATTCCGAATAAAAGAATGATTACAAAGAACAACACGAAAACCCAGCCGAATAATCGTATTGGATTTTTCAATAATTCTCTAAACTTCAATTCATCTTCTGGTTTTTTATTTAAGCTCATAGATATATTCTGTTATAATCTGAAATCAATTCCGCGTTTTAGTTTTGGGTCGCCAATCGGCACTAAATTATTTCTCTTTGCTTGATAATAGAAGACAAGAATTATCAAACCGGCTATTAATAAAGGGAACCCTAATTCAATCCAACTGAATGGAATTCCTTCCTTAAAGAAATTTGGCATTACGAGCCAATACAAATCATAATAATGTGCAAACAAAATCCAGCCGGACATAAAAATTAACCGCTTAGGATTCATCTTTGATGGCTGTGAAAGCAAACCGATGTAAGGGACTAAGAAATGAACTATGATTAATCCGACAGAGAAAAATTTCCAATTCCCTTCCCATCTTGCAAGGAACCAGAAAGTTTCTTCGGGAAGATTTGCATACCAAATCAATAAGAACTGGCTGAATGCAATGTATGCCCAAAAATTTGTGAATGCAAATATCAACGCTCCAAGACTATAGTAGTTGTCTGTATGAATTCCTTTAACAAAAAATCCACGTTCATTCAACAAAACAATAAAGATAGCTCCGATTGCCAATGCAGCAAGGATAGTTCCCGAGAAATAGTAAACGCCAAAAATTGTTGAGAACCAATGAGGTTCAATACTCATTAACCAATCTATAGCCGTAAAAGAAATCGTTAACGCAAATAATGGCATAAAGATAGCTGAGAGTTTAATATTCTTCTTTGTCAGATGTTGATCTTTTGTTTGATCTTGCTTACGGGAATTTCTAATCATCAAATAATAGAACAACAACCATAGAAGCCAAAAACCAATTACACGCACTACAAAAAAAGAAACATTTAAATATGGAGCCTTATCAATCAAAGTTTTATCTGTCGGTGCAGGATGAGTCCAATGAAATATTGTGTTCACATTCAATAAGAGCGGGATAAAAAGTAATGGAAGAATCCAAACCGTAGATGATAAAAATTCGCCGACTCTTCTAAACGGAGTACTCCACGCTGCGCCGGATAAAAATTCAACCGCAACAAAGAAGAGAGAACCAACTGCAATACTAATAAGGAATGTTAATCCAATAATATTATTGTATGCGCTTCTTTCGGGATTAATAAGATAACCAAGAACAACAATTAACAATCCTACTAACAGTAAACCAAGACCAATTGTTTGAACTTTTGACGGCAATTCCTTTTTCTGATATTCAACTGAAGAAGAAATCATTGTAGATCGGACTCCTTAGCGTTAAGCGCTCTTTGTAATGCTCTTACATAATTTATTACTGTCCATCTTTCGTCAACTGTTAGCTGAGTTGAATAAGACGGCATAACATTTTGTCCGTCTGTTAAAACTGCAAAAATTCTTCCATCGCTCCATGTTCTAACTTTTTCCGAATGTAAACTTGGAGGATTAGGAAATTGTCCTCGTAATCTGCTGTCCCCTTCTCCTTGATATCCGTGACAAGGACTGCAGTAGATATCATATTTAGTTTGTCCGAGTTGTAATGATTCTTTAGAGATGGGAATAGGATTAACTAATTTTTCTCCGGCAAGATCGGGTTGACCTTGAAAATTGTATGGAAGAAACCCTCGTGCAATTGTTCCATTAACCGGTTGACGCATTCCATAACCATCAGCAAAGACAAGACTTTTTTGCTGAGGATTTTGTTTATGTTGTTCCATCATCCAATTAAAAGGAAGCATGAACATTAATTTATTCAACGAAAAATATGTTACACCGGAAGTAATGACAGCAACTGCTAATAAGAAAGTTAGAAACTTCGGCTCGAAGATTTTATGTTTATGAGTAATTTCCTCTTCGGCCCAATAAACAGCATTTATTTCTCTTGCATGAACACTTTCCAAAAATTTTCTAACTGATGCTTCATCAAATTTTGGATCTTCTGCTTGAATTACGATTCCGTATTTATCATTAGAAACTTTTTTCATGTAATCAGTTGCATGAAGCGGATGAGCATTATTGGGTAGTTTGAAAAAGAAAAACAACATCGCAAGAACAGTTGCAATTGAAGCTGATAGAACCGTTACTTCAAATATTACCGGTATATAAGCCGGGAAGGAAAAGAATGGTTTACCGCCAATCACTAAAGGATAATCAATTGCAGAGACCCACCATAAACTTAGTAAAGCTCCCAATGCTCCAGACATTCCGAAGATCAATGCAACATACCCAAGTTTTGAAGCAGGAAGATTCATCGCCTTATTCATCCCATGCAACGGATAAGGCGTGTTAACATCATACTTAGTGTATCCTTGCTTTACAGCTTCTTCAGCCGCATGTGTTACTTCATCCGGTGTATCAAAAATACTTGTGTAGCTATATAAGATTTTTTCGCTCATAATCAATGATCCTTATGAGAAGGTTGAGCGCCGTCCACAACAGCTTTTACTTCAGCCATAGAAACAACAGGCAAAGCTTTTGTAAATAGCAAAATCCATGTAAAGAAAAATCCAAAACTTCCTATTAAAATCATTCCATCAACTAATGTTGGTTTATAATAAGCCCAGCTTGAAGGTAAGAAATCTCTTGAAAGCGATGTAACGATAATAACAAACCTTTCGAACCACATTCCGATATTTACAAAAATTGCAATTACAAACATTACCGGAATTGTTCTTCTAATTTTTTTGAACCAGAAAAGCTGAGGAGAAACGACATTGCATGTTATCATAATCCAATATGCCCATGCATAAGGTCCAAGTGCTCTATTCAAGAAAACAAATCGTTCTGCTTCTACTCCGCTGTACCAAGAAATAAAAAATTCCATTGCATATGCGTAACCAACCATAGAACCGGTGAGAAGCATTACCTTGTTCATCTTCTCAAGCGTATCAACAGTAATAATATGTTCATAGTTGAAAATTTTTCGAACTATGATCAAAACATTTTGCACCATTGCAAATCCGGAGAATACAGCACCGGCTACAAAGTACGGAGGAAAGATTGTTGTATGCCAACCGGGAATTACAGAAACTGCAAAATCAAAACTTACTATTGTATGAACGGAAAGAACAAGTGGAGTTGCAAATCCGGCAAGTATTAAATAAACCATTTCATAATGATGCCAATGACGATTCGAAAATCTCCAACCTAAACTGAAAGTAGAATAAATCATCTTTTTAATTTTATGATTTGTCCGCTCGCGTAATGTTGCCAGATCGGGAATTAATCCAACGTACCAGAAAATCAACGAGACTGTTAAATAAGTCGCAACAGCAAAAACATCCCACAACAAAGGTGATGTAAAGTTTACCCAAACTGAATGCTGATTTGGATAAGGGAATAAATATCCAGCCAACCAAGGACGACCAACATGTATTAACGGAAATAATCCCGCTGTCATAACAGCAAAGACCGTCATACCTTCCGCGAATCTAGCAATACCCGTACGCCATTTCTGTCTGAACAAAAATAAAATTGCAGAGATCAAAGTTCCTGCATGACCGATACCAACCCAAAAAACAAAGTTTATAATATCAAAAGCCCAACCTACCGGAATATTATTTCCCCACATTCCAATACCGTAATAAAAAGTTAAAGCGAGACCGAGGACTAGTAATCCTGTCATGGAAAGAGTAATTGCAAGCGCGATATAAAATTTCTTATCCGGCTTTGTCTCAAGAGGTTTAGCAATTAGATCATCAAGTTCTCTTAATGCTGGTTTACCTTCTAAGACAGATAATTCCCGTGTGTAATCAACAGTACTCACTAAATTTCCTCCGAATGAGTATTTCGAAGTTTGGCAATGTATGTAACATTCGGTTTAATATATAATTCTTCTAAAACATGATATGACAAATTATGTTCTCTTAATTTTGCTACATCAGAATTTGGATCGTTCGTATCACCAAAAGTAATTGCATTTGTCGGGCAAGCTTGCTGACATGCTGTAACAACATCACTTCCCTTTATAATTTTTCCATCGCGTGTGGCGTTCGAGCGAGCTTCCATAATTCGCTGAACACAGAAAGTGCATTTTTCCATAACTCCGCGAGAACGAACAGTGACTTCTGGATTATGTACAAGGGATGTTAAATCGTTATCATAATAAGCATCAGCAAAGTGATCGCGGTGATTAAAGAAATTATATCGCCGTACTTTATAAGGACAGTTATTTGAACAATAACGCGTACCAACGCAACGATTGTAAACCATCTGGTTCAATCCATCGGGACTGTGATTAGTCGCGTTAACCGGACAAACATTTTCGCAAGGAGCGTTATCGCAATGCTGGCAAAGCATCGGTTGGTTACTTACAATCGGTTCATCAGGGGTTCCGGAATAATAACGGTCAATCCTTATCCATTGCATTTCACGTCCGCGTCCAACTTGATCTTTACCAACAACAGGAATATTGTTCTCAACATTACACGATGTTACACATGCGCTGCAGCTTGTACATTTGTTGAGATCAATTGCCATCGCCCATTTTAAGTCGGTGTATTGATGCTCTCTTGTGATACCAATTAACTTTTCTTCTACTTCATGTAAAAAGTTTGGTTCTTTCTTGTACTTCTCAACTGTTCCTTCTTGAATAATCTTTCTTGTGCGATGAAAATCTTTAACAAAAGTATCATCGAGTGAATGATGTTCTTGAGTTGATACTAATTTATGTGTCTCATTAACTTTTTTGATTATTACATTTTGATAAATGTAAGGTGATAATGAAAATTCTTTTGACATTAACGAAATAGAATTGAATCCGACTTCTTTCCCGACTTCACCGACAACAGTTCTTCCATAACCTAATTCAATATTGATCGTTTTATTGTCCATCCCCGGCTGGACCAAAACCGGCAATTCTAAATTTGTTTTACCAACTCCGATTGAAACTAAATCGTTCATTTCAACATCAAGCTGTTTTGCAAGCTTGGGTGAAATTGCGGCGTAATTATCCCATGTTACTTTTGTAACAGGATGAGGAGTTTCTTGAAGCCAGCCGTTGTTTGCAAATTTACCATCGCCAACAAAATAACTCTCAGTTAGATGAAGAGTAAAGCCATTTCCATTTTCTAATTCTTTAATATTATTAAATGCAGTGAGATTAAATTTATTTTGTTGCGAAGGTTCATTGAGTAAAACAACTCCATCGTGAAGTGCTGAATACCAAAAAGTTTTTGCATCGGCAAATGTGTTTTGTTTAGTATAAACAGTTGCATTAAAATTATTCATCAAGTATTGGTGATATGAATCTTCTTTGTAAGAGTTTGCATCGCCCGAAATCCAAGTGAGCAGCACAGCTTCTTTTTGTCTAGTGTTGAATATTGGCGAGATTACAGGTTGTTGTAAACTATAAACATTACTGCGGGTATTGGCATCTCCCCAACTTTCAAATGCATGATTAATTGGAAGTATGTAATTGCTCGCTGCAGATGTTTCATTTTCTGCTTCTGTTAAAGTTACAACTGTATTAACTTTCTTTAATGCTGAGGTATAACCATAATCTCCAGGCAATGTGAAAACCGGATTAGAATCAAAATGAATTACTGCTCCAACTTTTCCGTCATTCATCGAATCAATTAATTTAGAAATTTCCTCTTTCGTTGATTGATTGATTAAAGATTTTAATAATGATGTATAATCATAAAGAACAGTATTGCCTAAAATTTCATTTAGCAGATTTACCGCAACATGAACTTCTTTAGGCAAAGTATCTCCGGCATAAATAATGCTTTTACCACGGTTGGCGTTTAAATCATTAACGAGATGATCCAATTTATCTTTGCCGATTAACGCTTCAAATTTTGCTAGTGAATACTTTCCAAATTTAGATTTCGCGTTGCTATCAATAGCAATCGAGGAACCACGACCGCTCAGTTCATTGATCAAAGCCATAACAAATTCATATTGAGAGTCGGGAGAAAGTCGGAATCTGTAATCGGAGAGCATGCCGGTAACGCTCATTCTTCCTTCGCCTACATACAAACGGTTGAAATCCGTTTTGCCGTTCGTTTCTCTGCGCTGAGTATATTCTCTCATGTTCTCGATATAACTTCCCTCGTTACCAAGAAAGTCGGCATCGAGAGCAAGAATAACGTTTGCATCTTTCCATTTAATCGCCGGATACTCATCGGTTCCGTAAGAATCCATCCACGCATTTCTTCTCTGCTGATCATTGATCAAAGAATAAGAATAAATTTTTGTGTTCGAATATTTTGCAACAAAATCGTTCAAGACTTTTTTTGTTGTCGGAGAAGTAATCGAACCGGTAACAACTGCGATTTCATTTCCGCTTGATTGAGAACTGTTGAGCGCATTCATTACATCATTGTCAACACTTTTCCAACTAATATCATTTCTATTAAAGCGTGGTGCTTTTAATCTTTCCGGATCATATAAATCTAGAATGCTTGCTTGTCCCTTTGCACAAATCTTTCCTTTATTAATCGGATGATCGGGATTACCGTCGATCTTTATCGGTCTTCCTTCTCGAGTCTTAATTAAAATACCGCAAGCTTGTCCGCAACCATTACAAGTTGATGCATAATAATTTGCAACACCCGGCATTACTTCTTCGGGTCTTTTGTTGTAAGGAATTATTTCACCTTTATCACGGTAATTTGTGCATGCAGTTGCGGTAAGCGCAGCAGAAGCAGAAAGAAGAGCTAAAAATTTTCTCCTTGAAATTCCCGAAAGCTTTGAAGGATCAAATTCTTCAGTTACACCTTCAACAAATTCATCATGCTTAAATTTTAAAACTTCCGGATCGTTGTTATAGTCATTCAGACTTTTCCACAATTGTTTTTTATCTGATGATTTTGAGGAATCGCTCATCTTAGACCTTATCTTTTCTTTTAACTGCAAAAGGATGAATTTTAATTTTAATATTTTTATTTGATGATGTTTTTGCAACTGATGTAAAGAACTTAAACGGTATTACTGATGCAACAACAGCCACAAGTGCACCTTTACCAATTTTTTCAAAAAAACTTTTTCTATTTATCTTGCTTAATGCTATCAAAGTAAATCTCCTAATTATCTATGACATGCGGAACAATATTCCGGACCAAGTTTAACATTCTTCAAATAAGGCAATTTTTCTTCAGGATTTCTATGACAATCTAAACAAGCAGTCATTGTAAATGGTTTAACTTGTTCAACAACATCCATTTCTTTTACATCACCATGGCAGCTTGCACAATCAATTTCTTTATTTACGTGAACGCTGTGATTAAAATATGCGTATTCCGGGACCTTATGGATTCTCTTCCAAGGAATTATGTTCCCATCATTATAATATTTTGTCAGCTTGATTATTTCAGGTTTATCTTTGCGTGATATAGTATGACAGTTCATGCAGATATTTACAGAAGGGATTAAAGCTTGTCTTTCTTTGGTAACTCCTATATGGCAATACTGGCAATCTATCACCATTTGTCCTGCATGCAGTTTATGAGAAAATTTTATTGGTTGTTCAGGTTTGTATCCTACACTATCTCTTTCAGCACGGGAGAAATAAAAAGTTAATACGAAAGATATTGCTACAACAAATAATGTTAACGGGAGGCGAATCTTGAGTGCATAATCCAGTACCGTTCTCTTCATTGAATACCTGTAATAGTATAATTAACAGATCGTTTTATTGGAATCTTTCTTGAGTTATTTAGCTTAGCTTTCGCTAGAAATTATTAAAGAGATAAGATATACAATTAGCTAAAAAATTACTGCCAAAGATAAGAAACGAAATTTAAAATCAAAAATTTTTAACTTCTAAAAAATAATTTTATCTAATTTTTCCTTTCGACAACAAAACTTACTAATGATTCTAATGATAATCGTGACTCGGATATCTGAAACTGTTCTAATTTAGATAAAGCCGTATTAGAATATTCAAGAGCAACTTTTTCAGAGTATTTTATACCTTCATACATCTTAACAAACTTTATTACAACATCTACCTTTGTTTTTCTCTCTTTACTCTTTAGTAAATTAATGATTTTTTTTGATTCTTCTTGAGGTGCGTTTTTTAACGCATATATTAACGGAAGTGTTATTTTCTTTTCCTTGATATCAGCACCGAGCGATTTGCCGAATATATTTTTAGTGCCGATGAAATCTAAAATGTCATCGCGGATTTGAAATGCAATTCCAAGATTTTCACCGAATTCCTTCATTGCATTTATCTTTTTTCCATCATCAGTAGACGCACGCGCTCCTATTTCACAGCATGTTGATAAAAGCGATGCAGTCTTATCGGAAATAATTCTAAAATATGTTTCTTCATCTATGTCTAATTTTCTTGTTTTACTAATCTGCAGCAATTCCCCTTCCGACATTCTCTTAACTGTATTTGTTATTACTCTGAGAAAATCGAAATCGTTTCCATCTACTGCAAGCATTAAACCGCGCGCCAATAAATAATCACCCATTAATACAGCAATTTTATTCTTCCAAACAGCATTGATCGAAGGGAAATTTCTTCTTGTTTCTGCATTATCAACAACATCATCATGAACTAAAGTGGCTGTATGAAGTAATTCTACTAAAGTAGCACCTCGATAACTGCGTTCAGATATACCGCCGCATAAATCACTTGAAAGTAGAACTAAGATAGGCCTAATTTTTTTCCCTTTTTGCTTTAGAATATATCTTGTTACTAATTCTAAGAGGGTAACTTTCGATTTTAAGGATTGCTTGAAGAGCTCACTAAATTTCGAAAGTTCGTCTTCAATCGGGAGTGTAATTTCTGCGAAGGATTTATTTATCAAGATTTCTTTTGGAATATTTTTGAAACAAAAATACTTATTTCATATAACAAAACCAATGGAACAGCAAGAAGCACTTGTGAGACTGGATCTGTTCCTGGAGATAGAAATGCGGCTACTATCATTATAACCACAATAGCATGTCTTCTATATTTTCTCATCAGTTTTGGTGAAAGTAAACCAATCTTAGAAAGGAAAAATGAAAGCATCGGAAGTTCAAATATTAGACCTGCACCAAGTATGATATTAAGAACTATTGAGAGATATTCCTCTATTGAAAAATTATTTTGTATAGCAGCAGAGCCGAATCCTGCAGCAAATTTTAATGTAAGCGGAAGCATGATGTAATAAGCGAAAACTACCCCGCACATAAAACAAAAAGTAGTGAACAATACAATCCATTTTATATATTTTTTTTCTTTAGACTTCAATGCCGGTGCAATAAACTTCCATAATTGATAGACTACATTGGGGAAACTAAAAATCAAACCGAGCATAATAGCCACTTGGAAGTAGAGAAAAAGCTGACCGAAAGGTCGGAGGTTTTGTAATTTAAAATTTGCTGTTCGAGCCGGAAGAAGAAGAATTTTATCAACGAAAAAATCAATAAATATCATCGCTATAATTGTCCCAATAAAAATTCCAATTACAGTATAAATTATTCTCCATCTTAACTCTTCAAGATGATCAAGAAAAGTCATCTCCACTTCTTCTTTCGGATCCTCGCTGTCAATATTATTTTCTTCTTGCTCTGTCATTTTAGTTTTGTTTTAATTGAGGATATAAAGGGAACTTGGAACAGAGTTCTGCAACTTCACTTTTTATTTGAGACAATACTGATTCGTTCTCAACATTTTTTATTGCTTTATCTATGAACGATGCAATATTTTTCATTTCGTTTTCTTGCATACCGCGCGTTGTAACTGCAGGCGTTCCAATTCTAATACCGCTTGTAACAAAAGGACTTTTAGTATCGAACGGAATCATATTTTTATTTACTGTAATTCCGGCAGCTCCGAGTGTATTCTCAACTTTTTTCCCGCTTAATTCTTTATTAGTTAGATCTACTAGCATTAAATGATTATCTGTTCCGCCGGAAACAATATTATAACCTAAAGTTGTCAGTTCGTTTGATAACATCTTTGCATTATTAATTATTTGTTTTGCATAATCTGTAAATGAATCTTCAAGAGCTTCTCCGAATGCAACTGCTTTTGCAAGAATTACATGCATAAGCGGTCCGCCCTGAATTCCGGGCATTACCATACTATCTAAAATTTCCGACATTAATTTTAAGCGGTCTCCTTTTAAGGTTTTTATTCCGAAAGGATTATCTCTGTCTTTTCCCATTAAAATAATTCCGCCTCTTGGACCGCGCAAAGTTTTGTGTGTCGTTGATGTTACAACATCGCAATATGGAAGCGGATTATTCAGCAAACCTTTTGCAATTAATCCTGCCGGATGAGCCATATCCATCATTAATAATGCACCAACTTTATCGGCGATCTCTCTGAACTTTGCATAATCCCAATCACGTGAATATGCACTCGCACCCATAACAATTAATTTTGGTTTTTCTTTCTTTGCAAGATCTTCAACTAAGTTATAATCTAAAAGTTTAGTTCCTTTATTTAAGCTATAACCAACTGAGTGATAAATTTGTCCGGAAAAATTTACGGGTGAACCGTGAGTTAAATGTCCGCCATGATCGAGACTCAATCCAAGAATCGTATCACCGGGTTTCAACAATGTCATGTAGACGGCCATATTAGCTTGAGAACCGCTATGCGGCTGCACGTTAGCATATTCCGCACCGAATAATTTTTTTAAGCGGTTACGGGCAAGGTCTTCAGCCAAATCAACAAATTCGCATCCGCCGTAATATCTTTTACCAGGATAACCTTCTGCATATTTGTTAGTTAGAACTGAACCGGCTGCATTCAAAACCGCCTGGGAAACAAAATTTTCTGACGCAATTAATTCAAGTTGTGTTTCTTGACGATTAAGTTCTAATTGAGAAATTCTAAAAGCTTCTTTGTCGTTTTGTAATTGATTGTACATATCACTTCATTTTTATTTGATAAAATTAATTTGCATTAGTGAATAGAAATTTCTCTTTCAAATATGCTGTTCTGGAAATTCAATTCAAAATAAAGTTTACGAAAAGAAAAGTGATTGAATGATAAGATGTAATTGTTAGTAGGAATGGGAGAATAATTCAAAATTGATATCATAAATAATCAGTAAGTGATAATCTTATCTATCAGGACGGATAAACCAGAGATCGCCAATACTTATTGTTACAGTAAATTTATAGATATTCTCAAGTAATAAATTATTATCGGTAGTTCCTCTTTTTGCATATTGAAAAGCAAGATCAATTGTGTTGTCAAAACTTATCGGAAGTGAAATACCGCCGTAAATTGAATATTGATTTATTCCAGTCTCTTTTATTTTAAATTGAGTCTGTTCAAAACTTAATCCGGTACGATACATGACATGATCCCAAAATGCATTTGATCGTGTATCGGCATTTCTATATTCAAATCCTAAACCCAGCTTATAATAATTTTGCAAATTGATATCTTGTTTACCGTTTGAAGTATACTCGCTGAAGGGCTGGTATAAATAATCGAGTGTGAACGTATAATTGTTCGTATACTTAAAGGTAGTACCGATTCCCAATTTGTAAGGAAGATTATTTTTTATAGAACCTGTTGATGTAGTAATTGTGCCAATAGACGTTGTAGAATTATTTACAGAATCTGCACTTAAAGTAACTGATGGAGTATATACGAATCCAATTCTAAAATCCTTAAACTCGGTAGATCCAAATAATTTTGAAAGATCGCTTGAAATAATTCCTGAAGTAAAACCCATTCCATGATAACTGGTTTCTTTTTCGAAAGTTGCACTCTTAAAAGTTGAAGTAGCATCAAAATTAGCGACGAGATTATGAGTAACTCTGCCAATATAATAATCATAGGAAAGGCCGATTGAGAAATCAAAAGGTAAACGGTATGAAGTACCAATAAACATTTTTGAAATTCCGCCTTCACCTTGATCACTGTAATTATAATTCCCTACTAAAGTATCATTAACATTTGTTTTGATTTCATAACCGACTTGCGAATATGGTACTTGTCCTAATGTAACTGATAAGCCCAAATCATGTTCAACAGGAAATCCTAACATCATTCCGTTAAATCCTGTCTTGCTGTAAAATGCAGATGAGGAAGCGCTTTGTATATTACTTCCGTTATAATTCATACTTAATTCAAAACGTGTTAATCTAAGCGAGTTCCATCCAGCCGGATTCATAGAATTTAAATAGTCAACATCACTTAATGCAATTCCCATTTCACCCATTGCAAATCTGCGTGCAGAGTATGATGTTCTTAAATCACCAATACCAAACCCCGAATAAAGCGAACCTCCTTGCGCCATCAATGGGATTGTAGCAAGAAGTAATAACATTATGATTTTTATTTTTTTCATTTAGACTACTTTTTTTGCATATAAATAATTTTCAATTTAGGTCTAAGTGCTTTGTTTTGATCCTTGCTTCCAAAGAATGCAATACGTGCAGCCGAAGCATATTCATCCCAGAGAGAAAGTAAAATTCCTTGGTTCGATTCTCCGTTTTGCCATTTCTGAACCATCCATGCAATATCACCGGTATAAATTTTATTTTTCTTAGCAAGTACGGTAACAACAGTACTATCTTTTGTCAATTTTTTCGTTGTACTGTCAGCAAGTATTTGCGCAAAAAGAGAATCTGAAGAAGGATTTCCATCTAAAGTTGAAGTTGTATCAACATTCAATTCAAGATATGCTTTATTAACAATTATATTTTTAGGCAACAAACTTAAATCAAAAAATAAAGTCCCTTTTAATCCTATACCACCTTGAAAAGTTAAGTTACTATTTTGTTGAGGTACCTGTCCTGTTAAATAATAAATATGAAAAAATGGAGATATTCCCAGTGTGTCTTTTCTTATTGAAGGTCTTTCCAGTTCAACCGTAAGAACTGTCTCGTTTGTTGATGAACTTGCAATGGCTGAATTAAAACCTACAATTTTTTGTGATGATAGTTTTGGTTTTAGAAGTATACCAAAATTCTTTGGTGCTGAATTACTATCAGCTGCGTATTTTAACCATTGAGTAACAACATCATTTTTTAAATTAAATTTTACAAGTGTATCATTTACAGTTAATCCTGATGAAACATCAACAGGATCATAAATTAAATTTGGAATACTATCTCTATCAAATCCACTAGGACTCCAATCACTTCGAACTTGGAACACAGAAAAATCTAAAGTCGCAGTTTTATCTCCCAAGAGATAACGCGGAATCATTTTCATCGTAGCTGATTTAACAGTGTATTGCCCGCTCTTAACTAATGCCAATAGAGAATCCGGCAAATAAATATGATAACGCATTAGAATAGAAGATTCTGCAAAAGAATTCTTTCCCATTAAGACCACATTAGATAAACCGAACTTAAATTTATCTTGATAGTTAACCGACTTCTGAAAAACGTTTGCTTGATAACTGTCTAATTCCTGAAATGCAATCTTTTCATTTTGGGAAATTAATTCTGAACCGACTGATGTAGGATCTTGACTACAGGAAACAATTAGAATTATAACTGCAAATAGATAAAAGGCAAGTTTCAAAAATCTGATCAATTAAATTCCTCCGGAAAAATCATTGATAATAAAATCGCATACTTCTTTGAAATTAGCGGCTGTAAAATTGGGCTTTTTTCCAAGATTATGCAAGATAGAAATTTCATTACGATTGTCTTCACTATTTATTAGTACTGTCTTCACTCCTGCATTAATGCCGCATTCAATATCACTTGCTTTATCGCCTATCATAAATGATTTAGAAAGATCGATCTCATGTTCTTCTGCAGCTTGAACAATCATAACCGGAGAAGGTTTCCTACAATTTGATTTTTCAGGCGGATCAAAATCAGGATGAAAAGGACAATAATAGAATGCATCAATTTCAGTCCCGTTCTTTTTTAAAAGATGATTGATGCGATCATTTACAGAATCAACATCCCCGATCGTCATAATTCCTTTAGAGACACCTGCCTGGTTTGATATGACAATCGCTTTGAAACCATATTCATTCTTTAGTTTCTTAATTCCTTCTGATACTCCGGAAAGTAAAACAACTTCAGACGGGTCTTTTATATAACCGGAATCGTGATTAATAGTTCCGTCACGATCTAAAAAAATCGCATGGCGTTTCATCAATTAGTCGGTAAGCTTTTTATACAGATCAACATATTTCTTGGAAGAATTCATCCAAGTAAAATTGGATTTCATTCCGTTACGCATAATGTTCTGCCATTTATCCTGATCTTTGGTAAAAATCTTCACTGCATTTTTGATTTCTTTTAACATTTCTGATGCAGAATATTTTTTGAAGACGAATCCATTGCCGGTTTTATTTTTTGGATTATATGCTTGAACTGTATCTGCAAGTCCTCCTGTATGACGAACGATTGGTATGGTCCCATACATTAAACTATACATTTGGTTCAGACCGCATGGTTCATATTTAGAAGGCATTAAGAAAATATCAGAACCTGCTTCAATTAAATGTGCTAGCTCATCATCGAATCCGATATAGCACGAAAATTTATTATGATACTTTGAAGCCATGCTGGTAAAGAATTTATGATATTTCTTATCGCCGGTGCCAAGTAGAATAAAGTGAATATTCATTTTCATTAAACTTGGAAATGCTTTTTCTATAAGGTCCATTCCTTTATTATCATAAAGTCTAGAGATCATTCCAATAACCGGTACATCATCTTTTGCTGTGAAGTGGAAATTATTTGCAAGAGCTTTTTTACTCTCTTTTTTCATTTCGATATTTTTCATAGAAAATTTGTGCGGTATTTTAGAATCTACTTCCGGATTCCAAATTGTATCATCAATTCCATTTATTATTCCGTAAAGATCTTTTTTCCGTTTGAGTAGAATTGCTTCTAAGCCCAGCCCGTAATCTTTATGCTGACAAATCTCTTTTGCATAAGTTTCACTAACTGTATTTATCATATCGGAATAAAGCAATCCGCTCTTTAAAAAATTGATTTTACCTTTATGTAAAATTCCTTTTTCACTTTCCAACTCTTTTGGTAAATCTGTCTTAGCAAAATTTGCTTTTGGGAAAATACCCTGGAATGAAAGATTATGAATTGTGAAAATAGTTTTTATTGATTTAAATGTAGGATCGTTTTTGTACGTGGATTTTAAGTAAGCCGGTATTAATCCCGTCTGCCAATCATTGCAGTGAATTATATCCGGTGTCCATCCTAACTTTGTGATCAGTTCAAAAACAGCACGTGAAAGAAGAATAAATCTTTCATCGTTATCGGGATAATCTTCACCTGTGATTGGGTCTGCGTAAAGACTATGTCGGCTACCGTAGTATTCTGGATTATCTAAGAAATAAATCTGTACTCTTGTTTTTGGTCCAATTAAAAAAGAAGACCGTAAAGAAAAGATTACTTCTTTATTACCAATGTTAATCTTTAAGTCCTTCAGGCGAACAACTTCGTGAATCTTAAATTTTCTCTCATCAATAGCGCCGTATTTTGGAACTATAATTCTTACTATATGCCCCATCTCTTGTAATTTTTGAGGTAATGCAGACGACACGTCTGCTAAACCGCCTGTCTTAATGAAAGGAACTACTTCTGAAGTTGCGAAAAGAATCTTTAATTTTTTGCCTGAAGACATGTTTTTTAAGCCCTTCGATTTTTAACATGCAAAATTACGAAAATACGTCGGCATTGACAAAATTATTAGCAAATAAAGATTCGATTTCTCTATTTTTGAAACGTTCATCTATGATTAATAGTAGTTTACCTTTATTAATAACTAAAAAAGCATGAAAACACTCTTTAAAAACCCATCTCAGATAATTACAGTTAATACTAACGGCAAGAATTTAAAGCGCGGTTCCGAATTAAGTGATATTAATCCAATTACCGATCATTCTATACTAGTTGAGAATGGTATAATTAAAGATTTAATACCTAATTCGTCTACTTCAAAGACATCTGCCGATAAAACTATTGATCTAAAAGACTTAATTCTACTTCCGGGATTAGTTGAATGTCACACACATTCCGTTTTTGCCGGTTCACGTGCAAACGAATTTTTGATGAGACTTAACGGTGCAACTTATGAAGAAATTGCAAAATCCGGCGGCGGAATAATTTCTACAGTTAAAGCTGTCCGCAATTCATCTTTTGAAGAATTGGTTAGAATACTTAAACCAAGAATTGATTATTTCATTACGCAAGGAATTACTACTTTAGAGATCAAGAGCGGATACGGATTAAGTTTTTACGATGAGATAAAACTTCTTCAAGTTATAAATTATTTTAAAACTCATTCACAGATAGAAATAATTTCTACATTTTTAGGTGCTCATACTTATCCTCCCGAATATAAGAACGATCACAAACAATATTTAGATCTTATCATTAAAGAGCTTCTCCCCTACATCATTAAGAATAAACTTTCAGATTCTGTTGATGCATTTTGTGAGAAGTCTGCGTTCTCTTCCGATGAAGTTGATAAGATTTTTACCAGAGCAAAAAAACTTGGTTACAAATTACGTCTTCATACAGAACAGTTTAATAATATCGGCGGTTTAGAAGTTGCATTGAAACACAAAGCCCTTTCTGTTGATCATCTTGAAGTAATTAACGAAGATGATATCCCGAAATTAGCAAAGAGCGAAACAGTTTCAGTTCTATTGCCAGGTGTATCATTCTTTTTAGATTATGATTATGCGCCCGCAAGAAAGTTGATCGAACATAATGCGATTGTTGCTTTGGCGACTGATTATAATCCTGGATCATCACATATTTCCAATCTTCATTTTATTATGCAGCTTGCCACACTTAAAATGAAAATGAGTGCCGAAGAAATTATTTCTGCTGTTACCATAAATGCGTCTGCAGCGCTCGGATTAAATGATAAGTCGGGAAGCATTGAGGTCGGTAAGCAAGCGGATTTTGCAGTTTTTGCTGCTAAAGATTACCAAGAAATAATTTATAGCATTGGAATCAATTTGAACAAATACACAATTAAAAAAGGTCAAATCATTTTTCAGAGAGCGGATACTTTATGAAAATTATTGAGTGCGTCCCGAATTTCAGTGAAGGGAAAAATCAAAAAACATTTGAAGCGATAAAAGAAGCCGTAGCTAAAACTAAAGATGTAAAATTATTAAGTCTTGAACCGGATGGAGATTATAATCGTGTTGTTGTAACATTAGCAGGAAATGAAGAAGGAATATTAAACGGAACATTAAATGCTTGCAGAACTGCTGCATCATTGATTGATATGCGCACACACAAAGGAGAACATCCGCGTCTCGGTGCGATTGATGTCGTTCCATTCGTTCCGGTTGCAAATGTAACTACGGAAGAATGCGTTAAGATTTCGGAAGAGTTTGCAAAAATTATTTCTCAAGATTTAAAAGTTCCGGTCTATCTTTATGAAAATGCCGCCCGTAAAGTAGACAGAAAAAGTTTATCAAGTATACGTCAGGGTGAATACGAAGGTCTTGAAGAAAAATTGAAAGATAATAATTGGCTTCCCGATTATGGTGAACCCGTTTTTAATCCAAAACTTGGTGCAATAGTTACCGGCTCACGGTTCTTTCTAATTGCATATAATGTAAACATTAAATCTAATGATGTTAAATACTCAAAAGAGATTGGCGAAATATTAAGAGAGAGTGGTTATGCTAAACGTGATGAGAATGGGAATGTTATAAAAGTTGACGGAAAGACAATAAAAGTTCCTGGACGGTTGAAAGAAGTAAAAGGAATGGGAGTTGCTCTTGAAAAATATAGCATCTCACAAGTTTCGATGAACTTAACTAACTATAATATAACACCAATGCATGTTGCATTCGAAGAAGTTAAGAAAGAAGCCGCACGACTCGGTGTTGAAGTTAATGGAAGTGAGATTGTCGGATTGGTTCCGCTTGAGGCAATGCTGCAAGCAGGAAGATTCTATTCGAATGGTAAAGAGAAAGATGAAAAGAGTTTAGTGAACATTGCCATTGAAAAATTAGGACTAAGCGCGCTTCATCCGTTTAAGCCGGAAGAAAAAATAATTGAGTATATGATTTAACCTCCCCCATTGTCCCCCTCCTTGTACTAAGGAGGGGGAATAAAAGGGGGTGGTTCAAAAAAAAGGATATTAAATGAATCTCTCAAAAACTTTACAAGAATATTTCAACGAACTCTCATCCAACTCACCAACTCCAGGTGGAGGAAATGTAGCTGCATTATGCGGAACTCTTTCTTCAAGTTTGGGAATAATGGTCTGCAATCTTACGATCGGTAAAAAGAAATATGCAGATGTAGAACTGCAAATGATCAACTTAAAAGATAATTTAGAAAAAATACAAAAAAAATTTATAGAACTTGGGCAACAGGATAATGCATCATTCGATAAAGTTATGGATGCATTTAAATTGCCGAAAGAAACTGAACAAGAAAAAAATATCCGCTCTAAAGCAATTGAAGAAGCAACTATCGGCGCAACTTCAGCTCCGATGGATGTTATTCAAACATCGAAAGCACTTCTTCCTATTTTGGAAATCATAATTGATAAGGGAAATAAAAATTCTATTTCTGATGCCGGAGTTGCTGCCGCACTAGTAGGAACGGCAGCCAAAGGCGCTTACTTGAATGTATTGATCAATTGTTCTTCTTTGAGCAATCAGACTATCGCCGCTGAATTGGAAAAGACCGCTGACATTTTAATTGAAGAGATTACACTTACTAGCGATAGACTAGTAGAACAAGTTGTGAAAGTAGTGCGAACGAAATGAAAAGATTTTTTTTGTTAGCAGTTTTTTTTGTTAATGTTTGTTCAGCACAGAAAGTCTCTCTCGGTATAGATGTACTTCAAGAAGATCATTTTTCCCTTCTCACCGGTAAACGCGTAGGATTAATTACAAACCATACCGGAGTTAACAGTAAATTAGAATCAACTCTCGATCTTTTCAAACACGCGGATAATTTTAAACTCGCCGCAGTATTTTCTCCCGAACACGGATTAAAAGGATTAGTTGGTTCCGGACAATCTTTCGAAAGCTACACAGATACATTAACCGGAATAAAATATTTTGCACTCTACGGCAAGACCGCTAAACCTACAAAAGAAATGTTGGAAGGAATTGATGCACTAGTTTATGATATTCAAGATATCGGCGTTCGTTCGTATACTTACATCTCTACACTTGGACTTGCAATGGAAGCAGCAGCAGAAAATAAAATTCAATTCATAGTTTTAGATCGTCCTAATCCTTTAGGTGGATTGCGAATTGAAGGAAATGTTGTTGAAGATGATTTCAGATCCTTCGTTGGCAATTATGCAATTCCTTATGTGTACGGATTAACTTGCGGCGAACTTGCAAATCTTATCAACACAAAAAGTGCGCTCGGCAACAAAGTTAAGTGCAAACTCAAAGTTGTTAAGATGGAAGGCTGGGAAAGAAATATGCTTTTTAAGGATACCGGATTGATCTGGGTTCCTACTTCCCCGAACGTTCCGTATATGGAAACTCCTTCTTATCTTGTTGCAAGCGGAGTGCTGGGTGAACTTGTCGTTTTTGGAATTGGAATTACTTATACACTTCCCTTTCAAACATTTGCGGCTGAATGGATTGATGCCGATACTCTTGCTGTTAAAATGAACGCTCTTGATTTACCCGGAGTTTTATTCCGTCCGATTTCTTACAAAGTTCTTTACGGTGATTGGAAAGATCAAATACTTAACGGTGTGCAGATTCATATCACCGATTTTGAAAAAGTTAACTTGCTTGAACTTCAATTTTATTTTCTGCAAGTCTATCACAAACTATATCCCGATACAAACCCGTTTACTCTTGCAACAACAAATCGTATGAAGATGTTTGATCTTGTAATGGGAACTGATAGAGTAAGATTAAAATTCTCGAAGCGATTCCAAGTGGATGATATAAAGAAACTTCTACACAAAGATATTGACTGGTTCAGAAAACTTTCTAAGAGATATTACTTATACAATTAGCTGAATCCAATCTTTCCCTTGGCAGTCAAGGTCCATACCTTGATTGAGAGTTATTTATTTTCGTCAAGGAGTGGTCCTTGACTACCGTGCAAATGCCTCTAGTTGTAGTGAATACCTTTATTTAATGCACCTAAAAAACCTATGATAAATGTAATTATCCAAATTATTAAAACCACCCATCCATTAGTTTTCCCAGTAGAATTTTTTGAAAAAAGTAATAAAACGGAACAAAATAAAATGGCGATACTTATCAGCAGACTTACTTGCCCCATCGGGAAAAGACTAAAAATTATTAGTAACCAAGTAATAATAATAAGTGCAACCGGAGTATCTTTTTCTTCTGATTCTTCAAATGCATGTGTAGATAACCGTTGAGTATTCACACTCACAAGACTATTACCACAATTAGAACAAAATTTGACTTCTTCACTGTTTTGATTTCCACATTTAGGACAAAACATAAATCCTCCGTTTTATTAGCCACTGAACGTCGTCTCAACTAACCGGCAGCAGAACAGCAATGCCAATTAACAGTTGCAACTTTTATTTATAAAAATATTTCTAAGAACAACCTACTTTAAAGAGCAACTAACTTTTCCAAATGCAACTTTATAATTGAACAAATGCCACTTTGAAAAACGCTGTCCGTGTTGAGTGGCTTGCAACGACAATCAATTACTTATCCATATTATTGTAAAGACTTTTTATCGATTTTTCATGTTCAAGTTGTATAGTTTGTAAATTGGCTTTACAGTATTCAAGTAACCACTCAGAAGAATCATTTATCAATATGCAAAATTCATCAAGATATTCTCTGATAACAACTATAATTGTGACATGATTAAAAGACAAACAACCAATATTTTTTCTTTCAATTTTTTGTTCATAATTCTCAGACAGTGTAACCTCAAAAAGAGGAGTATCAATAACGAGAATTGGAATAATAATTTTACTATCGGGATACATTTTACCATTTGAGGATCTAATCGCAGAATTACAATATTTTGACAGAGTATTAATAGCTTTATAAGCTATATCATTTCCCGAAGTGAATGCTTGAGTGAGACCATAACCAGTTGTACCAAAGTCATAGTAAAAAGGATATAGTTTTTTTATTAGGTCGGTTGAGCTTAAATGTACAATAAGAGAGGTAGCATTTTCGTTGTGTATATATCGCTCTGCCTCAATAATAGGGTCGTAAGAAATTTCTTTTTTAGTTGAAAACAATAACCAAGGTTTTTTTGACGATTTACATTCGATTATATAATCTATCGAAGCAAATCTATCTTCAATACATATTCCTTTATGAGCTAACACGTCAATTTCTCGATTTATATTAAATTCATAGTCATAATAATAGATCGACTGAGAAACCGTAAATTTTCTTTCTCTAAATTTTTGAGAAACATACATCTCTAATGGATAGCCTTGTTTTTCCAACCATTTTAATATTTTGGTTTCCAATTGATATTCTCTTTTGTTGTATAACTATTAATTCTACTGCCAATAATCTATTTCAAAAAAAGTAGTCATCATCTTTTCCCCGGGGTAAAAAGAAGTTTAAGAAGATTATCCCTTCATCAACATAAATTTATAGAAGAAGGTTGTCAAGAAGTTTTTTCTTAGCAGTCAAGGTCCATACATTGACTAAAACTTTTCGTTTAAGCAACCGGTTCAATCAATTCAAAAGTATTATTCTGACTCTTTAATCATTCGTAATTGTAAAGTAACTAACTGCAAATAAGTCATTCAAATATCTAATCTCAACTTTGTAATTACCAGGCTTCCAATTTCCAGGTTCATCCCATCCCCAACCATGATGAAGATAACCCGCCGACCAGCTCATTGGAATATTAAAGTTTAATACAGGTTGACCCACTATCTCATTATTTCCGTTATAATAAGTAGCATTTAGAGTAATCTGATTATCGCTAATATTATAAAGCAGGTTATCTACATAAACTTCATAACGAATATACCGCGCTTTACTTTTAGAAAATGTTGTTGAATAAATTCTTTTATCCTGTTCCACCGCAACAATTGGATTTTCAAAAAACCTTAAAGATTTATAACTAATAGTAGGAGAAATTCTATTAGTACCCACAATGAAAAAACTAATTGAAGCGATATAATTATCATCCAAATAAAATTCTATTAAGTACTTGCCGTTTTCCCAATTGCCGGGTTCATCCCATCCCCAACCTCTGGAAAACCAGGTAGTTTCCCAACTACTTTCAATTGTCCAATCATCTGATACTGTTCCAAAAAGACTCCCATCCGGTTTGTAATAATTCCATTTTGCCTTATGTGTCTGTGACTGAGTTCCGTATAAATTATTTTTTAGTGCAACCTCACACCTTATGTATCTTGTGCTAATTTGGTTGTAGGAATTTTCATAAACTCTTGCTTCTCTATTAATATCATCGCGACCACCCTCATAAGTTTTAATTGATTCGAATTTATAGCCTTGTGAATAAATTTTAGTAGTGCTTAATAGAAGTACGAACGAGAAAATAAAGAGTGTTATTTTTTTATTTAACATAGATCACCTCATTAATATATTTTTAATTAAACAAAAACTAACGCGGAATAAGAAACATTATTATTTTTTCCCAGGCAGAAAGATCTATAGATATTTTATTTCCGAAAATAAATTCTATAAGAATATTTGTAATAGATAAGAAGAAGGAGAAAATATAATCTTGGTTTAACATAGATTTAAGATTGAAGGTTGTCAAGAAATATTTTACACACCCACCCCTTAAGTCTCTTCCAAGGAGGGGAAACGGCGAAGCCGGAGGGGTGGGTAATTTATTTTTGAAAATCTATATTCACTCCGCCAACTGGCCAGCGTGCACGGAGATTTAATGTATCTGGGTAAAACTTAAATTCTTCGGAAAGTTTAAAAGGAAAGATTGTACCGAAATCATATTTGCCGTTCTTGTTCTTATCCTTAAAACTCCAAGCCAAATATTTCCCCGGTATAACTTTTTTGAAATCAAAATTTTTCTTCGTATCAATTTTTTGTTTGTAAGTTCTCTTCACCATTTCTGCTGCTTCGAGCACAACAAAAGTCTGCGTTGAATCATTTACCGAAACTGTCCCGCTTACCCCGCTGAAATCAAGTTCGTTAGATGTAGAAAATTTATTCTGGAATACTGAATCAATTTTATTCCAGGACAGATCGGAATAATTTTTCAGATTGAGTTTTAAAGTATAATCCGTACTCTGCTTTAATTTTTCAGACAAACGAATTAAGAAAGAAGCATCATCAGCTCGTTCAACTTCAAGCGGAATCTTTTTCCCTTTCGCATCTTGAATGCTAAGTCTCTCTTTCACAGTTGAGAATTCTACCGCATCATTAAAGTTGAGCATTAATATCGGTTCTTCGAAATCAACTTTTTCTCCGGGAAGTAATCCGGCAGATTTAATTATTCTCAATGCGAGTGTGTCGCGGTCATTTTTGATCGCAAAAGAATTTTTTTCTTCGGAAGATAAATTGTTTTTCATATCGGGAATATTCTTAGAGATCAGCACCCAACCTTCTTTCTTTTCAAGTGAATCTGTAAACGAAGCATAAAACTGATTTGGTCTTCCTTCACCTTTGAAGAAATATTTCGGAATTATTTTTTTGTTCGCGGTAGAATCATAAAGAATAAAATTATCACCGGAGATTCTTGTGCTGTCAACCGGTTTATTAAATTCGATCTGCAAATGATTCCGGTCTTTCATAATAACATTCGAGATCTTCGGTGCAATCGAATCTTCCATTGTTAAGAAGAAATCAACATTATCATATTCAGCCGTCTTATCTTTCAACTCAATTTTTTTATTCTGCACGCCAAAACCATCTTCATTTTTTTGATAGAGCAGATCGCGGAATTTATCGCGGATTGCAAAGACGGAATAATCACCATCTCTGAGACCGAGCAAAGAATAAATTCCGTTCTTCCCGGCTTGAGAAACATAATCCGGTTTTTGTTTTGTAGGATCGGCTTCTTTCCCATTCGTTTGATAAGCAAAGATCATTACGCCTTCAGGCGATGTATCATAAATTTTTCCTTTGATCTTTCCTTTATCAATTTTATTTCCGGTTGAGAAAGCAAACGTTAGAGATTCAGCCATCTTGTTGCCGTTGTTCACGTCCTTCACATCGGTACCGATGCTTACTGTATAAGTTGTATTTGCTTTAAGTGTATCGTTGAAATAAACTGTAAGAGTTTTTCCGCTCCAATTATATTTAAGTGGTTTCTGCAAAGCTGGAGAAATAAAAATTGCATCTTGAACAGAACGCTTATCAACATATTTGCTGAAAGAAATTTCAAAATAATCTTCGTGATAATTTATGGTTCCGTTCTCCGGATAGACTTCAATAATCTTCGGAGGAACAGCATCAACTTCCCCGCCGCCCGGCGGAAGCTGGTTTGCACATCTTGCAAATAATATCAGAGATATTACAGCAAGAATTTTAATTATTGATTTTGAGTTTTTCGCCATTGTCTATACTTCATTACATTTTTTTCGTGTTCTTCTACTGTCCTGGAAAAAGTATGCCCTCCGTCTCCATTCGCAACAAAAAATAAATAGTTATGTTTTTCTGGATAGAGCGCCGCCATAATTGCATCTTTACCGGGATTGTTAATCGGTGCGGGCGGAAGTCCGGTATATTTGTACGTGTTGAACTTTGAATCAATTAACAAATCTTTCTTAAGAATTTTATTTTTATGTTTTTCGCGGATAAGATACTGCACGGTCGGATCAGCTTGAAGCGCCATTCCGATTTTTAATCTGTTGTGATAAACACCGGATATTGTTTTAAACTCAGAGACCAAATTCGATTCGCCGTCAATTATCGAAGCAAGTGTTAAGATTTGATGCTTCGTCATTTTTAATTCAGCCATCTGCTTTTCAATTTCCGGAGTAAAAACTTTATCCATCTGCAGTTTTAACTTCCGTAAAATTTCTTCGGCAGTACTGTTGGGATAAAAATAATAAGTTTCAGGCAGCAGATATCCTTCCAAACTTTTTGTATTCAAACCAAGCGAATTGATAAATGATCTGCTTGTACTTAAACCGATAACTCGTGAAGAATCAATATTTAATTTTTCTCTAAGAATCTGTGCAATCTCGCTTTGCCAAATTCCTTCCGGTAAAGTTACAGAAACTTGTTCTGCCGGAGAACCATTTACCAAAAGTTCAATAAGTTTTACGTAGCTCAATCCGTTTGGAATATCATATCTCCCCGCTTTCACTTTTTTCTCAACTCCGTAAACGAAAGAGATGATCTTCATCTTCAATTTACTTGGAATAATCTTGTGCTCGTACAAACTATCAATCACATTCGTTAATGATTCACCACGCTTGATATCAATCCGGTAAGGTGATTCATGTTCGTAATAATTCGGAGAATAAAATGTAAAGAGAAGAGCGGCAAGAATGAATACAAAGAAAAGCGCAACAACATAAAATTGAGTGCGTGATAAAAACCGTTTTGCAGATATTTTCTGTTTAGTCATTCAGTTTTTTTGATTAGAACAATTCCAATATATAGATTTTTTTTCTTATGCGGTGTGTGAATTTATCCGGCTTGAATCAGCTACTTAATAAACGAGTAATCGCTTAAACTAGGATAAGCATTAAAATCATACCGGTACTTAATTCCGGCTTGATGAAGTTTCAAACCGCGGTAAGCTATCATAGCGGCATTATCACCGCAGAATTCAAGAGAAGGAATAACCAGATTCTTTTTATACTTCAAAGCTAACTTTTGGAATTCGTCATGAAGCATTTTATTAGCTGCTACACCGCCAACAAGCGAAATTGAGCTCACATTGAATTTATTCAACGCTTTTTCAGTATTATTTAATAGTGCTCTTACAGCAGAGTATTGAAAAGAAGCCGCTATCAAAGGAATATCTGCAGCCGGAATCTTGGAAGCATCACCATATTCTTTCTGAATGAATCGTAATACAGAGGTTTTTAATCCGCTGAATGAAAAATCGTATTCATTTTTACATCGTGCGATTGGGAAATCGGCAAAATCAGTTTTCCTGTCTTCTGCAACTTCTTGTATCTTAGGTCCGCCTGGATAACCAAGCCCCAACAATTTTGAAATTTTATCAAACGCTTCACCGGCGGCATCATCAATTGTAGAACCGAGCTTAGTTATCTGTGTGTCGCTTTCCACTAGAAGAAGTAATGTGTGCCCGCCGGAAACAACAAGACACAAATATGGAAATGCTGGTTTGTCCTTCATTAAAAATCCGGAAAAGATATGTCCTTCAATATGATTAACCGGAACAAATGGTTTTTGCAATGAATATGAAAGTCCTTTTGCAAAAGTTAAACCGACGAGAAGTGCACCGATCAATCCCGGTCCAGCTGTTGCACAAACAAGATCAATTTGATTAAGAGAAATTCCGGATTCTTGTAGAGATTTTTTTACTAGCGGCAATAAAATTTGGAGATGTGCTCTGCTCGAAAGTTCAGGCACAACTCCACCGTAAATATTATGGAAATCTTGAGATGAAATTAAATTTGATAAGAGCTTACCATCAGAAATTACCGCAACAGAAGTTTCATCGCACGAGCTTTCTATTCCTAAAACATTCATCATTTATCAGTTAAAAGAAAAAATACTTTTTGTTATATACCAGGCAAGCTGCGGATTCTCTTGCAATCTTCTAATCGAGTATTTGTACCAATGTTCGCCGAAAGGAACATAGATCCGAATTTTATGTCCGTCCGCTTTGATCTTATCGCGCAGATATTCATTAATGCCGTACAACATTTGGAATTCGTATTTGTCCTTAGGAATATTTTTCTTCTTGATCAATTCGTAAGCGCCTTTTACCAAATAATCATCATGCGTGGCAATGCCGACATAATTTCCATCGTCAAAAATTTTCTCAAGAGTTTTTAAGAAATTATCTCTTACCTGCTGGCGTTCTTTGAATGCGATCTCAGCCGGCTCAACATAAATACCTTTACAGATACGGTAATTTGTTCCGAGCTTATTTTGTTCTCTAACATCACTGTACGTTCGCTTTAAGTAAGATTGAACAACAACACCAACATTGGAATATTTTTTCTTCAATTTGCTGTGAAGTTCCAAAGTTGCATCAGTTGTTGATGAATCTTCCATATCAATGCGGACAAAATTGTTATAACTTTTCGCCTTTTCTAATATTGCAGAGATCTGTTCAAAACAAAATTGTTTATCAATGATCAATCCCAATTGAGTTGGTTTAAGAGATAAGTTTGAATTGAGCTTGTGTTCATTGATAGTATCGAGGACCATCAAGCATTCTTTCATTGCTTGTCCAGATTCTTTTTTTGTGTTTACAGATTCTCCGAGAACATCTATCGTGGCTAAAATACCTTTATCATTCAATCCTTTAACTACACGCACAGCGTCTTCTAATGTTTCACCGGCAATATACTTTTTAGCGAAGATATGAACTACTGATCTTGGTAATAATTTTACAAAACCTACAAGAGCATCATTAATTACTTTCACAAAGCACCTTATTTTGAAAAATGTGAGGGTAAAATTAGAGCAAGAGGAGTTATAAATCAAGGAAGGATGTTTTCAACTTTTTAATTCGATTAAACAATTGCAGCTTTTATCAATTCAATAACAAACTTGGTTCTGGTTTCCAGTTTATCGAATGTTGAATTATTATCAATTACAAAATGAGCCCGGTCAGTTTTCTTTTCATCGGGGATCTGAAAACTCATTCGCTTTTCAACATCAAGTCTGTTCATACTATTATTTTCAATCTTACGAGCAATTCTAATTTCTTCTTCAGCATAAATAAGAATTACGTAATCGAATAATTTCTGAATCTTAGCTTCATAAACTAAAGCGGATTCAACAAATACTAAATTATGTTTTTTAAAAAATTTTTTTGAAATCTCTTCAATCTTTCTGATTGTTGGAGGATGAATTATGGAATTAATCTTTTCAACTTTTTCTTTGTTGATAAAAACATTATCAGCAAGATATTTTGTGTTAATTCCTTTTTCTGTGAATGATTCCTTGCCGAATGATTTAATAATTTTCTTTTTTATTGATTCATCCTTCAGCATCAATTCTTTAGCAAGATCATCTGTTTTAATAACTGGAAATCCGAATGACTCAATTATTTTTGATACAGAAGATTTTCCGGAACCAATTCCACCGGTTATTGCAATTTTTAATTTCTTTTTCATATCACACTCAAAAAAAATAAACCCGATATAAATCGGGTTTAGGTTATAATTTTATTTTGCGTAAGCTATTTTTCGAACTTCCCGAATTACCGTTACTTTAATTTGTCCCGGGTATTCCATATCCTCCTGAATTTTCTGCGCAATATCTGCTGCAAGACGATCTGAAAATACGTCATCCACTTTATCGGGTTCAACGATAACACGCACTTCTCTTCCCGCTTGAATAGCATAAGTTTTTGCAACTCCTTCGAAAGATTTTGCAATAGCTTCCAGATTTTCCAATCGCTTAACGTAACTTTCAAGAGGTTCTCTTCTTGCACCCGGTCTTGCACCGCTTATTGCATCTGCTGCCTGGACTAAAGCTGCAATCGGATGTTCCATTTCAATATCTTCATGGTGACTTCCTACAGCATTTACAACGATAGGATGCTCATTGTATTTCTTTACCAGATCATAACCGAGCAAAGCATGCGGACCTTCAACATTTCTATCAATTGTTTTACCGACATCGTGAAGGAGTCCTGCTCTGCGTGCAAGATTTGTATCGAAGCCAAGTTCAGCTGCCATAATTCCGGTTAAGTATGCAACTTCAATGCTATGCTGCAAAAGATTTTGTCCGTAGCTTGAACGGTATTTCATTCGACCAATATGTTTTACAAGTTCTATATGAAGTCCGTGTAAACCTAATTGAATTAAAGTGTTCTCTCCTTCTTTCTGAATTTCTTCATCTAATTCCAATTCAACCTTAGCAACAATTTCTTCGATACGAGCCGGATGAATTCTTCCATCAGCAATCAATCTCTCGAGAGAAATTCTTGCTACTTCTCTTCTAAATTGATCGAATGCAGAAAGGATTACAGCTTCAGGTGTATCGTCTACAATTACATCAACTCCTGTAGCGGCTTCAAATGCGCGGATGTTTCTTCCTTCACGGCCAATTATTCTGCCTTTCATTTCATCGTTCTGTATTTGCACAACTGAGACAGTTGATTCAACTGAATGATCTACTGCAGTTCTTTGAATTGCTTGGATTGTAATTCTCTGTGCTTCTTTCTTAGCATCAATTTTTGCTTGATCACGAACCTCTTTGATAGATTGCGCGGCATCGGTTTTTGCTTTGTTGACCATATTTTCCATCAGCATTTTTTTAGCATCTTCGGAAGTTAATCCGGCAATTTTTTCAAGTCGTACATTTTGTTCAGAGATCAAGTGATCTAATTCGGTATGCTTTCTATCAAAATCTTCTTTTTGAGTAGTGAAGGTCTTTTCGGCATCTTTTAATACCTTTTCTTTCTGAGTAACAACCTCATATTTCTTCTCAAGACTTTCTTCACGTGATTCCAACTGCTTTTCATGATTCTGTAGTTTCTGTTTTTTAGCATTTACTTCCGTATCGAATTCTTGTTTCTTTTTTAACCATTCGTCTTTTACTTCTAATAATTTTTCTCTCTTAGTATGTTTAGCTTCTTTTTCAGCATCATCAATAATACTTTGTGCTTTTTCTTTGGCAACTGAAAGACTATTTCTGCCCATCTTTGAGTTAATAAACCAGCCAAGAACAAAAGACAACACTACCAATATGGCAGCAACCGCTATTACAATAATTAAATCGCTCTGCATCTTTCCTCCAATATAACAGTATATTTAAACCACAACTGCCGATCCTATTATAGGAAAAGAACATTTTTCCTATAACAATGTGGGAAACCGCCCGCCGCTTTTTACTTCCACTGTCCCGTATTACGAGATCCCGACAAGTCGGGATGAGGCCTGTAATACACGACGTGAGTCGATAACCCTATAGTTTTACTATTAGTTCTTTTTTATAAATGAACCGGCAGTGTGGAAAAAGTTAGGATGGAGAGGACATAAATTTAGATTCGTTCAAAAGAAGCTTTATTTTTTTGATTTTATCTGTGGCTTGAATGCTGAATTCACGATATTTATTTTTTTCTACAAATAAATCATAAGCAATGTTTAACGCAGCAATGATGGCAATTGTATCTTTTGATTGATCAGGTAATTCATCTTTTGTTTCTTCCATCATTGTATTTACATATTCAGCTAGTTCTGCCGCTATTTCTTGGTTTTCCACAAGAAGGGAATATTCTTTATCAAAAATTTTTACTTTAAGCTTCTTTTTTTCGTTCATGTTATGTCTATTCCATCTTCAAAAACTAATTTAAGAACGTAAATGATAGTCAATTCTAGCTATCAGTTCACTTATTTTGTTCTTAAGTGCTTCTTTCTCCTCTAAGTTAAATGATTCATTACCAAAAAGGTTTTCACTATTAACAAATGACTTACTAACTTTTGATTCGATTTCTGAAATTTTCTTTTTAAGTGCATCGTTTTCTCTTTCGAGTAAAGTAATTCTATTATTTAACGCTTGATTGGATTCGAGTGTTTCTATTCCTTTTTGAATGAAATAATATATCTGCTTTTCGAGAGTATTCAACTCATCAATAAACAAATCATATTTCGTTGTTTCTGCCAATCAACTACCTCTGAGTTGTGCGTTAAATATTTTTTCTACTGCTTTAATTGCATTTCTAAAATCTTTTTCAACTTCTTCTTCAGTAAGAGTTCCGCTCGAATTAAAAAACTCTAATTGAAAAGCAAGACTCTTTTTGTCTTTACCTAAGCTTTCACTTTGAAAGATATCAAATAACTTTATATTATGCAACAAGTTAGAACTGACTTCTTTTATAATACTCATAACTTGGTCAGAAGTAATGTTAACATCTAAAACAAAAGCCACATCTCTATAAACTTTAGGGAATTTCAGTAATTCATTAAATATTTTTTTTGTAATACTAATACCCTTCAAAACAGATAGATCAACTTGAATCATGTAAACATCTTGATCAACATCGAATAATGAACATAATTCTTTTTTAAGACTTCCTCCGAAACCGATATTTTGATTTTCACAGATCAAACCAAACGAATGATCAAATCTCGATCCCGAATCATTCATAGATTTTACATTAACTGTAACCTCAGGTAAAATTTTAGTAAAGAATGATTCTACAAATCCGGTAAGATCGTAAACATCAACAGGAGAATCTTTTTCAAACCATTCATTTCTAATTCGGTCTCCTGTCAATGCGAGAAGCAAATGCTCCGATTCATTAAAGTCCTTGAAATCACTAATGTTTGAAGCTGATACTTTCTCAAAAATTTTTCCAAGTTCAAATAACTGAAGATCTTTTTCATTTACTTTAATGTTATTAGATATAGATGTTAATAACCCAGGAATTAAAGAAGTCCTTAAGTGCGACAGTTCACTACTTTGTGGATTTAAAAGATTAATAACATTGCCAAAACGTTTTGCAATATATTCACTTAACAGTGAATTGGTAATAATCTCATAAAAGCCAAGCGAGGTTAATAATTCTCTTACTCTATCATTAAATGCAGAATGATCTACTTTCTCTTCCAATGTAACTGAGATCTTACTTACCTCAGGAATTTTATTATAACCATATATTCTTGCTACTTCTTCGATCAAATCTATTTCACGTTCGATATCGTGCCGATAAGAAGGGACTGTGACTGTTAATTCATCAGCTGATTTTTTCCCAATGATAAAACCAAGTTTGATAAGAATTTTTTCAACATTTGTTGCTCCGATTTGATAACCTAAAATTTTATTTAAACGATTGAAGCGTAGTTCGCATTTTCGTTGAGTAATTTTATGTGGATAGGCATCAATTTCACCTATTGCGATTTCTCCGCCTGATATTTGTTGGATTAACTGAGCAGCGCGTCTTGCAGCCCATTTAGTAATCCCAGGATCAGTTCCCCTTTCAAATCTGTAGGAAGCATCAGTTGATAATCCAAGATTCTTTGAAGTCTTTCGTATGGATGATGGATTGAAATATGCGCTCTCGATAAGCAAGTTTTTAGTTGATAATATTACTTCGGAGTTTTCTCCGCCCATAACACCGGCAATTGCTACAGGTTTATTTGCATCACAAATCATTAGATCATCCGGTTGCAATTTTCTTTCTTTAGAATCAAGAGTAGTAAATTTTGTATCCTTACCGGCATCTCGAACAATTATTTTCTTTCCGCCTAAATTATCAAGATCAAATGCGTGAAGCGGCTGTCCTACTTCATGTAAAACAAAATTCGTTACGTCAACAACATTGTTTATAGGTCGTAAGCCAATGCTTTTCAATCGTTTCTGTAGCCAATCAGGTGATTCTTTTATTTCAACTTTGCTAACTACTTTACCAATGTAGCGGGGACAATTACCTGGATTTTTGATTTCGACTGACGCCAATTCTTCTGATTTTTTCCCGGACTCTTTCAAATTAACATCGGGATATTTTAAATGCAGATTGAACAATGCGGATAACTCACGTGCAATTCCTATATGACTTAACGCATCAGCCCGATTTGGAGTAATTGCAATTTCTAAAATCGTATCCTTCATTTCCATTGCATCAGCAAAAGATAATCCTTCTTTTAATAAAGGATCTAAAACCATAATACCTTCGTGATTATCGCCAAGACCTAATTCCCGTTCCGAACAGATCATACCAAAAGATAATTCACCGCGAATTTTAACTTTTTCAAGTTTCATTCCGCCATTAGGAATTACAGCACCTACTTTAGCAAATGCTACTTTTTGCCCGGCAGCAACATTTGGGGCGCCGCAAACAACGCTATAATCATCTTTACCGTCATTTACTTTGCAAAGAGATAATTTATCAGCATTAGGATGTTTCTTTACTTCTTGAACATAACCGATGATAATATTTTCAAATTTTTTCGCTTGATCATTAACTTCTTCAACTTCCAATCCAGCATAGGTAAGTTTATCTACAATTTCGCTAACGGAAATATTTTTTAAGTCAACGTAATCATTCAACCAGTTAATAGAAATTTTCACTTTGTATCCTCGCTTAGAATTGCGTCAAGAATCGTTTATCGTTATCAAATAAAATTCTGATATCATCAATACCATATTTGCGCATTGCTGTTCTTTCAATACCCATTCCAAAAGCATATCCTGTATATATTTCGGGGTCAATTCCCACGTTCACTAAAACATTTGGATCAACCATTCCACAGCCAAGAATTTCCATCCATCTACCCTGTTTGCCTTTTGGTTCCCACCAAATATCCATTTCAGCACTTGGTTCTGTAAATGGAAAGAAACTTGCACGGAATCTGTATTTTATATCTTGACCAAAAAACTGTTTTACAAATGCAACAAGAGTTCCTTTCAATTCTGCAAAGGTAACATCTGTATCAACATAAAGTCCTTCAACTTGATGAAACAAACAATAACTCTTTGCGCTGATGGCTTCATTCCGAAAAACTTTTCCCGGCATTATTGCTCTTAGCGGCGGTTTCTTTTCTTTCATCAGTCGTATTTGAACGGGCGATGTGTGAGTTCTGAGTAAGAATTTATCAGTAACAAAAAAAGTATCCTGCATATCTCTTGCGGGATGATCTGGTGCAAAATTCAATGCTTCAAAATTATAATAGTCCGATTCAAGTTCCGGTCCCTCATAAACTGAAAAGCCGAGCCCTTTAAAAATATTTTTTATTTCGTCAAGCGTTTGAGTAATAATATGTTTACTTCCTATTACCCGTTTTCTTCCGGGTAAAGTAAGATCAACAAATTCATCCGAACTTTTCTGACCTTTTTCTAATTTCTCTTTTAACTCGTCGAATTTTGATTGAGTATGAATCTTAAGTTGATTAAGAGCTTGCCCAACTTTAGGTTTTTCTTCTTTTGAAACATCTTTTAGCGATTCGAAAAGTTGTGAGACTAATCCTTTACGGCTTAGGAATTTTATTCGAAGGTCTTCAAGTGAAGTTAGGTTTTCAACTTTTGATAAATCTTCATCAAAACTTTTTCGGGTTCCATTAATTTTATCTATCATAGCAACAATCCCGAGAACTTGCCTGCGGCAGGCAAGTTTAAAAAAATTCCCTCCCGAAACTTAAGCTAAAAGTTCGAGAGGGAAAAAATTAGTTCGTTGCAAATTTAATTATATCAGAGAAAGCTTGCGGATTTTCAACTGCAATGCTTGCAAGTACTTTTCTGTTGATCACAATTCCTTTTTCATCAAGCATGTGAATCAAACGCGAATAAGTTGTTCCATGCATTCTTGCTGCTGCATTTATTCTGATAATCCATAATGATCGAAATTCTCTCTTTTTAAGTTTACGGTCACGATATGCGTGCTGCAAACCTTTATCAATATGATGTTTTGCAACGGTTAATACTTTACTGCGGGCGCCCCAATATCCTTTTGCCATTGCCATAATTTTTTTACGGCGTCTATGGGATGCAACCTTATTTTGTGCTCTTGGCATGACTTACTACTCCTTATTGTAACAAAATTGTAATTCTTCTGGTCTCTGCCTTAGAAACAAGTGTTGATTTTCTCAACCCTCTTTTTCTTTTGGTAGATTTTGTTGTTAAAATATGCGATTTGTATGCTTTGCTTCTTTTAATTTTTCCGGATGCGGTTTTTCTAAAAGTTTTTGCCGCTCCACGATTACTTTTCATCTTTGGCATTATTCCACCTATCTATTTTTTCTTTTTACCTTTTTGAGGCGCTAATATTGCGTGCATTGCTCGTCCTTCAAATTTTGGTTCTTGTTCAACTTTAGCAACGTCAGAAAGTCTTTCAAGAAATTTTCTAAGCAATGTTTCGCCGATTTCCGTATAAGCTAATTCTCTTCCTTTAAATATTACTGAAACTTTAACCTTATCACCATTCTCTATAAAATTAACAGCATGCCTTGCTTTGAAATCAAAATCATGAGTATCTGTATTTGGATGTAAACGAATTTCTTTTAGAACACTAACAACTTGTTTCTTTTTTTGTAGCTTCTCTTTTTTCTGCAGTTCATAAACAAATTTTCCGAAATCAATGATCTTACAAACCGGAGGAGTTGCTTGCGGTGCGATCTCAACCAAATCCATCTGAACTTCTTCTGCTCTTTTAATTGCCTCTTTTGATGATACAACACCTAACACTTCGCCGTTTGGTCCAATGAGTCTAACTTCAGGAATTCTAATCTCCTGATTGACTCGGTATTTAATTTGAGTGATAAAAGACCTCTCTTAATTGTGATTTACTTTGTTATCTATTTCATTTTTTATTTTAGAAACAAATTCATCTATAGATAAACTTCCTTTGTCTCCAAGTTTATGTTGTCTTACAGAAACTGTTCCGGATTCTTTTTCCTTTTCACCTAAGATTAACATGTAAGGAACTTTCTGCATCTCCCATTCGCGTATTTTATAACCAATCTTTTCATTTCGCTCATCAAGTTCGGCAATAATATCATTCTTAGCAAGAATATCTCTTACTTGTCCGGCATATTCCATAAAATTCTGAGAGACTGCCAGAACAGCAACTTGAACCGGCGCTAACCATGTAGGGAATGCACCACCGTAATGTTCAATCAAGATACCCATAAAACGTTCTATAGAACCGAGCAATGCCCTGTGAACCATATATGGCTGATGTTCTTTTCCATCCTCACCAATGTATTTCATATCAAATCGTTGTGGCAAATTGAAATCAAACTGAATTGTACTTAACTGCCATTCACGGTTTAATGCATCTTTAATTTTAATATCAATCTTTGGTCCGTAGAATGCGCCGCCGCCTTCATCCATTTCGTACGGAAGATGCTCTCTTTCCATTGCATGTTTAAGTGAGTTGGTTGCTTTTTCCCAGTCTTTATCTTCTCCAACTGCTTTTTCCGGTTTAGTAGCAACGTAAAATTTCAAGTCGCTAAAACCAAATGATTTAAGAATAGAAATCGAAAATCTTACTACTTCTATAATCTCATCTTCGATTTGTTCTTGCGAACAAAAAATATGTGCATCATCTTGAGTAAATCCACGTACACGAAGTAATCCGTGCAGCACTCCGCTCTTTTCATAACGATAGACTGTTCCTAATTCTGCCCAACGTAAAGGTAAATCTCTGTATGAACGAAGTTTTGTTTTATAGATCATTATATGGAACGGACAGTTCATAGGTTTAATATAATAATCATGATCATCCACACTCATTGGTGCATACATATTTTCTTTATATGTAACTAAGTGTCCGCTTGTTTCCCACAACCAGCTTTTACCCATGTGTGGAGAATAAAGAAGATCATAACCATTTTTAAAATGTTCTGATCTCCAAAATGTCTCAACAGTATTTCTAACTCTAGAACCTTTCGGATGCCAATAGATTAGACCTGCACCTGCTTCTTCATGTACACTGAAAAGATCAAGTTGTTTTCCAAGTTTACGATGATCTCTTTTTTTAGCTTCTTCTAAGAAAATTAAATAATCATCAAGCATTTTCTTTTTAGGAAATGAAATGCCGTAGATTCTTTGCATTTGCTTATTCTTTTCATCACCGCGCCAATATGAACCGGAAACAGTTAACAACTTTACAAATTTAATTTTACCTGCATCAGGGACATGCGGACCTAAACATAGATCGGTAAAATCACCTTCATCATAAATGCTGATTACTTCTGCTTTATCATCAAGTTCACTTAAGATTTCTAATTTGTAATTATCGCCCTTCTTTTTGAAAAAGTTTACAGCATCATTTTTACTAAGTTCTGTTCTCTTAAATGGATTTTTTTGTGATGCAATTTCCATCATCTTCTTCTCAATCTTAACCAAATCTTCTTCTGTTAAGTTTGAGTTAATATCAATATCATAATAGAATCCTGCGTCTATTGCCGGACCAACTCCAAACTTTGCTTCAGGATAAATTGATTGAACTGCATGAGCCATTAAATGAGAAGTTGAATGCCAATAAGTATGCTTTCCTTCCGGATTTTCGAAAGTGAAAATTTGCAAAGAAACATCTTTATTGATTGGTGTCAAAAGATCTCGTATCTCACCATTGATCTTAGTTACGAGAGATTCATCAGCTAAACGATTAGAAATTGATTTTGCAACTTCAAAAGCAGTTATGCCTTTATCAAATTCTTTAACTGATCCATCAGGAAATGTAATTTTTATTTTTTCCATCATTCCTATATTAAAAAAAAACGGAGAATCCTCCGATAGATTGTGGGTTCTATAGGATTCGAACCTATGACCTTCTGCACGTCAAGCAGACGCTCTAACCAACTGAGCTAAGAACCCGCAGAATTACTTCGTCATTGTTATAAAACCCATATCACAAATTAAAGTACCGAGGGCCGGACTCGAACCGGCACGGGTGAAACCACCCACAGGATTTTAAGTCCTGTGCGTCTACCAATTCCGCCACCCCGGCAGATATTACTTCACTGATTTTAAGAACTGTTTCCCAATTCCAGATTTTAAATACTTCTCTCTTTTACGAGCTTCTATTCTTCCAGAAACTTCTTCAAAATATAAAATTCTAAAAGGTCTATAGGGTTTTGTTGTTTTATTATAACCTAAATTATGTTCCAGAAATCGTCGTTCAAGGTTATTTGTTAACCCAACATAGATATAATTTCTCTTTACACTTTCGATAGCATAAACTGTATATATATTTTTATATGCGCCTACCAACCTGCCTGCCGGTAGGCAGGTTTCGCCACCCCGGCAAAAACGCGGTGCAAATATAAACTTTTTTTTCAATTCGTTGCAATGTTTTGCTCTTTTAGGCTCTCAATTAATAACTTTCTTTAGGTAAGATGATTAACTATGAACGAAACTATATTACTTAAGATACAATGCAATCGTTTTTCATAATTTCATTCATGATTTGCAAACGTTTTAAAGAATAACTATTTTTACCACCGCTTTTGGGCTCTTAGCTCAGTTGGTTAGAGCAGCTGACTCATAATCAGCGGGTCGGAGGTTCAAGTCCTTCAGGGCCCACAAAAAACCCTCTATTATAGAGGGTTTTTTCATTTAAACAACTTATAAAATCTAGACTTTTTTCTTTGTAAAATATTTTATTGTTTCTTTCAACCCTTCCATTAAATCATATTCTGGATGAAAATTGAGTTGCTCTTCCGTTTCTTTTATTGAAGCAAGACTATGTTTAATATCACCTGCTCTTTCTTTTTCGTAAACTATTTTACTACTGCTTTGTAATTCAGTAATAACAACACGTGCAATTTCATTGATTGTAATTGCCTTACCCGATGCGACATTGAAAACTCCATTCACTTTTTCATTAGTAGCGGCTAAAATATTTGCCGATACAACATCTTTCACAAAAATAAAATCGCGTGTTTGTTCGCCATCTCCATAAATAATAATTGATTCGTTCTTCAATGCTTTCTCAATAAAAATCGGTACTGCCGCTGCATATTGACTTTTGGGATCCTGCCTTGGTCCAAATACATTAAAGTATCTCAACGATGTAGCTCCGACACCTCCTTGTTCATTATAAAGTTTTAGTAATGATTCACCTTCAAGTTTAGTTGCACCGTATGGAGATTTTGGATCGGGTTTAAGATTAACTGTTTTTGGCGAAATCGGATTTTCTCCGTATATAGCAGCAGAACTACTGAATACTATTTTTTTAATCCTAAATTCTTTGGATGCATCTAATACATTGATCAGTCCGTTTACATTTATATCGTAACATTCTTCCGGCTTCTCAATTGATTCGGGGACAGAAACGAATCCGGCGAGATGATGAACGTAATCTGTATCTTTTAATACTTGAAAAACAAGATCGCGATCCGTAATACTCCCCTTATGGAAAATTGCTTTAGGAAATATTTCAACATTAGATAAATATCCTGTACGAAGATTATCGAAGATATGAACTTCAGCATCTTTACTAATCCAGTGTTCTACAATATGGCTTCCAATAAATCCGGCACCGCCGGTTACAACAATTTTTAATTTGTTCATTTCTCCATTCACGAAAGATTGGGAAAGTGTTTTTCTAAAAAGATTTTTACCTTATTAATATCACTTTTACTAGTCAGGTCAGGAACTTCTTCACTTACTGGATAAGCATAAAGTGATTTTGGAAATTTATCTATCATCATTTTGATTGCAATAGGTAATTCTTTTTCTTTTCGAACCGGATGAAGAGGAACGATTTTTAGAAACGGAAAGATCATATCATAATTCAATTTGAAAATATTCATACTAACACCAATCGTTCCATCTTTATTCTTTGCTGATTCAATTTCTTCAATCGTTGGTTTCTCAATTATATCAACAAGAAATCCTTCATTATCTTTTTTGGTAACAGAAAATTTTTCAATTCTTTCCTTTTCGAAATTCAACCCGTCGCGGTCATAATCAATCATTGCATTTTTATATTTCGATTCGAGCATCAGCTTAAGCACATTTTTAGAATAAAGATTATCGCTGTTGCAAACAGTGAATGAAGAACCACTCCAATTAGATTTTAATTTAAGAGCATGATACAATGCGTCGGCAGTGCCTAAAGGTTTTTCTCTTCTGTCAGGTATAGGTTGAACAGCATAACTGAATGAAAGCTCTTGAAATAATTTCTTGCTTTCTTTCGATTCATAATATTTTCTTATTGAATCATCTTTTTCTCCGATCACAATAACAATGTCCCGGTAACCGGTTTCATAAACATTAAGTAATAGATAATCCAAAAATGGTCTCTCATTCTCACCAATACGAATCATAGCTTTCGATTTTAAATCAGCATCTTTTATTAATTGCGGATCTAATTCACTATCAGGTGATTGTGATTTCTTCATTCGGGAGGAAATCCCTCCGGCAAGTATTACTAATTTTCCATTCATTTTACCATTCACTTTTTATTTAAGAATTCTTCATCGGAATAGATATGAACCTGAAATATGACAGTGGGAAAATAAATGATTTTAATTAAATATTAATGAGCTATTTGTCCGGTCTCGATTATTTGTGAAGATTTATATTTTCAAGTTTTCTGTAAATACTCAATTGATGCTGGGCACAGACCTTCAAAATCTATCTTGACTATTGCACGCTTCAATCCTAATTTATATTAGAAATTTAGATATTTTAGAATCATTTACTGCGGTTTTATTCCGTTCATAATCTTCAGTTAATTTGTTTTTTATATAAATAGATATTTCCTTTTACTCTCCTAACTATTTTTTAACCGAAGGAGGATCTGTTATGAAACCAATTTACGATAAATCCAAATTGTTGTTTTTATTCTTAATCTTTCTTTTCACTTCACTTAATTATCAAGCTCAAGATTTAAGAGAACCTGATTCAAAACAATCTTCTAAAATCTATTCCCCTTCTAATTCCAATAATCTTTTTCTAGAAAAAACCAATGCCGATATATGGAATGCTCTTGGCCCAAAAGGTATATGTGTTCAGGATTTAGCAATTGATCCTCTAAACAATAATAAAATTATTGCGGGAGGATTATCAGGATTGTACATAACTACAAATGGCGGTACTAATTGGAATATTGCCAACAGTATGTTTTATAATGTTCGGATTGGAGGAGTAAAATTCCATCCTACATATAATAATATAATAATTGCTAACGGATATAGTTACACAACAGGTAGTAGTTATATATATCGCTCTACTGATGGAGGGACTAATTGGACTATTGTAAAAACAACTAATGGTTTAAATGATGGGAAAATTGTTTTTGCTAAAAATGATCCAAGTATTATTTATTCTGAAGGTTACTATCTTTACAGAAGTAGTGATGCTGGAGTTACATGGACAGAATATACTAGTCTACCGAAAATTGAAACATATGATGTATTTGATCAAGATCCGAACAAGTTATATGCCTTTGCCTACCAACCCGCATCCCCATACAACTATGAATTATTCTATTCGTTGAATGGTGGTGTAACATGGACAAAAATTAAAACATTAAGTTATTGGTATGGTGCAATAAAAATCTCAACAAACGATTTTAGTCAAGTATATGCCGGCTCAACAGATAGAACAGCTACTGGAGGTTACGGATTCCTGAAAAGTGTAGATGGCGGAAATAACTGGACAGTTGCCACAACAGGATTTGGAAAATTTTCAAAAATTTCTTTTATAGCTTTTCATCCCACTAATTCAAATATTATTTACGCTTGTGGAAGTGGTACAAGTCTAATGAAATCAATAGATGCTGGGGTAAACTGGACCGATATTATGCCGAGTATAATTGATCGTTATGTTTACGGGATACAATTTGATTCTCAAAATAATCTTTATGTGTTTACAGGAAGTAATATTTACAAAACAACAAACGAAATTAGTTATCAGTCTTTATCGGGTGATCTAGTAAATACTGATATTTTCCAAATTCATTTTAGTCCAGCAAATTACAGTGTAATTTATTTAGCAAGTCTTGGAGGAGTAATTAAAACAACAAATGGTGGTCAAACATGGGTACAAAAAAGTAACGGAATATATGATAATGATATTTTTAGTCTTGGTATCAATCCGCAAAATACTAATACTATTTTTGCCGGTTCGTTTGGAAGTGTAGTTTATAGAACTACGGACGGCGGTGAGAATTGGATAGAAAAAACCACAGGTCTTACAGGATTAACTGCTGGTTCTATAAATGCTTTTGGGTTTCATCCGCAGAATCCCACCAATGTTTTCTTATTAGAAGGTTCATCAAAAATATTTTCCTCAACTAATTCAGGCGATAGTTGGACCGAATACAAAGTGAATAATGAAAGTATTAAAGCTTTGGACATTAGTCCTTCTTCCAAAAATATTTGGTATGCATATACTGCATCAGGTGGTAAAATTTATAAATCTACCGATTATGGTTCAACTTGGACATTACAAAGTACGACAATTAATCTATACAGTATTACAGTTGATGCTACAAATCCAAGTATACTTTATGCTGATCAATATATTAATTCGCAAGATAATATCTCAAAATCTACTGATTCTGGAGTAACATGGAATATTGTTTATCCTAATCTTTACATACGGGATATTTATTCTGTACCAGGTGCAGCTAACACGTTATATGCAAGTTCATGGGGTTCGGGCGTTTATAAAACTACAGACGGCGGTACAAATTGGGCACAAAGTAATGTTGGTCTTACTTACCAAAATTGTTTTATGGTTAGAAATCAACCCGGGTCAACGAGTTCATTTTTAGTAGCAACATATGGTGGCGGTGTTTTTGGTTTTAATTATACACCTACAAATGTTAAAAACGAGAACAATATTATTCCAACTCAATTCTCGTTAGAACAGAATTACCCCAATCCATTCAATCCATCTACAAAGATTCGATATTCACTTCCGCAATCTGCCCGTGTAAAAATTATCTTGTATAATGTTCTCGGAGTTCAAATAATGACCTTGGTAGATTCTGAACAGACTATTGGAAATCATGAGACAGAACTGAACGGCAGTAATTTAGCAAGCGGTGTTTACTTCGTTAGAATGAATGCAGACAATTACTCAGTTACAAAAAAAATAATGCTAATGAAATAAAGATGCAGAAAGCCCCATCTCGAGCGTTGGCGAGAGACGGGGCTTTTTTTTTATTTGATGTTGGACACAGACCTTCAAAATCTATCTTGACTATTGCACGCTTCAATCCTAATTTATATAAGAGAATTAAATATATTTGAATCATCTGTCGCTGTTTTATAGAGTGAATAATCTTCAGTTAATAAGTTTTTTATATATAAATATTTCCTTTTACTCTCATAACAATTTCTTCAACTGAAGGAGGAGCAACTATGAAACCAATTTACGATAAATCCAAATTGTTGTTTTTATTCTTAATCTTTCTTTTCACTTCACTTAATTATCAAGCTCAAAATTTACGGCAGGCTTACCCGGAGGCAACAAAGACACCGGAAATATTTAAATCCTCACTTGGTTCTAATCAGTTTTTAACGCCAAAAGAAACTAACGGTGATTTCAGTACTACTGTTTATACTTTTGGTGATATTGCTGTTTTTTCCTATTTCGATAACACACAAATATCTGTATATGATGCATCCAATGTATTGAAATATAGTCAAACACTAACTGTGGACAGTTATAAAAGCTGGACTTCAATCGGAGCCGGAGTTTATAGAATTGTCGGCAATAAAACATATACTGTACTTGTTGGAGATGCATTTACAAATACAACAAATGGTTATTTCGCAATAGATGAAGCCGGTAGAGGAGTTTCAACAAAGTTAAGTACCTGGATGATGGGATATAGAGATACGGGAAATGATTTTATTGTGTTCGCTTATAATGATAACACCGGGTTCACAGTTAAAAACCTAACAACAGGTGCTGTTCTTGCAGCAGGTACATTGAATGCAGGACAATATTATTCTTTCAATGCATCTGGAACTATTCCGTTTAGCACGCCTCTTCAAGTCATCGGCACAAAACCGATTTCAGCATTGTCTTATACCGATCAAGATTATTATGTGCCTGCAAGTAATGGAACATTCGTTGGCACTTTATTCTATGGATATTCTGCATATATAGGTTCTTGGGCAAACACTATTACGGTAACATCTTATGCAGATAATAATAATATTGTAATAAAAAATCTTGCTACAGGCGCTACAATTAAATCAGTTACTCTTCAAAGGAGTCAAGTTTATAGCGAGAGGATTACAGCTCCAACTTTTTGGTCTGTTACATCTACTGGATCTGTGTCGGCAGCGAATATTCCTTTTGCCCCGGAATTCACCGGTGCTTACCAATATATGACGAGAGCTATTGATGAAACAGGTCATGGATTTGGGAAACTATTTTTTATGCCTACTATTGGGAGTAGCATTTATGTATTTTCTTTCGAAGCAGGAAATAATGTAACAATAACTCGACTTGGTGACTATACTCTGTTCCCTTATCCAACTCCAACACAAGTTTATACCGGTACTTTAAATGAAGGTCAATATTACAATTTCACTTCTACTGATGGTCATTATGTCTATAAAATCGAATCCACAAAAAATTCCTCTGTAGTACAAAGCAATGGTGGATACGGTGCTGATTTTATGCCGTTAGCTTATTCATCAGATTATCCTGACTTAGCGGTATCTACAGGTGATATTGCATACAGTAAAACAGATGCGGATATTAACGCGGGCGATAATATTACCGTTACCGTAACTGTTCATAATTACGGAAGTATAGCGGCATCAAATGTTTTGTGCTATGCTTATGATGGTGACCCGGATGCCGGTGGAAATGCACCATTAATTGGCAATGGTACTATTTCAACAATCGCTGTTAATGGAACCGGTACATTTAGTTTTACTTACAAAGTTCCAACAAGTCCGGAGTATCATCAGCTGGTTGTTAAAGTTGATCCTACTAATCAAATTATAGAATCAAACGAATCGAATAATAAAGCGCAAAGAAGTATAAGACCCAGCGTTGATCTTCAACCGCCGTTAGCAATTTCTGTTACTGCCACATCTAGTTTATTACTCTCAAGTGGGGTGTTAACTCCAAATCCTTTTCCTGTTCACCTTGATATTTTTAACACAGGTGCTGTTGCTGCAACGAATGTAGTTGTAACCTTAGCATTATTTGAAGGGTTGTCTTCAGTAACTCTTGTTAGAACTGTGGGAACTATAAATGCAAGTACAACTGCAACAGCCGACTTCTCTATCACTGCTAATCCAGCAATATCCGGATTCAATCGTTACAATTTATCGATCGCCGCCACCGGTTTAACTACAAAGATTCTTAACCGGGCTGTTAATGTACCTGATGCAGTCCCGCCATCTGCGCCTCAAGGATTCAGCGGTCAAGTTGCCGGATCAGGTTCTGCTTCATTCACTTGGAATGCTAATACTGCAACGGATTTAGCAGGCTACTTTTTATATTATAGCACCGACGGAATTAATTATACTACTGCGACCGGTGCAAATCAAGGTAACTCCCCTGTTCTGATTATCAATTCAACATCAATAACATTAACCGGCTTAGCGGCAGGAAATTATTGGTTCATGTTAAAAGCTTTTGACACATCCAATAATCTTAGTAGTGCAAGTCTAGTTGTTCAATTAGCGATTAGCGGTTCAACAACTACTCAAGTTTTATTCTATGGAAATGGTAACGGCACAACATATACCTTATCTGGTGCAAATACAGGTTATGTTTTTGGTGCAAATTCCTATTTAGACATTGGCAAATATCAAAGATTCGATTTTACAGGCAGTGGTCAATTAACGGCAGCTAGAATTTATTTTTCCGTTAAGAAAATTGTTGGGGCAACTGATAATTTTAATGTTGTTGTTAGAAGTGTAGGGACCGCTGGTGCACCGCAAAATCTTTTATATTCTAAAACTTACTCAGTTTCTATAATTGATACTTCCAACAAAGGTGTAGTTTATAATACATTTGTACTCGATACCCCGCTTTCCGTTTCCTCTCCATTTTTCATTGGCATTGAATGGACTGGAAGTATTGATGACTCATTCGCAATTCTTGCAGATCCGAACCTTCAAGGTGAAAATCAAAAAAGGGCTTGGGAAAAGTGGAGTGATGGAACGTACCACGATATGTTTTCACAATATTCCATCCAAAGCGTAAGCTTAGATGCCGATATGTGGATTGCAGCCGTCTTAAGTGTTTCAACGGGTGTTGAAGATAATATAAATGAGATCCCTTCCAATTATGTTTTATATCAAAATTATCCAAATCCATTCAATCCATCTACAAAGATTCGTTATTCACTACCTCAAACAACTCATGTTAAATTAGTTTTATATAATGTTCTTGGTGTGCAAATATTAACTTTGATAGATTCTGAACAGCAGATTGGAAATCATGAGATAGAATTGAACGGTAATAATTTAGCAAGTGGTGTTTACTTTATTAAAATGAATGCAGGTAATTACTCTGTAACGAAAAAGATAATGCTGATGAAATAAAGATGTGAAAAGCCCCGATCTGATCGGGGCTTTTTTTTTATTTATTTTTTACAAATTCTGAAATCGAATCAACTACATATTTAATTTGTTCGTTTGATAACTCAGGATAAATCGGTAATGCCAAAGAATCTTCTGCAGCTGAATTTGAATTTGGAAATTCTGCATCCTTACAATTCAAATAGGCAAAGCATTCTTGTCTGTGAAAAGGAACGGGATAATAAATTGCACAACCAACTTCTTTCTTTTTCATGAATTCCAAAAGTGCGTTTCTATTTTGTACTCTTATTATATACTGGTTGTAAATGTGAAAATTTTTATGTCCGGTATTTTGATAAATTGCTTTTGGTAAAAGCACTTTATTCTTGTCATCAAAATTTAGCAACCCTTCACCAACAGCAAGACCCTCTTCAATAAAATATTTTGTATATGCAGAAGCATTTTCTCTTCTCTTTGAGGACCATGAATCGAGACGAGGAAGTTTAACTCTAAGTACTGCTGCTTGAAGTGCGTCAAGTCTGAAATTTCCACCAACAACTTTATGATAGTAGCTCTGTTCCATTCCATGAACACGCATAATCCTAAGTTTCTCTGCAAGTGCTTCATCATTTGTTGTTACGATCCCGCCATCTCCAAATCCGCCAAGATTTTTACTCGGGAAAAATGAGAAACATCCGATATCACCGATCGTTCCGACAAACCTTCCATCTTTATATTGTGTTCCAATAGCTTGAGCCGCATCTTCAACAACTTTTATATTATGTTTTTTTGCGATGAGCATTATCTCAACCATTTCAGCACTTTGTCCATAAAGATGAACCGGGATAATCACTTTTGTTTTTGAAGTTATTCTCTCTTCAATCTTTTTTGGATCAATGTTAAAAGTAACCGGATCGCAATCAACAAAAACCGGAATCGCATTTAATCTTGCAACAACTCCTGCAGTTGCAAAGAAAGAATATGTCGGCACGATAACTTCATCACCCGGTTGAATATCAAGCGCCATCAGAGCCAACAGTAATGCATCTGTACCTGATGAAACACCAATTGCTTTTTTACATTTTAGATATCGGCAAATTTCTTCTTCAAGTTTTTGAATATCTGGACCCATGATAAAATATTGCGAATCAATAACGCGTTGAACAGCTTCATCAATTTCTTTTTTTAACGATAGATACTGAGGTTTAAGATCTAACAAAGGGACTTTCATTTCTACTCCGGTTTAAAGTATAAGAAATAACCATGCTATATAATGTATTACAGTTTTGTATTTGGGATGCATGATTGTTTGAATGTTTGATTGCTTGATTGTTTGGATGAACAAATGATCTTATTCATAATCTAAATTCCACTCTTGCCCGGAATTCATTCTGCTGATTAAACTCTTATTCATTTTAATTAGTCCGTTTTCAAATTCATATGATTTGGCATCATAATCATTAAAGTCATCTTCCATAATCTGCTCTGCATTAAAGAGTGTAAATATTTGTGAATAATTTTCAGCTGATGATGCTAAAGCTATTTCATAAAATCTTAAAGTTTCTTTTATACTTCTTCTTGAATAACCTTCGGCGATGTTACTGGATACTGATAAAGCTGAATCTTCAATCTGAGCTTTTACTTTAAATGGTATATCTCGATTCTTCTGTATCACATTATGAACTAGACGATATATTTCCACCGCCTTTTTCCATATTTCAAGTTTTCGAAAACCACGATTAATATTTTTGTTTCTTTCTAAAAACTCACTCTTCATAATTCCCCCAAAAATTATTTTCTATTGTTTACAATCATCCAAACAATCAAACATCCAAGCATTAATTCATTCTAACATTCAACCACTCTACCTTTTCCCAGTTTATAACTTTTGTTTGACTTACTACATTTAGCCATGCCATCTTTATCAAAAATTAATTTCTGTCCTGCTTCACTTAACCATCCGACTTGCTTAGCCGGATTACCAACTACCAAAGCATAATCGGGAACGTCTTTCGTTACAACTGCACCGGCACCAATAAATGCAAATTTACCAATTGTATGTCCGCAAATAATTGTTGAGTTAGCTCCAAATGAAGCTCCTTCTTTTACTAATGTCTTGATATAAAATTTTGAACCGGCTTGCGGATATTTACTTCTTGGGTCAATAATATTTGTGAAGACCATTGAAGGACCGCAAAAAACATAATCTTCAAGCGTAACACCCTCATAAACAGAAACGTTATTTTGAATTTTTACAAAATTTCCTATTACAACATTCGAACCGACATTTACATTCTGACCTAAGATGCAATTCTTTCCGATCTTTGCACCCGACTGAACATGAGAGAAGTGCCATATCTTTGTTCCGTCACCAATTTCAACGTTTTCATCAATGTAAGCGGAATCATGTTTGAAGTAACTCATTTCCACCTCAAATTATTTTCGAAGTAATGGATGAATAAAATCTTTCTTAGTAGAAACTTTTGCAAAACGGATATTATAAACTGTCTCGATCGAAGGACGAGCATCTGAAATTCCTAATCCGTTTCCTTTTAATATTTCTTGATAAACTTTTGTGTGAAGTTCTGCAAATCCGTCTGAGAATTCTATTTCATTACCATCAATATTTATAGATCGGTACATCATTTTTTTGTGTGATCGAATTTCAGCCGGTAGATCATTTTCATCAATAGATAGAAACCATGTAACATTTGCATCTTTTAATTCGAGTGACCCGGACATTTTTTTATTATCAGAAAGATATACTTCACTTTTTCGAACATCTCCGAACAACCATATTAACAGATCGAAAAGATGTATCCCGATATTTGTTGCAATGCCTCCGCTCTTTTCATCTTCACCCTTCCATGAATAATGATACCAATTTCCGCGTGAAGCAATGTAAGTCAGTTCTACTTCATGTTTTTTATTTGCAGCAGTTTTTAATTTCTCTTTAAGCTCAATTATCGAAGGATGATATCTCAACTGCATAACTGTATAAACTTTTTTCCCGGATTTCGATTCAAGTTCTTCCAGCGAATCTAAATTTTGAGGATATAGAACAATTGGTTTTTCACAAATAACATTTGCACCAAGATTTAATCCCAATCTGATCTGTGAATCGTGCAAATAATTTGGAGAGCAGACGCTTAGAAAATCAATCTTAGAATTATTGTGCTGTGAAAGTTTTACGAGATATCTTTCAAATCTTTCATACTCATTAAAGTAATCAGCATGCGGAAAGAATTGATCTAACACACCTACGGAATCATGCGGATCGAACGAAGCAACAAGAAGATTCCCGGTTTCTTTTATTGCTTTCAAGTGGCGCGGAGCTATGTATCCGGCTGTTCCCGTTAAGGCAAACTTTTTCATAACTAAGTGCAATAATTTTATTGTCAAATTTAGCAAATAGTGTTTGAATAACTATATGGAATTAGATTAAATTTGCCCAACTTCAAATCGTACAGGAGTCATTGTGAGTCTTACTGCAGAAATTCAAAAAGTAAAAACCGGTTTTCACCGTTCATTCTGGGTTGCAAACGGAATGGAATTGTTCGAACGTTTAGCATACTACGGTCAGCAAATTGTTTTTATGGTTTACTTAAGAAACAACTTAGGTTTTTCTGAATCCGAAGCCGGACAACTTTCCGGTATGTTTGGAGGGTTGATTTATTTATTACCAATTCTTGCCGGTACACTTGCTGACAAATGGGGATTCCGCCGCGCATTCAGTATCGCATTTTCAATTCTTGCTATAGGATATTTTTTAATCGGCTCGATGGGAATGTCGGTATTCTCCGGTATATATGGAACTGCTCCAAATTACTGGCTGCTAATGAGCTTTCTAGTTTTTACAGCATTCGGCGGATCATTTATTAAACCGTCGGTTCTCGGAACAGTTGCAGTAACTTCCAAAGAAGAAGTTAAATCTCTCGGTTATGCAATTTATTATTGGTTAGTAAATATCGGTGCAATGGTTGGACCAACAATAGCTTACTTTGTACGAGATAGTTTTGGTAATGAATTTGTTTATCTGGTATCAGCAGCAAGTTGTATTGCAATGCTTGCAGTTAATTCATTGTTTTATAAGAATGCAAAAGAAGCCGTTGTAGTTGAATCACTCGGGAAAAAAATTACCAATTTGTTTGTTGTACTTGGCAATTTCAAATTCATGATCTTTTTATTAATCTACTCGCTTTATTGGATTATTTTTTGGCAAGAGTTTATCATAGTTCCTTATTATGTAACTGATTACATACCAAATTTTTTCTCTTACGAAATTCTACAATCTTGGTCCGGTGCAGGCGCTATAATTCTTTTTCAAATACCAATTAATAGATTGACAAAAAAAATGTCAACCCCGAATGCTATTCTAAGCGGATTTGCAGTTTCAAGTTTGATTTGGATTATTATTTGGATTCAGCCGAGTATTATAACAATAGCAGCCGGAATTATTGCATTTGGTATCGGCGAAGCTATGCAAGCACCAAGATATTATGAATATATTTCTAAGATAGCACCCGAAGGTCAGCAAGGATTATATCAAGGTTATGCATTCTTACCAATTGCTATTGCACGATTTGTAGGAGATCCGTTCGGAGGATGGTTATATCAAAACTCGAAAGCGTCTGGTCATCCGGAATATGTTTGGTATTCAATGATTGCCATCGGACTCTCTGCAGCTTTCTTTATGTACTTGTATAATAAATTTGTTGTGAAAGAAAAATAATTTTTTTCGTAGAGACGGGACTTGCCTACCGCAGGCAGGTACATCCCGTCTCATTTGTTTTTTAGACGCCACATGTGGCGTCTATACATTAATTTTATGCAGTATAATTAATAGTTAGGCGAAAAAATATTTTATGCAAACAATCAAAAGTCGTCTTGAATCGTCTGGGAAAAAATGGAGAGATATTCCACAATTGTGGAATTTAAGGCGTTCTTGTATTAAAAATTCAATTGAGTTACTTAATGATGCAAAACTATTATATAAACATCGTAGATATCCAAGGGCTTTCGCGCTTGCTTTTACATCTTATGAAGAATTTGGTAAAGGACAATTAGTTTCGGATTATATTACGGGAGTAGCTTCGGAAGAAGAATTTTGGTTATCATTTCGAAGTCACGATCTTAAAACTTCATATAATAATAGAAAAATAGTAATAAATACTGATCGAACTTCACCTTGGACGGTTGAATACAATAATAAAAATGCAAAGCCACTTTTCAAATTAAGAATGGATTCACTTTACGTAGACTGTTTAAAAGATTATACTCCTTCGATTCCTCAAAAACAAATTAATGCTAAAACAGCAAAACAAATCATTGTGGAAGTTGAGAAATATATTCATCATATACTTTCGATAGAATATTATAGTGAAAGAATTGGAACAGAAGCATTAGCAAAATAATAATCGCCTAACCCGCGCCTCAACAGCAACCGCTTTTTCTATACGGTATTTTTGTAATTATTTATTTACATTACAAAAACAGATTCCCACCAAAAAGGTGTGGGCAAGCTTAAAATAAAATCGTTCCAGCCAGCCGATAGATAGTTAATAAAATTCTCAATGCATATTCAGGTGTACAATGAAATTATTAAAAAATAATTCCACAATCATCATTCTATTTGTAATAGTTGTTTTGCTGACACTATTTGTAAATTATGTTCTTGGCATCTACCCTCTTCTTGATTTCATTAAGTATTTAGAGAGTAAAAAATACTACTGGATAATTCCTACAACTATTTTATTATTATTCGGATTATTGCTGTTCTATATGAGTATGAATAGAAAAGTTATTAATGAAAGGATAGAAGTATTTAATGCAATCATGCGTACAGTGCAGGACATTCTGCACAACTCATCTTCTTCCATACAGTTATTAATAATGGATATGAAAGATGAAGGCGTACACGAAGAAATAATAATGAAAGCTGAAAAAAATATGGAAGGATTAAAGGCGATAATCAAAACTTTAGCATCAATTGATCCTAAGACTATCGAATTAAAAGAATTGAATAAGACTATGTCAATAATAAAAATGCACAAATAATTATCGACAACCTCACCCCTGCCCCTCTCCTTTGTAAGGAGAGGGTGTCCGGCTAAGCCGGGCGGGTGAGGTCAGAAATATTAAATTATGTTCTCTATTTGAATTGTCTTGGAAGTTTCACTTCCCTTTTTCAACAGATTCTAAAATTAATGCTGATAATAGCATTGATCGGTGTGTCGTTTGTTCGGTTTGAAATGATAATGAATATTCAGAGGTAAAGTTAAAATTGATTCAATGGATTAATAATCAAAACTAGTTGTGAGACTTTTTACCCAACTCAACTCTGTTCAATCCATTTAAAGCTGCAACGCGGTAAGCTTCTGCCATAGTAGGATAATTAAACGTGCTGTTGATGAAATACATCAAACTATTCCCATCACCTTCTTGTGACATTATAGCTTGCCCAATATGAATTATTTCCGAAGCTTCATATCCAAAACAATGGATACCAAGAATTTTTAAATTCTCTCTGTGAAAAAGAATTTTTAACATACCGACTGTTCTTCCGGTTATCTGTGCTCTTGCTAAATGTCGGAAAAATGAATGCCCAACTTCATAAGGAATTTTTTTCTCAGTTAATTCCCGTTCGTTTAATCCAACAGAACTAATTTCTGGAATGGTATAAATTCCGGTTGGTATATCTTCGATTTTTAGAGTTGTGCCCTCACCTAAAATTAAATGTCTTCCGGCAAATCTTCCTTGATCATAAGCAGCACTGGCAAGACTTGGATAACCAATTACATCACCTACAGCATAAATATTAGGAACTGATGATTGATAAAATTCATTAACCGGTATTGAACCTCTTGCATCAGTTTTAATTCCAAGTTCTTCAAGACCAATGTTTTGTGTATTACCGGTTCTACCCTGAGCCCACAATAAATAATCACTTCTAATTTCTTTGTTAGACTTTAAATAAATTGTAACTCCGCAATCATCCGGTACAACTTTTTCATATTCCTCACCATGTCTTAACAATACTCCATTTTCTCTGAGATGATATGCTAATGCATCAATAATTTCATCATCAAGAAAAGCCAGCAGCTGGTTGCGTGTGTTTATCAGATTAACTTTTACACTTAATCCTCTGAAGATAGAAGCATATTCGCAACCAATTACACCGGCACCATAAATTGTTAACGTTTTTGGATTTTCTTTTATTTTTAAAAGTTTATCGCTATCAATTATTCTTGGATGTAAAAAATCGACGTCTGGCGGGTGATATGGACGAGAACCGACAGCAATTATAAATGCATCTGCTCGATACTTCTTTTTTAGTCCTGTTGATTCAGTTACTTCAACAGTATTTTTATCAAGAAATTTTGCACGGCCGATAATCAAATCAACATTGTTTCTAGTATAAAAACCATGTCTTAATTCAACTTGAGATCTAATAACAGTTCCGGTTTGTACTAATAATTCTTGGTAAGTAGCCCCTTCAAACTTATTACTGTCATATAAAATTTGGCTTGCATGTCTTAATGCTTTACTTGGAATTGTACCTTTGTGAGTATTGTTTCCTCCAACAAGAGAGAACTCTTCACAAACTGCGACTTTCTTCCCTTCTTTTGCACAAGTCATTGCAGCGCCCTCGCCTCCCGGTCCGCTGCCAATAATAATTACGTCGTATTTATTTTCCATTAACTGATTTCCAATAAATTAAATAGCTTGATTGTAAATACTAATTTGTTTTGTTAGATCAATCGAACTTAAGAATAATAGAATCTCTCTCTCGTGCAGAAAGTTCGTCTGATTTATTAGTTGTTTTGAACAAATCAAAAATATTATGGACTTCTGCATTAGCTTTTTTAATTTCATCCTTTTCTTTTTGAAACGGATTTTCATCTATCACATTAGTAGTTTTTCGGAATGAAGCCAAAACATCTTGGCTGCCTTCTGGTATTCCAAGAGCTTGTTTTAAAATCACAATAATTTCTTCACGTAAATCTTGAATTCTACTAATATCCGGCGGTGTAGGAGATCTAAATGAAGTTTTAACATCAGCATCATCTTCGGAAATATTTTTCCCTTTGGGTATTAATTCTTGCTTTGAATCAGAAGAAATTATAGAATCTTGCACCGGTTTTTCTTTTTCATATTCCGATTGTTCTGGAATTTCTTTATCAGAATAATTTTCATCGAAAGCAAAAATTGCATCTGCAAATATTTTATCATTTTGACTTTGAGCTTCAACAGCTTTTAGATCAAAACAATAAACTTCTGCAAAGTTAGGTTCATCTTCTTTTTTTGTTAACGAAGTTAATCCTACTTGCTGTATCTTAAATCTAAATCTTGACGGATCAAGATCAAATCGTAAATGGCGTAAATCTTTAATTGCAAAGATCGGGTCAAAATAAATTAATTCCACTTTGTTATTAATCTTAATAAAATATCCGTACTTAGTTGAATAAGCGTCTAGTTGATTGACATTAGTAAGAAGTCTGTAAATGATCAAATTTTTTGGTGAAGGATCTTTCACATAAGAACAAACATCAAAGTAACTAATACGATTCGGCCTTCTCTGCTTTTCATTCTTAAATATGATCTTAAAGCTATCATTGAAGTTGAATAGATTCTGAGAGTAAATCAGTAGATCATTATTTCGCAAATCAAGAGTTTCTAATAACATTTTTTTTCTGAATATTCCGTTTAGTTATATGTTTATTAATTTTCAGCCCAGCGTATTAAACCTAATTCAAAAGGATTAATTAACTGAGGATGTTTTGGAAGTATTCTTAAGGTAAATCCAAATTGTCCGGTATCGTTACATTCAATTTGTCCGCGGTATGCATACTTAGCCGATTTTGATTTTTTGCCAACATGAGCCATAGTAATTGAATATTTAGAACCATTCACACCCTCATCAACTTTACCGTAATATATCTGAACTTCTACATCATCAGGAGTAAGTTCGCCAAGTTCCACTTCAGCAAGAATTGGATATTTAAGCCCAAATTTCAGATCGCCGTTTTTTTCTTCTTCGGTAACACTTAAAAATTTTACTTTGTTCCAATTTTCATACAAAATACTTTTCCAATGAGAAAATTCTTTTCCTTTTTCCCAATTATTTTTCATAAGGTTCATTCGTTTTTCATAAGATTCGAAATAAAATTTCTTAGCATATTCTTCAACCATTCGGTGTGAATTGTATTCTGATCCCAAAGTTTTCATGGAATTTTTCATTATTGAGATCCAGTTGCGCGGTAGTTTATCTTCACCTCGATTATAAAATATTGGTACAAGTTCTTTTTCAATTGTTTCATAAATCAAACGAGATTCTACTTCATCTTGATAATCCAAATCATCATATTCTTCTCTATTGCCTATCCTCCAGCCTACATTAGGTGTAAACGCTTCGTCCCACCAACCATCCATCACACTTAAATTCAATCCTCCGTTTGCAATTACTTTCATTCCGGAAGTCCCGCTTGCTTCAAAAGGACGGCGCGGATTATTCAACCATACATCACAACCGGCAACCATGTAGCGGGCAATATTCATATCGTAATTTTCAATAAAAACAATCTTCTTTCTTAAATGAGGTTCTTTAGATATTGCAATAACCTCTTGGATAAGTTTCTTCCCCTCTTCGTCTTTAGGATGAGCTTTACCCGCAATAATTAGTTGAACAGGATAATCAGGATTGCTAAGTATATTGCTAAGACGATCAACGTCCTTAAAGATTAGTGTAGCCCGTTTATAAGTTGCAAACCTTCGTGCAAAACCAATAGTTAGTGCTTGTACATCTAAGACTTCTTTTGCAAATGCAAGTTCCGAAACAGAACCGCCGCGTTCGGAAATTTGTTTTATTAATCTGTTTCTTGCGAAAGCGACTAATCTTTCTCTTCTTCTTTCATGAGTACGCCAGAGTTCTTCATCGGGTATTTCATCAACTCGTTTCCAAGCATCTTTATCGGAAGGGTTCTGCATAAATTTTTCACCTAGGTAACGGTACAACAATTCCTGCATATCGTTCGATAAATGTGAATGTATATGCACACCGTTTGTAACATAGTCAATAGGGATTTCATCAAATGGAACATCAACAAATCCGGTCATCCACATTTTCTTAGATACTTTTCCATGAAGTTTGCTTACACCATTAACAAATCCTGCCATATTCATAGCAAGATGTGCCATGTTAAAGTTAGCTGCTGGTTTTTCTCTAATGATAGTACCAAGACTGTAAAATATTTTGTCGCTAATTTTTAATTCATCTCTATAATATTGCCCGAAATATTTTTCAACAAGATCATTTGGAAAAATATCAATTCCTGCTGGAACTGGAGTGTGGGTGGTGAAAACATTTGAATAAAAACCAATGTCTTTCGCTTCATCAAAAGTAAGATTGTGGTTTTTTATTAAGTGACGGATCCGCTCTAACGAAAGAAATGCAGAATGACCTTCATTCATATGGCATACTAAGGGCTTAATATTCATTGCACGTAATGCACGCATACCACCTATACCAAGAACAATTTCTTGTTGAATTCTTGTTTCTATATTACCGCCATATAATGTGCGAGTAATTTTTCTATCTTCTTCTGAATTTTCAGCAACGTTTGTATCAAGAAGAAATAGAGGAATACGACCGACTTGAATTTTCCAAATTTGTAAAACAACTTTTCGTCCGGGAAATTCCATTTCAATTTTTAATGGTGAATTGTCTTTGTTTGTAACCAACGAGATGGGTTGATTGAAAAAATCGGTTAATTCATAACGCTCTTGCTGCCAGCCATCGTTTGTAAGATATTGTTGAAAGTATCCTTCTTTGTAACATAAGCCAATTCCCACTAATGGCAATCCAAGATCACTTGCAGATTTTAAATGATCTCCGGAGAGAACGCCAAGACCACCTGAATATACTTGCAAGCATTCCGTTAAACCAAATTCGGCAGAAAAATATGCAATAAATTTATCGCCGTTATATTTATAATTTTTTTGATACCAGCTTTTCTCTTCAAGATAAACATTAAGATGTACCGAAACACGGTTCATATGAGATATATAACTATCATCATTTGCGATTTCATTTAGTCTGTCTTGGCTAATCTTACCAAGCAATAATACCGGATTATGATGGGTATCTTCCCATAATTTCCGATCTAGTCTTCTGAACAGCTCAATGGCATCGTGGTTCCAAGTCCAGAATAGATTATAAACTATTTCACGTAATGGTTCTAATTTTTCCGGTAAAGAAGGAATAACATTAAATCTTCCAATATAATCTACCATCAATTTCTCCGTTTGTAAGCAAATAACATTTGCAGAGTAAATTTAATATATATTTTTTGAATAATTAACTATTTCTTAATTACGTATATCTTTCATGTATGATAAAATTTGTGAACATGGCCGGCAATCTTAATGATCCGATATAACTGGTAACACATTATTTTACTTTTGGGAACAATTCATTATCTATGAATATAAAAGTATAAATTATATCGAGATAATAATGTTTTACAACCTAATGATTTTTAGTAAATTTGTTCCGTAACTAAGTCTTTGGAATAATGAATTACTTAATAAGTTTAACAATCGGATATTTAATTGGTTCTTTTCCAACTGCGTTTATTATTTTAAGAAAATCTCATGGTTTGGATATTACCCAAACCGGTTCCGGAAATGTAGGAGCATTAAATTCATTTCGAATAACAAAATCAAAACGGATTTTTTTACTAATTTTAATTATAGATTTTTTAAAAGGGTTCCTAAGTGCAATACTCACAATCTTATTATTTGGACCTGAATTTATTTTCCCTATGCTTAGCATTACCGCAGCAGTATTATCACATTGTTATTCTCCATGGCTCAATTTAAAAGGCGGTAAAGGTTTAGCAACTGCTACTGGCGGTTCACTCGGTTTATCAATTCCGGTTATTGTAATATGGATTTTTATGTGGAGTGTCCTTTATCAATTTCGTAGAGATATTAATTTTGCAAGTGTTTATGCTTCGATTATGACAGCAGTCTCTTCTGTGTTTGGTTTTTCAGTCATGAATAAATTTTCTTATTTTCATGCCCGCAGCAATTTTGAATTTGGATTTTTAGTATCTGTAGTGATGTTAATTATAATCTCCAAACACTCATCCCCTTTAAAAGAAAGATTAATGAAAAAAAAATAAATTAGGGATCTACTATTATGAACAGATTAAAACATATTCTATTCTCATCTGCTGTTACTTTAATTATAGCATCTGTTGTTTTTACAATCTTTATCAAGAATGATTCAACAGGGCGTGATTATCTCAGTTCAATCTTAAATCAACCCTCATCAAATTATTTACAACGTCAGCAAATGAATTCTACATTATTAAATGAAAGACAAAATATTATTACAAAAACTGTTGCAGAAGTTAGTCCGGCTGTTGTTGGAATTAATGTTACTGAGATTCGCCAAATACGGGATTACTGGAGTATGGATCCTTTCTGGCGGCAATTTTTTGGTGATCGAGTTTATAATCAACAAATAAAAAGTTTAGGAAGCGGCGCTATCATTTCTCCCGATGGATTTATTTTGACAAACGATCACGTTGCAGGCAATGCACTCGAAGCAATTGTAACACTAACAGACGGCAGCCAATATAACGCAAAATTTATCGGCACTGATCCAACGTCTGATATTTGCTTATTAAAAATTGATGCGAAGAATCTTCCATACATCAGACTTGGTAATTCTGAAGACATTATGCCCGGCGAATGGGCTATAGCTCTTGGCAATCCGTTTGGATTATTCGATATAAATGATAAACCTACTGTAACTGTTGGAGTGATCAGTGCAACCGGTATGAATTTAGGGACTGATAACAATCGCTACTATGTAAATATGCTTCAGACAGATGCAGCAATTAACAGCGGAAACAGTGGCGGACCTTTAGTAAATGCTGTTGGTGATTTGATTGGAATGAATACTCTTATATTACAATCACAAGATGCTCAAAGGTATGGTCTAAATTTAGGAAGTATTGGAGTTGGTTTTGCTATTCCGGTAAACAAAATCAAAAAAGTTGTTGCTGAAATAAAAGAAAAAGGAAAAGTGGATCGTGATTTTTGGACAGGATTAAGTATACTTACAATAAATGAATCAATAGCAAAAACTTATAACTTAAAATCATCAAGAGGAGTAGTGGTTACACAGATAGCAAAGAATTCACCTGCATCTAAAGCCGGACTTTTAATTGAAGATATTATTACTTCCGTCAATGATTTCAGGATTAATGATGAGACTACTTTGATCGGTATTCTTCAGGAATACAGAACCGGTGATGAAGTCAAAATAAAAATATTGAGAGATGGAAAAGAACAAATCCATTCGATGAAATTGGAGAAGAAATAAATGATTGAAAGGTATACTCGTCCCGAGATGGGAAAAATTTGGAATGATCAATTCAAATTAGAAACTTGGTTGAAGGTTGAGATTCTTGCATGCGAAGCACGGGCAGAATTGGGAGAAATTTCAAAGTCTGACTTAGAACAAATAAAAAGTAAATCCAATTTCGATCTTAAACGAGTATTAGAAATTGAAGAGACTACAAAACACGATGTAATAGCCTTCTTAACAAATGTCGCTGAATATGTCGGTCCTGCTTCGCGGCACATTCATTATGGAATGACATCTTCCGATGTTTTAGATACTGCTCTTGCTTGTCAAATGAAAGCTGCGGGTGAATTACTATTAAGAAATCTATACGATCTAAAACAAGTTTTGAAAAAACGAGCTCTTGAACATAAAAAAACAATTTGCGTTGGAAGAAGTCATGGAATTCATGCAGAAGCTTATTCTATGGGTTTGAAATTTGCTCTCTGGTATGAAGAATCAAAAAGAAATATCGAACGTCTTCAGCATGCTGTTGATTCAGTAAGTACTGGAAAAATCTCCGGTGCAGTTGGTACGTTTGAACATCTTTCACCAAAGGTTGAAGAATATGTTTGTAAAAAACTCGGATTAAGACCTGAGCCCGTTGCAACCCAAGTTGTGCAAAGAGACCGTCATGCAGAATTTCTATCTGTTCTTGCAATAATTGGTTCTTCATTAGAAAAAATTGCAATTGAGATTCGACATCTTCAGAGGACAGAAGTCTTAGAAGCAGAAGAATATTTTTCGAAAGGACAAAAAGGTTCTTCTGCAATGCCGCATAAAAGAAATCCAATCGTGAGCGAGAGAATTACCGGCATTGCAAGAATTCTTCGCGGAAATTCTATTGCCGCTTTAGAGAATGTTGCACTTTGGCATGAGCGTGATATTTCTCACTCATCTGTTGAACGAGTTATTATTCCGGATTCATGTATTGCACTTGATTATGCTTTGGGTCTTACAATCAAACTAATAGATAATTTAATCATTTATCCGAAAAATATGTTGAAGAATCTTAATCTAACACGCGGACTAATTTTCTCTCAAACAGTTCTACTCAAACTAACTGAGAAAGGGATGTTGCGTGAAGACGCCTATCAAGTAGTTCAAACTTCAGCAATGAAAGTTTGGGAGGATTCATCTAAGAACCTCAAAGACGAACTATTGAATTCATCTGAAGTGAAAAAATTCCTATCCCAAAAAGATATTGATGAATTATTCGATCCGGATAAACTCTTGAAGAATGTTGATTATATTTTTTCAAGATCAATAGAAATGAGCTAAATTCAACCTTATTAAAAGTTTAGCATCTTCCTTCTCTTATCAATTATTTTCTTCATTTTCTGCTTATTTACTAACAATTCTTGACAAATAAATTAACCTTCCATATATTAGCACTCGCTAATTTAGAGTGCTAATCAAACAAATCATTAATAGGAGGTCAAACTATGGCAGATTTTAAAATCAAACCATTAGGCGACAGAGTAATTGTTAAAGCAAAAGAAGCAGAAGAAACTACCAAAGGAGGAATCATTCTTCCGGATACAGCAAAAGAAAAACCAATTGAAGGAACCATAGTTGCAGTTGGTGCAGGAAAAGTTACGGAAGAAGGTAAGCTTGTAGCAATGAATGTTAAAGTTGGAGATGTAGTCCTTTATGGTAAATATTCAGGTACAGAAATAAAAATTGATGGTGAAGAATATTTAATCATGCGCGAGAGCGATGTTTACGGAATAGTTAAATAAAAAAGTTTGAATAATAAAATTGGAGAATAATTATGGCAGCAAAAATCGTAGAATATAGCAGTGATGCTAGAAGTTCACTTAAAGCAGGTGTAGATAAACTAGCTAATGCAGTTAAAGTTACACTTGGACCTAAAGGAAGAAATGTAATTATTGACAAAAAATTCGGTGCACCAACAGTAACAAAAGACGGTGTCACAGTTGCGAAAGAAATCGAACTTGAAAACCCGGTTGAGAATATGGGCGCTCAAATGGTTCGAGAAGTTGCTTCAAAAACCAGCGATGTTGCCGGTGACGGAACAACCACAGCAACTGTTCTTGCACAAGCAATTTACCGTGAAGGATTAAAGAATGTAACAGCGGGAGCAAATCCAATGGATTTGAAACGCGGTATTGATCTCGCAGTTGTAAAAGTAATCGAATTTTTGAAATCAAGCAGTAAAGAAGTTGGCGGACGAGAAGAAATTGCTCAAGTTGGTTCTATCTCAGCGAACAACGACAAAACAATCGGTAACTTGATTGCTGATGCAATGGAAAAAGTTGGTAAAGATGGCGTCATCACAGTTGAAGAGAGCAAATCTGCAGAAACTTCTCTTGATGTTGTTGAAGGAATGCAGTTCGATCGCGGTTACCTATCACCATACTTCGTTACAAATTCAGAATCGATGGAAGCTTCTTTAGAAGATACATACATTTTAATCCACGATAAAAAAATCTCAGCTATGAAAGATCTTCTTCCTATTCTTGAAAAGATTGCTCAGGCAGGTAAACAACTTTTAATTATTGCTGAAGATCTTGAAGGTGAAGCTCTTGCAACATTGGTTGTAAATAAATTACGCGGTACATTAAAAGTCTGTGCTGTTAAAGCTCCTGGATTCGGAGATAGAAGAAAAGCTATGTTGGAAGATATTGCAGTTCTCACAAATGGGACTGTAATTTCCGAGGAACGCGGATTCAAACTTGAAAACGCTACACTTGAATATCTTGGCAAAGCTAAAAAGATCACTGTTGATAAAGACAATACAACAATTGTTGAAGGTGCAGGTAAATCCGACGACATCAAGAAAAGAATTAACGAAATCAAATCTCAGATCGAAAAGACAACTTCAGATTACGATAAAGAAAAATTACAGGAACGACTTGCAAAACTTTCCGGTGGTGTTGCTGTATTGAAGATCGGTGCAGCTACGGAAGTTGAAATGAAAGAGAAAAAAGCTCGTGTTGAAGACGCACTTCATGCAACACGTGCAGCAGTTGAAGAAGGTATTATTGCCGGTGGTGGAGTTTCTATGGTAAGAGCTATTGCTACTCTAGACAAACTACAAGGCGAGAATCCAGACCAGAATACCGGTATCAAGATCATCGCTAAAGCATTAGAAGAACCGTTAAAACAAATTGCTGCTAACGCTGGTTTTGAAGGTGCAGTAGTATTAAACAAAGTACTTGAAGGTAAAGGTGATTATGGATTTAATGCTGCGTCAGAAAAATATGAGAACTTAATCAAGAGTGGAGTTATAGACCCAACAAAGGTTGCAAGAACTGCGCTTGAAAATGCTGCATCAGTTTCTGCATTGTTACTAACAACTGAAGCTGTTGTTTACGAAAAGAAAGAAGAAAAAGAAGCAATGCCTCAGATGCCTCACGGCGGCGGTATGGACGGGATGTATTAAGATTAGCATAGATTCATGTTCAAAAAAGACCCCGATTATGTCGGGGTTTTTTTGGATTACAATTAAAATACAATCTCAGTAATACTACTTTTGTTTCAATTCCTTCTTAAAGTATTCCAAAGTAATTCTAAGTCCTTCTTCCCTGCTGACCTTCGGTTCCCATCCTAATATTAATTTAGCTTTACTGATATCAGGTTGACGAACTTTTGGATCATCTATCGGTAATTCTCTATAAACAATTTTACTTTTAGAATTAGTTAAACGAATTATTTCTTTAGCAAAATTCTCTATAGTAACTTCATTTGGGTTACCAATATTTACAGGTAATGTTTCGTGGGATAAAAGAAGTTTAAGAATTCCATCTACTAAATCATCAACGTAACAGAAACTTCTTGTTTGTGAGCCATCACCAAACACCGTAATATCTTCATTCTTCAAAGCTTGAGAAATAAAAGCCGGTAGAGCACGTCCGTCATCAAGGCGCATTCTTGAACCATAAGTGTTAAAAATACGAACGATTCTTGTATTAAGATTATGAAAGTTATGATAAGCCATTGTTAATGCTTCAGCAAAACGTTTTGCTTCATCATAAACTCCCCGGGGTCCAACAGGATTTACATTTCCCCAATACTCTTCGCTTTGCGGATGAATAAGCGGATCTCCGTAAACTTCTGATGTTGAAGCTAATAAAAATATTGCATCCTTTTCTTTAGCTAAACCAAGAGCTTTATGTGTTCCTAATGAACCGACTTTTAATGTTTGAATGGGATATTTTAGATAATCAATTGGACTGGCAGGCGAAGCGAAATGCAGAACATAATTTACTTCATCCGGAACATGAAGATAATTTGTGACGTCGAGTTTTATGAATTGAAAATTTTTGTTGGAGATGAGATGTTCAATATTTTTTAATCTTCCGGTAAGAAGGTTATCCAAGCAGATAACCCTCATTCCTTCTAAAATTAATCTATCGCAAAGATGAGAACCAAGAAATCCAACACCGCCAGTAACTACAGCAACTTTTTTTTTCATTTACTATACTCTAAATTAGTTTTTTTAAGCTCTTGGTTAATAAGCTGAGGATTAATAAAATCATTATCCATAGATTCAAAATATGTTCTAATATTTTTTATTTATTTCTCTTCTAGTAATTGAGAAATTTTTAAGGAAGAAATAAAACTACCAACAAGACCTAATACGACCCCGATCAACAGAATAAATAAATCCATTAGCTTAATAGGATTAGTGAAATTAAAATTAATCAGAGCTTTAGTCAATAAAACCGATATTACATTGAATAAGATCACACAAATTAGAGATGATATAATCCCAATAATTATTCCATTCAATATCAGAGGAATTTTCATCGTACTAATTTTGGCGCCAACTAATTTCATAGTCAGATAATGATTTCTATTACCATACATCTGTATTTTATTATTACTATAGACAAGATAAGTTGCTAAGAGTATTAAAGTGATTGATAGGAAGTAAATAACGTACTCGAATGATTTTAACAGGTTTAAAATCCGCAAAACTGTTTTGTAATCATAAATAACATCGGTGACCCCTTTCATTCTTCTAATCAGATCGGTTAATCGCTCAATACTTGTTTCATCCAACGGCTGTGGTTTGAATTTAACAATAAAAGAATTAGGTAAAGGATTCTCATCAATAACAGATCTAAAATCCTGTCCGGTTTCTTTTACAAAATTTTTAACAGCTTGATCTTTATTTACAAACTCAACAGAAAGGACCAACGTAATTTTTTGAATTTCAATTTTTAATTCATCTATACCGTTTTGTGTTAAATCATCATCTAAATAAACGTTAACCTCAATGGAACGTTTTATTTGATCTGAAAATGTATTTGCACTGAATACAAGAAAAATTGAGATAGTACTCAAGATTACTGCAATAGTAGTTATAGTTATTGTAATTGCAGTAGCAAGTGATGATTTTCTAAATATTCTAAATGCTTCTTGAAAATAAAATATTATCATAAAGTTTAGAAATTTGATTCATCAGCCCAACGAAGTACTTTCCATTTTTTATTTTCGTCTTTAGCAAGAGTCAAATTCACTCTGCCGTCTACAAAAATAATATCTGTCGGGTTAAATGTAATTGTTAAATTAAAACTCCTTACTATTCTTGTTGAATCGCCTGTCATTGAAACAATATTATTCCAAATAAGATCCAACCGTTGAGAATTTTGGAATAAGCCATTTGTTACTTTCATTTCATCATCACGCCCCCAAGAAATATCAGCACCAAGATCATAATCACGATAAGTAAATGTAAAGTTTTTATCTAAGACCTGGCGATAAATCAAAGTGTCCTTAAACGTATAAGCATATTGAAAATTTTGAAAAACTCCTCCAATTTCGGTTTGATCGCTTATCAATCCTTCATTGCTTCCTAAATTCTCATCAATGCTTGGTGCAAACGGGTTAACGCAACTGTTCATAGCAAAAATTATTAAGCAATATATAATTAACCTTTTTATAGAGAGAGTCTCCCTTTTAATTCACTCCAACTTGATGAATTTTCGATTGCAAAATCACGCCATTCAACAATAACCCATTGTGGTGGGTTTCTTTTATCCAGAAATATTTTGAATTCACCTCTCCCTTTATAAACCCCATTGATATCCTGACCAATTGCAGAGAGAGTTAAGGTATAATCAAATTGATAAATTGCACTATCTCCGATTTGGGTTGTAGTGGCATATGATGATTCAAGTACAATTGAGTTGCCTGTCCCTAACCGAGATTTCAGATTAACAAAGTTTTGTTTTTCCAAATCAAGATCCCAATTATTAAGAATCGGGTACTGCGTAGTTGATGAAATGAACCTAAATTCTTTTTGAAGGAAAGATTGATCGACAAAACACTGCATATAATTTTCTAATATCTTGTCTTGTATAGAGGATTTGAAATTATTGAAAAGTATATCTGGACTTATAGCCGGGATATTACTATTACCCGCAGTATTGGGCTGTTCTGGATCTCTTGTAGTTAATAAATCACAAGAGACAAGAGAAAAAATTAAAAATGCAGTTATTATTTTTTTCATTTTTTGAAAAATAATATTAATCGGGAAGAGTATTGTTCATCATATTTGGTCCCATCATAGTCACCGAATACAGATACCGGTATAAAACCAATTTTCTTAAATTCATTTTCAATTTCAGTTTTTGAATATAACCGTACCGATTCAATAAAACGTTTTTCTTCAAGACCATTTTTAATTTGGATTTCTTTTATAATTCGATTATTAACAATTTCCCTTTTTTCGATAATTATTTTACCGTCAATTAATTTTTTATTTTCTGCAATTAAATTTGCCAAAAGATAATTTTTGTTAAAAAAATCTAAAACATAAAAACCGTTTTCATTTAATAAACTGTATGCAGTATTAATAAACTTGAAATTTTCTTCATCATTTTCAAAATAGCCGAAACTTGTAAATAGATTAATAATCAAATCAAATTTTTTCCTAAAATAAATATTTCTTAGATCGGCACATACAAAATTATTTTCTACTGATCTCTTTTTAGCATTCTCTTTGGCTTTGGAAAGAAGGGTTTTACTCAGATCGAAACCAAAAACATTAAATCCCTTCGATGCCAAATATATTGAATGCCTGCCTGCACCGCATGCTGCATCAAGGATAGAATTTTGTCGAGTTAGATTTGTTTGTTTAAGAATTAATTCCAGTAGCTTAGTTGCATCTTCATCATCGCGGTGTTGATAAACACTTAAATACTCTTCAGAACTGAACCAATCTTTAAACCAGTTTTCCATTAAAGAGAAATTCTTCCTATAAATGCACGCCCTATTGTTGCCGAATCTGCAAATTCAAAATCGCCACCGATTGGAAGTCCTCTTGCAATTCTAGAAACTTTAATAGGTAGATCTTTCAAAATTTTCATAAGATATAATGATGTAGTATCACCTTCCGAATCGGGATTCATGGCAAGAATAATCTCTTTTACATTATCGTTCTTAAGTCGTGTGAGAAGTTCTTTAATTTTTAGTAAATCAACAGTTATTCCTGCTAACGGATTTAATACACCACCCAGTACGTGGTAAAGTCCATTGTATTCATTTGTCTTTTCAATTGCAATGACATCGCTTGCATCTTCCACAACACAAATAATTGAGCGATCACGTTTTGCACTTTTGCAAACATCACATTTTTCTTCTTCAGATATATTAAAACATTCATCGCAAAATCGAATTTTCTCTTTTAAATCTATCAACGACCTAACTAATGCATCAACATTTTGCTGATCATTTTTCAGAATATGAATTGCCAATCGCTGTGCAGTTTTTCGGCCTATGGATGGCAGCTTACTTAATTCATCAATTGCTTTTTGTAACGGCTCGGCTATTAACATTTAAAATCCCGGTATATTCATGCCCGGAGGCATCATTCCTTTTGTTATAACACCCATCTCTTCTTCAGCCATTTTTCCGGCTGATTGTAGAGCTTTATTTACAGCGGCAACAACAAGATCTTCCAGCATTTCTTTATCACCACTTTTTGCAATTTCTTCATCTATAACAATCGAAATGATTTCCTTTTTACCATTTGCTGTTGCTTTAACCATTCCGCCGCCGCTCTCTTCAGTAACAGTTTTATTTTCCAATTCTGCTTGAACTTTTGCCATGTCAGATTGCATCTTCTGTACTTGTTTTAGCATATCCTGCATATTCAACTTCATTCTTCCTCCGGATTACAAATTGATTAGCTTTTTTGTAAAATTTAATGATTTCTTTCATCTTAATTGCGGACGAAAGTTAGCAAAAAAAAGTTTCACAAGAAATTAAACGTAGAAAATATTACATTTGTGCTGTTATTCAGAAAAAAGCTTTCCATTTTTCAACAGTTAACTATTCAAATGATGATAACTAAATACGGATTAAGTACATTTCTATTTTGTGCCGGCATTTCGGTAATATTAATAATCATTTCTTTGTTTATTCAAAATCACTGGATAAAATACCCGATATTAATTCTAAGTATTACTTTCCTATTATTTTGTATTAATTTCTTTAGGGATCCGGAAAGAATTCCACCAAACAAAAGAAATGTTATTGTATCACCGGCAGACGGCGAAATAGTTATTGTGAAAGATGTAGTTGAAAATGAATTCTTGAAAGAAAATGGCAAACAGATTTCTATTTTTATGTCACCTCTTAATGTTCATGTAAATCGTATTCCAATAGACGGTAAAGTTGATTATGTTAATTACGTAAAAGGTGAATACCTTGTTGCATATCATGAAAAAGCCGATAAACGAAATGAACGAACTGAAATTGGTATAACAAGTAATTACGGAAAAGTTTTTTTTACACAAGTTGCCGGATTTATTGCACGCAGAATTGTATGTTCACTTCAAGTAGGTGATTCGGTTAAGATGGGAGAAAGATTTGGAATGATAAAATTCGGCAGCCGTTCCGATGTAATTGCTCCTTCAAATTGGAAATTGAAAGTAAAACTCGGTGATAAAGTAACAGCAGGCGAAACAATACTATTCGAGATCGAATAATGAATAAAATTCCATTTTCAAAATCATTTATTGCTAATACAGTTACTGCTCTAAATGTAGTATGCGGTTTTATATCAATCGTATATGCTTCTCAAGGCGAATTCCGCCTTGCATCAATTATGATAATTGCTGCCGCAAGCTTTGATTTACTTGACGGAATAGTTGCGCGATTACTTAACACATCAAGCCGGTTTGGTGTTGAACTTGATTCTCTTTCCGATGTGGTTAGTTTTGGTGCTGCGCCGGCATTTTTAATTTACAAATCCTATATGTTCCAACTTGGCGGTCTTGGAATATTATTGAGTTCTTGCCTTTTGATTTTTGGCGCTTTACGCCTGGCTCGTTTTAATATTCAAGTTGAAGATTTAAATATCAAAACTGATTTCAAAGGTTTGCCAATTCCGTTATCAGCAATAACAATTTCTCTTTTTGTCTTATCATTTTTTAGAAATGGTATTATTATTGAACCGTATAATAAAATGGTAATCCCATTGATCATTTTGTTATCGCTTCTTATGGTTAGCAAGATAAGATATAATGCTCTGCCAAAATTGCGAAAGAAAGATATTAAACAGAAGATTTATTTATTTGCAATTCTAATAGTTGCATTAATTTTAGCGATTGTAACAAACGGAGAAATTCTTTTTTATATTTTTATTTGGATCGTTCTATTCGGAATATTTAGAAAAATTTATTATTTAGTTTTCAATATTAAAGATGAGAACGGTAATGGATCAAAAGTAACGGAGAATTAAAGTGTTTAAAGCCACAGTTATTGTAAAGAGACGACCGAAGATTTTGGACCCGCAAGGGAAAGCAGTTGAACAAGGCGCGAAACTTCTTGGCTTTAATAATGTTAAACAAACACGGATTGGCAAATACATAGAATTTTTTGTGGATACAACTGATAAAAAAATAGCGGAAAATGAAGTCCGCGAATATTCCGAAAAACTTCTTTCGAACCCGATCATGGAAGATTTTGATTATACTTTGGAAGAAGTGAAATGAAACCCAAATTCGGAGTTGTTGTTTTTCCCGGTTCTAATTGCGATCATGATGCTTATTACTCCGTGAAAAAAGTTTTAGGTTATGATGCAGAATTTCTTTGGCACAAAGAAAAAGATTTGAAAGGAAGCGATGTTATTATTTTACCCGGCGGCTTTTCGTACGGAGATTATCTCCGAACAGGTGCCATTGCAAGATTTTCACCAATAATGGATTCTGTATATAAGTTTGCCGAAAACGGCGGTGTTGTAATTGGTATATGTAACGGATTTCAAATTCTTTTAGAGATAGGATTATTACCCGGCGTTATGATAAAAAACGAATCGTTAAAATTTGTGTGCAAGGATGTTCATCTTAACATAGAGAATAAAGAAAATATTTTCACAAAATCTATTTCACAAAATATTTTAAAGATACCTGTTGCTCACGGAGAAGGTAATTATTTTACAGATGAAGTAACGCTGAAAGAACTTGAAGAGAATAATCAAATATTATTTCGTTATGTTTCATCAGATGGAAAAGTTAATTTGGAATCTAATCCGAACGGTTCTTTTATGAACATTGCAGGAATAATGAACAAGAGAAAAAATGTAATGGGACTTATGCCCCATCCCGAACGGTGCTGTAATCCTCTTCTTGGAGATACCGATGGTTCATTAATATTTAGATCGGTCGCTCAGCATTTTCTTAATTAAATAATAATTAATAACAACAAATAGAGGTCATTATGTTTGGAAACGTAGGTGCTGGTGAAGTACTTATAATAGTCCTTGTAATTTTAATACTCTTCGGTGCAAAAAAAATTCCGGAACTTGCTCAAGGGATTGGTAAAGGAATGAGAGAATTCAAAAAAGCTCTTAATGATGTTCAGGAAGACATAAAGATTACTGATAAGAAAGATTCCTCAGACGAAAAAAAATAATTTAACTGATTCTAAAATCCTTCCGGTGATTTAATTTGCTGAGTTACAAAAATCACTCCGAAAAAATTTCTTTGATAAAAGAGAGCAAACTTTCTTTGCGCGAGAATGTTGCTTCCTTTCTAAATCGGATTAAAGATAATTTCAATCTTAATGCTTATAATTTTGTTTTTGAAGATTGTATCGAAAGCGCTGATCTTATTGAGAAGAAAATAAAGAATAACAGCGCAGGTAAATTAGCCGGGATGGTTATAGCTGTTAAAGATGTTCTTGCAATTAAAGACCGACCGTTAACCTGTTCATCAAATATTCTAAAAGATTTCAATTCGCTTTATACAGCAACTGCAATACAGAAATTGATTGATGAAGACGCAATCATTATCGGTAAAACAAACTGCGACGAATTTGCTATGGGTTCATCAAATGAAAACTCAGCATTTGGCGCAGTAAAAAATCCGGTTGATCTTTCGCGCGTACCAGGTGGTTCAAGCGGAGGATCTGCAGTAGCGGTGGCGGCAAATCTTTGTGATGTTTCAATCGGAACAGACACCGGCGGTTCAATACGCCAGCCAGCAGCATTCTGCGGTGTCTACGGACTCAAACCAACTTACGGACGAGTTTCGCGTTACGGATTAACAGCTTTTGCTTCATCATTTGATACAATCGGTCCATTTGCAAAAAATATTTATGACATTGCACTTGTTCTCTCTGTCATTTCCGGTTATGATCCAAAAGATTCTACCAGTCAGAATGTTGAAGTACCGGAATTCAATTCCTATCTAAGATCAGAGAGAAAATTTAAGATCGGCTTACCTAAAGAATATTTTGCAGAAGGATTGAACAAAGAAATTAAAAATGCCATTCTTGAAAAAGTTGAACAGTTTAAAAAAGCCGGACATGAAATAATTAACATCGAACTTCCGCATACAGAATATTCAATCGCTACTTATTATATACTTACAACAGCAGAAGCTTCATCCAACCTTGCACGATTTGACGGAGCGCGTTACGGTTACCGCTCAAAAGAAAGTAACACTCTGAAAAATATGTATCTCAATTCCCGGACTGAGGGATTTGGTGCTGAAGTGAAACGAAGAATCATGCTCGGCACTTATGTTTTATCAGCCGGTTATTACGATGCATACTACCGCAAAGCTCAAAAGGTTAGAAGATTACTTAAGAATGATTTTGATGATGCCTTTAAGAAGGTTGATCTGATTCTAACACCAACAACTCCAACTACTGCATTTAAGTTAGGGGAAAAATCTAACGACCCGCTCGAAATGTATCTTGAAGATATTTATACAACTTCGGCAAATCTTGCCGGTATTCCGGGGATTAGTATTCCAATTGGAAAAGATAATCAAGGTTTACCGATTGGTATGCAAATTATGGCAAATCAGTTTGATGAAAATAAATTAATAACATTCTGTATAGATTTTAGATAGGTAAAATTCCTTAACCTTTCTTAATTTTGTCCAGTCAATTTTTGAAATCAATAATCTAAGGAATAGATATGAGTATTCTTCTCGACAAAAAAACACGAGTAGTAGTTCAAGGAATTACAGGCGGTGAAGGTTCATTTCATACCAAACAAATGATTGAGTATGGCACTAATGTAGTTGCAGGTGTAACACCGGGTAAAGGCGGTCAAAAATTTGAAGACACAAATGTTCCGATCTTTAACACTGTAGCTGAAGCAGTTAAAGCAACCAAAGCTGATGCATCAGCTATTTTTGTTCCGCCACCGTTTGCAGCCGATGCAATACTTGAATCAACAAATGCAGGAATTAAATTTATTGTGTGCATAACTGAAGGTATTCCCACAAAAGATATGATCGCAGTTTATAATTCGATCAAAGAAAAAAATGTACGATTGGTTGGACCAAATTGCCCCGGTGTAATTTCTCCGGGCAAAGCAAAGATCGGCATCATGCCTGGTTTCATTCACAAGCAAGGTAAAGTTGGAGTTGTATCGCGCAGCGGTACGTTAACCTACGAAGCAGTTAAACAACTTACTGATCTTGGAATCGGTCAATCAACATGCGTTGGAATCGGCGGTGACCCGATTATCGGCTCAAGATTTATTGATATAATAAAATTATTTAATGAAGATCGAGATACAGAAGGAATTGTAATGATCGGTGAAATCGGCGGAAGTGCAGAAGAAGAAGCAGCAGAATTCATAAAGAAAAATGTTAAGAAACCTGTTGTTGGATTTATTGCCGGAAGGACAGCACCTCCAGGGAGAAGAATGGGTCATGCTGGCGCAATTATTTCCGGTGGGAAAGGAACTGCTGCAGAAAAAATGGCTGCAATGAAAAAAGCCGGTATTCATGTTGTAGAAAGCCCGGCAGAGATTGGTATAACAATGAAAAAAGCATTGGATAAAGGAAAGAAGAAAATCGTGAAGAAGAAAATATCCAATAAGAAAAAAATTACTAAGAAAGTTGTAAAGAAAAAAATATCAACAAAGAAAAAGAAAAAATAATGGAGAGAAAATTGAACAATAAGACACTCGCAATTCTTAAACCTGATTGTGTAAAAAAGAATTTGATCGGTAAAGTAGTAACATTAATACAGAAAGCCGGATTTAAAGTTTCAGCAATGAAAATGGTTAAGTTAACACCGGATGCAGCAAAAGGATTCTACGCGATACATAAAGACAGACCGTTCTTCAATGATCTCATTACTTATATGACATCAGGTCCGTGTGTTCCAATCGCACTTGAGAAAGAAAATGCAGTTGAAGATTTCCGGAAACTAATAGGCGCAACTGATCCGGCAAAAGCTGCAGAAGGAACAATTAGAAAATTATATGCTGATAGTATTCAAGAAAATATTGTTCATGGTTCTGATTCTAGTGAGAACGCTGCAATTGAAATTTCACACTTCTTCTCACGCAAAGAACTTCTTGATATAAATGGTTTCTAAAATTTAACATACTCCCCTTCTTCTGTGAAATGATCAAGGGAAGATTTTTATAATCATAAAATGAGAATCAAATGAAAAGTAAATTAACCGGAATAGCATTACTTCTTTTGTTAATTGTTATAGGAATAGGATGCGGTAAGAAAGATGAGAAACAAAATAATCAGCCTGCTGTAAGTTCAGAGGAATTAAATAATCTGAAAAGTGTTGACTTGAATGGACAAAAAGTTTTTCTGAAATATAAATTCGAGAAAGGTGAAAAACTCCGTTATAAACTCATTACGGTTACTACATCGCAACAAACAATCAAAGTAGATTCACTTATGAAATCTGCCGGTGATCAAACATTGACTTACTTTTTCAATATCGAAGTTTTAGAAGTTGATGCCGATAATATTGCTGAGCTTTCACTTAATATTTCTCAAATTATTTTTGACGGACAAGTTAACGGACAAAAATTGCACTATGATTCCAAAGCAAATGTATCCAAAGAAGATAAAGTGAAATATGTAGAATTTGAAACTGTATCAAATACTCCATTCAGAGCAAGAGTAAATCAAAAGGGAGAAATTTTAGAAGTGACAAGAATTGATAAGATGGTTGATAAAATGATTTCGCTCCAGCCCGAAATGCAAAAAATGCCCGCCGATCAAAAAGCTTCTTTGATAAAAAATATTAGCGAAGGCGAACTTAAACCGAGGACACAACTTTTATTTAGAGAATTAACAACAAACGAAGTTGGTAAGGATTCAACATGGCAGAAATCTACACCGGCTAGTTTGGGTGTTTTCAAACTTGAAAATATTATCAACTATAAAGTAAACGATTTCGTAAAGGTTGGCGATGATAAAGCTGCTAAGCTTTCAGCGGTACTTTCCGTAAAATGGTCAGGCGATAAAAAAGGGACTGAGAATGGAATGAACTATTTGTTTGAAGATCCTAAAGTTACCGGAGGCGGTACAATTCTTTTTAATGTTGATAAAGGCAAAGTTATTCGCGGTGAAACAACTACCAACATCGAAATGGGCGTTCAGATTGATGCAAAGGATGCTACGAAAAAAATGAAAAGAACTTTCCGCAAGGATATTTCTGTGAACAAAAATATTGTTGAATTGTTATAATCTCACTGTCACGTTGAACAGAGTGAATGTCTTTACACTCACTCTGTTCGGAATGACGATCATTTTTTTATCCCAACTACAATTTTAGATCCCTCTACTGCTTTGACAATAATTTTGGAATCATGGCTTATATAATCACCTTCCGTAACAACATCTATTCTTTGTCCATTGATTATTGCAGAGCCGGCCGGACGTAGATTTGTTAATGCTATTCCTTCAACACCAATGAGATGATCAAAGATTGGTTTAGCTGTATATCCCGATTTACCGGGGCTGTGTTCTTGCAAAATTAATCTGTTCCAAATATTTGACTTAGGTAATATTTTTGAAAGTAGATAAATAAATATTCCTGTTCCTATAAAAACTGCTGCTAACTGAATAATTGCAACGGATATTAATGACCGGTCTGTTAATTCAAAATCTCCAATCAAACCGAGGAATAATCCGCTTATCATCATGATAATTCCTAAAACACCAACGATTCCAAATCCCGGTATTATAAATATTTCAATCAGAAGCAGAATTACACCAACTATAAATATTACAATCTCAATCACCGAAGCGAGCTGAAGAATATATCCCGAACCAAAAAATAGTACAAGAGCAATAACAGCAATTGTTCCGGGAAAACCCCAGACTCCCATTTTTATTTCCGTAAAGATTCCAAGAAGTCCAATCATAATTAACAAGGAAGAAACGATCGGATTATTTAGAAAGCGGACAAATCCTTCAGCCCAGTTTGAATTGATCGAAATTTCTTCTGCTTTTTCTAATCCAAAATATTTTTTGGTCTCTTGAATACTTGTTAGAACTGTATCAGCCATTTTATATTTAAGAGCTTCTTCGGCGGTAAGTGTTATTAATTTAGTACTGTCGTCTTTAAGATCAGCAACGGAAATTGTTTCATCAACCATACCTTGCGCAATATCCGTCCGCCTTTTATTCTTCTCTGCCGTTGCTCTCATTTCAGAACGCATGTATGATTGATACTTTTCAGATTGTTTTTGTCCGGATTGATCAACAACTGTTGAAGCACCCATCGAAGCACCGGGTACCATTACAATTTTCTCGCATGATAACGCAATTAATGCACCGGCTGATATTGCGCGCTTATCAATAAAAGCAATAGTTCTGATTTTACTGTTGAGAATAGCATCTTTAATTTGTGTTGCCGCATCAACTCTTCCGCCAAAAGTATTAATTCTAAAAATAATTGCATTGGCGCCATTCTTATCAGCTTCTTCAACAACTCGTTTTACATATGGTGCAATTCCAAGATCAATTTCACCTTCAATATTTCCAATATAAATTTTCTGGCGCTGGGCAGATATACTATTTAACAAAGCCAAAGTGACGAGAACAAAAAATAAAATTGAACGTTTCAAGGTTTTCTCTTATGAAGTGAATAATTCCATGATCTACTTACTCAAAAACAAGAAATTATTCAATAGAAATGATTACCGATTTATGAAGGCATAATTCAGAATTTTGTAAACGAGTTTAGCTGCGATATAATTTGATGACGGCATATATTTCGATGGAGCCAATTCTACAACATCAAATCCAACAATATTTTTTTCGAGTCCGACAATTTTCAGAAGATTCATAGTTTCATCCCAGAATAATCCGCCCGGTTCTGTTGTGCCCGTCGCCGGCATAAGCGATGGATCAAATCCGTCAACATCAAATGTGATGTAAACATTTTCAGATAAATTATTCACAACTAATTCTTGCCAATTGTTGCCATACATACCTAGTTTAATTTCACGGGCATAAAAAGTTTTTATACACTTGCGTTTTCTTAACTCGACTTCCTCTTTACACTGTGCGCGGATACCAACCTGCACTATATTAGAATTGAATTCAGCAACCCTCGACATTACACTTGCATGAGAATATTTTGATCCTTCGTAACTATCACGGAGATCGGAATGTGCATCAATTTGTAAAATAGAAAGATTAGGGAATTTTTCATGATGTGCTTTAATTGGTGCAGCAGATAATGAATGCTCACCGCCTAACGTTACAACAAATTTTCCGGCATCTAAGTGTTTTGATACTTCTTTATAAATTTTATCAAATGATTTTTCAACAGATAGCTTTTGAAAGTTTAATGCTTCAAGCGTGCAAATCCCTTTTTCAAAACATAATTCCCTGCTCTGCTCTTCATCATAAAATTCAACGTAATGAGAAGCTTCTAAAATTTCTCCCGGTCCTTTGCTTGTACCTTTACCATAAGAAACAGTTTTTTCTAACGGAGCGGAAACGATTACAATCTTAGAATCTTTGTAATTGGAATATTCTTTTTCTATTGCAAGAAAATTTTCCTTTATGCCGAGTTCTTTCATAACTTCAATTATTCCACCCACCCTCTTTAGTTCCCCCTCCCTGCCTGCCGGTAGACAAGCTTGCTAAAGAGGGGGATTTGGGGAAGTAAATTATTTATTGTCTGAGTTCTCTTTTAATACTGTAGCAATTGCAGAGCGGTCGAATTTCATTTTAACATTATTTCCAACATCAAGTAAAACAATTTTATCTTCAATGCCGGCAATTGTACCGTGCATACCGCCGCTTGTTATAACCTTATCGCCTTTTTCAATTGCTGATAAAAGTTTTGCTCTTTCTTTTGCTCTCTTTTGCTGGGGACGAATAATCATGAAATAAAAGATTGCAAAGATTGCACCGAACATGATCAAAGTGCTGACCATACTTCCTCCGCCGCCTGATCCATCCGGTGAAGGTGCCATTGCTAAAAGAATTTCCATTACTGCTCCTCTATTGATTGAACGTTTATTGAAATGATCTTAGAAAAATAATTTTTCCATTCGATGAAACTTCCGTCTACAATTCTTTTTCTTGCTTCGCGAACTAAGTTAAGATAAAAGGTTAAATTATGTATTGTTGCCAATTCAAGAGCAAGAACTTCTTTTGAATTAAATAAATGTCTTAAATATGCTCTTGAAAAACTTTTGCATGTATAACAATCACATTCCTTGTCTAGTGGATCCATATCATCTTTGTAAGCCGCATTCCTCATCGAGACAATTCCTTGCGATGTAAACAGATATGCATTACGCGCATTTCGTGTCGGCATTACACAATCGAACATATCAACACCGAGAGCGATTGCTTCTAAAATATTTTCCGGTCTGCCTACTCCCATCAAATATCTGGGTTTATCAACGGGCATAAAATCAGTTGTAAAATTAACCAGATCGTACATCGTTTCCATCGGTTCGCCTACTGCAAGTCCGCCTATCGCATATCCGTCAAAATCCAATTTCACTAAATCTTTTGCAGATGCTTCACGCAAATCTTTGTAAACACTTCCTTGAATAATCCCGAATAAAAATTGTTGATGTCCGTAGAGCGGTTTAGTTTCATCAAAAGCTTTCTTATTCAACACAGCCCAATCTGATGTTAGCTCTCTAGATTTTTTCGCATATTCATATTCACAAGGAAATGGTGTACACTCATCTAATACCATCATTATATCAGAACCGATGCTATGCTGAATTTCAATTACTTTTTGCGGAGAAAAAAAATGAGTTGAACCGTCAAGATGCGAACGAAACTCAACACCATCTTTTCTGAGTTTGCGAAGATCCGATAAACTATAAACTTGAAATCCACCGCTATCTGTAAGAATCGGTCTGTTCCAATTCATAAATTGATGAAGACCGCCGGCTTTTTCTAGAATTGTTGTTCCCGGTCTTAAATACAAATGATAAGTATTTGAAAGAACGATCTCAGCATTAATATCATTTTCAAGAACGCGCTGAGTTATAGCTTTAACAGTACCTTGAGTTCCAACCGGCATAAATATTGGCGTTTGCACAACACCATGATCTGTTTTGAACTCGCCTACTCTTGCTTTAGAATTTTTATCTGTGTGATTTACTGTAAAATTTAACAAAACACTTAATAGAAATTTGATGCTAAAGATAATGGAAAATATGAACATTCTCCATTTGAGATTGGAATGAATTCATAACATGATTTGCATGCAAAGGCAAAAGGAACTGAGTCGAGAAAAAGTAATTATCCTTGTTCAGTCTCACCACCCCAGTTAATAATCCCGCCTTTTAGATTGTAAACTTTCTCAAATCCCAAACTTTTCATTTGTCTGCAAGCTGAATAACTTCTACTTCCGGAACGGCAATAAATAAAATAAGATTTTGAACGATCAAGTTTACGTATTTGATCTAAGAAATTAGGTTTATGAATATCTATTAGCTTTGAATTAGGTATTCTTAAAGTTTTATTCTCTTCAAGTGTCCTCACATCTAAAAGAATAGATTTCTTTTCTTCATTCATCATTCTTTCAAATGAATCTGAATCAAAGTGAGGTATATAATTATGATTTTCAAAGAGAGAGGATAAGAGTGATGCCATATTTTTTACTTTCTGAATTTGATCTGGTTAAATTTCCGTTTCCGGAATTAGTGTAAGTTTCAATAAATCTATTTTAGTTTTGTCTGCTTTTAATATTTGAACCGATAAATTATGAATCTTGAATGATTCTCCTTTTACAGGGATTCTTCCAATTCTAAACGTTACATAACCGGCAATAGTTTCATAATCTCCTTCGGGTATTTGAAAATTTAATTCTTCATTCAGATAATCTATTTCTACTTTACCATTAACTAAGTAAGAATTAGCATCTATCTTTTTGGCAATTTTTTCTTCTACATCATCAAACTCATCTCGTATCTCGCCAAATAATTCCTCTATCAAATCTTCGACGGTAAGCATTCCTGCAGTCCCGCCAAATTCATCAACCACAATTGCAATTGAAAATTGTTTATCTAAAAATTCATTAAGCATTTCCAAACTTTTTTTGGTTTCAGGTACAAAGACAACATCACGCATAACGGTTTTAAGATCAGTCGGCTGCTTAAAAATATCTTTACCAAAAACCACACCTTTGATGTCATCCAAATTTTCATCATAGACCGGAAGTTTTGAGTAACCGGAATCAATAAAAGTTTTTAATACTTCTTGCATTGTTGATGTAATCTCAATTCCAACAATATCGGTACGCGGGGTCATTGCTTCGTAGACCCGCTGTTCGCGTATGTCAATAACTTTGCTGATAATATCAGATTGTTCTTCATCCATTTTTCCGGCTTCGGAACTTTCTTCAATTAAATTCTGGATATCTTCTTTATCGAATAGATGCTGTATCTCTTCTTCCTCTTTTAAGTTCGTTCTACTTAAGACTGAAGATATTTTAGATGTTATTTTTACCAACGGATATAGTACAATAGCAATCACCCTCAATGGAATTGCTACGATCATAACAAGCCGGTCCGCAAGTTCTCTACCAAAATATTTCGGGATCAATTCACCAAACAGAAGAATTAGTGCAGTGGATATCAAGAGAATTTCGAATTCCTTGAATCCATATAATTTAGGAAGAAATATAGAGCTGAGTGATGCAAAAGCAATATTAACAGTACTATTTGAAATTAATATTGTGGAGAAAAATTGATCGGGGTTATTGATAAAATATCTTGCGTTCAGAGCGGATAAATTTTTCTTCCGTGCGCGAATTTCTATTTTAATTTTATTCCCAACAATAAAAGCAATCTCGGAAGATGAGAAAAATGCGCTTAGTAAAAGTAAAATAAATAAGCTTAGCAGATAATCGGTCATTTCAATTTCCTAATCATATTATCTTGAGTAAATGATAAACATAGTTGTTACTATGTACAGAACTAAATTAATTATCATGGGAATATCAGTCATTAATACTTCAATTACGTTTTCACCTTTGTCTTTTTTATAGACCAAGTACATATATCTAAAAATTCCGAAAATCACATACGTAGTTGTAAATACTAAATTTTCAGAACCAAAAAAATGGACTGTTCTATCAGCAACAGAATACAAAGCATAACTTAAAATAACTCCGCTTCCGGTCATAGCTGCAATTTGATCAATGAAACTTAGAGAATAGTCTTTAAGAACTAATCTTTGCTCTGAAGGATTAGAACTATTTGCAATCTCCACACGTCGTTTCATTACAGCTAGAAAAAGTGAAAGGAACATTGTAGTAAGTATCAACCAATTTGATATATCAACCGAAATTAAAAATGCACCGGCAATTACACGAAGCATAAATCCCGATGCAATACAAAATATATCAACTATCACAACTTCTTTTAAGAATGAAGTGTAAAAAATATTTATGATAACATAAGCCCATACGATCAAACTAAAATAAAGAGACATTTGCAATGTAATTGCTGCAAGTGTTAAAAAGAAAATAGCCGATATTACTGTTGCAGTAAATTTGGAGACAGTCCCGCTTGCAATAGGTCTATTCTTTTTTAACGGATGGAATTTGTCTTTTGGCGCGTCAATAATATCATTAAATACATACACTGCACTTGAAGCGATCGAGAATGTAAAAAATCCCAGCAATACAGTAAGAAAATAATCTAAACTAAAAATATGTTTTGAGAAGACTGCCGGTACGAAGACAAAAAAATTCTTAGGCCAGCTGGTAACTCTAATTAATTTTATAAAAACAGATATATTAGAAAACCACAGTTTCTTCATAAGTCCCGAAGTGTTGTTTCAATTCACCAACCATTTCGCCCAGAGTAACATAATTATTTGCCGCCTTTACAAAAACCGGCATCAAATTATTTCCATTAAGTGCAGCTTCACTTATTTCTTTCAAACTAATTTCAACTTCATTTTGGTTTCTGCTCTGATGCAGTTCCGCTAATCTTTTTTTCTGTTGGATTTCCACGTCCGGAGAAATTGTTAAAATTGGAATATCAATTTTGCTTTCTTCTTCTACAAACTCGTTAATCCCAACAATAAATTTTTCTTTTTTCTCCAACTCTCTCTGATATCGGTAAGCCGAATCAGCAATATTTTTCTGAAAATATCCGTGTTCGATTGCATCTATAACTCCACCAAGAGAATCAATCTCACCGAAAATTCTATTTGCTTCCGTTTCCATTTTATTCGTAAGTGATTCAACAAAATAACTTCCGCCGAGAGGATCAACAGTATTTATTATTCCTGTTTCATAAGCAAGAATTTGCTGCGTGCGGAGAGCAATCTTAACTGCTTTCTCGCTCGGCAATGCCAATGTTTCATCCATCGAGTTTGTGTGGAGCGATTGCGTACCGCCAAGTACTGCTGCCATTGCTTGAAAAGCAGTGCGGACAATATTGTTTTCAGGTTGCTGAGCGGTTAATGTGCATCCCGCAGTTTGAGTATGGAACCGCAGCCACCACGATCTTGGATTTTTAGCTCCATATTTTTCACGCAATCTCTTTGCATAAATTCTTCTTGCCGCACGGTACTTTGCAATTTCTTCAAAGAAATCTAAATGTGAGTTAAAGAAAAATGAAAGACGCGGTGCAAAAGAATCTATATCCATTCCTCTTTCCAGACAAGCTTCAATGTATGCAAATCCATCCGCTAAAGTATATGCAAGTTCTTGTGCAGCAGTAGATCCGGCTTCTCTAATATGGTAACCGCTGATTGAAACCGGGTTCCATTGAGGTACTTCATTTGCACAGTACTCTATCATATCAGTTATAATTCTCATTGAAGGACGCGGTGGAAAAATAAATTCCTTCTGAGCTATGTATTCTTTTAAAATATCGTTTTGAAGAGTGCCGCGAAGTTTATCAAAACTTACTCCTTGCTTCTGAGCAACTGCAAGATAAAATGCAAAGATCATTGCTGCCGGAGAATTGATCGTCATTGATGTTGAGACTTTGTCAAGTGGAATACCATCAAATAAAATTTCCATGTCTTGAAGTGAAGAGACAGCAACTCCGCAAATTCCTACTTCGCCTTGACTCATCGGTGAATCTGCATCCCACCCCATTAATGTGGGAAGATCGAATGCAACAGAAAGTCCGGTCTGTCCATGCTCAAGTAAATATTTGAACCGCTGGTTTGTATCTTCAGGCGTTCCGAATCCGGCGAACTGTCTCATTGTCCAATTCTTCCCTCGGTAACCGTTTGTATGAATCCCCCGTGTGTAAGGATATTCTCCCGGGAATCCAATTTCTTCAAGTTGATTATTATTTCCAATATCATCTTGAGTATAAAGCGGATTGATCGGTTCGCCGGATACTGTAGAAAATTTCATTCCGGTTTCATCCGACTTCAAAAGTTTATTAATGTATGCTTTTTTTGCTTTATTATATTTATCTAAAGACATTAAAACCTCGACTTTCAAATTGAATTACTCATATTTCTAAAGTGAATTGTAGAAAAAATACGAAAGTGATCAAGTCCTTCCAAATCTTTTATCAAACTCTTCGAGAGGAATTTTTATTACTATTGGTCTGCCATGTGGGCAAACATATGGCATAGACGTTGCAAAAAGTTTGTCAACAAGAATTCTCATTTCCTTTTCGGTAAGTTTATCTCCGGCTTTAATAGCTGCTTTGCATGAAAAAGATTTTGCAAGATTGTCGCGTACTTCAAGCTGATTATGCTGTTCGTTTTTCCTATACTCATTAAGAATATCCAGCAACGTTTCAACTTCATATTCAACTTTTACATCCGATGGGATTCCAACAATTACAATTTTATTCTTTACTTGGAATTTAATTTCAAAGCCCAGATTTGTAAGATAAGGTTCTAATTCTTTCATCAACTGGTAATCAGCCGGATCAAGATTCACTGTCTGCGGAAAAAGAAGATGCTGTGCAAACGGAATGTTTGCTTCAAAAGATTGCATCGCTACTTCATAAAGAATACGTTCATGGGCAACGTGAGCATCAATTATCATTAATCCGCTTTTTATTTGTGATAGAATGTATTTATTGTGAAGCAAAACTAGAAACGGTGTCTCGAATTCTTGTGAAATCCCGCTTTCATGATAAACTTCCGTTGTTTGTTTTTCATCGAAGGGAGTAGAAACCGGCGAAGATGGCGCTGACGATTTTATTTCTTGATTCAGATCATCGAACATCCGGTCCATTTCTTCTTCGCTCATTATTGGAGCGCGGCGTTCTCCATCACTAGATCTGGCAGTAAATGGTCTGTCGCTAAAATCTTGACGATCACTCGGAGAATATTTCCGGTATCGTAAAGATTCTTTCTCGGTTTGTGACCCATCAAAAGTTATGTTAGGAACAAGATCATAACTTCCAAGTGTTTTTTTAATAACAGCCTGAACGAAAGAATAAATTTCTTTTTCATCTTCGAACTTAACTTCCAATTTTGACGGATGAACATTTACATCCACTTTTTTCTGATCAATTGTCATGAACAAAACGAAGAATGGATAATCGCCTTTTTCCAGAACGTGTTCATAAGCAGTAAAAACAGCATGATTAATAATTTTACTTTGTACATATCTTTTGTTCAGGAAAAAGTATTGTTCACCTTTACTTCTGCGTAGATAGGCGGGTTTGGTTACGAATCCTGTGATGGAAATATAATCTGTAATTTCTTTTACTTCTAGAATTGCATCTAGAATATTCTCTGCAAAGACATGTTTCATTCTTTCTTGAATAGTTCCGATAGGAAAATCGAAAACTATATCATCATCGTTGTAAAACTTGAAAGCAATTTCAGGATGACTGAGAGAAATTTTCTTAAATGTTTCAATAATATGTTTAAGTTCGGTTTGATTAGTCTTTAAGAAGTTACGGCGTGCAGGAACATTGTAAAAAAGATTCTTCACGGCGATAGACGTGCCTTTTGCAAAAGATCCTTTTTCTTTTACGATGTTGGAGTTTTCATCAATCTTTAAGAAAGTACCTAGCTCTTCATCTCTACGTTCAGTTTTCAATTCAAAAATACTAACAGCGGCAATTGAGGCCAACGCTTCACCTCTGAAACCAAATGTTCTAATTCCCTCAAGGTCATCAAGTGTTGTAATTTTACTCGTCGCATGTCTTTGAATAGAAAGAACCGCATCTTGCTCACTCATTCCTTCGCCGTCATCAAAAACTTGTATTAAAGTTTTGCCTGCACCTTTTATCATCACTTCAACAGTTGACGCTCCTGCATCAATCGCGTTTTCCATTAACTCTTTTACAACGGATTCAGGCCTGTTTACAACTTCGCCGGCTGCTATTTTGTTAGCAAGAATTTCCGGTAATATTTTTATTTTCTGAGACAATCAGTACCTATACTTTCTAATTTTGTTTTCTAATATAATGATGGACTGTGAAATCAGTAAATAATTCGTTTGTATCAAGTGTCCATTTCGTTCCGTCAATTTCCGGAAAGAATATATCTCCTTCAGTTTCAAAATTCATTTCAGATAAAATTAATGAATCAACTTTATCAATAGCTTCCGAGAATATTTCACCGCCTCCTATAATAAACACTTTATTATAAATGCTGGTGCTAAAATAACTAAACGCAAGATGAAGTGACTGAAAAACAATTACTTCATGAAATTGCGTTGAAAAACTCTGATCGCGGGTTATTACTACGTTTAATCTTCCTTTGAGCGGTTTAGCGATAGCTTCCCATGTTTTTCTTCCCATTATTACCGGAAAGCTCATTGTAGTTTGTTTGAAATGCTGTAACTCTTCTTTAGAATGCCAAGGTACCTTGCCATCTTTCCCGATTACGTTGTTCTTTGAAATGGCAGCGATAATTATTTTTTCCAATAACTAATACCCGCTAAAGCTGATGTTGATATATTTTTCTCGAAAGAAACCTACAATCCAATAATTAATTCACAAAAAGAATCTTTCTCTTACCATGGCTTTTCAATACCTAACTCAATAAGCTTTTCCTCCATCTCAATTCTTTCACGGTTTTTGGAAAGTTTATCATTAATTTTATTGAGCCAGCCGAAATCTTCCGCCAATTTAAGTGCTGCTTGTTTATTACCGGTTACTAATTGTTTAAGTATCTGCAGTTCAAGAGAAGAAAAACTCATTGAGTTCATTCTGTAATCCTTAAATGCTTCCCAAGCTATCGGACACCATCTCGAAACAATTTCATTGCCAATGACATTTGCATAACTGCGGATCTCGAACTGAGCATGATTATCCATACGAAGGGCAAGAAAATTTAAAAGATTGTGTAAATCAATTTTCCAATACGCTTCTGTGTAAGTTGAAAGCGGTAAATCTTTACGTGCTTGTTCTCTTGCAACACCAAGCTGTAATCTTTCTTGATAGATCTCGCGAGCAAATTGCTGAAGTTCTACTTCACGTTCAGTTAGTTTGCTGCCAATCGCGTTATCAAAAAATCCTTCACTTCCCTGCTTATTATCCATTGCTTGAATTCTCCAATTACCTGCATCAGTTTTTTGTGATGCATCAATTGCAATTGAATATCTAGTTGAGTATTCATTAACATTTGCAGTTCTATGGCGTATCCATTGCCGCCATGCATCCATCGGAACACGAACATGCAATTTTATTTCACTCATTTCGAAAGGAGTAGTGTGGAAGTTTCTTAACAGATATCGAATTAACCCGCGGTCTTCAGAAACTTTTTTCGTTCCTTTGCCATAAGAAACTCGTGCTGCCTGAACAATAGCTTCATCACCGCCCATATAATCTACAACGCGGACAAAACCATCATCTAGTACGGGAAATTTCTTCCCAAGAATTTCTTCTAACGCATCTATTTTTATTTTTTCAAAAGTCTCTGTTTGATTTTCCATTTTAATTCTGTCTTATGATTATAGGATTTAATCTTTGTGTACTCTGCGCCTTCTTGGCGTTCTCTGCGGTTAAAAAGCAAAACGCAAAGTGCGCAAAGTTTTTCGCAAAGATCGCAAAGTGAATATCAACATTTTTAGATAGCGTTCTTTTTCGCAAAAAGCTGTATAATTTCTTTGCTGATCTTTCTGCTTGCTATATCAATGCCTTTATCAATCTTCTCAATTGATTCTTCAATTGTATCAAAGTATTCCGAAATCTCTATCACTTTAAGATTTTCCACTTTAGGCAGATCGCCTTCACTCGCACCGCATAGAAAAATAATCGGAATATCTTTTTGCGCGAATTCATTAACGACTATGAAAGCACCTTTGTTTAGAAATGTTTGTGAATCTAATTTACCTTCACCGGTAATGACAAGATCAACTTTATAATTAGCAGCATCAACTTTCAAATCTTCTTTTATGAACTGATCTGCATATTTTTCATCAGCATTAAAAAACATTTTCATTGCCGCAGCTAAACCGCCGCCTGCACCATTCATATTGGATTGTGAATCATCATCTATCTCAAGTTCATCAAGAATATGTGAAAATCCTTTTTCCATTTCCTTTGCTTCTTCATCGGTAGCACCTTTCTGTTCGGCAAATAGCAAACTGGCTCCGTCAATTCCAAGTAATGGATTTTCAACATCTAAAATCATTTCTATTTTGTATGGCAGTGTTACTTCCGGGACAACAATTTTCTCCACCTTAGAAAAGTTTCTTGGCTTGACTTCCAACATATTATCTTTCGAATCGTATAACTCAAGACCAAATGCTTCCATCATTCCCATACCAAGATCATTAGTCCCGGTCCCGCCAATTCCAATAATTACTTTTTCAACATCCATAATTCCGTCCATCACAAAATCATATATCTGAAGTAACAAATCACCCATACCTTTTGATGAAAGTGACATTGGTCTTCTAAATTCTTCCGGAATTAATTTCATACCTAAGACTTCTGCCGATTCAATATAAATGGTTTTAGTTTCCTGATAATATCCGACCGGGCAGAAAAATTTGTCTGCATTGAAAGGATTTGAGATTTCAAAATGAAGAAATTCCACACCAAAGTTTCTCTGACATACTTGTAGAAAACCGTCACCGCCGTCAGAAATTGGCTTCAGTAAAAAATCAATTTTAGATTTTATCTCTTCCGGCAGTAATTTGAACAATGATCCTTTGATATACTCAGTAATCTCAACCGAGTCAGCACATCCCTTAAAACTGTTCGGGGCAATTAAGATATTAAATTTTTTTACGTCCATTATTTTTATTTGTCTGTTTTTAGAATTTCGTTAAAAGAATTAATAAGTTTTTTTTTTTTTACTAGTAAATCTTGAGAAATAATTTTTACTTCACCGATAGCCGGCATAAAATTAATATCGCCGCTCCATCTCGGTACAACATGAAAGTGAAGATGCGAATCTATTCCGGCGCCGGCGGCTTTACCAAGATTTGCACCAAAGTTCATCCCTTGCGGCTTCATGGATTTTTCCAAAACTTTCATTGAAAGACGAACTGTACTCATCATTTCATTCAATTCATTCCGGCTCAAAGCATGAATATCACTAACGTGTTTATTTGGAATGACCATTAAGTGTCCGCTGTTGTAAGGATACAAATTCAGCATCACATAACATAAATCGTTTTTGAAAACAATTAACGATTTGTTGCTTTTGATTGGAAGCTTTAACGCCTCGCAAAAAATACATGCATCAGAATCTTTTTTTGTTTTGAAAGATTCGATGTAGTTAGACCGCCAAGGTGACCAGAGTTTATCCATAAATAAAAAAGGCGGAAGTTGATGTTACTTCCACCCGCAATTTAATCAGAATAAATTTATTCTGCTTCTTCTTCTTTATGTTTTTGATATTCTTCGATTACTTTTGTTTCTGTTTCCTTAGGAACCTCTTCATAATGAGAGAAACTCATCGAAAACATTCCGCGCCCTGAAGTTAAACTGCGAAGTTGAGTAGAGTATTTGTGAAGTTCTGCCAGGGGTACTTTAGCTTTGATTATTTGAAATGAATTCTCCGAATCCATGTTTTGGATTTTACCGCGTCTTCCGGAAATATCGCCCATCACATCGCCCATATACTTATCAGGAATCTTAACATTGATATCATAGATCGGTTCAAGAAGCATCGGTTTAGATTCCATAAATCCTTTTCTAAAAGCCATTGATGCGGCAATTTTAAATGAAACTTCGTCAGAGTCAACAGCATGGTAAGTTCCATCGAACAAAGAAACTTTAACATCAACAACTTTACTTCCAGTAAGAATTCCTTTGGTCATAATTTCTTTCAATCCTTTTTCTACAGCAGGAATGAAGCGACCCGGGACAACACCGCCGACGATGTCATCAACAAATTCATATCCGCTTCCGCGCGGCATTGGTTCTAATTTTAAATGAACATGCCCGTACTGTCCGCGTCCACCCGATTGTTTTTTGTGTTTGTATTCTGAGTCTTCACATTTTCCTTTTATAGTTTCGCGGTACGGAATTCTCGGTTCAACTAATTCAACTTCAACACCGTAACGATCTTTTAATAATTTGATTCCAAGATTAAGTTGAAGCTCACCCTGTCCTGAAACTACAGTTTGTGAAATTTCTGGGTCAAATTTTGTTCTCAGTGTTGGTTCTTCTTCGTGAGCGGTATGTAATGCGGCGGAAATTTTATCTTCATCGCCTTTTGCTTTAGGTTTGACAGCAAAACGTATTACAGGTTCAGGATATTGGATTTCAGGCAGAAGTATTGTAAAATTTTTCGAACTAAGAGTATCTCCGGTGTGACTATCTTTCAATTTTACAACTGCGCCGATATCGCCTGCATTTAATTTTGTAATATCTTTTCTGTTATGTCCGTTCAATACATAAATTTGTCCTAGCCGTTCGATTTTATCTCTGTGAGTGTTTTGAAGATCTAGTCCTGGTGCTAATGAGCCTGAGTAAACTTTGAATATTGAAAGTTCTCCAACATGCTGTTCAGATAATGATTTGAAAATAAGCAGAGCGGGTTCGCCTTTTACATCGCAAGTTAATTTAACTTTTTTACCGCCGTCTTTCATTGATGCTTCAATTGGTTCTCTTTCATTCGGTGCTGGAAAATATTTTACTGCAAAATCGAGAAAAGTGTTTTGTCCAATTCCTTTAGTTGCGGCAAAGGCAAAAGCCGGAATCAATCCGCCGCTTAGTATCGAAGCTTTCAATCCTTTCTGAATTTCTTCATCGCTCAAAGCTCCTTCTTCAAAAAATTTATTCATTAATTCTTCGTTTGCCTCAGCGATTTTTTCAACAAGAACCTCTCTAAGTTTATCTGCGTGTACTTTTAAGTCAGTAGGAATATCTTCTTCAGTAAATTTTTTAGAACCGGCATCTGCATACGTTATCATTTTCATTTTTACCAGATCAATAACAGAATTGAAATTCAAACCTTCTTTTACCGGGAACGAAACAACAGTTATATCATGGCTCAAACGAGTTTTAGCTTGTGCAATAGTTTCAAAAAATTTTGAATGCTCATTATCAACTTTATTAATAATAACTGCCGCCGGTAGTTTATACTTTCTTACATACTCCCATGTTTGTTCTGTACCTACTTCAATTCCCTCAAAACTTTTTATGACTGAAACAGCCAAATCTGCTACATGCAGAGAAGAAATAACCTGTCCGATAAAATCAGGGAAACCCGGCGTATCGAGGATATTTATTTTTGTAGCATTCCATTCCAGATGAAGAGTTGAAGCTGCAATTGAAATCCGTTTTTCGATTTCGTTTGCATTAAAATCGGAAGTAGTGTTGCCTTCTTCTACTTTACCAATACGATTAATTTCTCCGCCAGTGAATAAAAGAATTTCCGAGATCGTAGTTTTCCCACTTCCACCGTGACCAATAAACGCTATATTTCTAATAGCATCTGCGTTATACTCTTTCAAAATTGATTCTCCTTATGTTTGAACAAGAAAAATTACCTGTGTTTTATCGTCTTCCAAAAAGTAATGAAGCCCTTTGTGAAAGCTTTAACATTTTTGATGAGTTCTGAGACTGGATTCTCCGCATCAATATATCTTTTTAGAGAAGTGAGACCGGAAATCTGTTCACGCACTTTTTTGATCGAGCTGTCAATTTCATTCCAATAATTTTCGACTTCCGAGACAATGCGATTTACTCTTCGCGTTACATCATCTAGATTTTCAAAAACGGGAGTTGTTTTTTCAACCAGCTCGTGAACATCTTTGCGTACAGCTTCTACATGATCGACTAATTTCTTCAAATAAATAATTAGGAAAATACATAAAGTAGAAGCCGATAGGATTAATATGATAAGAAGAATATCTATTATATTCATAAATTTTTATGAGTCCTTCTCTGTTTTATAAGCATCCATGCCAGCTCTAATTGCTGTTTTCAGCCGTTCACCTTCTTTTTCAATTTTTTCTTTACCGGCTTGTGTATAATTACCGACTTTACCTTTTGCATCGCTTAAAATCTTTTCAGCTTCACCTAAAAGAGTATCTACTTTTTCTTTTGTATCAGATACCAATTTTTCGGATTTTTTTTTACCCTCATTTATGAGTTGTGATGCTTTGTCTTTTGCGTTTGCTACATAGTTCTCCGCATCTTCCATAAAATCCTGCGATTTGTTTTTAATTTCTTCGCGTAATTCTTTACCGGACTTTGGCGCAAATAGAAGAGCGATGATTGAACCTACAGCAGCGCCTGTCAAAAAACCTATCAATAATCCTTTACCAATTCCATTTTCTTCATTATTCATCTCAAACCTCCATCAGTTTTATTTGAAGTGGTGTTAAAATATAAACAGTGGGCTCTAAAATCAAGGATAGAAAGGTCTGTAGGAAAATTTGATGTGAACGGGTGTTAATCAAACATGAAAGGTGAAAAGTGAGAGGTAAAAGTAAAATCTTTAATTCTTTTCACCTCTGACCTTTCATGTCTCACGGCTTTTTTGTCACATATTTTTAATTATTGCTCTTCCAAAATCAGAACAACTTAATTCGGTTGCACCTTTCATCAAACGTGCAAAATCATAAGTAACTGTTTTAGATTTGATTGCTTTACCGATAGCTTTTTCAATTAATCGAGCAGCTTTTTTCCAGCCCATGTATTCAAACATCATAACGCCAGAAAGAATAACTGAACCCGGATTAACTTTATCAAGTCCGGCATATTTTGGCGCGGTTCCGTGTGTAGCTTCAAACACTCCGCCGAAATAACTCATATTAGCGCCCGGCGCAATTCCTAAACCGCCAACTTGAGCTGCAGTTGCATCAGATAAATAGTCGCCATTTAAGTTTGGTGTAGCCAAAATGGAATATTCGGTTGGACGTAGCAAAACTTGTTGGAATATGCTATCAGCGATACGATCTTTGATCAAAATTTTTCCTTGAGGTAATTTGCCATTATAATTCTTCCAGAGATCATCTTCAGAAACAGTAACATCGCCAAAATATTTTTTAGCAGTTTCATATCCCCACTCTTTAAAAGAACCTTCGGTAAACTTCATGATGTTACCTTTGTGAACAAGTGTAACACTTTCTCTTTTGTTAGCGACTGCATATTCAATTGCTTTCTTTACAAGTCTTTCAGTTCCGAACTTGCTCATCGGCTTAATTCCTATACCGGATTCCATACGGATTTTTTTCTGAAATTTTTTGTTAATGTACTTGATGAGATCTGTTGCTTCTTTTGATTCAGCTTTGAATTCTATTCCTGCGTAAACATCTTCCGTGTTCTCTCTAAAAATTACAATATCTAAATCTTGCGGACGCTTTACCGGGCTTGGTGTTCCTTTGTAATATTTTACAGGGCGGACACAAGCAAAGAGATCAAGTTCTTTTCTGAGAGCAACATTTAAACTTCTAATACCGCCTCCGATAGGCGTGGTAAGCGGACCTTTAATTGCAATCATGTATTCTTTGATTGCATCAAGAGTTTCACCCGGAAGCCATTGATTCTTTCCGTAAGTCTTTACAGCTTTTTCTCCAGCAAACACTTCCATCCAAACAATTTTCTTTTTTCCATTGTAAGCTTTTTCAACAGCGGCATCAAAAACCATTTTAGATGCAAACCAAATATCAGGGCCTGTTCCGTCTCCTTCTATAAAAGGAATAACCGGATTATTTGGAACTGACAACCTACTGTCTTTAATCGTAATCTTTTCGCCTTCTTTTGGAACTACTATTTTTTTGTACTTAGCCATTATTACTCCGTGTTTTATTCAATGAATTTTTATATTCTTTGCGAAGAAAGAACAAAACAACTAAACCCAGAATTACCGCAAACCATAAAGTTACCATTCTAATAATAATCGTTGTAGCAATTGCGGTCTCGTTAGGAATACCGCCTTTAATCAAGATTAAACTTAATGAACCTTCCGTTACACCTAATCCACCCGGTAACATAGAAACCGCACCGACTATTATAGAAAATGCATAAACAAATGTAGTCCATAGAATCGAAAAACCCTGTTCAAAGTTAAAGAGAATCAAATAAAATCCAAAGCACTCAAAGGACCATGAAAAAATACTTACACCGAGCATTGAGAAAATTGCTTTAGGTTGCAGTAATATATAAGCGCTTTCATAAAGATTTTTAATATTAGAAATTTGTTTTTTTATGAAAGGTATTTTTGCAGAAAACATTATTATGCGTTCAGCAATTGCCCGGTTGCTAATTACAATTATCAAAATGATGAAGAAAGAACCGACAACGTAAATTAATACACTATTATAATGGAAATATAATCCGCCTATTAATGCAAGAAAAGTTAGTGATAAAAGATCTGTTAATCGTTCTGCAAAAATTATTGATGCCGTTTTAGAGATCGGTTCATTTATTATTTCTTTAAGCAATAATGATTTTAGTACCTCTCCCATTTTTGCAGGAGATGCACTCATTGCCAAACCGGAAAAAAATATTTTAATAGAGAGTAATCTTGAAATTTTGATCTTTAATAATTTTAAATAGTATTCCCATTTAATAAATCGAAATGCATAATTACCTAAAGACAGACATAACAAGGCAGGTAGTAAAAGCCAGTTAAACTGTTTGAAAGAATTAATTATAGAATTAAAATCAGTGAGTACACCGAAGAGAAAAATAATTAGTGCGGTAAGAAGAAGAGATATTATTAGATTTTTTTTTAGTTTTTCAAACAAGTCACAAAATTTCCATTAGTGATCCATAAAGTTTTGCCAGCGGAAGACCGACAACGTTATAATAGCAGCCATCAATTTTTTCTACAAACACTGCACCGAAATCATCTTGAATACCATAAGCTCCGGCTTTATCCATTGGACTGCCAGTTCTAATATAATCGTTAATTTCTTTTGATGTTAATTTTCTGAATGTAACTTTTGTTCTTTCATAATCCACAACACTTTTCCCGTTCATCAAATTTTTCACAACAAATCCGGTAAAAACAAGATGTGTCTTTCCACTTAGTTTTAATAAGATATTGTAAGCATCTTTTTCATCCTTGGGCTTTCCGATAATTTCTTTATTAAGAACTACAATTGTATCGGCAGTTATTATAATTCCTTTCCTCACTTTCAAACTAGCTGCTTCAGATTTGTGGAGAGCAAGTCTGCGGACTGTTTGTACAGGATGTTCTCCGTCTAAGACTTCTTCTTTAAGATCAACTGAAAATGATTTGAAGGAAATGCCTAATTGTTTAAGCAGCTTTCTCCGTCTGGGCGATTTTGAAGCTAAATATATTTGAAGGTTTGTTTTGAACATGAAAAATTTTTATCGGTTAAAATAAGAAGTGGTTCAATGCGGATGAAAAGATTAACGGAATAAAGCTTTAATGCTTCCCCATGTTCTCTTTACGCTTGATATATTACTATGTGTAACCGATACTACTTGAGAATATGAAACAGAACCGTCGTTATCAACTATCTTCAATCTATAAACGTATAATTGATCTGAAGTTTTAAATGCAGATTGATCAACATATTCATAATTTTTATCTGATCGAGGCGATACATTTCCAATTTCCATAAAACTGCCGTTAACAGTTTTTCTTTCAACAACAAAATAATTAAGATTTGATTCAGTTATAGTCTGCCACGAAACAACAACATTTCCATCTTGGCTGTGTGCCGAAAATTTTAACAGATCAACTCCCGCGTAGGTTATTAAAGCGGAAAGAATGATAAACAATATGAAATATGTAGTTTTCTTCATTTTTACGTAATAAATATATCCTTCGTGGATAAGATTGTCAAGTTTTTTATGTCACACACGCTTATACTTGTTCCAATTGCCAAATTTGAATTTTAAAAAAATAACACCCGCATAAAGGACGACGTAAAACGGAAGTGCAGACCAAGCGCCTAACAAACCAAATTTCAGATAGACTCCCAAGAAATAAGCGATGGGGACAAAAACAAACCAATTAACAATTACCTCGGACAACATTACATAAAGAGTCTGACCTGCAGCTTGTAATCCATTTGCGAGTACAACTCCTACCGAATAAAATATTTGTCCAATTCCGGCTATTCTTAATGCCGGCACAGCTGTTTCAATAACAACCTGATCATTAGTAATAAGATGAAGAACTAATCTTGGAATAGTTACGAAAATGATTGCTACAAAAAGAGTAAATATGCTTGCAAGTTTACTAGTTTCATAACCATAATATTTTGCTTTATCAATATCTTCACTTCCAATACTATTGCCAACAAGAGTTTGAATGGCAATTCCAAATCCGAAACAAGGCATAAGAGAAAATTGTAGTGCAGAAAAAATAATTGTACTTGCTGCTTGTTCTGCTGTTCCGATAAATCCGGTAATAGATATAAAACTTAAGAATCCAACAAGTATAAAAATATTTTGAAGTGATACCGGAAGTGAAATATTTATTATCGAAGAAGCAATTGATTTATTAAATCTAAAATTTCTGAAGTAATTAAATTTATGTCTGAATGAAGGTAACAATGAAACAGTGAAATAAAAAAAAGCATCGCAAATTGTTGCGATTGTAGAACCAAGTCCGGATCCGGCGAGACCCATGCCCTTCATACCAAATCCGCCATAGATGAAAAAATAATTGAAGATTATGTTCAGGAAGTTTATAAGAATTGCGGAATACATAAAAATCTTTGTCTTCCCTATCCCGAAGAAAAATCCACGATAGGAAACTGTTATTAGAAAAAACGGAATCCCCATAAAACGGTAATGCAAAAACTGTCCGGCATAGAATCCAACTTTGGGATCAACTGCAAAGAAATTAGCGATGTCGAAAGAAAATGCAACAACAATGGAAGCAATAACAGTTCCTATTAACAAAGCTATAATAAGAGAAGTATTAAGAACATCACCGCATTTATCAAATTCTTTTGAACCAAATCTTCTTGCAATCAATACATGAGTTCCGGTTGCAAGACTTGAGAATAGACTTACAACAGCCCAGGTGGCAAATACACCAATACCCATTGCTGCAAGATAATACTCGGCGTTAAAAAGACGGCCAACCATTGCAGTATCAACAAGCGAAACAACCATTTGAGTTGATAATCCAGCAATTGCAGGTAGGGCTAAGTGAAGAATGTATTTATGATCTTTATTGAACTGTAATTTCATATGTTACTAAGATATTGAATTAACAATGAAACTTCATAACAGAATTTATTGTGAAATTTAGACTTATCGCCATCATTAATGTTACAGGTATAGATAAAACTTGCCAGATGGAATCAGGTTTGCTATTTTGCATAAGCAACTGCTTTATAAAAGGTCTAAAATAAAAATGACAAAGCAGGAAGAAATAAAATATCTTGTCCACACGCTCGGCATCAAACAAAACATGATTGCCGAGAAACTTGGTATTAAAGTCCAAACACTTACCTATTTACTCAACGAGAGTCCGCAATTTGATGATGAACTTTATCATCAAATAAAAAAAATAATTGATGATTACCAATTTGAGCTAAATCTTTTTGAAGGCGATTACGTTGACAGTATAGATTTGTTCACTGATGATAAACTTCAACTTGGCGTTGGTGAAAGGTTGCGCTTGTTTGCAAAAAGAAAATACGGCACATTAAAAAAGCTTGCCGAAGCAATGAAGATTTCCCCGCAGCAGTTACAACAATACATCAGCGGAAAAAGAGAACCTGGGACAAGAATTTTAGTTAAACTTTTAAAATTAGGATGCGATGTTAATTGGCTTCTTGGCGGAAAAGAATCAATTGAATCTTACAAGATTTACAAATTAGAAACTGAATTAAGAAAGCTGCAATCAAGTTTTACACAAATAGCGGACCTAACAAAAAAAGCTGAGAGTGGGCATTAAACAAGTTGGTTAATAAGGAACTTGTTATTAAAGTAAAAGCGACTTATGTCGCTTTTTTTGTGGAGCTAAACGGGTTCGAACCGATGACCTCTTGAATGCCATTCAAGCGCTCTCCCAACTGAGCTATAGCCCCAAATGCAATTCAGAATTGAGAATTGCTAATTGAGAATTGCAAAAAACAAATTCGAATGAATCAAAACTAATAATCAGTATTCGAATTGTCAATCATTGAAACAATCACTAACAACTCATCACCAATCAAAACATCATTTGTTCTTCAAATCATTTTCATTGATAATATAATTCCATAACTCTTTCCCTTTTACATCATATACTGTGCATTTCATAACTCTGTTTTTACTTTTTCCGCTTATGTTGAAAATTGCAAAGTTATGCTCATCGGAAATTTTACCAGGCACTCTCAAATTATTTAATTCATCTTTACCGGGTGAAACTCCGGCAGTGAAAGACGAAATAGTAAAATCATATAACGGATAAGCCCCGGCTCTCTCAAGTTTTGTTAATTCTGAATGGTGTCTATCACCCGTTAAAAATATTACGCCTTCAATACCTTCATCCTGAATTAGTTTAAGAAGTTTGGCTTTCTCTTCAGGAAATCTGTTATAAAGTTCTATGTAATCTTTTTCAACGGGATTTAGCATTTGTCCGCCGGTTGCAATTATTTTAAAGGGCGCTTGACTTTTAACAAGGTTATCAATCAACCATTGAATTTGTTCTTTGCCAAACATTTCTTTATCACCGGTTTTACGATCGTTAGGAGTTCTGTAATAACGGTCATCAAGCAAAAAGAAATCTACATCTCCCCACTGGAAAAAAGTTGTAATCCCCGGTTTCCCATTAATTCCATAAGAAGGATTTGCCCAGAAAAGTTTAAATGCTGTTAAAGTTTTATCTTTTAAATAAAACCCTCTGTCGCTGTCATTGGGACCATAATCATGATCATCCCAAATTGCATAGTTAGACATCGAACCAAGAACCGGTTGCAGTTCAGGCAAAGCGCGGTCGTGTGTATATCTTTTAATAATTCCAGTCCAAGAATCGAAATCAACTTCACGTAAATAAAGATTGTCACCAAGCCAAAGCATAAAGTCAGGATGTTTATCATAAATACTTTCTAAGATTTCGAATTCAGAACCATAAGGTTTTCCCGGTCTATCATATATAGGTTCATTTATATACAAACAGCTTCCGGTTACAAAATTAAATTCCGGCGGATCTTTTCTCCACTGCCAAAGTTCTTGAGTTTGAAATTTCAGATCATATGGACGTACAACTTTTTTCCCATTAAGATAAAGTTCATAATTATATTTTTGCCCCGGCTCTAATTGATCACATATCAATTTAGCAGTAAACGCATCTTCATCTTTTGTAATTATTTCTTTTGTAGAATATTTTCTCTGGAGATCATTTACATTCCAATAAACGAATTTAACTTTTGCGGATGATTTAGTTTGTACCCAAAGTACTGATTCTCGCATTGAGCTATAACCAACCATCGGACCGGCTTGCAAGAGATCTTGAGCAAATAACTCAGCCGATAAGAAAAAGAGAATACAGATAAAATAGATTTTGACAGGAACTTTCATTTCATATTCCTTATATAATGATTTTCATTAATAGAAAAATAATGAATAATTTTTGATACCCCAATAAAAGAATTGAATTAGATAGAGAACAAAAATATCTTTGTATTAAACAACGGCTAGAATAAATGAAATATAGATCAGCAATAAATATTTTTTTAATACTCTCTCTTTTCAGTATAATGTTTATATCAGCATGCGATGACACAGCGAACATAACAGGAATTGATAACATAATAATTCCATCGTCTAATGTTAAATACGCACAATATATTCAACCGGTACTAACAGCACATTGCACAGGTGCCGGATGCCATGATGATCAGACAAGTGCAGCGGGATTAAGTTTAACATCGTGGTCAAACACAAGAGCAAACAGTCAAGTGGTTTTTCCCGGATTGCCGCAGAACAGTAAACTTGTTTGGTCTATAGAAGGAACAAGCGGAAATATAATGCCGCCGCTTGGTTCACCTTATAAGCCACTTAATACAAATCAGATTAATGGAATAAAAATATGGATTCAAGAAGGAGCTAAGGATAATTGAAAATTGCGAATTGAGAATTGATAATTAATTTAAGACTCAATTCGCCATTCTAAATTCTCAATTAATTATAGCCATTTCATTTCTTTGTACCAATCAATTGTCCGCTTCATTCCATCTTCCAAAGAAACATTCTGACGAAATCCTAAATCATCAACTGCTTTTGAAACATCACACGTCCAAGCGCTCTGAACAAAATCACGTGCTTTTTCTAAATTAAATGTTGCAGCCTTCGAACTGAAGAGTGCAAAAAATTGTGCAATTGCCGCTACAGTGTAAACAATAAAGTGAGGAATTTTTATTGTGAAAGCTTTCTTCCCGAATGCTTTATGACAAACTTCACCGATTTCTTTCCAATTGTAATATTGTTCACTTCCAATAAAATATGTTTGTCCAATTGATTTCTTAGATGTAGCCGCCAAATAAATTCCGTTTACCAAATCTTCAACATGAACAATACTAACTTGTTTTTTATCAAAACCGATTAGACCCATTAATCCTTGTTTATAAGTTTTGAAAAAAAGATAGATCTCGGTATCGCGCTGACCATAAATAGCAGGCGGACGAATAATAGTAATCGGAAGTTTATCCATATACTTTTTTGCTAATTGTTCCTGGGCATACTTACTTCTTCCGTAAGTTGTAATGGGATGCTCTTTTGTTTCTTCTGTAACAGGTCTCCCATCAAGCGAAGGACCGCATGCAGTTTGACTGCTTACAATAACAACACGTTTTATATTTGGATTAACTTCAGAAAGTATATCCAAAAGATTTTGTGTTGTTTCAACATTCCCCTTAAAGTAATCTTCTTTATTTTTTGCTTTTACTACTCCTGCCACATGAAAAAGATAATCAGCATCTTTGAGGATTTTTTTAAGAGTATCTTTATCGAATAACCCGGTATCAATAATTTCTACAGGTTTATTTTCTAACCAGCGCTTAGAGCTTGTTTTTCTTAAGATACACTTAACTTGATGACCTTCAGCTAATAGTTTATCAACAAGGTGACTGCCTACGAAACCTGAAGCACCGGTTACAACAGAGATATTTTTCATATACGTTTTATTAATTATAAATATAATTTCATTATATTGACGCTCGTAAAATCATTTACTCGAATTTCAAGCAATCTAAAAATAGAAAATTTAATACAAGAAAAATAATCCGGAGGAATTTTGGACCTATTTCAAAAATGTTATGATTTCACGCGTGCAGACGATGTCAAAGCATTGGGGTTGTATCCATATTTCCGCGCCATAGAAGAGAACGAAGGTCCAGTTGTTCAAATCGAAGGCAAAAAAATGGTAATGGCGGGGTCAAATAATTATTTAGGACTCACTGCTCATCCATTGGTTAAAGAAGCTGCTATTAAAGCTGTTGAAAAATATGGAACCGGTTGTTCAGGTTCCCGTTATCTTACAGGAACTTTAGATCTACACATAGAGCTAGAAAAAAAACTTGCAGAATTTTTTGGTTCTGAAGCAGTCCTTCTATTTTCTACTGGATATCAAACCGCTCAAGGAATAATTCCAACTTTGGTTCAAGGGAGAGATGAGTACGTTGTTTCCGATAAAGATAATCATGCTTGTATTGTTGCCGGACAGATGATGGCTAAAGGAATTACTGCAAATCTTGAACGTTACAAACATAACGATATGGATGACCTCGAAAGAGTTTTACAGAAATTACCAATAGATGCAGGTAAGCTAATTGTTAGCGATGGTGTCTTTAGTACGGGAGGAGAAATTGTTAATCTAGAAAAGCTTGTAGCTTTGGCTAAGAAATACAATGCAAAAACATTAATAGACGATGCTCATGCTGTCGGTGTAATCGGTAAAGGTGGAAGAGGAACAGCAAGCGAATTCAATCTGGAAAATGAGGTTGATCTAACAATGGGAACTTTCAGTAAAACATTTGCATCACTCGGCGGATTTGTAGCCGGTAAAGAAAGAGTTATTAATTATCTCAAGCATCATTCAGCAGCATTAATATTCAGTGCATCTCCAACTCCAGCGGCTGTTGCTGCTGCTCTTGCTGCTTTAGATATTTTGAAAAAAGAACCTTGGAGAGTTCCAAAGTTGATTAATAATGCAAACAAAGTAAGAAAAGAATTAACCGAAGCCGGCTTTAAGATAATTGATGGGAGAACAGCTATCGTTCCTGTTATTGTTGGAAATGATGAATTAGCTTTTGCAATGTGGCGTAAACTTTATGATGCCGGTGTTTTCGTAAATGTATTTATTTCTCCTGGTGTTCCTCAAGGACGACAGATGATGAGAACGAGCTATATGTCAACTCATGAAGATGAACATTTAGATTTTATAATTAACACATTCAAAAAAATTGGTAAAGAAATCGGCTTAATCTAAAAAATCTTTGAAAGGCTGCTTTGTGATTTAATATCTAGAACAAAAATCTCAGCAGCCTTATTTATTAGATATGGAATTTCGATGTCACAAATAAATATTAGAACCGTCCGCATTAAAAAGGACGTTGATACATTCATAAAATTCGCATGGAAAATCTACAAAGATTATCCTCATTGGGTCCCGCCTTTAATCTTCGATAAGAAAAAAATTCTTGATAAGAATAAAAATCCATTCTTCAAACATGCCGCAATGGAGATGTACTTAGCCGAAAGAAACGGTGAGCTTGTCGGGAGAATTGCTGCAATAAAAAATGATCTTCACAATAAATATCATAATGATAAAGTAGGATTCTTCGGATTTTTTGAATGTATAGATGATCAAGAAGTTGCGAACAAACTTTTTGAAACTGCAAAAGAATGGTTAAGATCCAAAGGATGCGATGCAATGCGCGGACCGGCAAATCCTTCTTCAAACGATGAGTACGCTATGTTACTTGATGGATTCGACGACGAACCGCGTTTACTGATGACTTACAATCCGAAATACTATTTAGCTCTTTGTGATAATTACGGATTCAAAAAAGCAAAAGATCTTTATGCATACAAACTAGAGAGCAAAAAAGTTCTCTCTTCTGATAAACTAAAACGTGTTGCTGAGATTGCACAAAAACGTTCCGGAATAAAAGTTTATCCAATTAACATGAAAGAGTACAAGAAAGAAGTAGAAAAAATTAAATATATCTATAATAAAGCTTGGGCACCGAACTGGGGTTTTGTTCCATTCACAGAAGAAGAAGTTGATGCTATGGCAAAAGATTTAAAACCGCTTGTTGAACCTTCTCTTCTTTTATTTGGAGAGATTGATAATAAACTTGCCGGTTTTGCTTTGGTTATGTTGGATTACAATCAAATCTTTAAATCTATGAACGGAAAACTTTTCCCATTTGGGTTCTTAAAACTTTATACACAAAAGAAAAAAATGACGTGGTCAAGAATTCTAACACTTGGAATAATTCCTGAATACCAAAAGCGCGGACTTGATGCAGTATTTTATTGGGAGATAGTTAACCGTGCTGCACAAAACGGAATTTTTCTTGGTGAAGCAAGCTGGATATTAGAAGATAACGATATGATGAACCGCGGTGCTCAGGTAATGAATGGTGAGATTTATAAAAAATACCGAGTTTATGAAATTGGTATTTAACTACTTCATCGCTTCATCATATTTTGAAATATGTGGCGGATCAAGTTTTTTTAGAGTATTAAAAATTGATTTATCAGGATAGTTTTTTAAATATTCTATAAACTCACCCGCCTTAGCATCAAAAAATATTTTCATCAAAACACTTCTCGTATCTATCTGATCTCTCATCTTTTCTAAATTATTAATCAACTTCACAATATTATTGTATGCACTTTGTTTTTGGTCTTCGGTATGGAAAAGATCGAGTCCGTTATAGTGGTAATCAAAATAATCTTGGCGGAATTGCTGATACTTTGCATTTAATAAATTATCAACCAATGCTCTTCTATTATATGCAGTGCTTTCATATTGCCAGCCCTTAGGTGAACTGCTGCCTCCTTTAGCTGCTATGTCTAGTGCTTTTTGAAAATATTCAGTACCGCCTAATTTGTAATAAGAATCAAAATCGAATCCAATTATTATGTATGCATAAAAATCGAGAAGACTGGTAAGCGGATCAAAATCTGTTTGATTAAAATACATTGCTTGATTCTTCTGATACTTGAATGACCATGAATTATCGAGAATGCTCATCGTTAATGAATTGAGTTGAGTTCCTTCGATTGGTCTTTGGCTGGATACAACTAATTGCGCTGAATAACTTACTTCATCGCTCGATCCGTTAAAAAAAATATTGAATGTACATTTGATCTTTTCACCTTCCCATGCTTTGCGGGTATATTTTGTGTTATTAAGATAGTCCTGGATTTGATCCTTAAAATTGTTCACTCGTTCACGCGAAGAAATATCAAGTTGTTCATCCTTCACGATAACAGTTGCATCAAGTTCCTGAGCAACAAGAAAAGCAGGAAGAAAGGTAATTATGCAAAAAACAACAAATATTTTTTTCATACCTGCACTCCAATCTTTATTTCACATTTCAAAATAGAGATTTGGAAAAAATTAAACAATCATTTAAGTTAGATATATGAAATACGTTTTTGTACTCTTTTGCCTTCTACTAAAGTTTGTGGGTGAAAGTTTCGCGCAAGAACAACCTGGGGCAGGACAAATTGCTTTAGCTCACTCTGATGTTTCTTCAGTTAATGATGTTTTTTCATTATTTAATAATCCCGCAGGTTTGGCTCTATTAAAGACGCGTGAAATTGGTTTTTATTATTCACCCGCTCCGTTTGGAGTTAAAGAACTTGCTAATGCATTTGTTGCATATTGCGAACCAACCCAATTTGGCTCTTTCAGCGCAGGTTACAGTAATTATGGTTTCGAACTTTATAAAGAAAATAAGTTTGCTATCGGCTACGGAAAAAAGATCGCAAATAATTTCTTCATCGGATTGAGCTCAGTTTATCATAGCATCTCGATAAAAAATTACGGTAGTAAAGGTGTTATTGTTTTCAACGTTGGAGCTATTGCAAAGTTGAATGATCAGATAGGAATTGGATTTGCTATTAATAATGTAACCAGATCATCAATAACAAATGAATCTAACGATATACCAACTGTATTTTGGCTTGGTGCAGATCTAAAATTTGTTAAAGATCTTGTATTCAGTGCAGCCGTAAAAAAGGAAATTGGTTTTAATCCATCAATCAGATTAGGTACTGAATATTCAATGGTGGATTTTTTCAAACTTAGGATTGGGACATCGAACGAACCGAATACTTACTCGGGTGGTATTGGAATTATTTATCAGTTCGTTCAAGTTGATTATGCTTTTTTCTCACATCCCGATCTTGGTTTAACTCATCAGTTTGGTTTAATCATTCATTTTACAAATAATTAATCTTTGATGAACTTCTTATTCCTACTAATAATAATATTTTCTTTTACACTTACAATACACTCACAAGTTGATAGCACCGCTTTGCAAAAAAATCTTTACGATGTCCTCGAGGATGCAACAACAGATAAAGAAGGTGTGGAGTACTATGATCTGGTTGAATATCTGATGCAAAATAAAATTGCTGTCAACACAGCTTCAATTGCAGAATTAATGAAGATACCAAATATTGATAGGCAATCGGCAATAGCAATTGTTAGACAGAGAAATTTATTGGGTGGAATTAAAAACGAGAACGATTTAAGATCGGTCGAAGGTGTTAGCGAGGAATTGATTGATCGAATAATTCCCTATTTGATTTTTGGCGATGTTAAAGATGTATCTTTTTTTGATTCGATAAATAAAAGTTTTAAGGCAATTGATTTCACACTTCGTTCCCGTGGTATTTATGATCTTCAACAGGACAAAGCTTTTAGTGATGGGAAATATTACGGCTCAAGCTGGAAAATTTATAATCGTTTCGTTGTGAGCAAAGACAATAATATTCGTGTTGGAGTTTTAGCAGAAAAAGATCCCGGAGAAAAATCATTTAACGATTTCACTACATTTCATTTCTATGCAAGAGATATTAGTTTTATTAAAAATTTTGTTGCGGGAGATTTCTTGTTCGAGTTTGGTCATGGTCTTGCGCTTTGGAGCCGGTATTCAATCAGCAAAGGAATTGAAACTGTTGGGATACTTCCAAGAAATGGTAAAGGTATCATTCCATATTTAAGTCCAGATGAGAACATGTTCCTACGCGGTGCTGCAGTGCAGTTTAGTTTTAATAATATAAACTTCTATACATTTTATTCAGTAAGAAATTTAGACGGTTCGATTGATAAATCTACAAATCAAATCACTTCAATAAGATTAGACGGACTTCACCGCGATTCTTCCGAAGTTGCACACAAAAGAATAATAAATGAAAAATTATTTGGAATATCTGCCGATTATACTTTTGGTGAGACCGGGTCGGTTGGTCTTCTATACTACAATTCAACTTTTGGAAATGATTTTCAATATAACTCCTTGCTTGATCCATCCGGAAGTAGATTCGATTACTTTGCTGGTAATTACAATTTTTCATTTGGAAAAATTTATTTAAGCGGAGAAGCTGCATATAATAAAATCTCTCTTGCTACAATAAACAGCGCAGAAATCGCCGTTGATAAAAATTTCTCTCTTCTCTTTTCTTACAGAAATTATCCTTATGATTATTGGAGCTTACACTCAAACGGTTTTGGAGAGAAAGATGGAACTCAAAATGAATCCGGTTTTTATACCGGTTTTAGGTGGCAGACAATCTACGGTAAATTTAATTTCTATTACGATCAATTTAAGTATCCGATCGGTGATGAAAAATTACCTCTCGCGATTAAAGGGAATGAATTTTTAATCTACTATTCTGTAAAACCATTCCGTGATACGGAATTCCGTTTAAGATATACAAATCAATTAAAAGAAAGTGTTGCCGCATTAAATGGAGAATACGGTGTACTCAGTAGAAGAAAAGACAATTTGAGAACGGAATTACTTTACAAGTTGTCTAATTTCGTCCAGATGAGATCAAGAATTGAATTTGTGAAAATTTATACAACTACTATTAGTGAAAGTGAAAGAGGATTATTGATTTTTCAAGATGTAAAATATGCGCCTACAGCTTCGCTAAGTTTTTCCGGTAGAATAGTTTTCTTCCAAACTGATTCATATGATTCACGTGTTTATGAATTTGAAAATGATCTGACAGGAGTAATGTCTAACCCTGCTCTTTACGGCGATGGAATGCGATGGTATCTGGTTGCGAGATACAACACATCATTCGGTCTATCACTTTCGATGAAATATTCAGAGCTAATCAAACCAAATGATAAAACTATGGGAAGTGGTGATACACTTATTAACAGTAATGTTGATAATAGATTAAGTTTTCAGTTGGATTTCAAGTTTTGATCAAAAATAATTTTACAATTCATTCAACTCTAATCTCTTTACCTTGCCAAATTGTACTATACTCTCTAAGTTGCATTACAAAATTTTCTAATTATTGAGGACTTATCATGAGAACAATTGTTGCCCTTCCCGGAGATGGAATTGGAAAAGTAGTATTACCAGAATCAATAAGATTATTAGAAGCCACCGGGTTCAAAGCTAATTATGTTTGGGGCGATATCGGATGGGATTTTTGGTGCAAAGAAGGAAACGCACTTCCGCAAAGAACTGTTGATCTAATTTCACATTACAAAATTGCTTTGTTTGGTGCTATTACAAGCAAACCTAAAGATGCTGCTGAAAAAGAACTTAGTGCCTCACTTCAAGGAAAAGGATACATTTATTTTTCACCAATCGTTTCGCTAAGACAAAAATTTAATTTAGATATTTGTATTCGTCCTTGTATTTCTTTTAAGGGAAATCCTTTAAACTTTATACGTAGAAGTGCAGAAGGTGGATTTGAAGAACCGATGGTGAACACAGTTATTTTCAGACAAAATACGGAAGGATTATATGCCGGTGTTGAATGGACTAATCCGCCTAAAGTTGTTCGTGACGCATTTGAAACAAATCCAAGAATGAAAACATTCGCACATGTGCCAAGTGAAGAGATGGCTATCTCAACAAGAATCGTAACAAAAAAAGCGAGTGAAAGAATTATCCGTGCGGCTTTTGAGTATGCCAAAAAATTTGGATATTCAAATGTTACCCTGTGCGAAAAACCAAATGTACTTCGAGAAACATCAGGTATGATGTTTAAGATTGCAAAAGAAATTGCGAAAGAATATCCAAAAATTTCTTTGTGGGATACTAATATTGATGCGCAGATGATGTGGCTTACTAAAAATCCGGAAGAGTACGGAGTTATCGTTGCAGAAAATATGTTTGGAGATATTATAAGCGATGGTTTTGCCGGATTGATAGGCGGACTTGGCTTTGCATGCAGTGCAAATCTTGGTGATGAAGTTGCAGTGTTTGAACCTACTCATGGCTCAGCACCAAAATATGAAAAATTAAATCCATCAATTGTTAATCCAATTGCTATGTTTATGAGTGCTGTTATGATGCTGGAACATATTGGTGAAAAAGAAATTGCTTCAAAAATAAAAAATGCAATTGCAAAAGTTATTGAGGAAGGAAAAGTCCGCACTTATGATATGTTAAAATTAAAAGGTGGGGCGGATGTTTTCCAACGTGGTGCAGTTTCTACACAACAATTGACGGATGCCGTTATTAATAAATTATAAAAATCTAGAGGCAAGAGGTTAGAAGTTAAACCTCTAGCTTCTCGCCTCTTACCTCTTACGGAGTAACCATGAAAGAAATAGTAAAAAAACTCTGGCCGGAAATTGAGTTGCTTAACGATAGTGTGCTTAGAGAGAAAGTAATTGATTGCTGGATATATGCAATAGAAAATTCAGTTTTATCAATTGAAGATCTAGAAGTGATCCCATTTTCTCTACTGATAAAAGACTGCAACATTTCATTCATGAATCATAAGCGTACTTGTGTACAGCTTGCAGTTGAAATTGCAAAAAGAATGAAAGGAAATTTCGGCGATTCGATACAAATCAATATGGATTATCTTATTGCCGGTGCAATTTTAATTGATGTAGGAAAGTTGATCGAATATGATAAAGTTGATGGTAAGTTAACTACAAGTCCAACAGGTAAATTACTTCGCCATCCATTCAGTGGAGTTGCAATAGCAGATCGTTTCGGTTTACCGCCAGAAGTTTTACACATAATCGCTTATCATTCAAAAGAAGGTGATCTAGGCAAACGCAGTGTTGAATCAATAATTGTTCATCATGCAGATTTTGTTTCATTCGAACCGTTTAAGGCGTGAAAGGTGAAAAGTCAAAGGTGAAAGGTCAATCATCAAACGTGAAAAGAATACAGTAACTTTAAAAATAAATGAGGGGGTAAAATGCTGGAGCTTAATCATAAAAAATTAGAGGTATGGAATAGAAGTTTTGAATTAGTTACCGAGATATATCGTATTACAAAAAATTTTCCAAAAGAAGAAATTTTTGGATTAAGCAGTCAGCTTAGAAGAGCTGCGGTTTCAGTAATATCTAACATTGCAGAAGGTTCTGCTCGTAAAAGTAGTCTCGAAAGAAAACGATTTTATGAAATATCAAGATCATCTTTGGTTGAAATAGATGCGCAGATTGAAATTGCTCAGCGATTATCTTATATCAATATTGAACAAATTGATAAATTAAATATTCTTATAAATCAAATATTTGCAATGATGTCAAAATTAATTCAAAGGACTTAATCATTTTCACTTTTAACCTTTGACTTTTCACGGAATAAATTATGAACCAGACATTAATCGAAAAGATTGCTCAGAAACATGCAGTAGGATTATCACCCAATCATATTGTTCATGCAGGAAACTACATTTCAATTCGTCCTGCTTATGTAATGACACACGATAACACCGGTGCTGTAATTCCAAAATTTAAAAGTATTGGCGCCACTAAACTTGCAAATTCCAGGCAAGTTGTTCACACTCTCGATCATGATATTCAAAACAAAGATGAAAAAAATTTACAGAAGTACAAAAAGATAGAAGAATTTTCAAAATCAATGGGTGCAGATTTTTATCCAGCGGGTCGTGGTATCGGACATCAAATTATGATCGAAGAAGGATATGCTTGGCCCGGAACTATGGCGGTTGCATCCGATAGTCATTCAAATATGTATGGCGGAATTGGTTGTCTTGGAACTCCAATCGTCCGTACTGATGCTGCTGCTATTTGGGCGACATCGCGTACATGGTGGCAAGTTCCTCCGATTGCAAAAGTAGAATTGGAAGGGAAACTCCAACCTGGTGTGACAGGTAAAGATATTATTATTGCTCTCTGTGGATTTTTTAATCATGATGAAGTTTTAAATCATGCAATTGAGTTTGTCGGCGATGGAATAAAACAATTAGCAATTGATCAGAGACTTACAATCTCGAACATGACAACAGAATGGGGTGCAATGGCAGGCGTATTTCCAATTGATGAAATCACAATCGAATGGTTGAAGCGTCGCGCAAAACTTATTGCTCTTCGCGGATTAGAAGGAGTTCATTCTGATATTGATGGGAATGGTATTCATCCACGCATAAATGAAAAAAAAATTGCTCAACTCGAAAAAGAATTGTCAGAATTGAAAGCAGATGCAAATGCTTTCTATGCAAAAGAGCTTTCAATTGATCTCTCCTCAATTGAACCACATGTTTCCGGTCCGAACACAGTAAAAACTATGACTTCGATTTCAGAGATCAAGAAGAAACAAGTGAAGATCAACAAAGCATATTTACTCTCATGTGTGAATTCCCGGGTTGATGATATTGCAGAAGCTGCATCAGTTGTTCGAGGTAAAAAATTTGCCGGGCATGTTAAATTTTATATTGCCGCAGCATCGAGTGAAGTACAGGCAGAAAGTGAAAGGCGAGGTGATTGGAAAATTTTAATTGATGCCGGTGCAATTCCCCTCCCGCCAAGCTGCGGTCCATGTATCGGACTTGGAACTGGTTTGCTTGAAGATGGTGAAGTTGGTATTTCTGCAACCAACAGAAATTTCAAAGGAAGAATGGGTTCGCCGAATGCTCAAGCATATCTCGCTTCTCCGGCTGTTGTTGCTTCTTCTGCTTTAGCCGGTTTTATTAGTTTCGATTTTCAAGATTCTCCAGGCAAAATACTTGGTGAAATAAAAATAAATTCCAAAAAAGAAAAAACTAAAACGAAAGTTAATATCATAGATGGATTCCCTTCTCAACTTAGCGGTGAATTAATTTTCTGCTATCAAGATAATTTGAACACAGATGGAATTTATCCTGGCAAGTACACGTACAATGATGATATGACCCCGCAAGATCAAGCTAAAGTTGTAATGGAAAATTACGATTCTGAGTTTGGCAAGATTGTAAATGACGGAGATATTCTTGTCGGCGGATTCAATTTTGGAACCGGAAGTTCGCGTGAACAAGCTGCAACAGCTCTTAAGTATCGCGGTATCAGTTTAGTAATTGCCGGTTCGTTCAACGAAACATATAAACGCAATGCACTCAACAACGGTTTTCTTGTTATTGAATGTCCCGAATTAGTTGATGATTTGAAAGCTAAGTACAGCAAAGATAAACTAACTGTTAAGACAGAAATTACTGCCAAGATAGATTTTCAAAATTCTGTCTTGAAAGCAAATAACAAAACTTATTCTATTGATCCGGTGGGCGAAGCTGCTCAAGAACTTATTGTTACCGGCGGATTGGAAGAATGGGTCAAGAGAAATTTATAATTGAGAATTTTAATATTTAAGTCATTTTTAGACGATAGAAACGAATTGCTAAACTGAAAGCAAAACGATAATTTAGCATCAAAAATATTTCAGTCTGACAAATTTTTATGCAAAAGAAAAAATCAAATACTTCAAAACAACTCTTCCCTTGGCTCAACTTTCCAAAAGTTTTCGAAACTAACTGGCAAAATAAATAGTTCTCACGCTTTTCTTTTTCTTTTAGAAATTCATCAATATAAAAACTATGGAAACAAACATGGGAAAATCCATTTCACGAGTAATTTCAGAGTTTGCAGTCAACTTGAAATATGAAGATTTACCGAAGGAAGTAATCAATGAAGTCAAAAGATATTTATATGATTCGATCGGCTGTGCATTTGGTGCTTACAAAACAAAAGATGTAAATATCATCCGCAATATTTATAAACAGATGGGAGGTAAACCGGAAGCAACTGTATTTGCCTTTGGTGAAAAAATTCCGGCAGTAAATGCAACGCTTGTAAACTCTTTGATGATACGTTCACTCGACTTCAATGATATTTATTGGAAGGAAGATCCATCACATCCTTCAGATATAATTCCAGCCGCACTTTCTGTTGCTGAGTTAGTTGGCGCATCAATGAAAGAGGTAATCGTTGCAATCGTTCTTGCCTACGAGTTCGAACAAAGATTATGCTTATTTGCAAAACCGGGAGTACGAGAACGCAAATGGCATCATGCAACATTGACACAATTTGTTTCTCCTATTGTTGCCGGAAAAATTTTAGGATTAACAGTTGATCAAATGGTAAATGTAATTGGAATCAGCGGCTCACATAATCATACAATCGGCTGTCCGACTGCCGGCAAACTTACAATGATGAAAAATACTGTTGATCCGATGGCAACACAAAGCGGAGTATTTGCCGCATTGATGGCGCAAAAGGGTTATACCGGAACAGAAAAAGTTTTTGAAGGCAAAGAAGGATTTATGGATTGCTTCGGCGGATGGAATTCAAAAGAAGAAAAATTAAAACCTGTAATAATGAAAGGAAGAGAAGGTAAATCGGAATGGTCTTGGGATTTGGATGCGTTGACTAAAGATTTGGGTAAGAGTTGGAAAATTTTAGAATGCAGTATGAAAGCATACCCGACCGAAGCGCTAACTCATACTCACATCTCGGCTACTCTTGATGTTGTAAAATATAACGATATTAAATATGATGAAATCGAATCTGTAACTTTAACAACTATCGCAAGAGCTTATGATATATTATTTGATCCTCATAAATATCGTCCGGAATCCCGAGAAACTGCAGATCACTCACTCCCCTACTGTATCGCAGCGGTAATAGTAGACCGAAAGATCACAACTCAATCGTTCAGTGATGAAAAAATGAGAGACCCAAGAATCTGGGTAGTGATTGATAAGATCAAAGGTGAAGCATCTTTGGAATTTGGAAATATGTTCCCGGCAAAGCAGCCATCAAAAGTTGTTATAAGGACAAAAGACGGAAAAGAGTTTTCTAAATATTTGGAATATCCGAAAGGTGATCCGCGCGAACCGATGACAATCGAAGACCTAGAAAATAAATTCAATGGATTATCAGATAATATCCTATCAAAGAAACAACAGCAAGAAATTAAAGAGATGATCTTTAATTGTGATAATTTGAATGCAAGGTATTTTATGTCTAAGCTTACAATAAAAAAATCTGCAGTTAAGAAAAAGAAATCTGTAGTAAACAAAAAGGTGAAAAATGCTAGGAGTAAAAAAGGGATCGGCAGGAAAACGCGGAAGTAATGTCCGCTCCGATTGCTTCGTTGAAATTGAGTTAACAAAAATCAAAGGGATTAAATCTTCCGTTCAGAGCAAAGTTAATTCAATGTACGGTCAAGACATCAATGATATGATAATATTGATATGCGATTTCTTTGAAATCAAGCATGCCGAAATATTGGTTGAAGATTATGGTGCACTTCCGTTTACACTTGCTGCAAGATTTGAAGCTGCTTATAAAAAACTTAGACCGGATGATCCAAGAGAATTTCTCCCATCAATGAATAAAAATAATTATTACTTAACTCAAAGAGATAGAATGCGTAGAAGCAGACTTTATCTTCCGGGTAATGAGCCAAAATTTTATTCGAATGCCGGTCTGCATAAACCTGACGGAATAATTCTAGACCTCGAAGACAGTGTTGCACCAACTGAAAAAGATTCTGCAAGATATTTAGTACGTAATGCCCTTTGTGCAGTTGATTTCTACGGCGCAGAAAGAATGGTACGAATCAATCAATTGCCGATGGGATTAAATGATTTGAAATTTGTTGTACCTCATAACATACATGTTATTCTCATACCGAAGTGTGAATCCGCAATAACAGTTAAAGATGTTGAGGAAGAAATAAATGTTATTAAAGCGATGAATAATATCTCGGCAGAAATATATTTAATGCCGATAATTGAAAGTGCGCTCGGAGTTGTTAAGTCTTACGAGATTGCCAATGCTTCCGATAAAGTTTGTGCTCTTGCAGTTGGACTTGAAGATTACACTGCCGATCTTGGGGTTGAAAGAACAAACGAAGGTAAAGAAAGTTTTTATGCAAGAAGCGCTGTTGTTAATTCAGCAAAAGCTGCCGGAGTTCAAGCAATTGATACTGTCTTTTCAGATGTTGATGATATGGAAGGATTAAAAGGTAGTGTTCTTGAAGCCAAAGCTCTTGGATTTGAAGGGAAAGGTTGTATTCATCCTCGTCAGATAAAAGTTGTACATGATGCATTTGCACCACCTGAAAAAGAAATCGAGAAAGCAAAAAAGATTGTTCTTGCATTCAATGAAGCTGAAAAGAACGGACTTGGCGTTGTAGCTCTCGGCAGTAAAATGATAGATGCACCGGTTGTTAAACGTGCACAACATACAATTAAGTTAGCGATCTTAAATAATCTTTTAGATAAAAATTGGAATAAGTAATGAAACTGATAAAAAATGCTGTCGGAAGATTAGTTCCAACAATTATCAACGGACAAAAACAAATTTCGTTTAAGGGTGTTGATAAATATAAATCAGGTGGAAGAATTGCTAACCCTCCAATCAGATCATGCGCAGAATATCCTGCTGATGGAAATAAAGAAGTAAAAAGTTTGAAAGATGCTCTTAAGAAAGCGGGACTAAAAGATGGAATGACAATTTCTACACATCATCACCTTAGAAATGGAGATCAACTGACAAATATTTTATTTGATACAATTCATTCGATGAGCGTAAAAAATATTCGTTGGTTTCCAAGCGCATCTTTTCCTTGTCACTCGTATTTAATTAGATATTTAAGAGACGGAACAATTCACCATATTGAAGGAAGCATGAATGGTCCTCTCGGAAAATTTACAACCGAGGGAAAGATGAAAGGTATCGGCGTTCTTCGTTCTCACGGAGGAAGATATCAATCAATCCAAGATGGTGAAGTTCATATTGATATTGCAGTAATCGCAGCACCAACTGCCGATCCATTTGGAAATGCAAATGGTGTAAATGGTAAATCTGCTTGCGGCGGACTTGGTTTTGCACTTGCTGATTCAGAATATGCTGACAAAGTTATTGTTGTTACAGATAACCTCGTTCAATTTCCATGTGTACCTTGGCAAATCCAAGGCAACAATGTTGATTATGTTGTTCATGTTGATTCTCTTGGCGATACTTCAAAGATTGTTAGCGGTACAACTGAAATGACTAAAAGTCCGGATAGACTTTTAATTGCTGAATATATCGCAAAGTTTATGAACGAAGCTGGAATTGTTAAGGACGGATTTTCATATCAAGCAGGTGCAGGCGGAACAAACTTAGCTGTTATTCTTTTCTTAAAAGAAATCATGAAAGCAAAAGGAATTAAAGCTCGTTTCATTCGAGGCGGCTCTACAAAATATTTAGTTGAATTATTGGAAGAAGGACTGACAGATTACATTCTTGACGGACAAACTTTCGATCTTGATGGTGTACGATCAATGCGTGATAATTCGAATCATGTTATGACAACTCCGTTTACAAGTTACAATTATCATGGTAAAGGAAATTTTGCTTCTATGGTTGATGCTGCTATTCTTGGTGCAACGGAAGTTGATATAAACTTTAATGCAAATGTTGTTTCGCATTCGGATGGATATTTGCTTCATGGAATCGGAGGATGGCAAAATTGCCTTTACTCAAAATGTACAATCATCGCGGTACCTTCTTTTCGCGATAGAATTCCGGTAATACTTGATGAAGTAACAACACTCTGCGGACCGGGAGAATTAATTGATGTAATCGTTACAGAAAGAGGAATTGCCATTAATCCAAAAAGAAAAGATTTATTAAACGCAGTCAAAAATTCTTCGTTACCAATTCGTTCTATAAAGGAGATTCAAAAAGAAGTATACGAAATCTGCGGCGGTCCACCTGCAAAACCAAAAGTTGATAAGAAAAAAGCAGTTGCAGTTGTTAAATGGGTCGATGGAACTGTCCTAGATTCCGTATATCAACTTCAGATGTAAATTTTATGAATCTAATAAAATTAAAAATTTCCTTTCTTAAATTTTGAAAGGCCACCGCCATAAGTTGCAATCCAAAGATTACCGGATTTATCCAGAGCAACACTAACTATATTATTGGATTGTAGACCGGTATACATTTTACTATAATATGAAAATCCATTTGCAGATGTAAACTTACCTAAACCTCCAACACTGCAAAACCATTTAGCATTATTTTCATCAACATAAATATAATGAACACCATCATTTGAGAATCCAGCAAATGAAGCAATATTCCATTTATTACCATTGTATTGACTAATACCTCCTCGGTAACCAAGTTTATCATCGCTAGCATGAGAGACCCAAATCGTCCCATAAAAGTCACATGCAATAGAATAAATAACATTTCCTAAATTTTGCCCTAGCTGCATATTAAGCATGTTCCAAACCTGCCAACTATTTAACCCATCAAAAACGCATATACCAGCTAAATCAGTTCCAATCCATATTTTGCCATCAGTAGCAATATCCAAACATGTTATATAATCTGAGGCTAAACCAGAATTAGAAGTTGAGTAAATCCGCCAGTTAATTCCATCATATTTTACTAATCCTTTTTGCGTTCCAATCCAACCATTTCCAACTTTATCAAATTTTATAGCTGTTACAAAACGATTTTGAATATCCCCAGAAAAATCAGTCCAGTTAGTCCCGTTGTACATCATTAGACCGTTTGAAAATCCAACCCAAAGATTATTCTGATTATCTATAGCCAAACAGTTTATGTAGCTAGACCTAAGTGAATTATTAGTATTGTAAGAAAACCAATTCTTGCTGTCAAATTTGTTTAGACCCTTATCAACAGTAGCAATCCATTTATTATTGTTTTTATCGATTACAATCGACGTTAAATAATCATCGTTTATTCCGGAATTACGAGTTGTATAACTCACATACTTAGTAGTATCCTCCAAGATAAGATTAGCATTTGATACCTTTCCCCCATATACAGCAACCTTTAAACTATCAGATCTGAACTCAGGGAAAGTACATTTGACATTATAATATCCTGGGGTTAAACCAGAGATTGTATAAGGCGTTTTTTTATTCATCTTCAAATTATTCAAATAGAGATCAGCACCATTAGGAATAGAATAACAGGCAATTTTTCCATAGTGACCGGGATTAGTAGTGTAGTCTACAAAAACATTTGTGACTTTACCATCATTTGCATTTATTCTTATTAATGTATCTTTATAAAAATCTAATTTTAATGTTATATCATAATCACCTGATCTGAGCCATACCAATGTATCTGGAGTAATCTGCCCCATATTATGTGTACCTAAAAATATTTTTGCAGCTGAAGGATTGCTTTGAATAAAGATTTTACCATCTTGTTCTATAGAAGATTCTATTACACCAGTGAAAACTTCTTTGTCGCAACTAATACAAAAAATAATAAGTGAAAAAATTGCTAAAAATATTTTTGTTCTCATAATCATTGAACTAATTGTTAAAAGCAGGTGTATATCCGAATGATTTAATAAAGTCGTTTGAAAATCTAATTGCCCATTGGCTCTTCATATAAATTCCAAAAATGCCAAAACCGCCATTAATGTTGGAATAATCGGTTTCATCTAATTTAATTGAATAAACATCCCCACTTCTAGCAGTTGAATTATAATAAAGACTAAGATTTGTATCGAACGAATACACTTCTATAATCGCAACTAATATTTCATAACCACTTTTGTTTGGGTCTCCTGCCGAAAGCAACTCCATGGATTTGTTTACGGTTGCAAGATCAACAGTATATCCTTGCATCAACGAAGGTGTGGGATAATTAGGTACTAGATTATTATCTATATTCAAATAGCTAAGAGGAATAATAAATTTATTTAATTTTTTTACTCCTGTGGAATAAGTATAATATAGGATCATTAATCTTGGTAATGTAACTTCATTTTGTTTATCAGTTGCCCAAAATGTACTAACTATTTTCTTACCGGGCATTGGTATAATCGTATCGGTAAGTGTATAATTAAAATTTACCTTGCTTGGTACTGTTGATGAAGACGTTAATCTTTTTCCATTTGGAAGCAACGCTTCAATATCAATTTTTGAATTCTCTTCAGGTTGAAAATTATTAATATAATAAACAGAATAAGGCGTTTGATAGTTTGTCGGTCCAGGTCTCTGAATGGTTGTATCGCGGAGAAAATGTACTTGATCTTTTTGCCAAATTCTAACAATTGCTCCTTTCACCGAATGGTCATCGGTATTGGAGTATGGATCCGCATTATAAACTACATAATCTTTACTTAACGTAGCTGTTTGGAAAGTTGTATCTCCCCGTATGATAAAGTTTAGAACATATTTTTCCTTGAAATCACCATAAGGATTTAAATTTTCTTCACAAGAAAAAAATAGGACCGAAGTGATTATCATGACAATTGTAAAAAAGCATTTCTTCATAATTCAACTCTAACTGTCGCAGAAGGAAGAAATGGTAACATGTTTACTCTTTCTCCTGTATCGCGTTTAAAGTAAAATATATTTTCTCTGTTGTAAACGTTTATTACGCTCAAATCTATGGTCACTGTCAAAGGGTTTATTTTAAATTTCTTTGATAATGTTAAATCGAGGCGATGATAATCAGGCAATCTACCAAGATTCTGAATCCCAAGAATAGTAAATGGCTGTCGTGGATCGTACCGATTCCAGGCTGCAAAAATATTACTGAGGTAATATTTATCATAATACCCAAGGATTTGAGTAAAAGGTAATCCTGAATTATACATCCATACTGCGCTCGATCTCCAACCATCACCCAAATTGAACTCTAGTGCTACGTTTAAAGAATGACGAATATCATATCGCGGGTAATAACGTAATCCATCCAGTTCCTTATAAGCATGTGCATATGTATAAGAAATCGTAAAATTTATTGGATCAGGATTAATTTTTGTAAATACTTCTAAACCGTATGATTCTCCATTACCTGCTACAAAATCCGGATCAGACCAAAGTACTTTATTTTCATTTAATAACGGAAGATTATTTATATACTTATAATATCCTTCCACTGTAAGACTAAAATTATTAAGTGGTTCTGCTTCGAGACCAAGTATATAATGTATAGCTCTTGATGGTGTTAAATACGGAGGTGTAATTATCCAAGGTTCAAAAATGTTAATGATTTCATTCTCATCGCTAATTGTTGTTATTTCCTGTTGATATATTCCGACTGCCCCTTTTAAAGATACCTGAGACAACAGACGCAAAGTAAAATTTAGTCTTGGTTCAACTATGTTTGCATTGGGATTGCGTGATAGTGAGGTAAGATTAATCCTAATTCCCGCATCGAGACCAAAGAAATCCCATCGCATTAATTTATATTTAGAATAAAAAATAATGTTGGCTGCTGAAGAGCCCAAATTAACCGGAATATTAGTTGAGTTTTCAAGAAATAAATCAGTTTGGATTTGTTTTATATGAAAGCCTGCATCAATCTCATCTTTAGAATCAAACATGTATGTAAAATCCATTTGCATGCCTATATCATTAACAGCATTTTTTGTTGACCGTGCATCGCTAAGTTTAGGAAGTACTTCGCCTTTGAAACTGCTTACTGAAACACCAACCTCAAAAAAAAGTGGGCTATCGCTAAGTTGAAACCATTTGAATCCAAAAATGTTGTTTGACCATTTATAATCTTCAATACGAGGATCATTGTGTATTATATTATCAGCACTTGAAAATCCATTTACTGAAAATTTACTTCCTAAAATAAATTCAGGATTGGAATAATTCAATTTGAATGAGAGATCATAAAAATCAATCGGAATAGTTTGATTATTCATAAATTTTTTTATGATATCATTTGAATAACTTTTTCTACCTGTTATAATAAATGAACCGTAAGGAATTGGCCCCTCAAGAAGTAATTTACCAGAAAGTAAACTTGCAGTTGCTTTAGCACCATAAGTATTTTTATTACCATCATTAGTCACAATTTTCATTACAGACGAAAGCCTTCCTCCGTACTCAGCACTGAATCCCCCTTTATAAAATTCAATATTGTTGATCATATCTGGATCTATAACACTGAATAAACCTAGCGCATGAAAAGGATTGTAAACAGTTATCCCATCTATCATAACAAGATTCTGATTACTTGCACCACCTCGTACATAATATTGTGCTGACACGTCACCTGTTGATTGAATGCCTGGTAAATATTTTATTGATCGAAAAACATCTGTCTCAACACCTTTTGGTAATGCTTCGAGATCACGTATGGCAATTCTTTGTAAACTTATATTTGTTTCATTTTTTTCCACATTGCGTTTGTCTATTGTTTCAATGGTTTGCAATTCAATCTGAGTGGGAGACAAGGAAATATTATAGTGTGTTAGTTTTCCTTCCGAAATTCTAATTTTTAAACTTTTAGTTTTATATCCTACGTAAGAAACAACTAAAGTTAAATTTTGATTTGCCGGAACGGATGTAATTAAGAAATAACCACGTGCATCTGTGTTGGCACCGATTTTTAATTCTCTAATGTATGCGCTGGAAAATGCGAGGGCTTCGGAAGTAGTGGAATCTACAACTAATCCGCGTAGAGTTCCGGTTTCTTGTGCTAATAAATTTTTTATCGGAAGCAATAACAGAAAGAAAAGTAAAAGCTGAATCAGATGTGAATAAAAAACCTTTCTCATTAAATGTTAATATTAATGACTAGAGCTGAATTAGTATAAACTTTAGAAAGAAAGATAAGCCTTTATTGGATAATTTCCAGTCCAAAAAAAGTATATACTGTTTATAAGAGGATAAAAGTAGTAACGAAATTTATTTTTAACATTATTTAACTTTAATTAAAGCAGTATTTCTTCTCTATCTAAATTTATACTACGCGGTTATTCTTCCAACGTTGAGATATTTCCCGGATCTTGTCCAAGAGCTCTTGCTTTGAGCACACGTCTCATAATTTTTCCGCTGCGAGTTTTCGGAAGTGAATCCACAAACTCAATATGTTCCGGTTTCGCTATCGGCCCAACTTCATGACTAACATGTTGACGAAGTTCTTCTATAAGTTGTTGACTCTTTTCTATTCCCGATTTCAGAATAACATAAGTATAAATTGCATTCCCTTTTAATTCATGAGGAAGACCAATAGCAGCAGCTTCCGCAACGCTATGATGACTTACTAATGCACTTTCAATTTCTGCAGTACCCAAACGGTAACCGGAAACTTTTATAACATCATCAACTCTGCCGATAATCCAGAAATATCCGTCTTCATCTCTGCGTGCGCTGTCACCGGTTAAATAAACTCCGGGATATTTACTCCAGTACTGACTCACATAACGTTCGTCATCTCTGTAAACAGTCCTTATCATTGCAGGCCAGGGAGTTTTGATAACTAAAAAACCTTCTTCATTTGCCTTAACAGATTTTCCAGATTCATCTACAATATCCATTTCAATTCCAGGAAATGGTTTTGTACCTGAACCCGGTTTCAGCGGATCACTTGGCATCGGAGTAATCATGAACATTCCGGTTTCCGTTTGCCACCATGTATCCATGATCGGACATTTTTCTTTTCCTACAACACGGTAATACCATTTCCAAGCTTCAGGATTAATTGGTTCGCCAACGGAACCAAGCAAACGCAAAGAAGAAAGATCATGCCGGTTTACCCACGATTCCCCAAACCGCATTAATCCACGAATTGCAGTTGGCGCAGTGTAAAGAATATTAATTCCGTACTTCTCGATCATTGCCCACCAACGATTTGGATACGGAAAATTTGGAGCGCCTTCATACAAAAAAGAAGTTGTTCCATTAAGAAGAGGTGCATACACAATGTAGCTGTGCCCGGTAATCCATCCGGGATCGGCGGCACACCAGTAACGGTCTTCTTCATGAATATCAAAAACATATTTTAGAGTAGCGTATGTGCCGACCATAAATCCGCCATGAGTATGAAGAATTGCTTTCGGTTTTCCGGTTGTGCCGGATGTATATAAAATAAAAAGCGGGTCTTCAGAATCTACTATTTCCAGATTGTTATTTTTTGTTGCAATCGGAAGATTCATCAATTCGTGATACCACATATCTCTACCTTGTTCCATATTAATTTCTTGTCCGGTACGCTTAACAACTAAACAATGTTCAATAGTCCCGCAGCGCTGAAGAGCTTCATCTGCAATTTGTTTTAAGGGAACAATTTTTCCGCGTTGATAAGCGCCGTCTGAAACAATCAACACTTTTGAATTACTATCTTCAATTCTTTCTGCAAGGGATTCAACTGAGAAACCGCCATACACAACTGAATGAACAGCGCCGATTCTTGCACAAGCGAGCATCGCAATAATAATCTCAGGTGTTCGTCCCATATAAATTGTAACTCTATCACCTTTCTGAACTCCCATACTTTTTAATACATTTGCAAACTTGCATGTCTCACGGTGAAGAGCAAAGTAAGACATCGTTTTACTTTCTCCATTTTCGCCTTCCCAAATAAGTGCAAGTTTATTTCTACGAAATGTTTTTATATGAACATCCAAACAGTTGTAAACAATATTTGTTTTTGCACCTGTAAACCATTTGTAAAATGGCTTGTTTGAATCATCAATCACTTTATCCCACTTTTGAAACCAGTGAAGTTCATTAGCAATTTCACCCCAGAATCCGGAATAATCTTTTTTAGCCCTATTATCTAAATCATCCCTATCCTTAATATGAGCTTGCTCGATAACTTTTTCTGATGGAAAGTAAACTTCTCCGGATAATTTTTTGTTAGACATATAGACTCCAGGCTAGAAAGAAATTAGAATTATTTAATTGTTACTTTGGGAACGAAGTTACGTTTGGATGGTAAGAAAATCAATAAGAAGTTAGAATGTATTTTTTATTTGAACTCTATTTTATATCTTCATAAGTGAGAAATAAAAATAATTGATGAAACGTAAAAAAATATTTATAAATAGAATAGCAACCTCCTTTCTCATCTTCTATTCTTTCTTTTTAGTTTTTGCCGCTTTTCATACGCATAAGATCAATCTTCAAAATGGAAATTCCTACCGTTTAGAAGAATCAAAATCTTCCAACAAACAGGCAGATCCTTTCCTTGATGAAAATTCCAAATGCCGGCTTTATTATTTTACTACAGACAAATTTATTTACACACCTACAATTGATTTATCTGTTGAAATACCGGAAGTATCTTCCATCCAACAAAAAAATTATACAAATCTTTATCTCACCAAATATTTCTACAATTTCGATTTAAGGGCACCACCGCTTTCATAATCCAATTCCGTATTAATTAATATTTTTATTTATAAATAATGGAATTATTATGAAGAAATTATTATTTGCACTATTGTTATTTTTTGTTGTAACCGGAAGCATATACGCACAATCAAGTATAAACCCGGATATTAGTTTAATAGGGACGTTCAATACATTTACCAATTTCATAAAAGGTTCACCGGGATACGGCAAATTAAATTTTAACGATCCCGAAATGGAATTATTTGTTGAGGGATATTTAAATCCATATTCACGGGCAGCAGCAAATATTTCATACGAACAAAATACTTTTAGTGTGGAAGAACTTTATGGAAACATTTTACGAGGTCTTCCTTTTGATATGCAGATCAAAGCCGGTAAATTTTTAGTCGGTTTTGGAAAGTTGAATACGGTACACCCCCATGCTTGGCCGTTTTTAGAACGACCGTTATATCATCAGGTATTTTTTGGTGACGGCGGCTTCAATGATGTAGGAATTAGTTTCAATTTTCTTTTGCCAACGGGTGATGTTTTTACAAATCTTGATCTTGGAATATTTAAAGGAAGATCAATGATCCCGCAAAAGGATAGCAGTGCTGTAGATCGCGGTATCAATCCAATTTTTGTAGGAAGACTTAGTACATTTTGGTCACTTGATGATTACACAAATCTTGAGGTCGGATTGAGCGGTTCGTACGGAGCTTATTCAAAAGGAAATTTAATCCTTTTTAGTATCCCAAGAAATTTAACAGACATAGAAACATTCAATTATCTTTATGGCGGTCTCGATTTTAAGTTTAAGTATTCGCCCGACGCATACACTGTTCTAACTTTGCAAGGTGAAGGAATTTTAAATCACCGCAGTGTACCGCGTATAGATAATATTGGAATTGATTTCACCAAAGCTTCCACACAAACAATAACGAACTCAGGCTTTTTTATCTATGCAGATTATAAATTCCAAAAACAATTTAGTTTTGGAGTTAAGTATGATTACACAGCAGGCATCTTAGGAGACTTACCAACATTTTATTCGTTAAGTAATGATGATAAAAATTCCACACAAGGAATTGAAACTTGGTTTGCATATTACCCGGTTGAAGAAACATCAGTAGTGCGTTTAGGTTTGCAGAATCTATTTTATAATTATGGCAATGGTACAAACCGTCCGTCAGAAACAACAATTAAATTGCAATTTTTATTTTCACTTGGGCCGCATAAAGCTCATCCATTTTAAGTTAAGAGGATAAAATGAAAAAGATAATTTTAATATTACTCATAGCAATCGTCAGCACAAATTTTGCAAATATAAAAGTTGTAGCATCTACAACTGTTATTTATGATTTAGTTAAAGAAATCGGTAAAGATAAAGTTACTGTTGATTTCATCGCACGCGGTGATCAAGATCCGCACTTTGTAGAAGTTTTACCAAGTTACATGTTGAAACTCCGCAACGCAGATATTTTTTTTAGAATCGGAATGGGATTAGAAATGTGGTCTAATCAGCTTATTGATGGATCGCGAAACAATAATTTGAAAGTTATTGATCTCGCAACAGATATAGATAAAAAAGAAGTCCCAAATTATAAACCGGATGCAAGTTATGGAGATGTTCACCCTTTTGGGAATCCACATTATTGGCTTGACCCGGAAAATGCAAAAGTAATGGCTAAAGAAATTTATGAAACTCTTGCAAGTGAATCTCATCAAGACGAAGCTTACTTTAAAAAGAACTTAGATGAATTTAATTCCAGACTAGATAAAAAAATGCAAGAGTGGACGAACACTATGCAAAAAGTAAAAGGGAAATCTTTATTATTTTTTCATGCAAGTTGGATTTATTTTACAGAAAGATTTGGCATAAAAGCCGCTGGATTTGTTGAACCTAAACCAGGTATAGCACCATCACCTTCTCACAATGCTGAGTTAGTACAAATAATTAGGAGTAAAGGAATCAAAACAATTGTGATGGAAAATTTCTACAGCGACTCCGCACCGAATCAACTTTCTCAGTTAACCGGAGTTAAGGTTGTAAAAGTTGCGACTGCGATCTATGGATCAAAAGGTGTGAACTCATACTTTGATATGATGGATAACATAATAAATCAAATCATTCAAAACAGTTAATGATTATGAATAAGGAAATAATAAAATTTACTGATGCATCTATCGGTTACGGTAAAACTGTTATTGCATCAGGTATTAATCTTTCAATAGTCGAAAATGATTTTGTAGGAATTGTTGGACCGAACGGTGCCGGGAAAACAACACTGCTAAAATCTCTTTTAGGAAATATCAAACTTATCAGCGGTAATCTATATAAAGATCAGATTCGATTTGGTTATGTACCTCAGCGCGATACTGTACAACCTCTTCTTCCTTATACTGTTTTCGATGTTGTTATGATGGGAAGATATTCTCTATCCGGTCCGTTTAAGAAAATAAGTGCTGAAGACAAAAGAATTGTAGAAGAAAGTCTTGCGTATATCGGGATGAGTGAATTGAAAGATAAAAATTACAATTCGCTCTCCGGCGGACAGAGACAGCGTACATTAATTGCCCGTGCGTTAGCAGTTGAACCGACTGTATTAATTCTTGATGAACCAACCAACGGAATGGATACACCTTCGCATTATTCCCTTTTAGATTTGATTACAAGACTTCACAACGAAAAAAAATTAACGATCTTTCTCGTAAGCCATCTCTTAACTGATGTAGCAAACATCGTCAAGAAAATTATTCTAATAGATCAAAATTACTTTCAATTCGGCAATATCGAAGAAATACTTTCCGAGACAAATTTGCGCAACACTTATTCTTCGGACTTTCACGTATCACAGATTGACGGCGAATATATTATTACACCAAAACATTTAAAGAAAAATTAATGGAAACAATACATCAACTAATTGAATTATTTCCTTATGCAATTTTAGGAAGTATCTTGGCAGGAATTATCTGCAGCTTTCTCGGAATATTTATCGTATCACAAAGAGTGGTATTCCTTGGTGCCGTATTAACCCAAGTCGCAATTGCAGGAGTTGCTTTTTCATTCTTGCACGTTATTCACATCGAAACTTTCATTGCGAACATATTGGGCATAACAGTTCAAGGAAATGATTTCCTCAATAATTTTGAACCGATATTCTATTCATTGTTATTTGCTATTTCGACAGTGATAGTTTTTTCACAAACACACCACCAAAAATATTTAACTCAAGATGGAATTCTCGGAATTATTTTCGTTGTAGCAATCGCCGCAAGAATAATGTTTATTCAAAAAAGTCCAATTGCAGATATTGCGGAAGTGGAAACAATTCTTAAAGGCGATATTTTATTCATAAGTCAAAAGGAATTTTTTATTCTTGCTATGATATTAATTTTTACATTTTCTGTATTTGCTATTTTTCGAAAACAATTACAGTTTGTTACTTTTGATGCTGAGTCAGCAAGTGCACACGGTATTAATTCCAAAACATGGCTGCTTATTTTTTATATAGTAGTTGGAACTGGTATTTCTCTTACAACTCGTTTCGTGGGTGATGTTTTTGCATTTGCTTATTTGATAATCCCTTCTTCCATCGGGATATTGCTTTCGAAAAAAGTTAAAAATGTTTTTCTAATTGCAGTTTTGGTAGGAGCTATTGTTCCGCCGATTTCAATTTACTTTGCATTCAAATTTGATTTTTCAAGCGGTCCTACTGCTGTTGTAACTGCTTTCATTTTATTCTTGATAGTATTTTTAATAAAGAAGTTAAGAGGATAATACAAGTCCGGATTTATAAATAATTTTTCCCTACATAATTCAGGGTTAAGTATTATATTTGCATCGAAAATTTACTGAAAAAATTTCAGCACGGAGAGATGGGTGAGTGGCTGAAACCAACGGTTTGCTAAACCGTCGTAGTGGGAAACTGCTACCGAGAGTTCGAATCTCTCTCTCTCCGCAAGAAAGTTCTCAATGACTTGAGAACTTTTTTATTTTAAATAGTGACTTGAGTTGCATACAACGACTTGGAATATAACGTACAGAGGTAACTTTCTTTCTTCCTAATCAAATAATAAATAGGGAATAACCAAAAGAGGTTACTCCCTATTTACATATGTAAACTTACTTCATTAAAATTAATTTTCTTGTTTGGGTAAATTGTTCTGTTTGTATTCTATAGAAATAAATTCCACTCGGTAGAGATTTTCCATTAAAGATCTTTACAAAATTACCCGGCTGCTGATATTCATTAACGAGAGTTGCTACTTCTCGTCCAAGCACATCATAGACTTTTAAAGAAACATATCCAGCTTCCGGTAATTGATATTTTATCACTGTCACTGGATTAAAAGGATTAGGATAATTCTGTGAAAGCATATATTCGGTTGGCAATAATTCATCAATTTCACTTTCGGCTCTTTCTTTTTTCAAGTTTCCTACTATCTTAATATTATCACTACCTTTTAAATCAACTCCGGTTTTTGTTTTGCCTATCAGTTCAACTTTTGTATCAGTTTTAATAATACCGGTTGATTCATTATCAAAATGCAGCATTAAATCTAGATCACCATCTTTATCTACATCTTCCAAATTCCCCATCAATACAGGAGTTTTGTTCGGCCCAAATTTTACTGTTGCCTTGTCTACATTTGCAGCATCAAATCCTCCACCCGTAATTATAGCTACTGGAATTTTACCTTTACTTTTTAGATTAATAGGCGCATCACCTTCACCCGGTTTTACATCAACTATAACCGGTATGGCTTCAACTGTTACAAGTTGTTCTGCTTTACTTGAATTACCATTTGCATCAGTTGCAGTCCATACAACTTTTGTAATATCAAGTGGAAGTATTTGTGGTGTATTATTTGAGATTACTGGAGAGCCATCACAATTATCTATCGCAGTCGCTGTTCCAATAGAACCAGAATATCCTCCAGCTATATTTGCAATTTTTGTTATCGCATTTGGCGCTATTATTTTCGGAGCTTCATTATCCACATTTACTGTTACAATAACTTCATCAACAGCAATTCCACCAAAACCATCATTCACAGTTAATTTAATTGTATGAACACCACCGAATATATTTATTTGCGGTTTAACTCCAGATGCAATTGTATTTCCACTTTCCAACCAAACAAAAGTTAATGGATCGTTATCCGGATCGCTTGAAGCGCTGCCGTCAAGCTGAACTGTTACGCCATTCTTTGGAGCGCAATCAAATTTTTGATCGTTGCCTGCATTTGCAAATGGAGGATGGGTTGTAACTGTAACTTGTTGAATTGCGTTTGCAATATTTCCAGCGGCATCTTTTGCCGTCCAAGTTACTTTTGTTATTCCAATTGGAAAAGTTTGAGGTGCATTACTTGTCACAGAAACTTGCCCATCACAAATATCTATTGCAGTAGCTGTTCCAGTATTTCCAATATATCCACCAGAAATATTTGTTTCCACAATAACATCTGGAGGAAGAGTAATAACTGGAGCTTGTTTATCTAAATTGACAATTACAAGAACTTCATCGTTAGCAATTCCACCATTGCCATCATTCACTGTAAGTAGAATTGAATGAGTGCCGTCTCCTAAATTAATTGAAGGAGTAACTCCTCCAGCAATGGAATTTCCATTTTCAGTCCATGTATATATAAGTTGATCACTATCAGCATCGCTCGATGCACTGCCATTTAATGTAACGCTTATTTGTGGAGTTGAAATGCAATTAAATTGTCGATCTACTCCAGCATTTGCAACCGGTTCTCTGTTAACAACTGTAACTAATTGTTCTGCACTTGAAATATTTCCAACATCATCTACTGCTCTCCAAGTTACCTTTGTAACTCCAAGTGGAAAAAGCTGCGGCGCGTCACATGCAATCACAGGTGCTGCACTACAGTTATCAATTGCCGATGCTCTGCCTATCGATCCTGTATAACCATCTATAGAATTTCTGTAAGTTGTTAATGCACTCGGCGCAGTCAATACTGGCGGAGTTATATCTTTTACAATTGCTTTTTGAATTTGTTGAGTGGTGTTGCCATTTGCATCAGCATAGCTCCAAGTTACAGTATAAGTTCCTTGCACAGTATAAGAGAGCGGTTGAGTTGTTGTTCCAATAATTGTTCCTGAACAATTATCTCTTGCCATTGGTGAAACAAGTGTTACACTGCATTCTCCAACAATATCAGGAACTTGAGGAACGTTAGGCACCGGAGGAGTGCGATCGGAATTTATAGTAATAATAACTTCATCAGCTACTCCTGGCCACCCTTCCGCATCTTTCACGGTTAAAAAAATTGAATGTACTCCGCTGGGAAAATAAATCTGAGGATTAACTCCGGTATCAATTATTCTTCCTGTATAATCCTTCCATTCGTAATTAGCGATCGGATCATGATCTGGATCGTATGAACGGCTTCCGTCTAAGGTAACATAAGTAGCACCGTAGATCGGAGCGCAATCAATAGTCTGATCAGGACCAGCATTTGCAATCGGAAGTGTGTTCGGAAGAGTAACTACAGTAATCGCGGCAGAATAATTTCCATATCCAACAGAAGCTTTATAAGCCCGAACCCGGTAATAATAGTAAGTGCCATAATTCACCACAGATATATTATAACTAAGCGTATTTCCAACATCTTTATTACTGTACCCCGGGAAAAAAGAATTGAAATTAGGATCTGTAGAAACATCTATGAAATATTTTTCAACAGTTCCAATTGCCGGCGCATTCCAGTTTGCAGTAAAAGAATGTTTCATTACGTCAGTTGCAGGTTTGGCGACGGGTACAACCATTGCATAGCTCTCGGTCCACATAGGCCCGTTGCTCAATGTACCGGTATAATTGCTTGAAACTAAATTTGGTAAAGTTTCTCCTCTTGTTTGATCGAAGTTGTAGTATGCTAAAAGTCCAGGCGATAAAGAACTCACAACATTATTCATATTAGAACGAATTTCATCTTCGGTGCGAACAACATTCCAGATACGAACTTCATCAACAAATCCTTGGAAGTGACCATTGCTAGGTAAGGGATGGCTACCAATTGATACTGGATAACCAGCGTAATATGGTGCAGCCCCAGGTGCATATGTTGTAGTAACTAAGACACCATTTTTATATGCTCTTAAGTTATATCTATCATATGTTGCCGATAGATGGTACCAGACTCCACCCACGAGAGGTCCAAAGGATGCAAAACTATAACTCCCTGACCGAGTGCAGACTGATGCGGTTCCTCTGAATTCACTTGGTTGATAGTCCCAGAGTATTGCGAATGACTGGTCTCCATAAATGGGTCCATCCATTTTTGAGCTCTCGGGGTCGTGTGTTCCTTTTACCCAACACTCAATTGTCCAAATCGTATTTGGGAAGGTTCCACCGTTAGCCCAAAGAGTGGTATTTACATAATCATCTCTTCCGTCAAATTGGAGTGCATTACCAGGAGGTGTCATCTGTGCTAGTAATGATCCTGAGAAAAGAAGAAATGATATGATCATTACCGTTATAATTTTGTTCATAAATACATGATAAGATTTCATGGGTTTATTCCTTCCCTTAATCTGTTAATAGTAAAGTCAACTCAATTTCGTTTTACTATTTAAATATGCAAGAATAGATACAACATATTATTTTTATTAGATCTAGATTGGAATAAGTTTTTTGAGGAGAAAAGGAAGAATCTATATCAAATACAAATCTTCATTTGGGAAAATAAATCTTAAAAGATTTCTCTTTGATAGCGGCTGGAATTAATATGGGAATAACTTTGTATAGTTAGTGATTTTAACTATTAATGTCAAGAAGTACTTCTGATATTCAATATCCAAAACTCCATTCACAAAAAAATCGCAATATTGAAAGGATGACCGATGTATCACCCTTTTGCACTTTGCAAATCTATACGATCAAAGACCCGATCCATATTTCGAAAAAATCTTCTATCATGTCTAAAACTCCATGTAATACTATAATTAATTAGTAATCAATAACTCTGCAAAAATGTAATGAAGGAATAGCATTAAAATTTTTCAGTCCCGGATAAATTTTTCACAAAGGGAAAATAGATCCATGATTTTCCGAAGAATCCTTAAAGAAATTTCTGGTTTCTCTTTATCTATAAAATCATCAAAAAAAGTTGGGACACTTTTAGGACATCACTTTTAAAAAAGCCACATTATGAAGTAAAAACGCACACTTTCCCCCTAGTTCGAAGAATCTCTCTCTCCGCTCTTAGAGTTCTAAATCACTTGAGATTTTTTTTATTTTATGGAGTGGCTGACCCGGTAGTTGCCGGGTGCTAAACCGCTGTAAGGGGAAACTGCTACCGAGAGTTCGAATCTCTCTCTCCGTTAAAAAAACCTTGCCTTGCAAGATTTTTTTATTTCAGTTCATTTTTTTCAAAAAAATATTTATTGGAATTCTAAAAACAATCTTTTAACTTATCTCCGGTTCTAATAATCAATTCATAAGCAGTAAACATGGATAGTTATGAGCTTCAAAAAATAATTAAAGCTGCCGAACTTGTTAATTCCAACATAGAACTTCTAGAAGTCCTAAAAAATATTGTAAATGTTGCAGTTGATCTTACCAATGCCGACAGGGGAACATTATATCTTGTTGATAAAAACAAAAATGAAATATGGTCAATGATAGCAATGGGCACCGGAACTTATGAAATTCGTTTAAAGATTGGCGAAGGTCTTGCCGGTTATTGTGCTCAAACAGGTGAAACGATTAATATTAAAAATGTTAGATCTGATCCAAGATTCAAACCGGAATTCGATTCGATAATAGGTTACGATACAAAAGATATGATCTGTTTCCCTATTAAAAATAATAGGGATGAAATCATTGGAGTCTTACAATTATTAAACAACAAGAATGGAGAATTTAGCGAACGAGATGAAAAATTTTTAATTGCACTTTCAATTCACTCAGCTATTGCTATTAATAATGCTCTTATGCTTCAGAAACAAATTTCTATTAATGAAGAATTGAAATTACTTAAAATTGAAGCTGAGAAAACCGCACTTCTCAAAACGCATTTTCTTGCACAGATGTCCCATGAAATCAGAACTCCTTTAAATATTATTTTAAGCGGATCTCAATTATTGAAAATGAACTCCACCAATCTTGACGCTGATGAGATGAATGATCTATTGGAAATGTTAGAAAGAGGCAGTCAAAGAATAATAAGAACGATCGAAGGTATTATTGAAATGTCAAAAATAAATTCCGGTGATTATGAACTGAATAATGAGATCATCCAACTTGAAAAAGATATACTGCTTCCTATTTTAGAACATTTTCGAAATATTTCACATAAGAAAAATGTTGATATACATTTTGAAAAAACAACTGATCTCAATCAAATCATTCGTGATAAGTTTATGATTCATCAGATATTTGCCGAGATAATTGAAAACGCCGTTAAATTTACAGAGCAAGGCAGTATTCAAGTAAGACAATTTTTAGATGAGAACGGAAAACTTTGTGTTAGCATTACTGATACTGGAATTGGAATTTCTTCTGATTATTTAAATCATATTTTTGAACCATTTACACAAGAACAAACCGGTTATACAAGAAGATATGAAGGTAACGGGCTAGCATTAGCTTTGATAAAAAAATATGCGGATTTAAATAATTTAACCATGTTAGTGAAAAGTGAAAAAAATATCGGTTCGGTATTTAATATTCTGTTCAATTAAAAATCCCTTGAGCTCCATTTTCAATTCAAGATTTTATAGATCAATAAATCTTTCATTGCTATTTGATGAAAAGTCGTATAATTAAGGGAATCCATTTATGTTATTTTGTCCCATCTTTTGGATTAAACACTTTTAAACGGTTCGACTTATTTGCTATTGCACACAGACCACTTTTATTTCTCTAATCTCTTTTCTTTTCGGAATCCGTTATTAATTATTTACTTTTGTATTAAGAAGTTGAAATTATAATTTTGTTAACAATTCAAAACTGTAGCCTGTTATGGAATTTCTGCAATATTTAATTGATCTATTTCTTCATTTAGATAAATATTTAAATGAAATAATTAACCAGTATGGTACTTTAACTTATGGAATATTATTTCTGGTTATTTTTGCCGAAACTGGATTTGTATTTGTTCCTTTTCTTCCCGGTGATTCGCTTTTATTCGCAGCCGGAACTTTTGCAGTATTAGGATCATTAAATGTTCATTATTTATTCTTTCTGTTTTCTATTGCTGCTATTATTGGTGATACAGTTAATTATTGGATCGGTCATTATATCGGGCCAAAATTGTTTGCAAAAAATTCACGCTACTTGAAGAAAGAATATCTTGATCGTACTCATCAATTTTTTGAAAAGTATGGCGGCAAAACAATTATCATAGCACGATTTGTTCCTATAGTACGGTCGTTTGCACCTTTCGTTGCCGGAATTGGAGATATGACATATTCAAAGTTTATTCTTTTTAATATTGCCGGTGGAGTTCTTTGGTGTGGATTATTTGTTTATGGAGGATTTTTCTTCGGTAATATTCCAGTTATAAGAAATAATTTTTCAATTGTTATTATAGCAATAATAATAATTTCGACATTACCAGCACTCATTGAATTTATAAAGCATCGACAAAAAAATATTAATAAATAATTAATCTTATAATATTTTCCCTTAGGAGAGAATTATGTTTGACCAGAATTTACTTGGATTATTAATGCAAGGCGGTTTTACTATTTTCATACTTTTAGTTTGTTCTATACTCTCTATAAAAGTTATTATCGAGAAATTTATCCAGTTCAATTGCTTAAAGGAGAAATATGTAACCGATTTTTCAGATATAATTACTGATTTGTTAAAAGAAAGGGATTTAAAAGGAGCACTATCTGTATGCAAGACTTACAGAGTCCCTTCTTTATACTTTAAATTGAGCCTTCCATTAGCTAATGTATTTAAATATATATTTCACAATACCCATCTTACTAAAGAAGAACTTTTTGAATCAGCATATAACAAACTTGATCAGGAAATTGTAAAACTAGAAAAAGGATTGGGTGTACTTGCAACATTAGGCGCCATCTCTCCTTTTATCGGTTTGTTCGGAACCGTTGTAGGAATTATAAAATCATTCAGTGCACTCTCATCAACTGATACTTCACACTATGCTCATGTAATGAGCGGAATTGCAGAAGCTTTGATAGCAACAGCGGCGGGTTTATTCGTTGCGGTTCCGTCCGTATTATTCTACAATTATTTTACAAAAAGAATAAAACTTACTTTACCGTTATTTGATGAAGCGATTCAAAATTTGATCCGCACTTTGAAAAATTCTAAAGGATAAGAAATGAGACGATATAAAATAGATGAGAAAGAATTTTCTGAAATTAATATTACACCTTTTACAGATGTTGTTCTAGTTCTGCTAATCATTTTTATGATAACCAGTCCGTTCCTTATAATGGGTTCCTATAAAGTCAAATTGCCTCAGTCAACCAATTCTGCAACTGATGTCAGCAAAGGTATAGAAGTTTATTTAACAGAAAACAATGAAGTAATAATCAACGGCAAAGTAATTCAACTTCTGGATGTGGGATGGAATGTGAAGAATGAATTTGAGAGCAAAGGAACAAAGGATGTTATTATAAAAGCTGATAAAAATGTAAGACACGGTTCATTTATTAAGTTACTTGATGAACTTAAAAAAGCCGGAGCTGTGAAACTTTTGATATCAACAACTCGTGTTGAGACAGAAACTCCTTAATGAAAATGAATAATACAAATTGATTTATGTATGAAATTCCGTATAAATACTTTTCTTCAATTATCTCATTTGTTGTACATTCGCTGCTAATTCTGTTTTTTTATTTTGTTGCGCTTCATTCACTGGGAAAATCAAATCAATTAATTGAATTCCATTTAGACTCAGGTTCTAGCGGTGAAGGAAATTCATTTATTAATAAAAGTGAAAAAGCAGAATTACCAAAGAAGTCCGCTGATGAATTTATTAATACCAAGAAGATAAATGTTAATAGTGAAAAACTATCCACGCCATTAAATGATAGCGGAACTAAAGGTACTGGCACCGGAGATGGGACAGGAACTGAAAATAAATCCGGAATATCACCCAGTTTACTTATTCCACCAAAGCCAAAAGTGGAAGAAATATATTTAGTAGCTGTTGATGAAATGCCTGAACCAATTGGCGGAATGCAAAAAATTATTTCACAGGTTGTTTATCCTGCTGAAGCAAAAAGAAATGGTGTTGCCGGAACAGTATTTGTACTTGCATTTGTTGATGAGAACGGCTCCGTAAGAAAAACTCTTCTAACAAAAGGTATTGGCGGAGGATGTGATGAAGCTGCACTTAGAGCAGTATCAGCTTCAAGATTTAAACCGGGGAAAGATAAAGGACGATATGCGAAAGTTCAGATACAGATCCCAGTTCCATTCAAACTCTATTAAGATTTTTTCTTTTGGAAATAATTCCATCCGATATAAACCGGAATACCAAGCAAAACAATAATTAAACCTGGCCAGGTATAATCTGGTTTCTCTATTAAAAGAATTCCAGCAATTGTTGCGGCAAGAATTATATATAGAATCGGGAGAACCGGATAACCGAAAGCTTTATAAGGTCTCTCTGCATCTGGTCGTTTCTTTCTTAAAATAAATATCCCAAATATTGTAAGAATATAAAATAACAGTACAGCAAAAACTACGTAATCAAGAAGCTGAGAATAAGTACCTGAGAGACAAAGTAAACTTGCCCACACACCTTGAAAGATCAACGCTTTTGCCGGAACGGAATTTTTGTTTAAAGTTCCGGTGGATTTGAAAAACAAATTATCTTTTGCCATTGCATAATAGACTCTTGCACCGGCAAGGATCAATCCATTGTTACATCCGAATGTTGAGACCATAATTAAGAGCGCCATAATTATAGCGGCAGGTTCTCCAAAAAATAAATTTGCTGCGGCTGTTCCAACACGGTCTTCAGCAGCGAACTGAATTCCCGAACTCATTACATCATTCCCATTAATATTACCTACTAATGGCAAGACACAAAGATAAGCCACATTGGCAAGTACGTAGAGAACTGTAACAACCAAGGTTCCTAAGAACAAACTTCGTGGAATATTTTTTTTAGGATCTTTTATTTCTCCGGCAGTGAATGTAATATTCTCCCACGCTACACTGGAGAAAAGAGAACCAACCATTGAGACTGCTATTGCTATAACAATTGAAAAACCGGTAAGAGATTCCACCCAATCAATTTTTCCATTTGAAATGTGCAGCCATTTTGCATCCCACATGTTTGAAAAATTTGCGCTGATAGCTTGTGCATTAGCACCAATAAATAACCCAAGTAATATTAAACCAAAGAGCGCAAGTGTTTTAGCAATTGTAAAAATATCCTGAACGAATTTTGCTTCACGAAGTCCGCGGATATTTATGTATGTAAGAATAATTACCGAGCAGATCGCAAGAATTTGTCCGGCGGAAATTTTTAATCCTAATAGAGAGAAAAGAATATTTTTTGTGCTAACAGAAGGAATAATTACTGCAGTGAATTTTGAGAACGCAACGGCAACGGCGGCAATTGTTCCGGTTTGAATAACAAGAAATAAAGTCCATCCGTACAAAAAACCAACAAGCGGATTATAAGCTTCGCGGAGATAAACATATTGACCGCCGGCTTTGGGCATCATAGCAGCAAGTTCTCCGTAGCTTAATGCACCGATAAGTGTAATTATTCCGGTAATCAGCCAAACCAATAATAAAATTCCGCTTGAGCCGACTGTTCTGGAAATATCGGCGCTGACAATAAAAATTCCGGAGCCGATCATCGAGCCGATGACGATCATAGTGGAATCGAATAAACCGAGTTCCCGTTTAAATCCTTGTGATGATTCTTGATGAACTGAGGTTGGGCTGTTTGCCATATTTAGTCCCTCGTTTTTAAAATGACTTTACTTTATAATTTAATAAAGTGCCGCAAAAACAATTAGCTTTTATTTTTGAATACGGCAAAAACAAAATCGCTCTTCAATATACCGTCTGCAATAAGTTTATCCTCATAATTAAAACAACGCGATAGAATTTCTTTTGTTTCAAGTTCATCACTCAAGAAATTATGCGCAATTTTATCAAATACCAATTGTAAAATTGTTCCGCCGTAATTTTTTAATTCTATTAATTGGAAATGTTTATCCATCAGCGGTAGAATGTTTTCAGATTCAACAGCTTCCGACGGATCATTTAATAACATCCGCAATCGGCTGGGACTAAAAATTCTTTTTTTTATCGTATTCTGCTGCCAGTATGTTTTATATTTTGTTTGAAGCTGGTTCAACAAATCATTGGCAGCTTTCAATTGCTCTTCTTTCCATTGGAATCGATTCGATCCTACATATTCATTTATAACAAAATAACCGCCTGGTTTCATCATTTTTTTTACCCGAACAAATAATTCTTCTAATGGTGTAAAATGATGAAGTGATTGTTCGCCAAAGATTACGTCGTAATAATTTTCTTTAAGAGGAATTTTATAGATATCCTCAGCATGATAGCTGATCATACTATTCATTTTATTCTGTTTTGCCATCTTTCGAGCAAACTCAATTCTTGTTTCAGAAAGATCGTATGCATCAATCATTTTAAACTTTTTCGTCTCTGCCCATTTCAATTCTCTATGACCTGTCCCGCACCCTAAAGATAAAGCAGTTAATAGAGACGATCCTGATAAATATTTTTCAGAGAAATAACAGTAATACTCTTTTTGCGGATCGCCGGTAATCATAAAATTCCACCGGGAAATAACTTCCGGTATATTCCACCAATGAATTGGGGCGGAATCCGTATGTGCCCATGTTGATTTTACTTTTTGTTTCTGCCCAAAAAATATTTTGTTTGTAATTTTAGATATTATTTTGGGATTCGTTTTTAACATGCGGATCAGTTCAAAGAAATCATAAATATTGATAAAATTATTCAACAAATTTCTTTTCCATTTTGTGTAATAATGAATTCTATTAGAACTAACATAACATAATTGATTTAAAATAAAAAAGCCCGCACAAAGTGCAGGTGCATTAAACCTTTTACGGGATAATCAATTATATTTTTTTACTTCAACATACCATTCACTTGATTGCTCTAAAGACTGATTTATTCTTTTTACAAGTTTGTGCGGATCGTCCAGACTTCCCTCTTGCAATAGTGCGGATTCAAAAAGCTGTTCGGTTGCATTTCTGATAAAATCATCGTCTGCATCAGCTTTGAATATTTTTAGAAGGTTACGTACCAATTTATGATTTGGGTTAACTTCAAATATTTTTTTCTGCTCGCCCATTTCTTTGTTCGCCATTTTCAATATTTTCTGCATCGAAGCCGATAACCCTTCATCCTTTGATACAACGCAGGAAGCGCTGTCAACCAATCTGTTAGACTTTACTACGTCTTCGACTCTATCGGATAAAATACTTTTCATTTTAGAAAGCAGACTGAAAAAATGCTTTTCATCATCTTTATTCAAATCATCCAATTCACTTTTCTTCTCTTCAATATTTTTTAAGTCGCTCAGTTTCTTCCAATCCACCAAATCTGCCGATTTAAAATCATATTCTTTGTATTTACGGATAGCTTGAATAACAAATTCATCAACTGGATCGAGTAAGAATAAAACTTCCAAACCTTTACTCTTAAATATTTCCATGTGAGGATCAAGAGCAATCGCTTCCCGATTCACTCCGGTTATATAATAAATTTCCTTCTGCCCTTCCTTCATACGAGAAGAATAATCTGCTAAAGAAATAAGTTCATCCTTATCCTTACAAGTAGAAGAATTGAATCTTAGCAATTCAATATATTTTTCATGATTAGTAAAATCTTGATAACCCAGTTTGAATATTTTCCCATGCTCTTTCCAAAATTCAATATAACCAGTTAAATCATTTTTAGTTTTATCAGAGAGATAACTTAATACAGCCGCAGTTACACTCGATGCTATTTTTGAGAAGACAATATTTTCTTGCAGCGTCTCGCGCGAAATATTTAACGGAAGATCTTCGGAATCAACTACGCCTTTTACAAAACTCATATACTCCGGCAATAAATCTTTATTCTTATGCTGGATTAAAACTCTTCGTACATATAAATCTAAACCGTAATTCTCGCGGTCATACCAGAAAAACTCGCTACTCTTTTTTGGAATAAACAAAAGTACATTAAACTGAATTGGTGCATCAACTGATTTATGAATAATATCCATCGGCGGATCATTATCATACGAAAGGAACTTATAGAACTCATCATATTGTTCTTTCTTGATCGAACTTTTCGGTTCACGCCAAAGTGCTGTTACAGTGTTTATCTTTTCAGAGCCGAGTAAGATCGGATAGGAAATAAAATTGGAATGTTTTTTAATAATATTTTCAAGCTGCCATTTTTGTGCATACTCTGCTGAATCATCTTTAAGATGAATAACAATTTCTGTCCCGCGTAAATGCTTACCTTTAAGTTCTTCAAGTTCATAATCGCCTAATCCGTCAGACTTCCATTTGATAGCCGGTTCATCAATGCGGAAAGATTTTGTTTGTATTTCAACTTCTTTTGCAACCATAAAAACAGAATAGAAACCGACTCCGAATTTTCCGATAATATTACCCGCATCAGCTTTAGTTTCGGCTATCATCTTTACAAATTCTTCAGTACCGGATTTTGCAATTGTTCCAATATTTGCTATCAATTCATCGCGAGTCATTCCAATTCCAGTATCAATAACCTTGAGAATTTTATTCTTCTCATCGAATTCAATTTTAATTTCTAACGGTAAATCTTTATCGGATATTTCTGAGCCACGGTTCGATTCGAAACGAAATTTATCTAATGCATCTGAAGCGTTTGAAATTAATTCCCGCAGAAATATTTCTCTACTCGTGTAAAGTGAGTGGGCAAGGATATCAAGCAGCTTTTTAACTTCCGCTTTGAACTCATATTTTTTTGCAGTTTGACTCCCGCTCATTCTTTCCTCCATAATGCTAAATGAAATTGCTAAGAAATGATAAACAAATATTGTTTGTTTAATTTGGTGCAAAAATAAGAAGAGAAGATTATTCCATCAACCCGAATAATTAAAGTTCATTTAATTATTCTTTTTTGGATTTATCTTCTTCTTCTCCACTTAATGCTTTTTTGAATGATCTAATACCCTGTCCAATTCCTTTTGCTAATTCCGGAATTTTCTTACCGCCAAATAACAAAACAAGAATTAGTACGATTATAAGAAGTTCCCCAAAGCCAATATTTTCCATATAGCAACCTTTCTTTTTTATCTGATTAAAAAATAGATACAATTACATTGTTTACAAAACTGTTTTTCAAAAAAAGTTTCATAATCTTTTTAGATTATTCCAAATTAGGCAGAGCATCGGGAGAATATCTTTTTATTTGAGCAAGAAGTTTTCCGGCTTCATTAATTTTGCCAAGTTTAACAAAAATATTTTTTAAGTAAATCCGTGCAATAGAATTTGTTTCATCAAGTTCAACAGCTTTTGTTAAATATTGTTCCGCTACAAGTATTTGCCCTGCATGATAGAATGCCAAACCTTTTATTGTAAGTGCGTCTGATTTTCTTGACGGACAAAATTGAATTATTAAATCGCAATCTTGTAAAATCATTTGCAGACTATTTTTGTTTCCGCTTGAAATCATATTCAATAAATCATTATAGGCGTTTATATAATATTTCATAAACTTAACATCACATGCTTCAATTTCAACTGGAAATTCCCGGCGAGTGAATATAGGTAAGAGTTGATGCAATTCTTCAGAATAAAACAATTGTGTATAATAATTTTTTTGAAATTCTTTTTGGACAAAGACGGCACATTCTGCAAATGCGCTTGGTTTTGCCCCGGCGGGGAAAATTATATAATCCGGTTTTTGCGAAAGAACATATTCAGAATTATAATGTCTTTCTTTCCACAAAACGGGAAGTTCATCATTAATTCCATAAACTTCTTTCGGGTTATGTGCAGTATATTCATCTGTTAGTCCAACAAGGTCAATTACTTTTGCATCAGAGAAATATGAGAATGAGCCAATAGTTGATAAAGCAACGGAAATTTTTCTTTCTTTATGGTCACTCTTTTCTTTTACCCATTCCGCATAAATTTTCATTTTCTTCACTAACCCCGCTTCATAAGATCGCTTATTCATAATTTCATTTTTTTGATTGCCATAGTTCAGATAACCAAACAGAGATATTAGAACAAAAGCAAATATGAGAACCGGTTGAAGAATTATTTTTTTTCGTGAAAAGATTTTTTCGATAATTTCAACAACAGCTTTAACAAATAGAATCATAATTATCGGCATAATAGGAAGAAAGAAACGATGGATTGGAAGAACATCTCCGCCTATTAAAATTACAATAACTGTCCATGAAATGTTCAACCCAAACAATAGTGTGAAATTTTTAATAGTGATTTTATTTCTGAATAAAACTATCGGCAGAATTAAAACAAATCCGTATAACAAATATGAGCGTGCAAAATCATAGAAGTAATTTATTCCGCGCTGTAAGAATTGAAGAGTAAATTCTGTTTTTGCGTAAAATGTATTGGGCAAAGGATAACCGTAATAAACCCATCGGAAAATAATGTAGGTAGCCAAAGGAACAAGGAAAAATAAAATTTCTTTACGGGTAATCTTATCAAATATCACTGATATGGATTTTTTCTCTTCCTGTACTTTCCTTTCGAAAAAATTGAATAATATTTTATGAAATATTATCAGGACAAAAAATATTAATCCTTCGGGACGTAGAAGTGAATTCAAAACCGAGACAATAACAAAAGCAATGTTTGGCTTGCTGTTCTCTCCTTTTAAGTAATATATAATAGATAGTAAGATTAAGGAAACAAATAAAGTTGTTTCCATCGCACTCACTCCCCAATAAACCATTGGAGTTGAAAATGCTAAGAGGAAAACCGGTAAAAGATTTTTTAATTCATAAATAATTCTTTCTAATGAAGACTCATTTTCTCTTTCTTGATTTATCATTTTAGAAAGGATATATGTTAAGATTAAGACACAAATGCTAAAAATAATTGACAATAACTGTGCGGTATTTTCAAGATCAAAAGCAAGATGGAAATTTCGTTTTAGAAATTCTATTCCGCTTAAAATCATAATCCATAAAAAATTTGTATATCCTTCTACCCGCTCTCCTTCATTGAATACCAAACCCTTCCCTTCCAAAAAAATTTTTACGTAACGCAAAGAAGTATAAGCATCATCCTGAATAAATCTTACATCAAGCATGTTAGAAATAAAGAGAGCAATAATTATTGCAAGCAAACCGTATGCAAATATTTTTGAGTATTTCATTTCTATATTAATAATGAGTTGTGGCTACAATTTACTAATTTTCGTTTAGAGTTATTTATCTAACAAAACATAGAAGATGAATTTTAGAACGCATATAAAAGAGACTATCAAACTTGCATTACCAATTTCCTTAGGACAATTGGGACATGTAATGATGGGTGTAGTTGACAGTTTGATGGTTGGTAAAGTCAGTTATACTTCTCTTGCCGCTGCTTCACTAGTGAATGGATTATTTTTTCTTGTTATAGTTGTTGGCATTGGAATGACATATGCTTCAACTCCTTTAATTGCAATTGCTAAAGGTTCAAATAATCAAAATGATTGCGGAAAAATTCTGAATCATTCATTACTGGTCAATGTGATATTCTCAATAGTATTAATGTTAGGCACTTTCTCATTATCATTTCTTATCCCACACATGAATCAACCAAAAGAAGTTGTTAGAGAAGCAATACCATATTTACAGATTTTAACTCTATCAGTAATTCCGTTTATGGTTTTTCAGTGTTATCGACAATTTCTGGAAGGGTTATCAATTCCAAATCCGCCGATGGTAATTGCAATCGCTGCAAATCTATTGAACGCATTTCTAAACTGGATTTTTATCTACGGTAATTTTGGTTTCCCGGCAATGGGTCTATCTGGCGCCGGTATTGCAACAACAACAACGCGTTGGGTTATGGCTGCTGCTCTTATGATCTTCACTTTAAAATATGTACGAGTAAAAATTTATGAACCAAAATTCAAAATTAAACCTGTAGATAATAATCTAATACGAAAATTAATCAGCATTGGATTACCAAGTGGTTTTCAATATTTGTTGGAAGTCGGAGCTTTTTCATTCGGTGCAATAATGATCGGGTGGATTGGTGCAAAACAACTTGCTGCGCATCAGATTGCGATTAGTTTAGCTTCGGCAACTTATATGATTATTTTGGGAATCGCATCTGCGGGTACCATTCGTGTCGGTGATGCAGTTGGGAAAAAGAACATAAGCCAAATTCGTTTGGCTGGATTCAGTGCGTTGGGTTTGGCTTCAGCCGTGATGTTAACATTTGCTACTATCTTTTTTCTATTTAGGAATATTCTTCCAACATTTTATAATAGTAACCCGGAAGTAATCGAAGTTGCAAGTGTACTTTTAATTATAGCAGGATTATTTCAGCTCTTTGACGGATTACAAGCTACTGGAATTGGAATTCTAAGAGGATTGACTGATGTAAAAATTCCATTATTGATATCAATATTATCTTATTGGGTCGTTGCAATACCCATATCTTATCTTCTTGGTTTTGTTTTCAAATTCGGTGCGGCTGGAATTTGGGTCGGTTTACTTTTAGGATTAGCTTCATTAGGTATAACAATGCTTTTCAGATTTAATATTAAAAGTAAAAAAATATTTTTGGATTAGACCGTCTAAATCCTATTTAATAGTGAAATAATATTTATTTTTGTCCACACTTTATAATCTAATTAATAGAAAGAAGGATGAATGGGAAGATTAGCCCCACTATTTGTTATTGTCGCCGCAGCTCTTTGGGGATTCGATGGAATTGTTTTACGTCCAGCTCTTTATAGTTTACCAGTCCCGCTGGTAGTATTTATTGAAAGTACAATCGTTGCTATATTATTATCGCCAATATTTATAAGACAATATTCCAAGATGAAAGTTCTTTCCAGACTAGATTGGCTTGCTTTTTTTGGAGTTGCACTATTTGGCGGAGCCATTGGAACGATGGCAATAACAAAAGCTCTTTTCTATGTCAATTTTGTAAATCTTTCAATCGTTATACTGATCCAAAAACTTCAACCTGTATTTGCATTGTCGCTTGCCGGAATTTTATTGAAGGAAAAACTTCCAAAAATATTTTTCTTCTGGGCATTTCTTGCTGTAACAGGTGCATATTTTATGACATTCGGTTTTTCACTCCCGAATTTTTTAACCGGAGATAAGACATTAGTTGCGGCAGGTTTTTCATTGATTGCCGCAGTAAGTTTTAGTTCATCAACAGTTTTTAGTAAAAGAGCATTAAGAGATGTTGGTTTTGAAATGGGTACTTATTTAAGATTTTTATTATCTACTATTATAATGATAGTAATTGCAACTTTGATGGGAGATATTAAAACAATTTCAAGTGTATCTTCTTATCAATGGATGATCTTTTTAATAATTGCATTTACGACGGGCGGAGCTGCAATTTTTTTATATTACTACGGGCTAAAAAAAATCACAGCTTCTGTTGCAACAATTTGCGAATTGGCATTTCCTCTAACAGCAGTAGTACTTGAATATTTTATTCATCGTAATATTTTGAATCCGGTTCAATGGATTGGTGTGGCAGTGTTGATCTTCAGTATAATAAAAGTTTCGCGAATCAATCTTAACAACGTGAAGAGTTAGTTTTTATTTTGTTTCCAGTTTATTCGCAACATCAATAATGATTATCCATCGCCTCCCTTCTTTCTTCCAGATGTGCATATAATTGTAAGTTCCGTTTTTATTTTCATCGGAGTTAGTAATCTTTAACTCGCCATAAGTAAAACCAAGATCTTTTGATGAAGAAATTTTTCCTCCAATAGGATTAAATATATAGGTTCCGATATTTTTTGTAAAATAATCCGTAATCGCGGTAGTTCCAATTATTGGATAAAGTTCATCTCGAAGTAATCGTGATTCTTCATTAATAAATTTCTTATATGTTGATGCAACACCAATTTTAGAAATTATCATTGTAAATTTTTTATCGTTATTAAAAAGTTCATCAGATTTTATTCTTTTCATTCCCTTTCTTAGATAAGATGAATTCGAACTAATCATTTCATATTTAAGGGGAATATATTGTTCCGTCGGTTTATTATTGCTACTACCCATATCAATAACGAATCTAAATTTACCATCTAATTGTCTTTGCCAAACTGTAGAAAAATTACCAAACCAAATAGCCGAACTGTCTTTATCTTTTTTAAAATCTGCCGGACCGGTTGTAAAACCCATATCTCCATCACGTGAAATCCCTACATATGTTGGATACCAGCTAAGTAAGCCTGGTCTTTTGGGTGCGTTACTTAGATATGTCTTTCCATTAACTGCATTAGGTCTAAAGATAATTCCGTCATCTGCTATAAATTTTAGGAATGCATCTCTAGTTCCGATTTCGGCAGCAGAAGATATAAATGCATATTCTGTTGCAATCAAAGCATTAAGATTAGGATTTTTTATCTGAGCATTATTTGTGTAAACAAGCACAAGACATATCAGAGCAAACAAATATCTTTTCATAGTCCCTCGTCTTTTTGTATTCCAATTTAGAAGAGAAAAATTATTGCGGCAATACATTTATTAGTGCACATCATTTTTCTTTTTCTCAAACACTATTGAAGCAGAATTGATACAAAACCGTTGCCCTGTAGGTTTCGGTCCATCATCAAACACATGCCCTAAATGTCCGCCGCAATTGCTGCACATAACTTCAATTCTGTGTATACCTGAACTATTATCATCTTTTAAAATCACATTTTTATTATTTACAACATCTGAAAAGCTCGGCCATCCGCAGCCGGCATCAAATTTCGTGTCGGAATCAAATAGAACTTGTCCGCATGCTGCACAATTGTATATCCCTTTTTCATCAGAGTTCCAGTATTTACCTGTAAATGGTTTTTCAGTTCCTTTCTCTCTCAATACTTGATACTGTTCGGGAGTTAAGGATTCTTTCCATTCCTTATCTGTCTTTTGAACTTTCACATTCATTTCTTTCCCTTTCGAATTATCTAATTTTATATTTTGCTGTGCACAGATGATTATGCTTGTTGCAAGAATCAACAACATGAAAAGAAATATATTCTTCTTCATTGTAAACCTTTTTTTTTTTTGAATCATTAGTAGAGACGGAATGTAGAGTAAGTAATACCTTACAAAAAATTATTTTACTTTTTTCATGTACTTTTCAGTTTCTTCGAGGGAATTAAAATATCCGATTCGAACACGGTACCATGTAGTACCTTTAACATACCCTTCAGTGATAAAGGAATTGTGACCTTCGGATTTTAATCTTGCAACTTCACTTTCGGCTTTTGATTTATTTTTCCATGATGAAACTTGAAAGGAATATTTTGTTCCATCTGTAAATATTGTGCTCTTGGGATTTGTTTCACTTTCATTTCCCTTCTGTAAGAGTTTATCCTTTTTCTTCTCAGTTATAGAGACTTTCAAATTAGTGCCTGATTTCGTCTTGTCATCGAAGGTTTTGATATTATTGTTTATCTGTGAAGATTTTTGAATAGAATCTTTTTTACTAAGGAAAAGAGCTACTCGATCTTTTGCATTTACAGAATCTTTTGTTGTTTTATTTAACTGATTACCTGACAATTTACTTCTCCGAGAATCAGCATTTGAAAGTTCTTTGTTCTTATCACTGCTTTTAGAAAAATCTTTCTGTTCAATTACTGCAACACCGCTTTTTAAGAATTCGACTGATTTGTTGAATACAATTGTCATAGTTTCATTTCCTTCCAAGGGAATCGAAAAATTTTCGCTGCCGGATGTAAATCCTGGTAATGACGTTTCACCAAGTATTTTTAGATCTTTATCATAATAAAGTGTTCCTATAACAGTGTACTTTTTAGAAGCCGCATTAAAAAGTATTTGCGATTTTACACTTTTTGCTTCCTTATTTAAGGATTCAATTAATTGCGGTTGTTTATATGAAGTTATGCTTAAGACCGAAATCTGATTTTCGAACTGCTTTATGCTGGAAGTATCAACATATACTATTTGATCTTTAGATTCGAAAACACTTTCCCACTTTTGTCCGGGTGATTGTGCGTAAAGTTCTATTCCACACAAAACAAGAATAAAAATAATTAGGTTTTGTTTTCTCATTCTAAAACTTTTCTTAGTAACTGATACAAATTTAATTAAAAAAAAATTCATAAAAATTTTTATTCAATGGATGAAATCTTATACAATTTCTTGACAAAAATACTTGGATGTGCTATTTTGCACGCAACATTTTTTGAAACTTGATGCTTACTGAATTCGGGAAAATTCTGATTTTTATTATGCTTGCAATCGTTTTTGTGGTTGCAGTATTCATTATTTCAAAACTTTTAAGCCCAAATAGACCTACCCGCGAAAAATATTTAACTTATGAATGTGGTGAAAATCCTCAAGGCTCACCCTGGGTAAAATTTAACATCCGATTTTATGTTGTTGCTCTAATTTTCCTCATTTTTGATGTAGAAGTCGTTCTACTTTTCCCTTGGGCACTTATTTATAAAGAATATGGTGTTTATGGCTTTCTTGTCGGGCTAATATTTCTTTTAGTTTTAGGTCTAGGTATGGCTTATGAGTGGCGAAAAGGCGATTTGGAATGGGCTCGTCCGCATCCGAAACCACCACAGTTAGATGAAATATTAAAACCGAAGTCTTAATTTTTCGAAAAGAGAATATTAATGGGTTTATTAGATAAAGAGTTTTCTGACGGTAATATAGTCCTCGCAAAAGTTGATGACTTAATGAACTGGGCTAGACTTTCATCAATTTGGCAGCTAGGTTTCGGTCTTGCATGCTGTGCAATTGAAATGATGGCTACTTCCGCTTCACACTACGATTTTGATCGCTTCGGTGTTATCCCCAGAAATACTCCTCGACAAGCTGACGCAATAATTATTTCAGGCACTGTTACATTAAAGATGGCTACCCGCATAAAAAGGCTTTACGAACAAATGCCCGATCCAAAATATATAATTTCTATGGGTAGCTGCGCTAACTGTGGTGGTCCTTATTGGGAACACGGTTATCATGTACTAAAAGGAATTGATCGCGTGATCCCGGTTGATGTTTACGTTCCAGGTTGTCCACCAAGACCCGAAGCATTATTAGAAGGTTTACTCAAATTACAAGAAAAAATTCGTAATGAATCTTTAAGAAAGAAAATTGCATGAAGAATCCTGAAGAAATCTTTGAATTATTAAAGAATGAGTTTGCCGAAGCGATTTTGGGTTTAGATAAAGAAACTCCCACAGAACCTATTATTTCCATTGATTCTATGCAAATACATAAAATCGGAGCATTCTTACGTGATCGTGATGAGCTAAAATTTGATAGTCTAATGGTTCTCTCCGGAGTCGATGATGCTAATGGAACTAAGGCTAAAGATGAAGATGGAACAGATATGATAAGTGGTGGTATTCTAAGTGTTTACTATCATTTACATTCAACAAGTTTGAAACAAAAAATTACCTTAAAAGTTTCTACACCAAGAGAAAATCCTAAAGTTGAATCTGTTTATAATGTTTGGAGAACTTCTGATTGGCACGAATGTGAAGCTTTCGATATGCTCGGGATCATATTTCTAAATCATCCAGACTTAAGAAGAATATTAATGCCTTACGATTGGGAAGCAGGTTACCCGCTTAGAAAGGATTATAAGAACCCCGAATTTTATAAAGGTATGAAGGTCCCCTACTGATATGGCATTCAAAACAGAAACAATGGTTCTTAATATGGGTCCACAACACCCATCTACACATGGTGTATTGAGACTTGAGCTTGAGATTGAAGGCGAACTAATATTAAGTGTCAAACCTCATATTGGTTATTTACATAGATGTTTTGAAAAACACGCTGAAGCGATGACTTATCCTCAAGTAATTCCATATACAGATAGATTAGACTATTTGGCAGCTATGGGTAATAATTTTGGCTACGTTATAGCTGTAGAAAAATTGTTAGGTACTCAAATTCCTGAACGTGTAGAGTATATTCGTGTTATTATGGCTGAACTACAGAGAATTGCATCGCATTTGGTTGCAATTGCTACAAATGGTGCAGACATAGGCGCTCTGACACCCTTTCTTTATCTCTTCCGTGATCGCGAATATATTTTAAGTCTCTTTGAAATGACTTGCGGTGCGAGAATGCTATATAATTATATGTGGATTGGTGGGCTTTCACATGATATACACCCAGACTTTATAAGAAAAACAAAAGAATTCATTAATCATTTCCGTCCTACAATAGTTGAGTTGAATAATCTTCTAACATTCAATAAAATTTTTATTGAACGAACTGCAAATGTTGGTATTCTTCCTCTTGACACAGCAATAAATTTTGGTGCAAGCGGTCCCGTATTGCGAGGCAGCGGTTTATCATTTGATGTTCGTAGAGAGGATCCTTATTCAATTTATAATCGTTTTGATTTTGAGATTCCAACAGGTAAAGGTTTAGTTGGAACTGTTGGTGATTGCTGGGATCGTTATTATGTTCGAGTTCTAGAGATGGAACAAAGTTTACGAATTATCGAACAAGCTATTGATAATATCCCTGAAGGAGATGTTCATTCTGCAATTCCTAAAAGAATTAAACCACCTAAGGGCACAGTTTATTCCCGCGTAGAAAATCCGCGCGGCGAATTAGGATATTTTATAATTAGCGATGGTAACCTAAATCCATTCAGAGTGAAGGTTCGCGCACCATCATTTGTAAATCTTGAACTCATGGGAGAATTGTGTAAAGGTCATTTAGTGGCAGACGTAATTGCAATTCTTGGAAGTTTAGATATTGTTTTAGGAGAGATAGACAGATAATGTATCAATTCTTTTACAACTTGATTGGTAACGAAATAATTGCAGGATTACTTGTTGCAGTGGTTCCGCTTACCATAATTCTTGTCTTTGCACTCTTTGGTATTTGGTTGGAAAGAAAAGTTTCAGCACATATGCAAGATAGGTTAGGTCCAATGCGCACGGGTTGGCATGGCTGGCTTCAGACTGTTGCAGATTTAATGAAGATGCTGCAGAAAGAAGATATTATTGCAACGGATGCAGACAAAACTCTTTATAATATCGCTCCTGTTCTTGTCTTCACCGGAAGTTTTGCTGTATATGCAGTTATTCCCTTCTCTAGTAAACTACTCGGTAGTGAAGTTGAAATAGGACTTTTTTATGTTCTTGCAATTTCCAGTTTAGTTGTAGCTGGAATATTAATGGCCGGATGGTCGGCAAATAATAAATATTCTTTACTTGGTGCAATGCGTGCAGCTGCTCAAATTATTAGTTATGAAATTCCGACTGCTTTGATTGTACTTTCAATGGTTATGCTTACCGGAACATTAAGCTTAGATAAAATAAGCCAAATGCAAACAGCTTCTTTTTGGAATTGGAATATTTTCGGCGGAGCGGTTTTCGGTTTATCAAAATTTTTATTGATCCCATTTATGATTGTAGGTGCATTGATCATCTTTACTAGCACACTTGCAGAAGTTAATCGAGTACCATTCGACATTCCCGAAGCTGAATCAGAATTAGTGGCCGGCTATTTTACCGAATATTGCGGGATGAAATGGGGAATGTTCATGCTTGCTGAATACGGTAATATGTTTGCCGTCAGTGCAATTATTTCAATTTTATTTTTCGGTGGTTATCAATCTCCGTTTGGTTATTTAGGAAATACGATTGGCGCTCAATGGCTCGTTCCATTTGAACAAGGATTCTGGTTCATAGTAAAAGGAGTAACATTGGTATTTATCCAGATGTGGTTACGTTGGACACTTCCCCGATTACGAGTTGATCAACTTATGACCGTTTGCTGGAAATATTTAATTCCTTACGCATTCATAAACTTAATTATCATTGGAATAATTTCTATACTATAAATAGATGAAACAATATTTCAAAAATACATATGATGGCATCTTTACTGTTCTCGTTGGAATGAAGGTTACCTTCAAACATTTATTTACGCCGGCTGTTACTATTCAGTATCCCGATGTAAAAGTTAAATTGCCGGAACGAGTCCGAAACAGATTATACGTTAATATGGATGATTGTATTGGATGTGATCAATGTTCACGTGCTTGCCCGGTAAGTTGTATCGAAATTGAAACTGTAAAAAGTATTCCTGGAGAAGATTTGGGTGTTACTTCCAACGGGAAAAAGAAAGCTCTCTGGGTTACAAAATTTAATATAGATATTGCAAAATGCTGCTATTGCCAATTATGCGTTTTCCCTTGTCCAACCGAATGCATTTACATGACGGACGTTTATGAATTTGCTGAATACGAAAGAAGTAATTTTCTTTACAAGTTTGCAACATTAACTGATGAAGAAGCCGTACAGAAAAAAATAAATTATGAAAAATTCCAAACTGAAAAAGCTGCTGCAGCTGCAAAACCAAAACCGGAAACACCAGCACAAACTGAAAATAAATCTGAGTAAATATTTTAGAGAATTGATTCAATGAATTTTTACGATATCATCTTTTACATATTCGCAGCCATTACTTTATTATCTGCTTTATTTGTAGTTACAACAAGAAATATCGTACACTCTGCTTTTTATTTGCTGTTTACTTTTTTTGGTGTTGCCGGAATTTATGTTTTACTTGGTGCTGATTTTATTGCAATCTCACAAATACTGATTTACGTCGGTGGTATATTAATTTTGTTATTGTTCGGTGTGATGCTTACTAATAAAATTACTAATGTTGAGATCCGTACAGGTACCATTCATATGTTACCAGCAGCAATCGCTACAGGAATTTTTATGGGTGCTGTTGTTGCAGTTATGGTTTGGACTGAATGGAAATCCGAACCGTCAGTAATACCATTAACTACAACTAAAGATATCGGTCATTTATTATTAACAGATTATGTTTTGATTTTTGAATTACTTGGAATTTTATTGCTTATAGCATTGATTGGTGCGGCATCTATAGCACGAAGAGATAAAGAATAAATTTTTTGTCACTCTGAACGAAGTGAAGAGTCTCTATCCTTCACATAGTCGAGATTCTCTTCCCTTATAATCGGGATCAGAATAAAATAGGAGAAATAAGTTGTTACAAGTAGGATTAACACATTTTTTGATTGTCAGTGCAATTTTGTTCTCTCTCGGCATTTATGGAATAGTAACCCGAAAAAATGCTGTGATGGTTTTAATGGGAATAGAACTTGTACTTAATTCCGCTAATATCAATTTCATAGCTTTTTCTAAGTATGGTAATTTCGGTTTAGGCGGACAAGTTATTGCTCTGTTCGTAATTGTCCTTGCAGCAGCAGAGGCAGCAATAGCACTTGCTATAGTTTTAAATATATATAAAACTTTTTCAAACGTTAATGTTGACGAAATAGATCACTTAAAAGAATAGGCTATGAGCGAAAGTTTACTAATCAATATTTCCATTGTTATTCTTTTTCTTCCTTTACTTGGATTTACTATTGTTGTTTTCTTTGGTAAAAGAATTCCAAAATTATATCTGTTCGAAGTTGCGATTCTTGGGATTGCATTACTTCTATCAATAATTGCTGCTTATGCAAAACTTTCGTTTTACAATACAAAAGATATAGTTGCTGCATTCACTTGGATAACAATGGGCAACGCTCCATCACCTGGTGCAATTAATATAGAACTCGGGTTCAAGATTGACAACATAACAGTACTGATGCTCTTAGTAGTAAATCTTATCAGTTTTCTTGTTCATGTTTTCTCTATTGAATACATGCGTGGTGATAAACTTTACACACGTTACTTTGCTTATCTCGGAATTTTTACTTTCTCTATGCTTGGGATAGTTCTTACACACAATTTGTTAATGATGTACATCTTCTGGGAATTAGTTGGTCTCTCTTCATACTTATTAATTGGTTTTTGGTTTGAGAAAAAATCCGCTTCCGATGCTGCTAAGAAAGCATTTATTGTAAACCGTATCGGCGATATCGGAATGTTTGCCGGTATACTTATTCTTTTTACTCAATACAAAACATTTACATTCGATGTTATATATCAACAGATTGCAGCAGGAAATATTCCTTTTGGAAGTAATGCATGGTTAACAGCCGCCGGTATTTTGATTTTTATGGGAGCCGTTGGTAAATCTGCTCAGTTCCCTCTTCATGTTTGGTTACCTGATGCTATGGAAGGTCCAACTCCGGTTAGTGCATTAATCCACGCCGCTACAATGGTTGCTGCTGGTGTTTATCTAGTTGTTAGAATTTTTGTTATGCTTACTGCTGATGCAATGTTAGTCATTGCAGTAGTAGGTGCATTTACATCTCTAGTCGCTGCTACAATTGCTCTCACGCAGAATGATATTAAAAAAGTTTTAGCTTACTCAACGGTTTCGCAATTAGGTTATATGGTTATGTCTCTTGGAGTCGGTGCTTATGCATTTGCATTCTTTCATCTTATTACTCACGCATTTTTCAAAGCATGTCTATTTTTAGGTTCCGGATCTGTTATTCATTCAATGCATCATGAACAAGATATACGCAACTTGGGCGGATTGAGAAAGAAAATGCCGGTTACTTATTACACATTTTTAATTTCTACTTTGGCAATCTCCGGAATTCCACTCTTCTCAGGTTTCTTAAGTAAAGACGGAATTCTCGCCGGCACTTTAGCATTCGGTAAACTTACCGGACACTGGCTCATACCATTCATAGGATTTGCAGTTGCGGGATTAACTGCGTTCTATATGTTCCGTTTGGTAATATTAACATTCCATGGAGAACCAAGGGATCAGCACAAGTTCGATCATGCACATGAATCACCTTTTGTTATGACGGCTCCGCTTGTTGTTCTCGCGGCACTTTCAATTTTTATTTGGTACACACCAAATCCAATTGGTGCTGCAGACGGTTGGGTAATAAAGAATTGGATTAAAACTCCTGCGCAGGTTGTACCGATTACAACTCGTTTCGACTTTATGAAACCAAGCACTGAAGAAGCAAAAGCTGAAATACACGGAGAAGTAACTCATTCCATTGAATATACAGAAACAATGCACTGGGCGCATTACCCTGCTATGTTTTTATCTCTTGCAGTAGCTGGATTAGGAATATTACTTGCATTCATGTTCTACCAATGGAAAAAACTTAATGCCGATAAACTTGCAGAGAAGCTTAAACCTCTCTACAATTTCTCTTTGAACAAATGGTTCCTTGATGAACTTTACGATATGACGGCAATTGCAGGTACATTAAGTTTCAGTTCAATCCTTGCATGGTTCGATAACAAAGTTGTTGATGGAATTGTGAACGGATCTGCAACTGTAACAAGATTCGTTTCTAAGATGAGCGGTTTGTTCGACACATTTGTTGTAGATGGTTTTGTAAACTTTACAGCTTTCTTCAGCGGTTTTGTAGGATTATCTTTCCGAAGATTGCAAACCGGAAAAGTTCAGACATACATTGTCTTTGTAATTTTTGCAATAATTATTTTATTGATGTTCTTTAAACCGTTTTGACGTTTTACGTCATCCTGAGCGGAGCGAAGGATCTCCTAATTAATTGATTTAGAGATTCTTCGTCGTTTCACTTCTCAGAATGACAATTACAAAATTAAAAAATATAGGTTAGTTGTATGATTGGATTTCCGATACTTTCGTTAATTACTTTTCTTCCTGTGCTGGGAATGTTCTTAATCTTATTCATGAAAAAAGAACAGCCCAAATCAATAAAATACTTGACGCTTGGTATTACTGCACTACAAGTTGTATTAGCAGTAATTCTTCTTGCACATTATAATTACTCAGCCGCAGGTATTTATGAAGAAAAGTCATTTCAATTCATAGAAAAATTTAGATGGATAAATATCAGCGGAATTTCATGGATCGGTAATGTTAAGGTAGATTACTTCTTGGGAATTGATGGATTGAGTATGCCGATGGTTCTCTTGACTGCGCTCATTTCATTTATCGCTGCTATTTCATCATGGACAATTGAAAAATCTGTTAAAGGATATTTTGCACTTTTCCTTCTTCTTGATGCCGGAATGATGGGCGTTTTTGTCTCTCTCGATTTTTTCCTATTCTACATTTTCTGGGAATTGATGTTGCTGCCGATGTATTTCTTAATCGGTATTTGGGGCGGACCAAGAAAAGAATATGCCGCTATAAAGTTTTTCATTTATACATTGTTTGGAAGTGTGTTCATTCTTTTAGTTATGATTGGATTATACTTCAGCGCAACAGAATTAATGTTAGACGGAAGTAAAGTTCATACATTCAGTTTACTTGCTTTAATGAACCCGGCTAATTACTCGGCAGATGGAATTTTATCTGCATTGAATCCAAACAACTTAAGATTAATTGCATACATCGCATTGTTTGCCGGCTTTGCAATTAAAATTCCAATGTTCCCGTTCCATACATGGTTACCTGATGCACACGTTGAAGCACCAACACCAATCTCTGTTATTCTTGCCGGCGTTCTTTTAAAGATGGGTACTTATGGAATTTTGAGAGTCAGCTATCCAATCTTTCCTGATATTACGCGACAGTTGATGTGGTACATTGCTCTCTTTGGAATGATAAATATAGTTTACGGTGCACTTGTTGCACTTGCACAAAAAGATTTCAAAAAATTAATTGCTTACTCATCTATTTCTCACATGGGTTACGTTCTACTTGGAATGGCATCGCTTACAACTATCGGAATTAACGGTGCAATATTCCAAATGTTCAATCACGGAACAATTACTGCAATGCTCTTCTTGATTGTCGGAGTTGTTTACGATCGAGCTCATACAAGAGGATTAAATGATTTTGGCGGACTTGCTACTCAAATGCCGATCTACACTGGATTTGTTACTGTTGCTTTCTTTGCTGCAATCGGTTTACCAAGCTTGAGCGGATTTGTTTCTGAAGCGCTTGTATTCATCGGTGCATTTGGTGTTAGTGCAATTAGAGTTCTCACATTAATTTCCACTCTTGGAATTCTTCTTGGTGCAGGCTATATGTTGTGGACTCTTCAAAGAATTTTCTTCGGTCCGCTAAATGAAAAATGGGCAACACTTAAAGATTTAGACAAACGAGAATATGCTATGTTCATTCCTCTTACTATAATTATTATTTTCTTAGGAGTTTATCCTTCGGGAATGCTGGACATTATGAATTCATCTGTAAATTCTCTAGTAAATTTTGTAACGAATGCTCTTTAATATTTTTTAATAGCCCCGACATTTATGTCGTGGGAAAAATTATTTAACCTCCCCTATATCCCCCTCCTTAATAAGGAGGGGGAATTAAAGGGGGTGGTCAAATTTAATCTCCGTCTTAAAAGACGGAGCTATTAATTCACCAATAGCGGAATTTTAATTTACTGATGGCAAATACAAATCTATATCATTCACTTAGTTTAATAATACCGGAAATTGTTCTCTCTGTTGTTTTGCTTGTACTGGTTCTTACCGATTTGATTTTTCATAAAGACAAAAAAATTATCCCTTACGTTGCTCTCGCCGGTATTTTAATTACCGGTTACTTTGTATTAAATCAATTCGGAGAAAAAGGATTTGCATTCCAGCCAGCATTATATACGTATGGCATGGTTGCGGTAGATTCTTTCGGCGTTTTCTTCAAGGTGATTGTAGTCGTCGCAACTATCTTTATTATTTTCTTCTCATTTGGCTCGGAAGAAATTATTAAGATCAAAGATAGAATCGGTGAATATTATGCTTTGATCTTCGGTATGGTTTTAGGAATGTTCTTCATGATTTCTGCTTCAGATCTTATCCTGATCTATCTTTCAATGGAATTAATGTCGCTCTCATCTTATGTGCTTTCCGGATTTACAAAATTAAGAGAGAGAAACAGCGAAGCAGCATTGAAGTATTTATTATACGGTGCAATATCATCCGGGTTAATGCTTTTCGGTATTTCTTTAATTTATGGATTAACCGGTAGTACAAATCTTTATATAATTAATTCGCTGATTCAAAATCCGCATATCAATCTTTTTACACTCGCATTTGCATGTCTTTTAATTTTTGCCGGCATTGGATACAAAATTTCTTCTGCACCATTTCACTTTTGGACACCCGATGTTTATGAAGGAGCTCCGATAACAATTACCGCGTTTTTATCTGTTGCAAGTAAAGCCGCAGGATTTGCTCTTCTTATAAGATTTATAAGAACAACTTTTGTTTCTTATGCCGATGCAAACGGTATGTGGCAATTGATCAATGTCTTTGATTGGAAAACTTTGCTTATCGCAATTTCAATCCTTTCTATGACTCTTGGTAACTTCTCTGCTCTCTGGCAAAACAATATGAAGAGAATGCTTGCGTACTCTTCTATCGCTCATGCAGGATACCTACTTCTCGGTTTAGTTGTTCTATCAAATCAAGGATTGCTCGCAATCTTAATTTACTTCTCTGTTTATTTGATAATGAACCTCGGTGCGTTTTTGGTTGTGATGTTGATTGCCAACAAGATCGGATCGGAAGATATTCATGATTATAATGGTCTTGGAATTACATCACCTTTTCTTGGCGTATCGCTTGCAATATTTTTAGTTTCGTTAACCGGGCTTCCGCCAACTGCGGGATTTATCGGTAAATTATATTTGTTCATTGCGCTTGTAGATGCAAAAATGATTGCCGTTGCAGTAATAGCTTTATTAAATTCGGTTGTTTCTCTTTATTACTATATACGCGTTCTTAAACATATGTTCTTAACCAAACCTGAAAAAGAAACTCTAACTATTATCACATCACTTCCAAATACAATTCTTGTTTCAGTATTAGTTGCAGCAATTCTTGTTTTTGGAATTTACTTTTCGCCTTTGGTAGATGCGGCAAAGAGTTGTTTGGTAATCCTAGGTATGTAAAATCACGATTCAATAAAATAAATTTACTAAAGCCAACGTGAGTTGGCTTTTTTTGTTTTATAACAGGGAGATCTTAGCTGTAAATCCTCAAACTATTCCCGCTAAAAGTTGTATTATATTTTGCAAGAGACTGGGTGGCCGGTCCTAAAGTAACACTTCCATCTAATGCAAAAGTTGATCCATGGTTATTGCAATAGAATCTGTTATTGTTCAACTGGAATTGTATTGTTGTTCCCTGATGTGTACACGCGGAAGAAACAGCTACGAATGATGATGCACCGATACGACCTATAATAATGCCATTATTCACAATTGAACCGCCTACATTGTTTAGGGCACTATTAGCCGATTGACTGAGATCAAGTGTCATATCTACGTTGGATGGTGCTGTTGGAACATCATTACCGTTGGCAGCACAACCAACACAGTAAGCTAATCCGGCAACTGCTGCTCCTTTACCAAGTGTTACTAAAAATTCTTTTCTATCCATATATATTTCCCTTTTTCATTAATTATTTTTTAAAACCGATTACTTCTTACTACAGATTAAATGCTTGAGTGAGAGTAAATTTTAAAATGTCTTTACATGGAATTAACAATAATGATGGTCTCTCAACTTTGAATGCAGTTAAACTAATATCAAAATTTCCATTAACCACTAATTTATTATCCGACCATTTGGTAGCAGCGGAGATCATAATATCTTTTGTAATCCCATGAAAAGTAAGCTTGCCGTAAACTTTCAAGCTATCACCCTTTTGTGTAATAGATGAACTTGTAAATCTTGAATCAGGAAAAGAAAGAGCGTCAATTACTTCCATAGCATGAGAATCGCGACTTGAATTTCCACTGTTGAAGGTTGTTACATCTACCTGAACAAAAACATTTTTGATCTCCTTTTTGCTAAGATCAAAATCAATTTTACAGTATGCTTCTTTACTTGTTGATTCAATTTCATGTAGCGGATGGGTAAGTTGATATGTTATAGAAGATTCTTGTTTTACTGCTTCAATTTGTTTGGATTGAGATAGCACTATAGAAAATTGAATTAAGAGTAATATGAGAACAACATTTATTTTTAATTTCATTATTTCTCTCCTGTTAGAATGTTATTACAATCATGGCTGTGGCAAATATTGCTGTTGTGATATAACCGGCGATTTGATGAAAATGTTCCTTGTCAGAATTAATCGTGCGGTTAGAGTTAATCAAAGAACCAAGAATAGGAGTAACAATCATTCCGGCAACATGAAACCATGCGAGAAATTTATGTAACGTAGTTGTACTAAATTCATCACGGCGTATAAGTGGTGGTGGCGAAAGAATTGATAGTAAAGCTGTAATTGAATATGATGTTATTGTAGCCGCAACTAAAGTATTTTTTGTTGATTGAAAATTTCTTCTTCCATCAACTCCTCCATCAATAATGCGCTGACCATAATAACAGGTTGCCAACATCAATCCCAGAGTAGCAAAACCACCTATTTGATGTGCTGTTAACATAGTTCTGCGAACTTCAAGTTCGTATTTCCTAACTTCAGGTGTAAGCGGTGAGGCAAGACCAATTCCTCTCATCAATCCATTCTCTCCCCACAATCCTCTTTCGAAAAAACTCATTTTATCAGGTAATAATTTTGGTTTGAATGTCTGAATTGTCGTATCAGATAGGACTGTATTTGCGAATGCAAGTGATTCACCTCTACTTAATGAATCTGAGAATTTGAATGTGGAAGGTGTTAGTAATTTACTAGAATTAAATGTCAATTCTTGTGCTTTTAGAATGGGAAAACTAAATAAGGATAGAAATATGATGGCAAGAAAATATTTTGCATAACCATCGCTCTTCTGGAAAAAATCAAATAGATTGCTTTTACTTATGACCGGCTTTTTCATAATCAGGTTCCTCTTTAAGACAATTGTATTAATTATTCATTGAAGTCCTTTCTTAGTTTTCATCTCTAACCATTTTCATATTCTATTAGTTCCAAAACAGATAGAGAGGTTGCTTGAATTATTTTCAGAATAATGTACCAAGAGATTGGACGACAATCAATACTCCCAAGGGATGAAAAGAGAACTATACTGCTAAGAGTTAGATTTGATGAGTAATCAAGAATGATTCGTTGTTTATTGCTATTAATAACTTTTTAATAAAATATTTTTTATTCATCTTCAGATTTCTTCTTTAATAATTCTTCCTCGGCTTTATATTCAGCATAATATTTTTTTTTACTTCCTTCATAGCTGTCAATTTGAACCAGCACTCCTTCAAGTTTTCCATTAACTAACGGAACTCTTTTCGATGTCTTCAATCCTATTGATTTTCGAAGTACCGGATCGCCTGTATAAATAAACGCGGTTGTGCCTTTACATTTTTGCTTGATAAAATCACCAAGCTCGGTATAAAGTATTTTCACATCCTCGAACTCACCCATGCGGATTCCGTAAGGAGGATTTGTTATTAGTGTTCCGTTTTCAAATTGTTTAACATGTTGAAATGGATGACATGATAAATCTACAGCATCGGTAAATGGAAGCCGGGATAGATTTTCTTTTGCAACATCAATTACTCTTTGAGATTTATCGCTGCCGCTGATCAATCCTTTTTGTAACGGACGAATTTTCTGATCAGATTCATCTTTTATCTTTTCCCAAATCTGTTTATCGAAATCTGGCATATAAAAGAATCCGAAGTTTGTTCTCAATTTCTGAGCGGGTATTCTGCAATAATGCATTAACGCTTCGCAAAGAATTGTCCCCGATCCGCACATACAATCCCATAAAGGATTTTGTCCATCCCATTTACTGATGCGGATAATTGCTGCGGCAAGTGTTTCCTGCATTGGTGCTTCTCCCGCCAATAATCTGTATCCTCTTTTATGAAGCGATTCACCCGATGTATCTAAACTAATAACAGCTTCATCTTTTTCGATATGAAGATTAATCCGCACATCCGGATTTACAGTACTAACATCAGGGCGAAGACCATCGCTAACTTTCCGGAAATAATCTGCAATTCCATCCTTCAAACATTGAGAAGCATACAACGAATTGGTGATGTTGCTTTTTGCTACTGAAGCAGAAATAGCAAAAGTTTGTTTTATATTAAATATTTCTTCCCAACGAATTTTTTCTGCGGTCTTGATAAGTACATTTGTATTCTGACAATGAAAAGTAATTAATGGCGCAAGCACACGTGAGATCAATCGTGATAAATAATTTATTCTGTATAATGAAGCGGAGTCAACTTCAAAATAAACACCTCTATATGCGACTCTAGTATTCTTTGCACCAAGCTCAATTAGTTCCTCTTCACAAAGTGATTCCATCATTCCCGGGACTTGAGCAAAAAAAACATTATCCTTCTGATACTCATACATAGAACATATCCTATTTTTAATACGTAATAATTGTCCGCTCTATTTTAAAATTACCGAATTAAATTCACAATAAATATTCCTTGGCATTGTAGGGATCTTCGTAATGACAACATTATTATTTTTTCTTTTTGCCGCTAAAATGTATTTGTATATTTGATTCGCAAATCTTAGTCAATATAATTAGGAGATTATTCCATGTTCAGAAAATTAACATTAACTCTGCTCGTATCTTTATTTACTATTACTTTTTTACTTGGACAAGATACAAAACCTCAGACCGCAGATAACATTCTAAAAGCATCATATAAAGAAGCAAAAGCATCTGATAAAAATGTTTTTCTTATTTTCCATGCTTCTTGGTGCAGTTGGTGCAAACGATTGGAAAATGCAATGCAAAGCGATGAACTCAAAAAAATATTTGAGGATAATTTTATTATAACTCACTTAGATGTACAAGAACGTGGAGACAAGATAAAAGAATTGGAAAATCCGGGTGGTAATGAAGTAATGAAAAGTTTTGGTGGAGAAAAATCCGGACTGCCTTTCTACGTTTTCCTTGATGCTGCCGGGAAAAAGCTTGCTGACTCTAATGTAATGCCGGAGAATCAAAATATTGGTTACCCGGGAAGTGATGAAGAAATTACCGCTTTCGCAAAAATTATAAAATTATCTGCTAAACATTTAGGTAATGAAAATTATTCAACAATAATTGCTTACTTAAAAAAGAACGCACCGAAACCTGCAGCAGCAAACCATTGATATACTAGCAAAAAAGGGAAAGAGATTTAATCTCCTTCCCTATCATTAAACTCAACCTCACTCCGACCTCACCCGACCTTTCAGGCCACCCTCTCCTTCTCTTCGACAAGCTCAGAGTATCGAGGGGTTGGGGTCTGCCCGGTGTTTTTTACTGGGGTGAGGCCAAAAAATTTTTATTGCAGTAATAGTATTTTTTCGTTAATTAATAAACAGAATCTGCTTCATAAGGAATAGAAAAAATAAATAACAATCATTAAAAGGAGGCAATGAAATGGAATATGTAAACATTTTAGGCAGAATATTGTTCGGAGGTTATTTTGTCTATAACGGTATTAATCATTTCATAAACTTGAAAATGTTGACCGGTTATGCTGCAAGTAAAAAAGTTCCAATGGCTAACATTGCAGTAATGGGCGCCGGACTTATGCTTTTGGCCGGAGGATTAAGTTACATTTTAAATTTTCATGTAACAGCAGGTACAATCATCTTACTTCTTTTCTTAATACCAACATCTTTCATGATGCACAACTTCTGGGCTGTTCAAGATATACAGCAGAAGATGGGCGATACGGTAAACTTTACAAAAAATTTAGCTTTAATTGGAGCACTTCTACTTTTCTTATCCATCCGTTATGCATTTGGTTTTGCACTTTAGTTAAAACAAAAAGCCCGTTATATCATAACGGGCTTTTCTCAAATCAGTGATTTATTCATTACTACGATTCAATTTCAAAATCACCTGTATCTCGTTTACTTTGCCATATAGCCCATCCAATTGCAGCAGCACAGACAAGAACAACAATTACTCCGATTACTCTTCCATCTGATTTCGGTGCAATTAAATTATAGTTTAGAACAAGTCCAAGCGCTAATAAACTAACCATGTTCATAACTTTTATCAATGGATTGATCGCAGGTCCGGCAGTATCTTTTAAAGGATCGCCAACTGTATCGCCGGTTACTGCAGCTTTATGAGCTTCAGAACCTTTACCGCCATAAAGACCATCTTCTATCATCTTCTTAGCATTATCCCATGCACCGCCGGCATTAGCCATGAATACTGCAAGTAACTGACCAACCAGAATCATTCCAGCTAAAAATCCGCCAAGTGCATAAGGACCTAAAATAAATCCTACAAAAATTGGAGTCATTATTGCAAGGATCCCAGGACCAATTAATTCTTTCTGAGCAGTAACTGTACAAATATTTACAACTCTGCCGTAATCAGGTTTCTTTGTTCCGGCCCAAATTTCTTTATCGCGGAATTGAATCCGGCATTCGTTAACAATATAAAAAGCAGCACGCCCAACCGCGCGAATCAACATTGAACTGAACAAGAATGGAACAGCGCCGCCAATTAAGAATCCGATGAACACTGTTGGATTAGCAACTGTAATCTTTCCAGCTTCAGTAAGATATTGACTAACCGTCATCATATTAATTTTCTCTTCACTTCCCACAGCAATAATAGCTATGAAACTGGAGAACAACGATACAGCAGCAATTACAGCGGAGCCAATTGCAATTCCCTTTGTTTCAGCTTTTGTTGTATTGCCAACAGCATCAAGATCAGAAAGAATTTGCCTTGCTCTCTTATAACTTCCGGGTTGTGCTTTTTCCATTTCTTCTTTATCGTAGCCCATCTCACCAATACCATTTGCATTATCTGCTACTGGTCCAAAAACATCCATCGAAATTGTATTACCGGTTAGTGTAAGCATACCGATACCGGTCATAGCTACACCGTATGCAATAAAGAGAGGCGGCGTTCCGGCATAAACTAAAACTGAAAGTAGAATAGCAATTGCAATAACAACGATTGCTGCAACAGTACTTTCATAACCAACTGCAAATCCTTGAATGATGTTTGTTGCATGTCCGGTCTGACAAGATTTTGCCAAACTTTTTACCGGTGCATGGCTTGTGTGTGTGTAGTAGCTTGTTAATTTATTTAATGCGATTGCCAGAAAAACTCCGATCAAACAAGTATAAGCTGGACGTAAATCCAAACCCATCATTCCAAAATTTGCGAACCATCCTAAGTTAGCCGGATCTCCGTTTGGAAATCCTGCAAGAGCCATTGGATTATTCAAAAAATAATTTGCATCAAAATGCAAGTAACCGAATCCGAGTAAAAAGAATCCAAGAACACTGATCATAGATCCGATCCAGAACCCGCGATGGACACTTTTAAGTGCTGTATCTGATGTATCGTTTGGTCCGGCTTTCACAGTGTAAGTACTAATGATTGAACCAAGAACACCGATACCGCGAACTAACAATGGAAAGATTACTCCTTTATGACCGAATGTTGACATACCAAGAATCATTGCTGCAACTATTGTTACTTCATAACTCTCAAAAATATCTGCAGCCATACCTGCGCAATCGCCTACATTATCACCAACGTTATCAGCAATTGTTGCGGCATTACGCGGATCATCTTCAGGAATATCTTTTTCAACTTTACCGACAAGATCAGCACCAACATCTGCTGCTTTTGTATAGATACCGCCGCCAACTCTCATGAATAATGCTAGTAAAGTTCCTCCGAATCCAAAACCGAGTAATGCTTCGTAAGCAAGATCACCAAAAAGTAAAAAGATTATTGTTCCGCCAAGAAGACCAAGACCATCAGTTAACATACCGGTAATAGTTCCTGTTCTATAACCAAGCTGCATAGCTTCGCCGTAACTTCTTTTTGCCGCGGCAGCTACTCGTAAATTTCCTTGTGTTGCCAGACGCATTCCAACAAATCCTACAAGCCAGCTGAACAATGAACCAACTAAGAATGCACCGGAACGTCCCCAACGGAAAGCGCCTTGGCTACCTGTGTATGTTACAAAAAGGAGTATGGTTATGATAACAATGAGCGGACCGATTTTTTTAAATTGAGCCGCTAAATAAGCATTAGCTCCTTCACGTACAGCAGCAGCAATTTCTTGCATCTTCTTTGTACCGCTATCAGCTTTCATAACTTGTTTTACAAGCAACAAAGCATAAAGTAATCCCGAAATTGCAATTCCTAATACTACAAAAAGAGCAATCACTTCAATCGGTGAATACTTTGGATCGGTAAAAAGAGAAAATGGAACAAACTTCTTAGCTTCTTCTACAACTTGCGATGATGCATCTGATGAGCCGGGCAGCCAAACAAATCCAACTGCAAATGCAATCATCATAAAGAGGAGATAATACCGTTTGGTGGTTCTAGAACGGAGAAGTTCTTTGATTCTTTTCATAGACCTCCCATATGTTTTAGTATTGATTTATCATTAATGAATAAGTTAATTAATAGATTTTCATAGATAAGGATTGGTAGAATTGTAAGTCTTGTTATGATAAAATGATTTATTTTTTTCAAATAATGGCATTCAATTCTCATTATTTCGAAATCTAAAGCTTACATTTCCGCTGGAATTTCGTTGTAAAAACTTGTTAATAAAATTCCATTAACAACAGAAAATAATCCAAATTTGTTTTGAATCAAAGAAAGAATATCTCTGAGTTCAGATAGACATAATAGCGGTCGTTGACCAAATTGAAAGATTAACGATTGTTAATCTTGGATACAAATCTATGATTTCTTCAACAAAAAACAAAAAAGTGGTTAGTATTTCATAACTTTGCGTAGTTATTTTAGACTCACTTATTCCACATTCAGATAACATCAATCGGAAATAATATTAGGATTAATTATGGATCTATTAAACGATCTTACTTCGAATAAATCAATTTTCTTCAAATTTATGAAGGAAAAATACCGATTATACCTAAACTCCAACATTTTCTTTCGCGATATTCAATATGCCATCAAAAGTTATTTCGATAAGAAAGACATTCGGATTAAATACTCACAAGCAGAAAAAGTAGCTTATGATTTTATTCAAAAGCTTGAAGATACCGGTGAATTAAAAAAAATGTCTAACAATGCCTGGAAAGTGAATTTTTCTTTGGGGAATAATGTTATACAAATAGACGAACAAAAAAGTAAATCCTAATTGAAAGGAGTTTCATAGTGAACGATCAAGTTAATGTCCAAACTGAAATTGACATTACAGAAAAAGCAATTAAGCAAGTAAAACAAATAAAAGAAGAAAATAGTATCCCTTCAGATTACGCACTCCGCATCGGTGTAAAAGGCGGTGGATGTTCCGGTATGACCTATCAGCTTGGGTTTGACGGTGATGTAAAAGACGGCGATACCATCATCGAAAAAGAAGGAATTAAACTTGTTGTTGATGGAAAAAGTTTCTTTTATCTAAGCGGAACAATTCTGGATTTCAGCGATGGTCTGAATGGTAAAGGTTTTGTATTTAATAATCCTAATGCAACCAAGACTTGCGGTTGCGGCGAATCGTTTGGAGTTTAATATGGATAGAAAAAAATTTTTAACATCGCTTGGATTGCTAACCGTTGCAAGCGGAATAAAAAAAGTTGATGCAATAACAAATAAATTAAATCATAAAATAGTTAGGAGTATAACAATGAGTAAATTTGAATTGGCGCCGCTTCCATATGCATTCGATGCATTGGAACCGCACATTGATGCGCGCACAATGGAAATACATCACGATAAACATCATGCAGCTTATGTTAATAACTTAAACAAAGCTCTTGAAAGCAATACTGAATTAGCAGGTAAATCTTTGGAAGAAATTTTCAAGAACATTTCTAAAGCACCTCCAGCAATTAGAAATAACGGCGGTGGAGTTTTTAATCACAACATGTTCTGGCAGGTAATGGGTCCGGCTAAAGGCGGTCAACCATCCGGTGCACTTGCTGATGCAATCAACAGTACATTTGGTTTGTTTGATAAATTTAAAGAATTATTTTCAACTGCAGGCGCAACACGTTTTGGTTCCGGCTGGGCATGGTTGGTTCTTTCCGGTGGAAAACTTGTTGTAACATCAACACCAAATCAAGATAATCCTTTAATGGATGTAACTGAAGTGAAAGGGACACCATTATTAACTCTTGATGTTTGGGAACATGCTTATTACTTGCATTACCAAAACCGAAGACCGGATTATATTGCTTCCTGGTGGAATGTTGTGAACTGGGATGAAGTAGCTAAGAGATTTGCTTCTGCTAAATAAAATTAATGAATCCGACAAAAATAAAAACCCCAACCGTAGTTGGGGTTTTTTCTTTTAAAACTAAATGCTAAAAGCTAACTGCCAATAGCTAGTTGCTAAAACTTGCATTCACAAACTTCATTCTATTAATTGCTCTTTGAAGTGAAAGTTCAGCCCTCAGTATATCAATATCACCTTTGTTTCTGCTTGCCAATCTTTCCTTTGCGCGCTCTAATGATTTTTTCGCACGTTCAATATCAATCTCATCTGAAGTTTCAGCGCTGTCTGCAAGAATTAAAATTTTATTATCATTTACTTCTACTGTCCCACCACTTGTAGCATACTCAATCTCTTTATCATTAGTGTCATTCAATTTTATTTTCCCGATTTCAAATGTACTTAACATCGGTGCATGATTGAATAACACTTGAAAATTTCCGAGTGTCCCGGGAATAGTTATTGATTTTATCAAACCTTTGTAAACGCTCTTTGAAGGAGTAATTATTTCAACAAAAATTTCTTTCATCTTTATTGCATACTCTTTGCTTTTTCAACAGCTTCTTCTATAGTTCCGACATACATAAAAGCCTGCTCGGGTAAATTATCATGTTTGCCTTCAAGAATTTCTTTGAAACTTCTTATTGTATCTTCGATCTTAACATACTTACCGGCAAATCCTGTGAACTGTTCTGCAACAAAGAAAGGTTGACTTAAGAATCTTTGAATTCTTCTTGCACGTCGTACTGTAACTTTATCTTCTTCTGAAAGCTCATCCATACCGAGAATATTAATAATGTCTTGAAGATCTTTGTACGCTTGAAGAACTTCTTTAACTTGTTTTGCAACGTTGTAATGTTCCTGTCCTACAATATCAGGCTGAAGAATTCTTGATGTAGAATCGAGAGGATCAACTGCAGGATAAATACCGAGTTCAGAAATTTGACGTGATAATACTGTTGTAGCATCTAAGTGAGAGAATGCAGTTGCCGGAGCGGGATCTGTTAAATCATCTGCCGGAACGTAAATAGCTTGGACAGATGTGATTGATCCTTTATCTGTTGATGTAATTCTTTCTTGAAGTTCGCCCATTTCAGATGCAAGATTTGGTTGATAACCTACTGCAGACGGCATTCGTCCAAGTAATGCTGATACTTCTGATCCGGCTTGAGTAAAACGGAAAATGTTATCAATAAATAAAAGTACATCGCGTTCTTCTTCATCACGGAAATATTCTGCAATAGCTAAACCTGCTAGACCAATTCTCAAACGCGCTCCCGGTGGTTCGTTCATTTGTCCGAACACAAGTGCCGTTTTGTTTAGAACACCGCTCTCTTTCATTTCAAGCCAGAGATCATTTCCTTCTCTTGTTCTTTCACCAACGCCGGCAAATACAGAATAACCGCCGTGCTGTTTTGCAATGTTGTGAATTAATTCTTGTATGATAACAGTTTTACCAACACCGGCTCCGCCGAATAATCCTGTCTTTCCGCCTTTTGAATATGGTTCGAGTAGATCAATAACTTTAATTCCTGTCTCAAACATTTCCTGCCGTGTAGAAAGATTTTCGAACTTTGGTGAGTGGCGGTGAATTGCATATCTCTTTTTAGATTTAATTTCTCCCAGTCCGTCAATTCCATCACCAATAACATTAATTAATCTTCCTAAAGTTTCTGCACCAACAGGAACAGATATTGGACCGCCTGTATCAATTGCTTTCATACCGCGAACCAGACCATCTGTAGTGTCCATTGCTACTGTTCGGACTCTGTTTTCGCCAAGATGCTGCTGTGCTTCAACAGTTAATTCTTCATCTATTCCTTCCAAATTTCTTCTTGGAATTTTTATAGCATTGAAAATTGCCGGTAGGTATCCGTCTTGAAAATCAATATCCACTACGGGACCGATGACCTGTGCTATTACCCCTTCATTATGAGCCATTTTAAATCCTTCTGTTCAAAATTTTGTGCGGAAAATTATGAAAGAATGAGGTGATTTCCAAAAAGCAGAAGCTCGAATGAGATTTATAAATTTACTTAATAAATGAAAAATTTCGTAAGAACTTTACGGAGACTAATCAAACTTTTACTCATGACAAACTGTTCATGAGTTTTACTTGATTAAGGAAGCTACAGCTTCTCTGAGAACTTTTGTAGCAACCGGTTTAGTAATAAAAAGATCAGTACCGGATTCCATTGCTATCTTTCTTGCCTTCATCTCGGCATGTGCGGTTAAACATAGAATAGGTGTACCAGTAAACGAGGGTGATGCTTTAATCTCTTTAGTCAGGTCAAATCCATGCTTTTTTCCTTTTAAGGATATATCCATTATTATAATATCGTAATTCTTATTCGAGTATTTTTCATAATATTCTTCTGCGGATTCGCACATATCCATTTCAAAATCACTCTTAAAAATCCTTCTCATAACATCTTGAGATAGAATATCATCTTCTATTATTAACATTTTCTTCATTTGAGTCTCCTCAATTGTCATTGCTCTTGATCATGATCATGAACAAGATCATGATCTAACTCTTAAATATTACTCTAAAAGTTGAACCTACATTTTTTTCACTCTCTACTTCTATGATTGCATTATTGATATCACAATATTTTTTAGTGAGCGTTAAGCCAAGTCCGTTACCTTCATAACTTCTGCTATAACCTTGCTCTTCTTGAACAAACGGATCAAATATTTTCGAAAGAAATTCTTTACTCATTCCGATGCCCGTATCTTTTACCTCAACCATAATATTACCAGTTTTATTCTTTCCTAAAAGTATTTCTACTTTACCCTTTTTTGTGTACTTGAGGGCATTATCAATCAAGTTGGCAAAGATTTGAGTTACACTGTATTCATCTGCTAAAGTTTTGGCTTCCTTTAACTCGCATTTGTAAATCAGTTCTAATCCTTTCTGTTTGGCTGAGAGTTGATGTTCCTTATACAATTTATTCAGTATCTGGGAATTATCAACTTTTATAAAGTGTGGTTTATAACCGCTGGTTTGTAGTTCAGCCACATTAAGTATCAAATCTACAGTTCTAATAATTCTTTTCGAAGCCAGATCAATTCCATCAAAACATTCGCTAGCTTCTGTATTCGTTTTTTCACTAAATAAATCTTTAAGATAATCTACATTCCCAGCCATTATATTTATAGGAGTTCTAATTTCGTGCGACATTTGTGCAAGAAATTCTGATTTTAATTTGTCAGATTGCTCTGCTAACTCTTTAGCTAATTTCATTTTTTCTTCGGCTTCTTTTCGTTGAGTCAGATCCACGTACATGCCATATATACCAACTGTCTTGTCATTTACTGCTACAGGCACCCCAATAATTTGGACAAAAACATTAGAACCATCTTTTCTCTTCCGGTAACTTTCTTTATTTATCTGATTGCCTTTACTTGTTTGATCTGAATAGCTCTTAGCTTCCTCTTTCAATTCAGGAGGAACTATTATGTCATTTAGCGCCTGTCCTCTAACTTCTTCGAGGAAATAACCGAACATAACTGAAAACGATTCGTTGATTTGAACAACTTTATCTTGATCGTCTAATAAAACAATTGCAATCGGTGAATTCTCGAACAATTGTTCAAATCTATTTTTTTGAGAAACTATTTCTTCTTCCGCCAGCTTTCGATCAGTAATATCTTGTACAGTGCCGACCATCTTAATTGGCTGCCCAGTATCATTAAAAATAACTTCTGCCATTTCATGTACAACGCGCACCTTTCCATTTGGTAAGATAATCCGATGATCAACATCGAAGGGTTTTTTTTCATACCAGGATGCCTGTGTTACTTCATTCATAAGTACCCTGTCATCGGGATGTACACTTTCGAAAAATGCTTCCATTGTAAGACTATAGGCACCAATTTCAAAACCAAATATTCTATATACTTCCTCTGACCAAAATAATTTATGAGTAAAAATATCCAATTCCCAACTTCCAATATGAGCGATTCGCTGAGCCTTTGCAAGGCTTGCTTCGCTTTCTTGTAGCGTCTTTTCAGCACGTTTGCGTCCGGTGATATCTCGCTCAATGGCGAGATGTCCAATAATTTCTCCACGCTCATTAATTATCGGATTGACCGAAGCTTCAATACTCAACAGTCGCCCATCTTTTGTTTTATTTATTATTTCGTGGGTTACAGCTTTTTTAGTAAGTAAGTCGTTCCAAAAGTTTTTATAATATTCTTGATTCAAAGTACCGGACTTCAAGATGCGCGGTGTTTTACCAACAGCTTCTTCTTTAGTGTAGCCAAAAATGTTTTCGAATGCAGGATTCACATAAACAATTGTTCCATCCGGATCGGTTAACAAGACTGCATCACCGGACCGCTCAACTCCCAATCTAAACTTCAAAAGAAATTCCTCTGCTTGTTTGCGTTTGGCTTCGTGTTCAATAAATTCAAGTGCAAATGAAACATCCATCGCCATTTCATCGAGGAGTTTAATTTCATCTTCAGCAAAAAATTCTACCTCGTCCGAGTATAATTTGATCACGCCGCGCACTGTTCCTAAAACTTTTATTGGTAATGAAGCTGACGACCTATACCCAAGCTTAAGTGCTTCTTCACGCCACGGAAGCATATTCTCATCAGTTGCAATATCGTTCGAAATAGTATAATGACCATATCTAAGAGTTTTTAGTGTAGGTCCCTCGATTTGTTTTTTATCGTTCAGATCAATTTTTATTTTATTCAGATAATCCTCCGTCAATCCGGCAGAGGCAACAACATCAACCATGTTGGTTTGCGGATTGATCATTCCAATCCATACCATTCGGAATTTACCTTCTTCAATTGCAATGCGGCAAATCTCATTGAATAATCGATCAATATCATGAATACGAACAATTGCTTGATTGATATTGCTAAGAACAGCATAAACACGGTTCAGTTTTTGTATCCATTCTTGTGATTGCATATGTTTAGTAACATTGATAAGACTAAAAACAAGAGCAGTTACAGAACCATCACTCGCTTTTACGGGTTGGAGACTCCAATCCCAATAAGAAATTCCGCGTTCAGGATGTTCGGCATACTCAAAAGGTTTAGCAAAAACTGTTAGGGTCTGACCGGTATCCACAACATTACGGAAAAGAGTTTCATTTTCTGCATAAGGGAAAAGTGCAAAATGGTTTTTGCCTAGATAATAATCCGGCGTATGTTCGTCGGCTTCTGCATACGCTTGATTAACTCTAATGAAATTAAATTTAGGATCAAGGTAAGCCATCATAATATGAGTATTGTTGAAAACTTTTTCCAACAATTCGTAACTATCTCGCAAAGTCTCGGCAGATTGAAACCTTTCCTGATAAAAGCGCGCACGCTGATGCCGCCAAACTACAGCTACACTTGTACCGGCACCAAAGAGAAGAGCAGTAATCAGAAAAATCATCATCCAAAGTCTTTCTGTTAGCGGTTCATATACTTCAGCAATGTCAATTTTAGTAACAAGGAACCATGTTGAGTTTGGTACATGGTGTATATCTGCAAGTACGAGCACATCTCTGTAGTCATAACCTTCAACAATTCCCTCTTCTCCCTGCACCGCTTTAACAGCAGGAAAATGTTTTTTCTGAAGAGAAATACGAAGTGAAAGAGCTGTGTTCTGTTTTAACTTAACCTCATTCAAAAAGAGAACATCATCACCTTCTCTTCGAACGAGTATAGTCTCGGATGTTTTACTTGGTGTTGGCCAACTTTTGATATACGGATAAAGATATTCTTCCGGATCTATCCGTAATGATAGAACACCATTAATGCGCTTACTATTTTTAGGATCGGCAATGGGTACTAATATGTTAAGATAAATATGTTGATCGTATTCATTTCTGTAAAAATCAACAATTGTAATCTTACCAGATTTTATAGTTTCAGAAAATTTATCTTTATAAGTGGATGAGTGTAGTTTGGGTGAATCGGGTTCAGTAAATCGTTCAATGCCATTAGCATCAAGCAGACTCAACTTATTATATTTATTTACAATCTTGAAACGGCTCAGCCATGTTTGAAGCTGCCGATGCGCCAAAATATCTTTTTGATTATTAAAATAGCGGTCAACAAGAGTAGAAAAAACTATGTTCTCGTAAAATAGAGAAGCGTCCTCAACCCACTCCTTTCGTATGTGAGTGAGTTCACTTATTTTCAAATCTGCAACAGAAGAAAGTTCTTGCTCTTTTTCCAATCTAAATTCTTTTTCATTGTATTTATAATAAAGGTACCCCGCTGATATAATTCCAGTTGCCAGAACTACAAAAACCGAGATGAGGATTATGAATGATCTTGTTGAAGCGGCATCATGTTCACTTTTATATTGCCATATTTTTGGACTTATCAATGCTATCAGTGCTATTCCAAGAAAGAATAAAGCAAGTGAAGTTGAAAGAGCTGGCGGAATAAATTGAGTACCATAAAAAAGCGGCGTACCAAAAAGATGAGCTAATAAAAGTATGATTGAGATCAGGATAACTAAAAAAGCAGAAGAGAGGGCGGCAAGCATTAGCTTCTGCCGTTCCAACGATTGTGAAATAAGAAATGATAAACCGGCAAGAACAAAACAAAAAGCGGTCAACGGAGAAATATGCCCATATGGTGTTCCGGAGATTAATCCTTCTATTTTGAACCCGCTGTGTTCAACCGCGGGATGTATTCCAAAAGAAGAAAGAAAAAGCAAGATTAGAGAAATCAACGTACCTATTGAACAAATAATAATTCCTGCTTTGTAAAACCAACTGGTTTTAGGAAATTGCGCGCTGAATAAAATTGCAATACCAAACGATATGAACAAAAACGCAGTGCTAGGCGCCATTGGAATAAAATCGGAATTAAAGCTTGCTAATAGAGGAACACCTAAGATCCAGCCAAGTATAGCAATTATACCAACTCCAGATGTTAATAAACCAAAGAGTAGAGTGAATAGAACGGGCTTACCTGTTTCTTTACTCCCATAATTTATCATGCTTAATAACCTTCCTTATTTTTTTGGTTTAAAGTATGGGAAACAGCATTGTGATTAATTGTTGCAAAAGTGCCTTTTGTTTTTCTTAATGGATTTTGAGTTGATTTGTCTATTATATAAGAGTAGAAAAGTTTTTCTAGAGAATATGAAAATGCAACTGAGAGTTGGATGTAAGTTGATTTCATCAATCACCAGGAACTAAGTTGAATAAAAGATAACTAAAAAAGAATCGAGATGGAATTATAAAGTGAGAAGTAAACCTTTTTCGGATGTTATGGTCTGTAGGTAAGTAACCTCGAAGGTTATTTTAAAACCTTCGAGGTTCTGATCAAATTATACTGTAACACCTATATTCTGAGCTAACTGTCTTCCCTTTTCAAGAGCTTGCTTGTTGAGTGGAATGAGATGGTGATATCTTTCCGGAAGAACTTTCTTAATCCCTTCAATAATATTTTCCATCTTGATGATTGGTTTTTTCTGTAGGAATGCACCAAGTACTATCATGTTCATTACTTTAGAATTTTTCAATTTTGTTGCTTCGTTCGCTGCTTCAATTGGAATGATATCTATATCTGTTCTCTTTGGTGGATTTAAAATCGTGCTTGCTTCATAAATTAAAAGTCCGCCCGGTTTTACAGCTTGTTCAAATTTATCTAACGATGGTTGATTGAGTGCGATTACAGTATCAAACTTTGTTAGAATAGGAGAACTGATTTTTTGATCACTTATAATTGCAATACAATTTGCAGTTCCGCCGCGCATTTCCGGCCCGTAAGAAGGCATCCAGCTTACTTCTTTATTTTCCATTACACCGCTGTAACAAAGAATTTGTCCCATTGATAAAACACCTTGTCCGCCAAATCCTGCTATGATAATTTCTTCTTGCATAATTATTCTCCTTTACCTGCCGCAGGTTGGTTAGCTGGTACTTTTAAATCTCCAAGCGGATAGAAAGGAAACATATTTTCTTCCATCCATTTATTCGAATCTACCGGAGTCATTTTCCAGTTCGAAGGACAGTTCGAGACGACTTCAATAAAACTTAATCCTTTTTTCAACTCTTGATATTTAAATCCATTAAGAATTGCTTTTTTTGCTCTGCGGACATTAACCGGATTATTTACGGCAACTCGAGTACAATAATATACTCCGGGAAGTTGTGCGATCAATTCAGTAATCTTTAATGGATTTCCCATCACTTCAACTTCTCTTCCGAATGGAGTTGTAGTTGTTTTCATTCCAACCAGAGTTGTTGGCGCCATTTGTCCGCCGGTCATTCCATAAATTCCATTGTTGATAAATACTATCAGAATATTTTCACCACGGTTACATGTATGAATAGTTTCTCCCGTTCCTATAGCAGCTAAATCGCCATCACCTTGATAAGAGAAAACATATTTATCAGGCAATACTCTTTTTATTCCTGTTGCAACTGCAGATGCTCGTCCGTGAGGAGCTTCTGTCATATCAATATCCATATAGTTGTACATAAATACTGAACAGCCAACCGGTGCAACGCCAATAGTTTTATCCTGGATATCTAATTCATCAATTGCTTCAGCGATTAATCTATGAGCAACACCATGTCCGCAACCTGGGCAGTAATGCATAGGTGTATCCGTTAAAACATTAGTTTTTTCGAAAACTAAATTTTCATTTGTGCATATGCTCTCTTCTGCAATTACATCTGCATAATGTTGTTCTTCAGTCATAGTTTTTTCATTCATACCATTTCTCCTACAAATTTTTCTTCCAGCTTATGTAAAATTTCTTCCGGTGTGGGAATAATTCCTCCCATTCTTCCAAGAAATTCTACCGGTACTTTTCCGTTAACAGCAAGACGTACATCTTCAACCATTTGGCCTGCATTCATTTCAACAGTTAAGAATCCTTTTACTTGATCAGCTAGTTTATTCAATTCATTATATGGATAAGGGAATAAAGTTATTGGTCTGAACACACCAACTTTAATTCCTTTTTCTCTTGCAAGCTGTGCAGCTTTCTGACAAATGCGCGCTACCAATCCGAATGCTACTAAAATCATTTCTGCATTATCGCATTGAAATTTTTCAAATCTAATTTCTTCTTTTTCAATATCTCTGTATTTTTTTTGCAGATGCAGATTTATTTCCTGCATTTTATCCGGCTGTATATGAAGCGATGTTAAAATATTTCTTTCACGAGTTTTCGGTTTACCTACTGTTGCCCACGTAGGATCTTCTGTTGATCTTGGTAATTGTGCAGGCAGTTGAACTTTTTCCATCATTTGCCCAAGAGCACCATCAGTTAAAATCATAACCGGATTTCTCCATTTGAAAGCAAGATCAAATCCTAATTTAACATGGTCAACCATTTCCTGAACAGTTGATGGTGCGAGAACAATCATTTTATAATCTCCATGCCCGCCTCCTTTTACTGCTTGAAAATAATCACCTTGTGAAGGTTGGATTGTTCCGAGTCCCGGACCTCCTCGCACAACATTAACAAGCAAGCATGGAAGTTCCGCACAAGCGATATATGAAATTCCTTCCTGCATCAAACTTATTCCGGGTGATGATGAAGATGTCATTACTTTTTTGCCTGTTCCTGCAGCACCGTAAATCATATTGATAGCTGCAACTTCACTTTCGGCTTGAAGAACAACCATCCCCGTTCTCTTTCGTGCATCTTGTGTTAAGTATTCTAAAATTTCTGATTGAGGTGTTATGGGATACCCAAAATATCCGTCGCAGCCTGCAAGGATTGCTGCTTCAGCAAGAGCTTCATTTCCTTTCATTAATTTTAATTCTTTCATGCGTTCACCGTTACTGTCATATCACCGGTTACATTTGTAATTGTTGCAATGTTTGCTTTTTTCTTTTCTGTTTTACGATATACTTTAATTACACCGTCAGGACAAACTAAAGCACAATTTATACAACCGGTACAGTTATCTATAATCTTAACTATGTAATGATAGCCCTTCGAGTTCAATTTGCGTGATAGCTCAAGTGATTCTTGAGGGCAAGATGCAGCGCAAAGTTCGCATCCTTTACATTTCTCGATATCTATTATGATATCACCTTTTACTTTTGCCATAAATTTACCTTAGCTTATTAAACAAAAAAGGTTACAGCATTGCTATAACCTTTTCTCTCTGGTTTTATTGAGTTTATTTATTTCGATTATGATTTTACTCATATTGATTACCAAACCATCAGAAACTAACGTGCCAAAGATATAACAACTTCCCTAAAATTTACTGCTAAAAAATAGTAATTATTTCTGAAAAACGATTCCTTTAAATAATTATTATAAATATGAATTAAGACTTATAAGTTACTTTTCAGAAATGAGAATGAGGAGAAAAAAAATGAGAAAAGATTGGCTATTAATTCAATCTACTTGCTATTGCAGTTCAGACTAATTCTGCATGTTTATCTGCATGATAGGAACTCCGAACAAGCGGTGATGATTCTACAGCTTTCAAACCAAGCTGCAGACCGCAATCTTTGTAAAACTTAAACTCATCAAGAGTAACATAACGATGAACCGGTAAATGATTTTTTGTCGGTTGAAGATATTGACCGATTGTCATTATATCGCAGCCATGATCGTAGAGATCATTTATCAGTTCAACTACTTCTTCTTTTGTCTCGCCAATGCCAACCATAATTCCACTTTTTGTTCTTAATCCACGATTCTTAAACCATCGGATCAATTCCAAACTGCGGTCATACTTTGCTTGCGGGCGAACACCGTGATAAAGACGATGAACTGTTTCAAGATTATGGTTAAGAATATCCGGAGGGTTTTGTAAAATTATTTTGAATGATTCTTCTTCACCCTTGAAATCGGGAATTAATATTTCAATTGTTGTTGCCGGCATTCTTTCGCGAATCAATCTAACAGTTTCAGAAAAAATCGAAGCGCCGCCGTCTTTCAGTTCATCCCGATCAACCGAAGTTATAACAACATGTTTAAGATTAAGTGCTTCCACAGATTCAGCTACTCGTCGGGGCTCATCGAGATCAAGTTCGTTTGGTATTCCAACTTTAATATTGCAGAAGCCGCAGCTTCGTGTACATGTATCACCTAAAATCATAAATGTTGCTGTTCTATTATTCCAACATTCTGCCAGATTAGGACATTTTGCTTCTTCGCAAACCGTATTCAATTTTGATTTACGCATCAACTCGTGAACTTCTCTGTAATTTTGTCCTGTTGGTAAACGGACTTTTAACCAATCGGGACGTTTGCCGAGTTCCGGTCTTTCCTTTTCAATTGTTTCTGCAAATTTTTTCTGGTGTTGATTAATCATTAAAATTTTCCTTCTTGATCTTGCCCGTCAAAAGAACGGCGGGTAAACTCGTGATCTTGATCTTAAACTAAATTTGTATCAAAATTTTCTAAAGTTTCTTTTACTGATTTCAAAAATTTTCCACCAAGCATTCCATCAACAAGACGATGATCATGACTTAGCGAAAGATACATCATTGGTTTGATTGCAATGCTTTCAATTCCATTGCTTTCAATAACTACCGGTTTCTTTGTAACAGCACCGATGCCCAGAATTCCAACTTCTGGCTGATTGATGATCGGTGTTCCGAACAAAGAACCGAATACTCCATAGTTTGTAATTGAAAATGTTCCGTCAACTATATCATCGGGGACAAGTTTTTTTGTCCGCGCTCTGTTTCCAATATCGGCAATTGATTTAGCAAGTCCGCGTATGTTTTTTTCATCAGCATTTTTAATATTTGGTACAATCAATCCGTTTGGTTCAACTGCAACAGCTATACCCAGATTGATATATTTCTTCATCACAATATTATTACCGTCAATGGAAGAATTCATCAACGGAAATTCTTTCAATCCTTTTATTACAGCAAATGAAATGAACGGCATATAAGTAAGTTTAATACCTTCATTAGTAAATGTATCGCGGTTTTTTTCGATGAAGTTGTATATGCGCGACATATCAACTTCAATTATAGCAGAAACATGAACTGAAGTATTTTTGCTATTTAACATGTGATGCATGATTCTCTGCCGATTATTATCCATCGGAATAATTTCTTCTCTTTGCCCGGTAGTTTTTTTTGGCGATGAAGTTGCGGGAATAGAATCAGATTCTGTTTTAGAAAATAAAACACTACCGCTCTTCCCACTTTGGATATAACTGAGAAGATCGTTTTTAGATAATCTTCCTCCAATACCGTTGCCCGGTATAGTTTCTAACTCGCTCATAGAAATCCCTTCAGTACGAGCAATGCTAAGAACGAGTGGAGAATAAAATCTGTTTGACGTAACAATCGGTTTTCTTTGGTTGGAAATATTTATATATTTTTTTTCTTGCTCATGCTCTTGCTTGCCCGGCGTATCTTTGACGGGATCTTGCTCATGTTCTATTTTCTGTTCGAGTTTCGGTTTAACTATTCCACTGCTTGATAAAATTTTTGCAACTGCAACTCCGACTTCAACTGTTGAGTTTTCACCAAAAAGAATTTCTGCAAGTGTACCATCTACAGGAGAAGGAACTTCAGTATCAACTTTATCAGTACTTATTTCAAAAATAATTTCATCTCGTTGAACTTTATCACCAACTTTTTTATGCCACTTCAAAATCGTTCCTTCCATTACTGACTCGCCCATCTTAGGCATCGGTACATCAATTAATTCATCACCTACTTGTGTCGTTGATGGAATTTCAACTTTCTTTTCTTCTGCTTGAACGGATGCAACTTCCCCGTTGGTCTCAATTACTGCTACAACAGTTCCAACTTCAACGGTTTCCTGCTCAAATACTTTAATATCGATCAAGATACCATCTTCAGAGCTTGGAATTTCCGTATCAACTTTATCCGTACTTATTTCATATATGATCTCATCTTTCTTAACTCTATCACCTTTCTTTTTATGCCATTTTAACAACGTTCCTTCGTTAATACTCTCACCCATTTTTGGCATTACAACATCAACTTTCATTTCTTCTCCGAGTAATGTAGCATAGATTCATAATCTGTGCATATTTTTGCGCGCAGAATACTATTCTGCGCTACAGTTTAATATTCCAATAATTGTTTAAGTGATTTATAAATTTTTTCTCTTGTAGGAAGAATTGCTTGTTCTAAATTTGGGGCAAAGGGAATCGGCGCATCTAAAGCACCAATCCTTTTTACAGGTCCGTCAAGAGATTCAAAACAGTTCTCGGTTATAAGTGCTGCAATCTCAGCACCAAATCCTGCTGTTAAAGTATCTTCATGAATAACAATCGCTTTACCTGTTTTCTTTACTGACTTATAAATTGTATCAACATCAAGAGGTGCTATTGTTCTTATATCAATAATTTCTACTGAGTATCCGTCATCTTCTAATTTCTTCACAGCAAAATTAGATTCATGCACCATTGCGCCGTAAGTAATTATCGAAAGATCATTTCCTTCTCTTACTACTTTCGCTTTCCCAAATGGTAATAAATAATCAGCATCAGGTTCAACTGATGAAGCATAACTTTGGCGGTACAAACCTTTGTGTTCTAAGAAAAGTACCGGATCGTTTATTCGCAGAGCAGTTTTTAATAATCCTTTTGCATCAGCCGCATTTGATGGATATGCTATCAGCAATCCGGGCATGTGAGCAAAAAATCCTTCAATATTTTGACTGTGATATAATCCGCCGTGAATATATCCACCGACTGCAACACGTGTAACTACCGGCGCTTCAAATAAATTATTTGAGCGGTAACGATACATCACCATTTCATCGCGGAACTGCATAAATGCAGGCCAGATATAATCTCCAAATTGAATTTCAACACATGGTTTCAATCCGCTTAATGCCATACCAATTGCAACACCTACAATACTTGCTTCTGCAAGCGGTGAATTAAAAACTCTATCGTTTCCAAATTTTGTTGAAAGACCTTTTGTAGAAGTAAAAACTCCGCCCTTACCATCTGCGACATCTTCACCAAAAACATAAATTTTATTGTTGCGATCCATCTCTTCTTTTAACGCGTGGTTAATTGCATCAACCAATACAACCTGTTTACCATCAATCTTTCCTTTTTCATATTCGAGACGATCTCGTTTACCGGATTCATCAAGAACAAATCTTATTGCTGATTCGGGTTTTGGTTCTTCTTGTTTCAATGCCCAATCAGCTGCATCATTTACATGCCGCGTAATTTCTTTTTTGAATTCATCATAAGCGAGCTCGGTTAATATTTCTTTCTTTAATAAAACGTTTGAGAAAAGATCAATTGGATCTTTTTTCAAATCTTCTTTTAACGATTCATCAGGACGATATTTTCTCTGGTCGTCAGAAGATGAATGAGAGAGTAATCTCACTACGTGTGCTTCAACTAAAACAGGACCTTTACCCTGACGTGCATATTTGAATGCCGATTGGGCAACAACATTAACTTGTAGAAAATCAGTTCCATCAACTTCAATTCGTAAAAGATTTTCGAAACCTTTCATCATCTCGCTTATCAAAGAATCTTTTCCTGCGGTTTGATATTTAACCGGAACCGAAATAGCCCATTTATTATTTTGAATAACAAACACAACAGGCAGTTTTTCACGGCTGGCCCAATTAACAGCTTCATGAAATTCACCTTGAGATGTTGTTCCTTCTCCGCTGCTTACATAAACAACGCCGTTGATTCCTTTTTTCCTTATCGCAAGGGCAGCGCCGACAGCTTGTAAAAACTGAGTTCCAGTTGGGCTGGATTGAGTAGGGACATTGAATTCTTTAGATGACCAATGACACGGCATCTGTCTTCCGCCTGTCATCGGATCGTTTTCTTTACCAAGGAATCCAAGAAAAATATCTTCCGGTTTTGAACCAAGAGTCAACATCAAACCCATATCTCGATAATAAGGGAAAGCCCAGTCAGTTCCTTTTTTCATTGCAAGTCCAAAAGCGATTTGTGTTGCTTCATGTCCTGCGCCGGCAATATGGAAAAATGCTTTACCTTGTTTAAGCAGGTTCATTACTTTATGATCCATCGTGCGGGAAAGATTCATAAGACGAAGAGCATTCATCAATTCATCTTTAGTCATTCCGCCGAATGAATCAATCTTACCGGTTGGAATTGAACCGTTACCTTTATCTATAGTAATTTCTGATTTTATTTCTTTTGCCATTTATCTATTCCCTTCTTTGTGTCTTAGAGTCTTTGCGGTAAAGTTTTAACCACCAAGACACCACGTCACGAGGATATCTTTTCAAACTCTTTTATATAACTACTTTTTTCTTTTATGATGAATTTAGTATAACCAAAAACTTTTTGAAAATTCTTAACAAGTTTTTCTTTCACTTCGCTCAATTTAATTTCTGTTCCAAGTTCACGTTGGAGTGAAGTAACATCTTTATCTTTTATTCCGCAAGGGATTATTCCGCTGAAATAATTTAGATCAGTGTTCACATTGAAAGCAAATCCGTGCATTGTAATCCATCTGTTCACCTTAATTCCGATCGCAGCAATTTTTTTCTCTCCAAGCCACACTCCAGTATATTTTGGATTTCGATTTGTACTCAATCCATACTCAGCACAAGTTTGGATTATTACTTCTTCGAGTGCGCGTAAATATTCGTGTGTATCTTCTTTCCAATCACTTAAATTAATTATCGGATACCCAACTATCTGTCCCGGTCCATGATAAGTAATATCTCCACCTCGGTCAATTTCATAAACGCTGATTTCAAGTTCTTGTAACTGCTCACTCGTACTGATAAGATTTTCTTTCTCTGCTACCTTTCCAAGAGTGTAAGTATGCGGATGTTCCAACAGAAAAAGTGTATCGTTAATTTCGTTTCGATGACGAAGATCAAAAATTTCTTTCTGCAAATCCCATGCTTGATTATAATCAATCATACTGAGATCGCAGTAATCAAAAGTTCTATATGTGGATTGATTCGCCATACGCGTTAGCCGCCGCTTCCATTATTGATTCTGATTGGAAAATTTTACCGAAATATAAATATATGAGCTCTGAGAACAAACTTATGTTCCTTTTTACTAATTATAACAAGTTTTATTACATGTTCGTTCATTTTTGGTCGTTAGTAATTAGTGGTCTGTTATCTTAGTATTGGGGAGGAGAATTTACTTCTGTTTATTTAATTCATAACTCAAAATTCATCATTCATAATTATTTGTTCACGTTATCTAGCAGCATAAAATCCCGTTTGGATCCTTCTTTCTTAAGATCAAAATTTTTGTCGGGATAGCAACAGATTTTGAGCAGTGGACAAATTCCGCAATTCGGATTTGTTGGTTTACAAATTTCACGTCCGAGACGAATAAGATTTGTATGAAATGAATGAGCAATTCTTTCTGGAAAATTTTTATTGAGTGCAAAAAATGTCTTGTCAGGTGTTTTTTCCGAAACGATACCAATTCGGTTTGTTGTTCTGTGAACATGAGTATCAACAGGACAGACATTTCTATCCAGTGCAAATAACAAAACACAACTAGCGGTTTTCACACCGATTCCTTTGTACTTGGTTAATTCATTAATTGCATCTTCACTTGAGAACTTTTTGATATGATCAAGAGATATTTTTCCTGTTGACCGATTAAGTTGGCTGATAACATTTTTTATTGCAGTAGATTTTGCTCTGGCTAATCCGGCAACTCTAATTATCTTTTCGACTGTTGTTCTTTTTTCATCATACAATTCATTCCAAGATTTATAACGACTTTTTAGATTTCGGTATGCTTTATAAGAATTATTATCGTTTGTGTTTTGAGAAAGAATTGTTGCAATCAACATATCAAGAGGATCAGGCAACTTTTTATTTCGTTTGGGAATACCGAAATGTTTAATAAGCAACGAATTAGTTCTTATGATAAATTCTTTTTGAGTCTTCATTTAATAAATCATTTTCGCTGAAAAGTTATTAAATTCCATTTGAATATAATTCTAAATTCTCAACTTGCCTACCAGCAGGCAGGTTCGCAATTAAGAGGTTGTTATGCCAACATTAATGGTCAGCATTTCAGGTATCAGAGGAATAATCGGCGACGGACTCGATCCGGAAGTTTTGGTGAACTATACTTCTGCTTATGCTGATTTCTGCGGCAGCGGAAAAATTATTGTTGGAAGTGACGGAAGAATTTCCGGTGAGATGGTCCGTAACATTGTTATCGGAACACTTATGGCAAAAGGTAACGATGTTGTAGATATCGGCATTTGTCCAACCCCGACAGTTTTGTTCAACGTAAAAAAACTTAATGCTGTCGGTGGAATTCAACTTTCTGCTAGTCATAATCCAAATGAATGGAATGCATTAAAGCTGCTCAACGGCAATGGTGAATTTATGAGCGCTGAAGAAAATGTCGGCATGATGAAATTTCTTTATGAAACAGATAAAAAATTTTCTGCCTGGGATAAATTAGGTAAGGTAACTCGTTACAGAAAAGGTTTGGATAATCATATTGAAGCAGTTCTGAAGTTGGATTATATAAATGTTGCAAAGATCCGGAAAAGAAAATTTAGAGTTTTACTTGATTGCGTAAACGGCGCCGGGGCTTATTCGATGCCTAAGTTGTTGAGTAAGCTTGGCTGTAAAGTGATCGAGATGAATTGCGAGAGAACCGGAATCTTTCCGCGATTGCCTGAACCGATACCGGAAAATTTAACTGCAACAATGGATGCTGTAAAAAAACATAAAGCAGATTTAGGAATTGTTGTTGATCCTGATGTTGACCGGTTAGTTTTGATAACCGAAAAGGGCGAACCATTCGGCGAAGAAAATACAATCACACAAGCAGTTAAATTTTATCTCAAAAAGAAAAGAGGAAATGTTGTTGTAAATCTTTCTACAACGCGCTCAGTGGAAGATGTTGCAAAAGGATTTGAATGCCAGGTCTTCAGAGCTCCGGTTGGTGAGGCAAATGTTGTAAAGAAGATGAAAGAAGTTGATGCGGTTATCGGCGGCGAAGGAAGCGGCGGAGTTATTTTACCGCAAGTTGTGTTTGGAAGAGATGCACTTACCGGAACTATAATTATGCTTCAGCACTTAATTGAGTACGGCGGAAAGATGAGCGGATTGAAAAAATCCTTACCTCAATACTTCATAGTTAAGAAGAAAATTGAATTAGCCCCTGTACCTGAAGGAACTGCACCGCGTAATCCGGATGATGTAATTAAAAAAATTGTTGAGCGGTACAAGTTTGAAAAGATAAATCTTGAGGATGGATTACGGATTGATTTTGATGATCACTGGGTACATTTCAGAAAATCAAACACAGAACCGATTATACGCTGTATTGTTGAAGCGAAAACAAAAGAAGATGCAGAGAGTTTGGCGGAGAAATATGTGAGAGAGATTTCTTCTTTTGGATAATTTTCAATTCAATGTCAAGAAATGGTTCTTGACAGCCGAGGAATAAATTTAAACAATATTCTGAGGTAACAAATACCCATTCGGATCAACTTGAACTTCTTTGATATTTTCAAGAATAACTTCAAGTCGCATGATTATACAAGTAAGGGCATATCTAAAATCATAAGATGGCCCACTATTTTCTTGAAAAAAAGTTTTATATGTGCTTTCAAAAATAGGCAAATGTCGAAATGGAGATATCAATTCTGCTACACGATCACGATGCGATCCTAAATCAAGTGACCGACTTGCCATCTCGTGTGCAAATGTGTTTCTAATTTTTCTAATAATGTGTAAGACTCTTGCAAAATCAGAAGATATTATTCCCATACGATGAATAAGGTTTATCTTGCTACTAAATGTGCTTAAAGGTGCATCGCCATCCATAAGTTCATCTTGCCCAGTTGGACAAGGTCTCAAAGCTTTTTGGAGAATTTGGTAAAGTAGAAGATCGAGTTTAGCTGCTCCTAATATAACTGCTGCTCTGTCAGATTCCTCTGTGAATTCATTGAAAAAGCTTAGGAATTCTTCATTTTTTCGATTTCGTGGTGATTCAGATTTTTCATCTACTAATGAATTTTCTTCATTATCCATATTAGTCCTTATTTGTCATAACAATTAACGCCCTAACGAAGTTGCTGCTAAACGGCAGCCCAGAACAGCAATGCCAATTAACCACAACAACTTTTATTTACAAAAATATTTCTTAGAAAAACCTACTTTAAAGAGCAACATAGTTTTGCAAGCCAACCTTATAATTTAGAACAATGCCGCACTGAAAAACGCTGTCCGTGTTGGGCGGCTGGTTATACACATTTTTAATAAATGTTTATTTCAGCTAATACTAGTTCACCTCGTATACGTATTAATTTAAATTCATCTAGCTGCCATCCTTCTAGACCATATGTTTTACCAACTGCATCAGCGAGATCTATTCTAAATTGTAACCAACCATATTCCAGTTTGTCAGGTGATAAATCTATTTTCCATTCATACATACCGTCTGCAAAAGGTCTGGGAATTCCTTTACCTTCACTAAAAGCTAACCATACAACTTTATTTTGTTTTTTGTTTTGGCTGATAATTTTTACCAGAGCATAAAACTGATAAGCTTCACCGGGCTTTAAAATTACTTCATATATCTTTGCATATTTATAAAGTGCAGGTATATTAATATCCATATGGTAACTTGAAACAGATTTAATATCTAGAACTTTTCCATATTTGCCATCAGCTAATAATTTAAATGTTGGTTTACTAGTTTTACCATCATCTGCTTCGATAGTCCAACCTTTTAATTCAGGATTACTTTCTTGCCAATCAAAATTAAAAATATGAGGGTGCTCAAATACTTTTCTAATACGAATACTTTTATTCCTAGGAATTAAAAAACCGAATAGAATAGAAATCAATGATGATAAGATTAATACCCATACTGGCATACTTGCTTTTAATCCATAAAGTATAATTTCTCTACTCGCATAGATAAATTGACCAATGATTATTATTCCAACAATTATTTGTAAGATGATATTAGTTTTTTCGAGTTTTTTCATAATGAATATTACTTTTAGAATTAATACACTTTGCGTATTACTATTAATTAACCTGCCACAACTTTTCGATAAACCGCTAATAACCGATGGACATATAATCCAGCGGAGAACATATAATTTGTTACCAGCAAAGGAAATTTATTTTGTCTTGCTGTAGTTTTTTAGTTGGGAAGAGTAAGAGTTTAAATTTGTTATCAAGAGGGTTTACCCCGTTGTTGTGAATGCAATCTATAACAATATTTCAATTATTCAAAAATGAATTTTGCCGACCTCACCCTTAATCCCTCTCCTTAATAAGGAGAGGGTGGCCCGAAGGGACGGGTGAGGTCTAATTTAATTTTGCACGTTTAGCAAAGTAACTCATCAATGCTTTATCGAATGGCTGGCTAGTATCAATCAAGTTGTACTCAATTCCAAAATTCAGACATTCCTTCTTTAATTTATTCAAGTACTCGTTCATAGCTTCCTGATATGCCCGTTGGATTTGATGCGGCTGTGTTGTCATCTGTTCGTTAGTTTCAAGGTCAACAAAAACTGAGTCACGGTCGAAACCAAAACTTTTTTCAATCGGATCCAGAATTTGAAAAACTATTACTTCATTTTTCTTGTAGTGAATATGCTTGAGCGCAGTAAGTACTGAATTCATATCATCAAAAAAATCCGAGATAATAATTGTTAGTCCCCGCTTCTTTATTTTCTCTGCAACAGAGTCCAAACATTTTGAAGTTGTTGTTGTCCCGCCCGGCTGAATTTGATTGAGTGCTGACAACAAAGTTTTGAGGTAAACACGATTTGATTTTGGAGGTAAATACGTATGAATTTTATCTGAGTAAATTGCCAACCCTACAGAATCTTGCTGATCAATCATTACATAAGCAAGTGCAGCGGCTAGGATAGTTGCATAATCTATTTTTGAAACCTTACCGGAATGTTTGAACTGCATTGACTTACTAGCATCAACAAAAATATGGGAGATTAAATTTGTTTCCTCTTCGAATTGTTTGATATAATATTTTTCGCTTTTAGCAAAAACTTTCCAATCAACATTTTTAAGTGCATCACCCTGCATATAAGGACGGTGTTCGCTAAACTCAACGCTGAATCCATGATACGGACTTCGATGTAAACCAACTTTAAAACCTTCAACTACCATTCTTGCTTTAAGTTCAAGAGTCTTAAGTTTGGAAATTACAACCGGGTCTAGAAATTTTTTATAGTCTTGAGTTTTTACAGCCACTATTTTTTCGCTGTCTTCTCTTGAAGAATTTCTTCTGGAGTCTTGCCGAGATTATCTAATTCCGTTCTAGCAGGTACAGCAAGTTCATGCTTAGGAAATTTATTTAAAAATTCTTGATACGCTAACCTTGCTGCATCTATGTTTCCCAGTTCATTAGCCTGTATAAATCCGGACATAAATAAAGCTTTAGGTGCTCTTTCATCCTGAGGAAATTGCTGATATAATTTTTGATAATATTCCACTGCTTTCTTTAGAGATTCATCCTTAGAAACATTTGGTATCTGAAACATATGATACATTGCTGCAACAGAAAAAATACTTTCCGCAGCTTTATCGCTTCCTGAATAATCATTTATAATTTCTTGGTAATCTTTTAATGCTTCGGAATAATTTTTTGCTTTAGATTTTTCCGCAGCGCTATTAAATAATGCTTGATCTTTATGCGAGTTACAAGCCGTAAAAAGAACAATGGTGGATAAAAGAATTGAAGTACATAATTTCATTGAATAACCTTTAATATTTTTTCTTGATGTGAAATATACAATCAAATGTAGAAGTAAGAAAAGGGATTTATTATTCCGTAACCTGGTGAGTTAATTTAATTGAATCACTGCGAGAGTTGGAAATTTTTCTTCCTACAGCTTCAATCTGTAATTGCAAACAATCTTTGTAATTAAGCGGATTATCATCAATACACTTTTTATCAGGATAAATTTGATATTGCTCTCTGTATGGTCTTGGAGTTAGATCAGGCATAACAATATTAGCGCCGGCGTTTAAACCTTTAATTCTACCATCATCATCAAGAGTAGCAAGAGCAGTTATTGCTGGGATATGAACTTTCTTTAACACTATTCTTGCCGTTGCCATTGTCCGTAATGTTAAATCAACATTACTGGCGGATTTATTTTGGTAAGGAGTATTCGGAGACGGAATGAACGGACCGAATGCTGCCATATCCAGATCTAATTCTTTGCACAATAAAATATCATCGGCGATATCTTCAATTGTTTGCATTGGTAAGCCAATCATATTTCCTGAACCAATTTGATAACCAATAGTTTTTAAAAAGCTTAGATGAGAAATGCGGTCTTCCAATTTTTGTTTTTTATGATATGTAGAATATAATTTTGTACTAGCTGTTTCATGTCTTAATAAATAACGATCCGCTCCGGCAATTTTCCATTCGCGGTATTCATCAAATCGCCTTTCGCCAAGACTTAAAGTTATAACTGCATTTGTATTCTGCTTGATCTGGTAAATTATGTAAGAGACCAGATCGGTATCGTAATAATTGTCTTCACCGGATTGAAGTACAATTGTAAAAATGCCAAGATTAGAAATCACGTGCGCTGTTTCAATAATTTCTTCAGGGGTCATGCGGTAACGCGTAAGTTGATTATTGTCTTCCCGCAAACCGCAGTAAAGACAATTTTGTTCGCAGTAATTTGAGAATTCAATTATTCCACGAAGATGCACTTCATCGCCGCAATAGATAGAACGTACTTCATCTGCACGATCAAAAAGTTTTTGTTGATCATTTTTGTCATTTAGATTAAGAAGAAATATAATTTCCTCTTTCGTTAATTCTTCCTTATGCAAAATTTCGCAGAGGTTCATATTTTTATCAACCTCTTGTCGTTATTTATTAAAGAGTTGATTTTCGATTCGTTAATGAATTCCATTATAAACCTTGATGCTATTAAGATGTGTTTTTCCAAAGCGGATAAAGGACAATAAATATACCAGCAAAGAGCTTTAAGAAATCTTTATCAATTTGAATGAATTGTTAGAAACGAAACGTATTTTTCTTAAAAAAAAGAATCAACTTAAAATTAATTCTTTGATCTAAGTAAATTTGGATGAGTTATACTTTTAATAGGTTATAATACTGCGTTTTCCGGGATTTCAATGTATGCGCGTGAAGCATTTAACACACATTTAATTCCATAGGGAATTGTGATGTTATCTTTGATATGACCGTGTTTAACATTGTAAATAACAGGCATTTTTTGATTTTGGAAATATTCAACAATAACTTCATTCAAGGTATAAGTCTGCTTAGTAGGATCTGATTCAACACAATCAACAAAATGACCAAGGATCACCCCGCGAATCTGTTTCAAAATTTTTGTTAAACGAAGTTGATTTAACATTCGGTCAATACGATATGGTGCTTCATGGATATCTTCTAAAAGTAGAATTGTATCTTTAAGTTTCGGTAGATATTCGGTACCGATAAGAGAATTTAATAAACTTAAATTTCCGCCAAGAATTCTTCCTGTTGCCTTACCTTTATTTAAAACATAAAATTTTTCTTTGCGAGGATTGAGAAGTTTTCCAATTTTTTTGTTCGATGTTATAGTCCGCCAAAAAACTTCTTCTGTAAAAGCGCTAACTTCATCATGAAAATCAACAGCAACCATCGGTCCTGCAAATGTTATTAATCCGGCTTTAGCAAAAAAAGCCAATTGTAAAGCATTGATATCACTGTAACCGACAAATATCTTAGGATTATTACGAATCAGTTTATAATCAATTTTATCAAGCAATCTTCCGGAACCATAACCTCCGCGAATAGAAAAAATTGCTTTAACATTTTTGTTCTTAAACATTTCATGTAGATCAGCTAATCTTTGAGAATCAGATCCGGCGAGATAACCTTCTTGAGAACCAACATTTTTGCCTACTTCAACTCGATAGCCAAGTTTTTCTAAATAATGAACGCCGCTATTAATTTTTGTTAGATCGTCTGGTGATGAAGCAGGAGAAATAATTCCAATTGCATCTCCTGGTTTCAGTCTTTTAGGTTTGATAATTCCCATTAACAATAAGTTCCGTGATCGAATTCATTTTCAATATAGTAAAAGGTAGTATTCGAAGCAAAATCAAATTTTGAATTAACTCACAATTTAGATGTGTAAAGTTAGATTTGTGATCCGCTCAAAAGCAGCGATTTCGAGCATAATATGAAGTTTTTATAATCTTCTTGAAGAAATTGTTGGCAATGATCAGATTTATTTTAATTTCCACTGCGTTCAAGTTTTTTTCTATGAGCAATAATCTGAGCATCAACATAAAACACTAAGTTCTCTGCAATGTTAGTTGCATGATCTGCCAATCGTTCAATATTGCGAGACATAACTATAAGATGAGTACAAGCTTCAATTAATTCATTGTTAGATTGCATTTTTGAAACAAGGAAATTAAATATTTGTTTATTCAATTTATCAACCTTTTCATCGCTAGCAATAACATTACTTGCAAGTTCTGTGTCATTTTTAATAAATGAATCAATTGAATTTTTTAACATCTCTTGAGCAGTACGTGCCATATCAATAATTTGGGATTCTGAAATAAGAGAACGCTCATTACCGGTTTTCTTTACTCTCTGAGAAATATTTACAGCAATATCACCACATCGTTCTAGGTTGTTGTTAATCATTATAGCAGACATTACTAATCTTAAATCAGAAGCAACAGGCTGGAATAAAGCTAAAATATTTTCACATTGAGTCTGGATTAAATTATCGTATCTATCAATTTCGATATCTTGAGATTTAATTCCTTTGCACAATTCAACATCACCAGTATTTAAGGAAGTGATAACTTTATCAACCTGCTCATCTACTAAAGATGCCATTTTAATAAGATTTGATTTTAGATTTTCTATTTCTTGGTTAAAGTGTTCTGACATATTAATCCTTTTTATTTTATCCGAAACGACCGCGTATATAATCTTCGGTTTGTTTATTTGACGGTGATGTGAAAATTTTATTAGTCTCATCAAGCTCAATTAATTTTCCCATATAGAAAAAAGCAGTATAGTCGCTTACACGTGCGGCTTGCTGCATATTATGTGTTACAATAACTATCGTATAATCTTTTTTAAGTTGAAAGATTAGATCTTCGATTTTAGTAGTGGAGATCGGGTCGAGTGCGCTGGCAGGTTCATCCATTAAAATTACTTCCGGATCAACTGCCAAAGTTCTTGCAATGCATAATCTCTGCTGCTGTCCGCCTGATATATTCGCACCGGATTTATCAAGCTGATCTTTTACTTCATCCCAAAGTGCCGATTGCTTTAAACATTTTTCAACTATTGGAGTAATCTTTTTTTTATTTCTCACTCCGTTTAATCTTAACCCTGCAGCAACATTATCGAATATTGACATTGAAGGGAATGGATTCGGTTTTTGAAAAACCATACCTACTCTTTTTCTTAAAAGCACCGGATCAGTTTTTATTATATCTTCTCCATCAAGTAAAATTTCCCCTTTTATAGTACCTCCGACAACTTCATGCATTCGGTTTAAACATCTTATAAATGTTGATTTACCACAACCGGACGGACCAATAATAGCAAGTACTTTGTTCTTTGGAATATCAATCGAGATATTGTGAAGTACTTTATTCTTACCGTAAAATGCATCAAGATTTTTAACTGATATTTTAATTTCCATATTCTTTTTGCAAACCTAATTCGTTTTATATTTTGATCGTGTTATAATTCTAAACAGCAAGCTTAAAAGTGAGATTAATAAAATTAAGACTAAAGCTGCAGTCCAAGCCTGTTGATTCCAATCTTCGAAAGGTGATTTCGCATAATCATAAATGTAAACTGTTAAAGATGCAATTGGCTGACCGATATTTGTTGACCAAAATCTATTGCCGAGAGCAGTAAATAATAACGGTGCAGTCTCACCCGCAGCTCTTGATAATCCGAGAAGTACACCTGTCGCAATTCCTTTCCACGCCGATTTAAGTACAATAGAAAGAGTTGTTCTCCATTTTGGTATTCCGAGTGCTAATCCAGCTTCCCGCAAAGAATGTGGTACAAGCTTTATCATTTCCTCAGTCGTTCGCGTGATCGTTGGAATCATAAGAATCCCTAAGGCAATTCCTCCGGCTAAAGCAGAAAAATGTTTCATTGGCATTACAACCATAGTATAAACAACAACACCAACAACAATAGATGGGATTCCGCTTAATACATCTGTTAGAAATCTTACAACAAAACCGAACTTATTATTTCCAAATTCCGATAAATAAGTACCGGTCATTATTCCAACCGGAATTCCAATAGCACCGCCAATTCCAATTAGAATCAAAGTACCAACGATTGCATTTGCCATTCCTCCACCGGATTCTCCAACCGGTTTTGGCATAGCAACAAAGAAATCTAAATTTAAATAAGTAATTCCTTTTGAGATGGTGTAATAAAAAATTAATACCAGAGGAATTATAGCAGCAAGAGCAGCTATAAATGTCAAAGACATCATAATGAAGCTGGTAATCTTTTTTCTATAAAAGAAAAAATTTGGTTTCATCATGTTGTTTTCCATTTTCTATCCATACTCCAGACTAACAATCTTGCCAAAGCATTTATGATTATTGTAATTACAAACAATACCAGAGCTAATTGAATCAATGCGCTTAAATACATTTCCGATGTAGCTTCGGTAAATTCATTTGCTATAACACTCGCCATTGTGTAGGAAGGATCGAACAGCGAAGGAGAAATTAATGCTCGATTTCCTATTACCATTGTTACAGCCATTGTTTCGCCTATTGCCCGTCCAAATCCAAGCATAGTTGCACCAAGTATTCCGGATTTTGCATCTTTAAGAACAATCAGAGTTGATTGCCATTTTGTTGCACCCAATGCCAATGCAGCTTCACGTTGAGATTTTGGTACAGACTTTAAAACATCACGAGTAATTGAAGTAATAATTGGCAAAACCATTATTGTTAGAATTAGAACTGCCGCCAACATACCAAAACCATAAGGCGCACCGCGAAAGAATGGAAGGAATCCTAATTTATCTGATAAATAAGGTTCAACATTTGTTCTTATCCATGGCACTAAAACAAAAATTCCCCAAAGACCATAAATTACGCTGGGAATACCGGCAAGCAATTCTACTAAAAATGAAAGCGGTTTTTCCAGCCAGTGCGGTGCAACTTCTGCCAAATAAACTGCCACTCCAACACTAAACGGGAGAGCTATTATTAACGCCAACAAAGAAGAAACAATCGTTCCGTAAATTATTGGAAGTGCACCGTAGATTTCTCGAACTGGATCCCAAGTTGAATTAACTAAAAAATCCAAACCAAATTTTTGGATTGAGATTTTTGATCCTTCATACATTTCGTATCCCATAAGGATAACAAGCAGAAAGACCGACAAGGCAAAAAACCAAGTCAGTCTTTCAAAAATGAAATCACCGAAATTATTTGAAGGAAAAAATCTTTTTAGAATATTATTTTTTTCTTTCTTCGATACAGAATAACTCAATTATTTCTCATTAATTATTTTATTTTTTTACCGTTTGCAGTGATTGTCGCAATGTTCTTTTCACACATTTTAACTACAGCTTTTGGAAGCGGTGCATAATACAAATCAGTTGCAAATGATTGACCTTTACCCATCGCCCACTTCAAGAATTTAACTAATGCATTTGCTTTCGCTTCATCTTTCATATTCTTATAAACCAATAACCAGGTAAATCCGGAAATAGGATATGAATTTTTTCCATCGGCATTTGTAATTGAAACTCTTAGATCAGAAGGCATATTCTTAGATGCACCTTCTGCAGCAGCACTTACAGATGAAAAAGTTGCTTCAACAAAATTACCTGAATTGTTTTTCATGTTAGCATAAGCAATATTGTTTTTAACAGCGTAAGCTAATTCAACATAACCGATTGATCCTTCGGTTTGTTTAACTAAACCGGCAACGCCGTCATTTCCTTTTCCGCCTAAACCAACAGGCCAGTTTACTGATGTTCCCTTTCCAACTTTGCCTTCCCAATTTTTACTAACTTTAGCTAAGTAATCTGTAAAGATAAAAGTTGTTCCGCTGCCATCAGATCTATGTGTAACAACAATAGCTTTATTGGGAAGATTCATTTTAGGATTCATTTTTGCAATTGCGCCGTCATTCCATTTTGTAATATTTCCCAAGAAAATATTCGCAAGTGTTTCTCCATCAAGATTTAATTTACTACTTACTCCCGGTAAATTATAACTAACTACAACTGCACCCATTACTGTTGGAATGTGAAGTACATCGCTTCCTTGTTTGGATTTAGCTTCTGCTAATTGTTGATCGGACATTGGTCCGTCTGTGGCGCCAAAATCAACTGTTCCCTCAGTTACTTGTCTGATTCCGCCGCCGCTTCCAATTGCTTGATAATTGAATTGTACACCAGTCATATTTTTATACTCGTCAAACCATTTTGAATAAATTACTGCCGGGAATGTAGCACCTGCACCGTTTAATTGTAGTTGTGCATGAGTAACTGAAGAAATGGAAAGCGCTAAAAATATTATTGAAATAATTGATCTTAATTTCATTTCTGTCTCCTGTTGAAATATATTAAAATGTGAATGCAAATGTTACTCTACCCTGTAAATTACTTGATGCTGTCGATCCGTTTGTATTTGTTGCTGTTTGAGGAGTAAACAATTCCACATTAGGAATGATGCTTATGTTTTTTGCAACTTTGTAATCAAGACCGGCTAATAATAAAGTAGTTTTATCATTGTCAAGATCGGTATTCGGGTCGTAGCTGTCATATCTTGCAACTAATCTAAAATTATCTGCTAAGCTTACCCATGCCCAGAAAGAAAGTCCCATAGTACTTTGATCCATCAGTGCACCAGTTGTTTTGTAACCATTCTGAATGCTTCTTTTGAAGCCTTCAAACCCAAATGCAAAATCACTTTTCTGTTGATAGTTTAAGAATAACGCTGCTACGTAAGCGTTATTTGATTTTGTAGTTTTGTCGAAAGAATCAGTAACATCTGCTTTTGCTGCATAATCATAATATACTGTAGCTTGGAATCCATCAACCGGTTTTACTTGCACTAAAGCATAATACCGTTTGTATTTATCCGTTTCAGGTCCATTACTAGAATTGTTTGCAATCTTAATCCAATAGTTTACCGAACCGCCATCAGTAATCTTTCCTTTTAGATCAACACCAAAATCTCTTGAAGAAACAATTCCATTTAAATCCATGATTGTCTTTTCCAAAGAACGGTAACCCCAGGCTGCTTCCGAAATATCAAAAGCCGGAGTTGGAGAGATACCGAAGATCAAATCCGAACCGCTGAAAATTCCTTTCCATTTTAAATATGCATCTTTAACCATAACTCCAAGTTTTCCACTACCGGTATTCGAGTTTGCACTCTGATCCGATTCTAAACGGAAACGTGCATCAAAACTTTCTGCTACTGTAATATCTGCGGTAAAATAAATTCTTCTAAACTGAAAACCGTTTATATTTTGTTGGTTTCCATCTACGTTATTAATATTATAGAAATAATCACCAAACATTAACCCGCCAAGTTTTACTCTATCGGTCACGTTCTGAGCAAAATTAAATGTGGAAAACAAAACCAATATTATCGAAATGGTGTATATTTTTTTCATACTAAGATTCCTCTTATATTTTTTTGTGATACCCAAACTTATATTTCGAATGTTAACTCAATGTTATGGCAGTGTTAAGGAATTGTTAAGAATTTTTGAGAAGGGAGGAAATAGAAGATGAATCAAACCTGCATCAGTAAAACTATAATTCATTAATTACGCTGATGCAGTTGATGTTGTTTTTTTATTTGGCAGTAAATGGAGAAGTGTAAAACCCAAAATCGAGAAGATGAACCCTAATATGAACCAATCCTTCTGAGTTCTATTTTTTTCTTTTGCTGCAAATGAGCAGAGTGTCCCAAATATTAATCCAACTATTGAAAACCATAAACCAAACATAATTACCTCATTTTTTTGTTCGGCTAAAGATCAATAATTAGTATTAACTCAATATTATGGTAGTGTTATGGAATTGTTAATCTTTTTCAAAAGAATGCTCATTCCTTATTAACGATTAATATGATTTTACCTTCAACACTCGCTTGATCAAGAAGCTTGTGAGCTTCTACCGCGTTGGTAAGAGGCATCTTCTTTGCGATCACAGGTTTAATTTTACCTTGTTGTAATAATCCAAACAGCACCGTTAAATCTTCTTTAAACCAGTCGGGTTGTTTTTTTCGCAGTGAACTAATTGCATAAAATGTTGCCGCTTTTTTATTCGGCAGAATGTTCCATAGTTTTATTTTTATGAAACCAAGAACTATATCCATCATATTTCCATTACTCATCACGGCTTGCTGGAAACCATACGCAACTAAGATACCGCCGGGTTTAAGAGAAGCAAACGATCTCTTAAAATAATCTCCACCGATGCAGTCGAATACAGCATCAACGCCGGAACCGGTATAAGTTTTAATCCGTTCTACAAAATCTTCTGATTGATAATCAATCGGGATCGCGCCTAAATTTTTAATCAAATTGTGTTTGGATTTTCTTGCTGTTCCGTACATTTTTAGATTGAGTAATTTCCCAAGTTGAAGCAATGCAGTTCCGACCGCTCCTCCTGCGCCATGCACTAAAATACTTTGACCCTTCTGAATTTTTGCCGTACGGTGAAGCATTTGATATGCCGTCATATAAGAAAGTATTAAGCTGACAACCTCTGCATCATCCAATCCTTTGGGAACAGAGATTAAAGTATCCTGGTGAAGACAGATATATTCGGAGTAAGCGCTGTAAACAGTTAATGCCGCAACTTTTTGACTGGCATTAAACATAGATGCATCTTCGCCGCACTTATCTACAATTCCAACCATATCATACCCGGGAGATAGCGGCAGTTTTTTTCTTACTTCAGGATACATTCCTTTACGTAGAAGTGTGTCTGTAAATGATGCGCTTGTTACTAAAACTTTTATTCGTACTTCGCCTTTTTCCGGTTCAGGTAAATGTTCTTCTTCAATAACCTTCAGCACATCAGGAGGACCGTATTTTGTAATGATTACTTTTTTGTAACTCATTTCTTCTCCTTGATTATTTTTGTTTCAAAACGTTCGGCCTTGAAGAACTGGTTATGTGCGTTTATTAACTTTTCTCTTTCTATTGAATTGCATTCAGTTTTATTTCTTCAAGAACTCATTTAAACTTATCAGAAATATTTCTTTTTGATCTTCAAATGCAACATGACCTGCATATGGAATATTTAATACCTTTGAACCCTTTACAAGTCCTGATAATTCAGCAACATCTTTTAATGCAAACAGGTGATCGTCATCCCCTCTTACAATTAGTAACTGACAAGTTATATTTTTGACTTGTTCATTTGGATAACCCGACAAACCAGAGTCAAGCCATAACTTTACTAAATTATTAGTTAATAGATCAAAATCCGGCTCCGGACTTAGTCTTTGGTAAGCATCAAACATCTTTGGGAATTTAATCTTCCAACTTTCGCCAGTTATCCTTAAAAAACTTTCTTTCAATGGATAAGTGTTTTTTATATTCCATTTTGAACCAATTGTTATAAGTTTTTTAACCTTCAATGAAGTTAAGGCAGCTAATCGATAAGCAACAGTACCACCATCACTAAAACCAATAATATCTAAATTATCTATTTTATGATGCTCTAGCACATGTTCTATATCCTTTTGTATTCGCTCATAAGTTAGCTCTTCAGTTCCAATTGTTGACTTTCCTTGGCCACGACTATCTATTCCGATTATTTTATATTCTTTTTCTATATCGGGAAGGACAGAATTAAAATCTTCGATATTTCCATGCCCGCCATGCAACACTAATAATACTGGTTTATCTTTAGCCCCCGATATTTCATAATATATTTTTGCCCCATCTATATTTAAATATTCTCCAGAACAATGATCAAAATTATTCATCTATAATATTCCTTTCAGTTTTTTATTATTTTACAATACTAAGCATATAACTATTAATCAACCCGCCAAATTATTTCACAAGTTCCGGTCTTCCCCATTCTCTAAATTTTCCGGAAATAAATTCTATAATGTGTTGGTGTTCCTCTGCACCGTTACCGGTAATATAGATGGGTTCACCAAATGCCATGTGAACAGGTTTGTTAGGATCTATTTTACCAACCTCTTTAATATGTTTTCCATTTCCCCAAGCATCTGTAATAAGTGCGATTGGAATAACCGGAACATTATTTCTCTTTGCTAATTTATTCCCAAGTGAATTAAATAATGCCGGATCCAGAACTGCCGATCTTGTCCGTTGAGGAAAAATTATTATTGATTTACCTGCCTTAAGTCTTTTACTTCCTTCCTCGAGTACAATCTTCAAATCCTCGCGCGGATTTTCTCTTCCAACTAAAATAGGATCTCTTGCAAGTGCGATAGGTCCAAACAACGGATACCTGCTAAGCTCTTCTTTAATTACATAAACAAGTTGTTTGATAGGACGAATGATTGAAGGGAGAACCATAGTTTCAAGAGTTGTCATATGATTTCCAACAAAAACAACCGGACCGTTAGCTTTTCTAATATTGTTCATTCCGGATAAATGAAATTCAATTCCGGTACGCTCTAAACTTTTAAAGGTATCAAGTGATGAATTATACCAATTTTCACTATTATAAATTCCTTGCTTGGCATGCCGGTTCGAGTATAAAAGAATACGAAGCATATTTGGGAAAAAGTAAAGTGAAGGAAAGATTTTTTTTCTGTGAAGTTTTGGATCTGTATTATATTCGTCCTGATCAGATATTCTGTTGCGGAAAATATATTCTTGTTGCATAACTCATACTAATTGTTAGAATGAAATTACAAAATGATAAAAGTCATTCCAAGATTATTTTGAATTATAAATGATAAAAAATGGAGTGATAGAAATGAAAAATAAATTTGTGACCCCAACGAGATTCGAACTCGTATTGACGCCGTGAAAGGGCGCTATCCTAACCATTAGATGATAGGGCCAAAGTTTAGTCAACAAATTTTTTGGGGTGAGCAATGGGGATCGAACCCACGACCTTCTGGGCCACAACCAGATGCTCTAACCAACTGAGCTATGCTCACCATAAATTTCAAAATTCCAAATAACAAAACTGTGTATGCCCAAGTGGACTCGAACCACTAACCTACAGCTTAGAAGGCTGTTGCTCTATCCAATTGAGCTATGGGCACATTAATAAAAAAAGAACGTGCTAATAATTCTATTAACACACATTCACTCTATTGTTGTCGGGGCGACAGGATTCGAACCTGCGACTTCTTGGTCCCAAACCAAGCGCTCTAGCCGGGCTGAGCTACGCCCCGATTTCATTCTGCATATCAAATATTCAAAAAACGTAAAATTTGCTTCTAATACAACACTTCTAACATCGGGAAGCTCTAACCTTGCTAAATAATTACCGGATCAATTTTTCATTTTAGGGCTTCAAAAATATAGTATTAGTTTAGAAATGTCAATTTACGACGATTCATTTCCCTTCTCTCATATTATTTATATCTTTACAAAAAACAAAGTGAAGAATGTCGTTACCTTTCTTTTTTACCAATAAATATCTGCGATCAAAGAAAGATTCACGCTTTCTTTCGGTTATTTCCTACATAACAATAATTGGTATTGCACTTGGAGTTGCAGTTGTAATTATTGCGTTAACTATTTTAGATGGTTTTGATAAGGTTGTTACAGAAAAAATTATCGGATTCAATTCACATATTAAAATTGTTTCTTTCGGGAATAGAAACCTTCCTCCATTTTCTGAAACTGCACCGCTGATCGAAAAAGAGTTTAATAAAGATGTTACCAAGATCGAACCTTTCGCTTCAAAACTTGCAATCATAAAATCAAAAAAGATTACGGAAGGGATTACACTCCTTGGTGTGCAAAGTGATAATTCCGAATTAAATAATTTTTTACAAAGCGGTAATTTTGATCTATCACAATCCGAAAATGAATTACAAAAAATAATACTTGGTAAAACTCTCGCTGAAAAACTTTTTGTTAAAGTTGGTGACATCGTTACAATTTTCTGTTTGCGAAAAGATCAAATCCCAACGGCAGATAATCCGCCGGGAATTGAACAATTTATCGTTTCCGGTATTTACGAAAGCGGAATGAGCGAATACGACGACTTAAATGCTTTTATAAATCTTAAAGTTGCGCAAGATATTTTCGGGATGGGTAACCAAATCTCCGGTTACAACATAAAGTTGAAAAATCTAGCAAATGTAAATGTGGTTGCAGATCGTCTTCAAGATTTACTTGGCTATCCATATTATGTACGTACAGTCTTTCAATTACATCAAAATATTTTTACATGGATCGAACTTCAGAAAAAACCGATACCGATAATTTTGGGACTAATAATTTTCGTTGCTGTGTTCAACATAGTTGGTACTTTGTTAATGATCGTTCTCGAGCGGACAAATGCAATAGGAATATTACGTTCGCTTGGCGCCAATAGAAAATTGATTATCAAAACATTTCTATATCATTCTGCATTTCTAACAGCAATTGGTGTAGTTGTTGGAATTGTACTAGCATTTATCCTAAGCATTCTGCAGCAAGAATTTGATATTATTTCTCTGCCCGGCAAGGTCTATTTTATTACCAAAGTCCCAATCTCCATCGAATTGAATAATTATTTGCTAGTTACTGCAGTTACAGTAGTAATTTCTTTAGCTGCATCTTTTCTGCCGGCATTTATAGCATCACGAATAAAACCGATATCAGCAATTAGGTTTGAATAGCATGATTGAATTTTTTATTGCTAAAAGATATTTGAAAGCGAAACGTAAAATGAATTTTATCACAATCATTTCGCTTCTCTCTACGGTCGGGATTACGATCGGTGTTGCAGCACTTGTGATTGTATTGTCAGTCTTCAACGGATTCGGTTCGATTGTTACTTCGATTATGGTAAGCTTCGATCCGCATATTAGAATTTCCGTAATTGATGAAAAGGGATTCGCCAAGATCGGCACAGTTGAAAATGTCTTGCATAAGACACAAGGAGTAACCAGCTATTCACCATTTGTTGACGGCAAAGCAATTCTACTAAACAAAAAGAATTATGAGATAGTTAACCTAAAAGGAATTCAGTTCGATGTAAAAGACAGATCATGGGGAGTTGCATCAAAAATTATCAGCGGCTCCTTCAATCTGAATGATAACCAGTCTGAAAAAATAATTTTAGGTTTACCGCTCGCACTCCGCCTCTCTTCGCGCGTGGGCGATACAATTACTGTTACTTCCGCTTATAATATTGAAAGAACGATCACCACTCTTTCAATTCCACAGACAAGAAGATTTGTTGTCTCGGGCATTTTCGAATCGAACAATAAAGATTACGATGGTTCTTCTGTTTTCACATCAGTTTCCAGCTCACAAAAACTTTTCGGATTGAAAGATCAAATTACCGGTTATGAGATACGCCTTAACGATTTCCACAATGCCGAGAAAATCAAAAGCGAACTTCAAAAAAGAATTGATACTAAATTATTTTCGATCAACACATGGTATGACCTTCACAAAGAACTTTATAACGTAATGATGATAGAGCGTTGGGGTGCGTACATTCTTCTTTGTTTAATAATTGCAGTTGCCGTCTTCAATATTTTTGCTTCTCTTACAATGACTGTAATTGAAAAAAAGAAAGACATTGGTGTTTTGCGCTCGATGGGCGTGAACCAAAAATCAATCAGAAAAATATTTATGTTCGAAGGACTTCTTGTAGGCGTGATCGGCACAGTAATCGGTTTAATACTTGGAGTTATCGTTTGTTACTTGCAGATAAAATATAATTTTTATCCACTCGATTCTAATAAATACATTATTAATGCGATGCCGGTTGAAATTAGGACAAGCGATATATTTGCAATCGGCATGATGGCCTTGTTGATGGCGTTTATCGCCGCAATTTATCCGGCTAAAAGAGCCGCTAATACAAAAATTATTGATTCAATAAAATATGAATAAAATTTTCTCTGCGTCTCCTCTGCGCACTCTGCGTTAAATCTTTTTAACCACAGAGGACGCTAAGAAGTCGCAAAGTACATAGAGATTTTAAAATATAATACAGAAGAATTATTATGAACGAAATTATTATTGAAGCGAAGAACATTCACAAATCATTTTACAAACAGAATGAACACAAGCTGGAAATCCTAAAAGGTGTTTCTCTGCAAGTCGAAAGCAAAATGATCAGCGTGATCGTCGGAGCTTCCGGTGCCGGTAAAAGTACGCTTCTTCATATTCTAAGCGGATTGGATAATGCCGATGAAGGCGAGATAAAAATAAAAGGAACAAATATTTTTTCTCTTTCCGATGATAAACTTTCCAAGTTTAGAAATAAACATATCGGATTTGTATTTCAATTTCATCATTTACTGCCGGAGTTTGACGCCGCAGAAAATGTTGCTATTCCTTTAATGATCTACGGTGAAACAAAATTAAATTCTACTAAACGTGCAGAAGAACTGCTTGCTTTAGTTGGATTGAGCGACCGCATTCATCACAAACCGGCGGAACTTAGCGGAGGCGAGCAGCAGCGTGTTGCCGTTGCGCGCGCACTTGCAAATAATCCCGATATAATTTTTGCCGATGAACCAACCGGTAATTTGGATTCTATAAACAGTGAGTCTCTGCATAAACTTTTTGTACAACTTAGAGATGAGTTGAAAGTTACTTTTTTAATTGTAACTCACAACCCGCAGTTAGTAAGACTCGGCGATAAAATTTTTGAAATGAAGGATGGAATAATCCAAACCGCTCCGGTTAAAATCTTTTAAGAATCACTAAAAATATTTTTATATTACTTTAAATCTTTCACGAATCTTGAGAGGCAGAGATGAACGTTTTATTCTTCTTAGCAATTCCGATTGTTTTATTTTACTTAGCAAGTAAATTTTATGCAAAGTTTATTGCAAAAACTCTGGGTGAAGATCCAAACAATCCTACTCCCGCTGTAACAATAAACGACGGACGCGATTATGTTCCGACAAAACGTTACGTTGTGTTTGCTCATCATTTTTCGGCAATAGCCGGCGCAGGTCCAATTATAGGACCAACAATGGCAGTGCTCTACGGATTTATTCCCGCATGGATGTGGATAGTAGTTGGAGGAATTTTCTTCGGTGCAGTTCATGATTTTACAACGATGTTCATCAGTCTGCGTGAAAAAGGAAAATCAATTGCAGAAGTTGCAAGAACCACTCTTGGCAAAACCGGTTTTAATTTGATGATCACTTTCACAATTGTAATGCTGCTTTTGGTTTGCTCATCTTTTTTGAGTGCAACGGCAATTTCTTTAACATCACTTTGGCCGCTTACAAAACTTGGCGTTGAAGGAACTGATACAATCTTAAAAACCGTAACGACCGATGGAGTTACTTATGGAAGAATCGGCGGCATCGCTTCAACATCAGTAATATTTATAACTCTTTGCGCGCCTTTTATTGGCTGGCTAATTCATAAGAAAGAAATAAAAACATTATATGCTTACTTGCTTGCTTCCGCAATCTGCATAGTTTCGGTTCTTCTCGGAATTCAATTCCCGGTTTCACTTCAGCCGTTTCATTGGATGATCATAATTTCAATTTACGTTTTAATTGCTTCCGGAACACCGGTTTGGGTTATTCTTCAACCCAGAGATTTTATAAACGTACAAATTCTTTACGGCGGAATTATTTTAATGGCAGTTTCTTTGTTGTTCGTTGGATTTGGCGGCGCAGTTGTCTCGCTTCCAAATTTTAATTTTGTTGAAGGAGCTAAAAATCTCGGTATGATTTGGCCGATGATGTTTATAACAATTGCCTGCGGTGCAATATCGGGTTTCCATTCTCTCGTTGGCGGCGGAACCACTTGCAAACAACTTTCAAATGAAACCGATGCACGTAAAGTAAGTTTCAATTCTATGCTGCTGGAATCACTGCTTGCCATTTGCGTACTTCTTGCAATCGGTGTTGGATTAAGTTTCGTGGATTATAAATCCATTGTATGGCCGTCGGATCCGTTAGTCAAGTCAAATCCGATTTTAGGATTTTCTTTAGCGGCGGGAAATTTATTCCATCAAGGTTTAGGAATTCCAATTTCTCTCGGTACTGTATTCGGGATTTTACTTGTCGAGGGATTTGTAATTACAACTCTTGATGCGGCTGTAAGATTGAACAGATATTTATTTGAAGAGTTGTGGGTAATTCTTTTTAAGAATCCGAAACCATTTCTAAAAAATTACTGGTTCAATTCTTTATTGACTGTAATTTTCATGTTCATACTTGCATACTCAAATGCATTTTCTGTTCTTTGGCCGATCTTCGGAACTGCAAATCAGTTACTTGCCGCACTTGCATTAATAACGGTTTCAAGCTGGTTAGTCTTGAAAGGAAAAAAATATTTCTTTGCGCTCTTCCCTGCTCTCTTTATGCTTGCTACAACTATTACGTCTTTAGTAATTCTGTTTTTAGATTATATTAAGAATAGCAATTACATTCTAATTGCAGTTGATGTTTTACTGTTTCTGCTTTCACTTGGTGTTGTATTCTTAGCAGTAAATATTTTCTTGAAAAAAACTAAAAGAGTAATTGTTTGACCTCACCCGTCCCTTCGGGCCACCCTCTCCTTATTAAGGAGAGGGGCCGGGGGTGAGGTGGTGGGTAAGAAAACGTTTGACATCAATTCCCTTTTACGCTAAGTTGAGTTAGCACCAAATCAATTCTTTAACCGGGATACTTTGTTTGAAATAATAAGAACAAAGAATATAGATTTCCTTTCTTCCATCAGTGGATATAAACACAATTAAAATAGATGTAGATAGAATATATTCCTCGCAATTGTATCCGATGGCGGGCCTGTCCGCTTTTTTGTAGAGAATAATTAATAGTTAGGTACAACACCGTTATATGAAATAACAAGGAGTATTCAAAGTGGAAGAAGGAAAATATAGACGTTGGGATGTCATCGTAAAAGTAGTTGGCGGTTTAGGTATTTTAATAACTTTTTTTTGGGGTACCTTTATATATTATGAAACAAAAGACCATGATTTCAAAAAGGATTTTTTTTCAAACCAAATAAAAATATATATAGAATCATCCGAAGTTGCATCAAAAATATCACTAGCGACTAATCTGAAAGCAAGTGAAATTGTAAATGCGCGTCAACGCTTTTGGGAATTGTATTATGGTTCTTTTAATATAATTACTGATTCTACTGTTAATAGTTCAATGATTGATTATGGAAATATATTAGCTCTTCTTGAAAAAGGAGAAATAAAAAACATTGATACTCTTCAGTATTATTCATTAGCACTTTCCGATGCATGTAGAGAATCGCTTGGTAAGTCTTGGGATGTACCTTTATTGTCTCGGAAGGGAAGGTATAACCATCTTTATATATTAAAGTAACTAGGAAATACAAAAAACTTATTAATAAATAAAATTGTGTTGATAATTCCGTCATATATGTTATGGGTGGTGACTTAAAATAACGTCACTAGACTTTAAAAATAAGTGAGATATGAAATGAAAAAGAAATTATTATATGTTCTATTATTTTCTTCGTTATTATTTATTTGCATTACTACTAAACTAAATGGTCAGAGCGGTTTCAAGATTGAACTGATATCAACTAAATTGGTAAATAGAGTAGATGCAGCATTTGGTGGCGACTGGCATTCGACCGATACTAGCAAGACAAAGGGACTTGTCATTAAAGTAAAAATGTTTAAAACACCTACAATGGAATCATTGAAAACTTTATACTTAATTTTTGAGATAGAAGATAAAGGTGTAAAGATAAAAGCGCCGTGTCTTGGAATGACTCTTATGTCAGAAGAAAACAAAGATGGACATTGGATTTTAAATGATGAATTAGATAAAGGTAAGTACTATGAAATGACTCCACCTGAAGAAGAAAAAGTTGAGTATGTGGATTTTTTGTTTCCAATTCCACTAAAAGTTAAAAGTGGTATCTTAAAATATGAAGATGAAGTTTTGATAGAAAAAGTTAAAATAAAATAATATATAAATCCTAACCCGCGTCTTAGCCCTGCCGCTTCTCCGAATCGGTCGTAGTAAGTTTTTCGGGTTTAGTTTTTCAGTGCTGGTTGTTCTTAAAAGTGTGATTAGTAAACAAACTGATTTTCCCGCAAAGAACGCGGGACAGATAAAAATAAAGTTGCGTTGACAAAAGTGGCATTGTTGTTTTTGGCGGCGGGCTAAAAACTACGTCGTTTTATGCAACATAATTAAAATGCTGGAGAAAAAATGACGACGATAAAAAAGTTCGTTTTAATTACTCTAATTGTTAGTATTTCCACTGTTAAAATATTTGCGCAAAGAGATAACCATGTTATTATGGTGATTATAGATGGGGCTCGGTACTCTGAAACACTTGGTGACCCGCTTGTAAGATATGTACCTCACATGTACCAACTGTCACAGCAAGGTGTGGTAGTTGACACAATGCTTAATGATAATATTACACTTACTAAGCGTGCCATTCCTGCAATATGGTGCGGCTCTTGGTCAACACCAAAAGATACGGTTGTAAACGGTGTTGCTAACCAATATGCAACTGTCCCAACTTTATGGGAGTATTTTCGAAAGAATCGAGGAGTGGATTCAACTCACGCAATGTATATTATGAAGATGTTGACAACTCCATGGATACAAAGTTTCTATTATGATTACGGCCAAAAGTACTGGCCATGGTATGTTCTTCAGGGAACAACGGATTTGGACGTATGGCAAAATGCAAAATCGAAGCTTCAAATGTATCATCCGGAGCTTACGGTGATCTATCTGCCTGATGTGGATTCATCCCCAGCAAGTGGTTGGTCTGCTTATACACAATCAATTATGATAGCCGACAGTATTGTTGGGATGATTTGGGATTTCGTACAAAGCGATCCAGTCTATCAAAATACAACGACCTTATTGGTAACTAATGATCATGGCCGACATCTCGACAATATTCAAGATGGATTCAAAAGCCATGGTGATAATTGCTTTGGATGCCAGCATGTCATGTTTCTAGGTGTTGGTTTAGGTATGCCGAAGGGAGTCCATACATCAACTCGGCGTTCAATCATAGATATCACACCAACAATAGGATCTCTTCTAAATTTTCCAACTCCATATGCCACAGGCAAAACTATAATGGAAATTATGACTTCAGTAGATTCAGAAATACTGGATAAAGTACCAAGCAATATGATACATCTTGAACAGAATTATCCTAATCCATTCAACCCAAATACAATCATAAGATTTTCACTTCCCAAAACAACTTATGTAACATTGAAAATTTATGATGCAGTGGGACGAAAAGTGTCACAACTTTTATCACAAGAGATGAATGCAGGTTCGTATCAAACAGAATGGAATGCAGCTGGTTGTGCAAGTGGTGTTTACTATTATAGAATAACAGTGGGAGATTATGCTGAAACAAAAAAATTTTTATTACTAAAATAGAAATGCAAATAACCAGCTGCCCAACACGAAAAGCTTGGTAGAGCAGTGTAAATTGTCTTTCAGCGTAGCATTTTTGTAATTATAAAAGTGAGTTTGTAAAGTTAAGTTGCTTTTTAAGGTAGGTTGTTCTAAAAGTATTTTTTAATAAATAAAAGTTGTTGCAACTATTCGGTATTCCTGTTTTGGGCTGCCGGTTAGCGGCAATGCCGTTAGGTTTTGAAAATCCATTTAGTGGAGACTTATGAAAGCAATTGTGTACACAAAATATGGATCACCGGATGTAATTGAATTAAAGGAAGTAGAAAAACCTTCTCCCAAAGACGATGAAGTGTTGATAAAAGTTCTGGCAGCATCATTAAATGCACTCGACTGGCACTTAATGAGAGGTAAACCGTTTGCCGTCCGTTTAATGATAGGCGGGTTGCGCAAACCAAAGATTATACAACCTGGGCGGGATGCTGCCGGCGTAGTTGAAGCAGTCGGCAAAAATGTAACACAATTCAAACCTGGCGACGAAGTGTTCGGTGCATGTATCGGCACTTTGGCTGAGTATGTTTGTGCTGATGAGAATAAATTGGCGCTGAAGCCGTCCAACATATCTTTCGAGCAAGCGGCAGCCGTACCCATTGCAGCAATCACTGCCCTTCAGGGTCTTCGTGATAAAGGGAAGATTCAGTCCGGGCAAAAAATTTTAGTTGATGGTTCGGGCGGCGGTGTAGGTACATTTGCCGTGCAGATCGCAAAATCGTTTGGTGCAGAAGTTACTGCAGTATGCAGTACGAAAAATTTGGAAACAGCACTATCGATCGGTGCAGACCATGTCATTGATTACACACGGGAAGATTTCACAAAAAGCGGAAAACATTATGATCTGATTCTTGGTGCTAACGCATATCATTCGATTTTCGGTTACAGGCGTGCGTTGAGCCGGAACGGAATTTATGTCGGTGCTGGTGGAGGCGGTCAAAGTCTGCTTGTTATGTTGCTCGGAATGCTGCTTCAATCATTACTATCAATGATTGGGAGTAAGAAGATGTGCAGCTTCATGGCGAAGATAAAAAAAACGGATTTGGTTCTTCTGAAAGAGTTTCTTGAAGCCGGAAAGATTGTACCGGTTATAGATAAACGTTACAAGTTAAGTGAAGCTGCCGATGCTATGCGTTATATTGAAGAAGGACATGCAAAAGGAAAAGTAGTAATTAATATTTAATAAAATTTTTACTCGGTCGTCAAGGACCACGCCCCACCAAAAAGATGGCGGGTAAGCTTGACAAAAATAATTTTTATTTGCGCCGCGCTTTATACTTATAACTTTTCTCTTTAACATCAAAACCTATTTTTCTCTTCGACTTTTCTTCCGATGCAATTAATTGATTTATCGCTTCAAAGATTGCAGTAATATTTTTATCGTGAGATTCTATTTTCAATTCCAATTCTTTCAGCTTTTGTGCAAGTTCTTTGTGAGTAGAAATAATTTCCCGCAGTTTAACAAATGCCCTCATAATCTGAATGTTCACTTGAACAGCACGTTCGCTTCTTAGTACTGAAGAGAGCATTGCTACTCCTTGTTCATTAAATGCATAAGGATTTGCTCTTCTAGCGCCTCCCCAACTTGAAATCACAAATTGTGATTTCAAATCCTCATACTCTTTCTTTGTTAGTTGAAACATGAAATCAGATGGGAAACGATTAATATTTCTCTTAACGGTTTGAATGAGGACCCTGGCTTCCACACCATATAACTCCGAGAGATGGGGACTTAACATTACCTTCTGTCCCCGGATAATAAAGATTTTCTTTTCAATTATTTCTAACGGAAGATAGTTTGGCTTGCTCATATCACCCCATTTATTTCTTTGTTAAATCTTACTTAAATACTCAATCATCAATCTCACACCAAAACCGGTGTCAAATTTTTCAGTGTAGTTGTTGTATTTATGTTTAATAGCCGGACCTGCAAGATCAATATGCGCCCACGGAATTTTTTCATTAACAAAAAGCTCTAAAAACTTTCCGGCTGTTATTGCCCCGCCCCATCGCGGACCAAGATTACTTACATCGGCAATATCACTTTTTATCATTTCATTATAATCATTCCAAAACGGTAACCGCCATAATCTTTCATGAGTAGTCTTACCCGATTGCAAAAGCTCATCAGCAAGACGATCATCTTTTGTAAATAATCCCGCGGCAATTAATCCGAGTGCAACACAGACCGCGCCGGTTAAGGTTGCAAAATCAATTATCTCATCCGGTTTTTGTTGAGATGCATAATGAAGAGCATCTGCTAAAACAATTCTTCCTTCGGCGTCGGTATCTTTTACTTCAATTGTTTTACCTGAAGCAGCTTTTACAACATCACCCGGTTTGTAAGAAGAACCGCCGATCATGTTTTCAACTGCCGGAACAACTCCAATTATTTCTACCGGCAATTTCATCATAGCAGCGGCTTTGATAATTCCAATTACAGCACCGCCGCCTGCCATATCAGCTTTCATTTCAAGCATTCCGGATGTTGGTTTAATAGTAAGTCCGCCTGAATCATAACAGACACCTTTGCCTACAAGTGCTATTTTTCTTTTTGCTTTTCCGCGCGGTTTATAATGTATTGTAATCAAGCAAGGAGGTTTATCGCTTGCACCACCAACTGCAAGAATTGCATTCATCTTTCTTTTCTTCAACTCTGCTTTATTAAATACGATAACTTTTACACCAAGTTTAGTAAGTTCTTTCTTGGTTCGATTAGCTAATTCTTCCGGAGTAAGTGTTATTGCCGGTTCGTTAACCAAATCGCGTGTGAAAAAAACGGCGTTCATAAGCTTATTAGAATAATCAATCGCACTGTTTAATATTTTCTGATCTGTGTAATGGATAAAGAAAGAAAGCTCTTCGGATTTCTCTTTGTCAGATTTATAATTATCAAAAGTGTAATTGCCGAGGTGGATTCCTTCTATAATAGATCTTAATAATTGGGATTCATTTTCAAGATGATCTTTGAGATCGAGGAACGACGGAACAACAATATGAACGGAATTTAGATTTTTCTTTTTTAATGACGGAACAAGTCCGGCAAAATAATTTCTGAAAAAATCTACGGAGAAATCCTTATCAATTTTTGCTTTCTTTATATACAAAACCGATGGCTCACCGGATTGGCTGTAATAAGTCAACTCATTTGATTTTTTGTCGAGGAAATTCTTCTTCTGGATTTTTCCCAGAGGATAGTTCAGTGAGAGAAAAAAATCATCTAAAGTCTTTTCTATTTTTTTTGATTCGACAAAGAATTTTACTAGTGCAGAGTTCTTTTTGAAACTCAGTTCATCTTTTGAAGAATTGATCTTCAGATTGAAATACATAATTCCCTCATTCTAACAATTATAGATATTGTTGTGCTGCTTTAATTACTTTCTCTTTGTACTCTTCAATGTTTGTATTAAAAAGCCGTGTGCCGGAAGCATTTGTATGTCCGCCACCGCCGAACTCTACTGCTAATTTATTAACCGGGATTTCCCCTTTCGATCTAAAACTGATTTTCAATCCGTCTCTTAATTCATAGAACAAAATACCAATTTTTATATTCTGAATTGTTAAACAATAATTTACAAAGCCGTCAATATCAGCTTCAGTTGCACCTGTTCTTGCTAAAACCTCCTTCTTGATGCACATAGCTGCAATCTGTTTTGTTGAATCAAGCTCGATAGTTGAAAGCGCTTCGCCTAAAAGTTTTATGCGGGCAAATTTAAATTGATCGTAGATCTTATCGTAAACGGTTGTTGGGTTAACACCTGTTTCAAGCAGCTCAGCCATGATTCTATGAATTCTCGGATTAGTTCTATCAAAACGGAATGAACCGGTGTCGGTCATTATTCCGGCATAAAGTTGAAGTGCTATCGAGTAATCTATCTCAACTATTTTTGTCTGCTCGATAAATTCATAAATAATTTCGGATGTTGCGGAATAATCGGCACTGCCGAAATAATTATCGAAAACATTTTCCGGATCCAGATGATGATCTATGCAAACTTTAATTCCCTTAAATGAACGGAATCCTTTTTCCATTTTTACAATTCTGTTAGCTTGATTAAGATCGAGCAGTAGGAATACTTCTGCTTCATCAAAAATATTTTTATGGATTTTCTCATCGAACTTTTCAATTACTTTTTCTTCATCAAGAAATTCTAAATTGTACGGAGTAGAACTGTGATTAACAACTTTAACTTTCTTGCCAAGTTTTTTAAGGATAAGATAAAATGCTAATTCACTTCCCAATGCATCTGCATCGGGATTAACGTGCGTAGATAAAAGAAACGAATTATGCTCATCAATTATTTTTTTCAGTAGAAAAAAATCACTCATTGTATTTCCTGTATAAACCAATAAACCGTTGAAACGGTTCTATGTGTTTGTCTATCTTTTCAATCCCCCGCGATGAATCGCGGGGTTAATAAAAAAATAGTTTATGAAAAAAGAAGGCGAAGAATAAACTTCGCCCGAACAATTTTAAAAAAGCTGATGGCTGACAGCAGATAGCTGAAAGCTATAAGCTAATTCACTTCCCAAGTATTTTCAGTGAAGAGAAGTTTTTCAATTGTACCTTTACCTTTCTTCTCTGTAATATGTTTTATTTGTCTTTCTACACCTTCATTATAAGTTTCTTTGAATATTTGGCGAACAACTCCGATTGGTGTCGGCATTCCTTCATGATCTGTCATATGCGCTAAAATAAATGCACGAATCGGGTCGGGATCTTTTTCATCATGAACGAGGCAATCATTAATTGAGTTCTTACCGTCTTTCAAATCAATAACAACTGGCGTAAATCCATCAAGCTTAATTCCCTTATCATTTTCTTTTCCGTAAACCATCGGCTTTCCCTGTTCAAGGACAAGAACGTTATCACCTTTAGTTTCTTTTTCTGTTAGAATGCTGAAAGCACCGTCGTTAAAGATATTACAGTTCTGATAAATTTCTATGAATGCAGTTCCTTTATGTTCGGCTGCACGTTTAACCATTTCCTGCAAATGTTTAGGATCGCGGTCTATTGTACGTGCAACAAAACTTGCTTCTGCACCGAGTGCAAGTGAAAGCGGATTGAACGGATAGTCAATGCTTCCGTAAGGAGAACTCTTAGTTACTTTTCCTTTTTCAGAAGTCGGTGAATATTGTCCCTTGGTCAATCCGTAAATTCTATTATTGAACATTAATATTTTTAGATCAATATTTTTTCTGCATGTATGGATAAAATGATTTCCGCCAATGCTCATTAAATCGCCGTCGCCGGTTGCAACCCAAACCGAAAGTTCTGGTCGAGCAATTTTTAAACCGGATGCAATTGCAGCAGCTCTTCCGTGAATAGAATGGAAACCGTATGTATCCATATAATAAGGAAACCGACTTGAACAGCCAATACCGGAAATGAATACGATCTCTTCTTTCTTCTTTCCGATTTCAGGAAATGATCTTTGTACTTGCGCGAGGATTGAGTAATCGCCGCAACCCGGACACCAGCGCACATCTTGATTCGAAGTAAAATCTTTTGCTGTATATTTAACAGGTGCATCTATATTATTTACCATTGCTGCCTCCAAGAACTTCTAAAATTTTATTTTGTATTTCACTTGATTTGAAAGGAAGACCTTTAATTTTTGTAAATGAAATCGGAGCGATTAAAAACTCACTGCGAATTATTGTTGTAAGCTGTCCAAGATTAATTTCCGGAATAAGAATTTTCTTGAAACGTTTTAATACGTCCCCGGTATTTTTTGAGAACGGGAAAAGATATTTTAAGTGAGCTTGCGATACTTTCTTGCCTTGTGCTCTAACTTTTATTAGAGCTTCCGTTATAGCTCCATAAGTTCCGCCCCAACCTAATACAAGCAGATCACCTTCTTGTTCATACTTAACTTCTAAATCGGGAATATCATTCTCAATATTTTTTATTTTGTTTGCACGCATCCTCACCATAAAATCATGATTATCAGGATCATAACTAACATTACCTGTGATGTGTGCTTTTTCAAGTCCGCCGATTCTATGTTCGAGACCCGGTGTTCCCGGTTTAACCCAAGGACGGGAAAGATTTTCATCACGTTTGTATGGTGCAAAACTTTCTTTATCAGTCCAGAAATGAACAGGAATTTCCGGTATTTCATTTTCATGTGGAAGTTTCCAAGGTTCGGTTCCATTTGCAATGTAACCATCACTAAGAAGGATAACAGGAGTCATATATTTGATAGCAATTCGAGCAGCTTCAAGCGACATATTAAAACAATCGCTTGGAGTTGATGTTGCAAGTACTGGAATTGGCGACTCACCGTTCCTTCCGTAAATAGCCTGAAATAAATCTGCTTGTTCTGTTTTTGTTGGAAGTCCTGTGCTCGGTCCTCCGCGCTGAATATTTATAATTACTAAAGGAAGTTCAGTCATTACTGCAAGTCCCATTGCTTCTGTTTTGAGAGCCATACCTGGACCGCTTGTGGTTGTTATTGCTAGAGAACCGCCGTACGATGCACCGATAGCAGATGCAATACCTGCAATCTCATCTTCGGCTTGAAAAGTTTTTACACCAAAATTTTTAAACCCGCTTAAGAAATGTAAAATGTCTGATGCAGGAGTTATAGGATATGAGCCGAGGAACAAAGGCAATCCGCTTTTCTTTGATGCTGCAACAAATCCTAATGCAATCGCTTCGTTGCCGGAAATGTTTCTATAAATTCCTTTTGGAAGTTGGGCAGGTTCTACTGTATAACGTGTTGTGAAAAGTTCTGTATTTTCTCCGAAGTAGTAACCAGCTTTTAGTACAATTGAATTTGCATCAGCTATAGCTTTATTCTTTGCAAATTTACTTTCGATCCAAGCTAATGTCGGTTCAAGAGGACGATTAAATAACCAGTAAGTAATTCCAAGAGTAAAGAAATTTTTACTTCTGGTGATTTCTTTAATACTTAATCCCGAGTCTTTTAATGCATTGCTTGTTAGAGATGTAATTGGTATCGAAATAAGTTTATAACGTGAAAGACTATCATCTTCCAAAGGATTGGTTGAATAACCGGCCATTTTCAAATTCTTTGCATCGAAGGAATCTGAATTTGTAATTAGCATTCCACCTTCTTTAAGATCCTTTAAATTTATTTTTAATGCAGCAGGATTCATTGCTACTAAAACATCTGGTGTATCGCCCGGTGTATGAACATCGTTTGAACTAAAGTGTAACTGAAATCCGCTAACGCCATAAAGTGTTCCGGCAGGAGCTCTAATTTCTGCAGGATAATCAGGAAGTGTTCCAAGATCATTGCCCATTAATGCAGTTGTATCGCTAAATTGTGAACCCGTTAACTGCATACCATCGCCGGAGTCGCCTGCAAACCTTATAGTTACATCACTCAAACCAAGTATTTCTTTTTCTGTTTCTTGTGCCATCTGTAATGCTCAATAATTAATTAACAATTAGTTTTTTTTAAGCGCACCAAAAAATATGAAAGCTACGTTCGTTAAGCAATTTATATAGTTAATTAACTTTATCTAATATTTTCAAAAATTCATCTGCATTGATAAAACCTGTTAATCTTTCTACTTCTTTACCTTTAGCATTTATTATCAATACTGTAGGCATACCAACAATCTTAAATTTAGTTCTTAAAGCTTCAGTCTCATCGGATAAAGTTTTTGTCATATCAACTTTATATGAAGTAAACTTTCCCAATGTTTCAATTACTCTTGGATCAGAAAAAGTAAGTGCATCTAATTCTTTACACGGAATACACCAATCGGCATAAAAATCTACAACCATTCTTTCATTATTTTTTAATGACTGTTCGTATTTAACTTCACTGAATTTTTGCCATTGCGGTTCTAAATGCTTTGTCGGAATAAGCGCATAAATAGAAACGGCAACAATTACCAATGAAAAAATAATTTTAAAGATTCTAAATGCTTTAACATTATTTGCCTTCTTATCCATGAACAAAAGTAAAAGAGCAGCTAAAATTCCAAAGACCGGTAGTAAATATTTATTTAATTCTTTTGGCAGAAGCGGAGCTACAAAATATATTGCCATACCTAGAAGTAAGAAACCAAAAATATGTTTTACTCCTTCCATCCAATCACCGGCACGCGGGAGCTTTTTAATTTTTCCGGAAAATAGTGCTAGCAGTAAATATGGGAATCCAAGTCCAACTGCCATAACAAAAAACATTAAGAAGCCATAAAATGGATCACCTTTTGCTGCAACATAAGTAACTAATCCGAGAACGAAAGGACCAATGCACGGGGCAGCAACAATTCCCATTGTTAATCCCATAAAGAATGCACCAAATGCACCACCCTTTGCACCACCTGCTTTCATAACCCATGAGTCCGGCAGCTTAAATTCATAAACACCGAATTGACTTAAAGCCAATACAACAAACAGAACTGCAATTCCAATTATTACAAATGTGTTTTGCAATAAAGTGCCGAACACAGCTCCGCTTAATGAAGTAACGACACCAATAACAGAATATGTAAGTGCCATACCTAACACATAAAGAATTCCAAGCAGAAAAAGTCTGCTGGTTCTGCCTTCACTCTGACCGCCAAAATATCCAATCGTAATTGGGATGAGTGGATAGACACACGGGGTTAAATTGAGTGCAAGTCCCCCAAGGAATACAAAAATTAGACTTAAAATTAATCCGCTTTTTTCAAGTGTGGATGCTATTGAATTATCATCTTTCTTTTCTATTCTTACTTCTTGCTTCTCGCCTCTCGCGTTTGACGTTTCACTTTTTACTTCTTGTACTGTTCCAACAATTTCCACATTCAGCTTATCTGAAACTTCAGTTGGAGGCATACATATTTTGTCGTTACAAGCTTGGTAACTAAGTTTTACAGGAATAGTGTATTTACCGGAAACAGTATTTTTATCCACAGTAAATGTTAATTCGATTTTAATATCGCCATCAAAAACAGAGACCGGTTTTTCAGAGAACTCAAGTTTTAATTCTTTCGGCTTCGGATAGTTTATGCTTGTCAATATAACTGCTTCGCTTTTGGCAGCTACTTTAGAAGCGATTAGAAATTCATCATTCGGTTTATTGGAATTAATATGCCATGATTCTTTTATGTTTGCACTAAGAATAATTTTGAAATTACTTCCTGCATCAACTTTCCAATTGTTTTGAGAGAGTTTAACCTTTACTAAATCAGTCTGACCAAAAAGCGCATATGATGAAATTATCGAAATGGAAAAAAGAAAAAAAATTTTACGTATTACCATAAAAGAACTCCATACTTATTTATTTTCTCCAACCTTGTACAATTGGGAATCTTCTGCCATAACCAAATGCTTTTGTTGAAACACGAAGTACCGGCGCTGTTTGTTTGCGCTTGAACTCATTCATATCAACTAACCGCAAGACTTTCTTTACAATATTTGCATCACCGATTTCTTTGCAAATTTCTCCAAATTCTTTTTGCTCTTCAAGATACATTTTAAGGACCTTATCAAGTAAATCATAAGGCGGTAGTGAATCCTGGTCTGTTTGATTAGGACGCAATTCTGCGGAAGGAACTTTCAGAATTATTTCTTTAGGAATTATTTCTTCGTTTCGATTTATAAAGTTGGAAATTTTATAAATCTGAGTTTTATATACATCACCAATAACCGATACCGCTCCGCACATATCGCCGTAAAGAGTAGCGTACCCAGTTGCAATTTCCGATTTGTTCCCTGTTGTGCAGAGCAAATAGCCATGCTTATTCGAAAGAGCCATCAAGTATATACCGCGGATACGTGATTGCAAATTCTCTTCAGTAACATCTTCAGATTTTTCTTTGAATGCCGAGTTCAACATCTCAAGTGCTTTATCAACAACCGGTTGAATCGAAATATTCTCTGATGTAATGCCGAGATTAGAAATTAATTTTTCAGAATCCGTTACACTTCCTTCGCTTGAGTATTTCGATGGCATCAAAACAACGTGAACATTTTGAGGACCAAATGCTTTAGCTGCGATGTAAGTTACAATCGCAGAATCAATCCCGCCGCTTAATCCAACCAAAGCTTTTTTAAAACCGGTTTTGTTTGCATAATCTTTCATCCCAAGAATTAATGCGTTCAACACTTCTTCTTCGAATGAACTTTCAATCTCTTTTATTTCCGAATAATTTTTCTTCGAATCATAAATGAAATAATCTTCTTCAAAAGTTTTGCCTAACATTTGAAGTTTACCTGAAGAATTTAAGCACATACTTCCGCCGTCGAAGATCAATTCTGTTTGAGCGCCGACACAGCAAACATAAACTAGAGGAAGATTATCTATTTTAGTAAGGACTGACAGCATTTCAAATTTTTCTTTCCGTTTACCATATGCATATGGGCTGGCAGAAATGTTTATCAATAAAGTAGCGCCATCATCAGCAAGTTTTTGAACCGGGTCAGTTGTATATCGTCTATGTTTCCAATAATCTGCATCGTTCCAAATGTCTTCACAAACTGAGATACCGAGTTTTTCTCCCATGAACTCATGAACAAAAACATCTTTTGCAGATTCGAAATACCTGACTTCATCAAATACATCATAATTTGGTATTAAAGTTTTATTCTGAACGAATTGAATCTTTCCATCATAACAAAGTGCGGCAGAATTGTAAACTCCCGTCCCAACTTTATCTTCATAATCTTCGGTGATTGTACCAAAGATCAATCCGACTTTTTTAGTTTGAAATGCAATTTCATTTGCGGCATTTTTTACGGCTTCTCTAAATTCTTTTTTTTCTACAAGATCAAGCGGCGGATATCCGCATAAAAACAATTCCGGAAAGATCACAAGGTCTGCCCCATCAGAAACAGCTTGCTTATATCTGTAAAGAATCTTTGCGGAATTCCCTTTAAGATCACCAATTATTGGATTTGATTGACAGATTGCTATTTTCATTAATGAAAAATCATTTTATCTTTTGACCAAAGTTAGTAAGAAGCATAGTATTTTCAAATCAGAAGCTCTATTTTGTTTTTAAAATTTTGCAAACCTTTTGATTTGAGGTGCGTCTTAAGTATTGAAAACAATAAAAGGTGATGCCATGAAAGACAAGTTATACCGTTCACGGCGTGTGAGAGTTTTTGGGGGTATTGCCGGAGGACTTGCACAGTATTTTAATTTAGATCCAATACTTGTCAGAGTTCTATTTGTTGTTGTCACAATCCTTCATGGGTTTGGAATTCTTCTTTATATAATTCTTTGGATTGTAGTACCGGAAGAACCGTTCGAGATCGCATATAAAGTTAATACTGATGATCCAACAAATGCCGGCGGACAATCTGCACAAACCAGTTCTATGAATTTCGATGGAGCTCAATCTCTTCCGAAGAAACAAGGTTCAGGAAGAATTGTTGTCGGAATAATTCTAATTGTTATTGGATTAATTTTTTTCGCAGACCGCATAATTCCGTCATTTGATTTAAGAGATGTTCTTCCAATCGCGTTTGTACTTATTGGAGGATCATTAATTTGGAATTCAATGAAAAAGTAATGGAGAGGTAGAAATGAAAAGCGGACAATTATTTTGGGGATTTTTTCTTTTAGCTCTCGGCGCTCTTTTCCTTTTGACAAAGTACGATGTTGTTCAGAGTTCATTTGATTTTGTTTACGCTATCTGGCCAATGATCTTTGTCTTTTGGGGTGCTCTAGTAATTTTCAAAAATTCATTAGCTAAACCTGTAATAAGTGCTTTGTTCGGAATTTTTCTTGCACTTCTTCTTTTTGGATTTGTAGAAAATGCTTTTAATAGTTTTGATTTTCCAGAACACGATGGAAAATATACCGAGTATTATAACGAGGATTACGAATCCGCGATTACAAATGCAGATCTAGAAATTAATTCCGGTGCCGGAACTTTTATTCTCGGAGAGACTACCGATAAATTGGTTGAGGGCAAAACGAAAGGGAATATAGCAGAATATGATTTTGAAACTTGGAAAGATGATGACAAAGCAAACGTAAGATTCAATCTGCACAAAAGAAATTTTAATTTCTTTGGTGGAAGATTTAAGAATTACTTAAAAGTAAATATGAATGAAAATCCTATATGGGATATAAGATTGAATTATGGTGCTTCAAAAGCGAATCTGGATTTATCAAAATTTAAGATTAGAAATCTCGAACTTCGTTCCGGTGCCACAAGCACATACGTAAAACTTGGTGACAAATCAGAAACTACAAATGTAAATGTTGAAATGGGTGCAGCAAATATCACTATAGATGTTCCGACAAATGTTGGATGTGAAATTCAAACTGATATGGCATTATCATCAAAAAATATTCATGGTTTTAATAGTAAAGGTAAAGGTCATTACATTACGGAAAATTTTTCGAGTATTGGTAAAAGAATTATTATTGATGTAAATGCTGGTGTTTCTTCGCTGACTGTTAACAGATATTAATTTTTTTTCTTTTTACTCTTTTTAAGTTTTTTCGGTTGCCAAAAATATTTTTCCATTATCACATAACCTTTTTCATCAAACTCAACTCCTTCACTTCGAAGGAGTTCTTCCATTAAGTGAATATCTCCAAAATGTACTTTACCTGTAAGAGCACCTAAACGATTTACAACTCTGTGACATGGTAATCCGGATTGTGTTGCACCATTCAATGCCCAGCCAACCGTTCTTGCTGAAGATCTAATTCCGCATACTTCTGCAATTGCACCATACGTGGTAACTTTTCCTTTTGGAATCTTAGCAACAACTTTATAAACACGATCAAAAAAATCTTGTTTCATTTGGCAATCTCAACTTCTCGAGAATGGAAAAGTCCTCCATTCTTCATTTCGCAATTTTCAATTCTCAATTACTCTTTCATTCTCCCATAACTTTTATTAAAACTCTTTTCCTGCGTTGCCCGTCAAACTCTGCATAATAAACTTGCTGCCATGGACCGAAATCAAGTTTACCGTTTGTTACAGGAATAATAACTTCATGATGGACCAACATGCTTTTCAAATGTGCATCGCCGTTATCTTCTCCGGTTCTGTGATGCCTATAATCAGATTTAAACGGTGCAAGTTTTTCGAGCCATTCATCTATATCTTGAATCAACCCGCTCTCAGCATCGTTCACATAAACTCCAGCTGTAATATGCATCGCAGAGACTAAGATCATACCTTCATTGATTCCGCTTTTCTTTAGTGCCTTTTCTACCTCACCCGTGATGTTTATGTATTCTCTTTTCTTTGAAGTACTAAACCAAAGATATTCTGTTAGAAATTTCATCTCTTAGTTCTGAGTAAATTTTAGAAGATATTCTTTAATGAAATTATTTATTTCACCATTCATTACACCCTGAGTGTCCGACGTCTCATGATTGGTTCTGTGATCTTTAACCATATTATAAGGATGGAAAACATAAGAACGGATTTGACTTCCCCATTCTATTTTCATTTTTGTTTTTTCTATTTCATCAGCTGCAGCAGTTTGCTTTTCAACTTCAATCTGGTAAAGACGGGAACGCAGCATTTTAAAAGCATTGGTTTTATTTTGAAGCTGAGACCGTTCCGTCTGGCATGCAGCTACAACTCCTGTAGGGATGTGAGTAATGCGTACTGCAGTTTCGACTTTGTTAACGTTTTGTCCTCCCTTTCCACCGGAACGGAAAGTATCAATTCTTAAATCAGCGGGATTAATATCAATCTCGATTGTATCGTCAACTTCCGGGATAACAAACACTGATGCAAATGAAGTATGTCTTCGTTTGTTGGAATCGAACGGAGAAATGCGAACAAGACGGTGAACACCGTTCTCAGCTTTTAAATATCCGAAAGCAAATTCACCTTCAACTTCGATGGTAGCACTTTTAATTCCCGCTCCATCACCATCAAGCCAATCAACTAAATTCATCTTGTAACCGTTCTGCTCGCCCCAACGCAAATACATTCTCATTAACATCTGCGCCCAATCTTGAGATTCAGTTCCACCCGCACCGGAATGAATTGTCATAATACAATTCTTATCGTCATCTTTACCGCTGAGCATACTTTTAAGTTCTATATCGGAATAAGATTTTTCTAAGATATCAAGTTCGGCATCAATTTCACTTCCTAACTTTTCATCTTGTTCAGCTTCTGCAAGTTCAATGAACTCTCTTAGATTTTTTTGCTGAGCATCAATTTTATTCCATGCATCTATCCAGATTTGAAGAGATTTTGATTTTTGGAAAACTGATTGTGCGTTTTTCTGATCGTTCCAGAATCCAGGCGCTTCGGATTGTTTTCGGATTTCTTCGATTTGTTTTTCTTTATCGGCTAACTTAAAGATAACCCCGTAAATTTTCGATCTTCTGTGCGTAGCCGTTTAATCTTTTTAATTGATCTTCGAACATTTTCTATTCCTTTTTTATAATTAAATTTCAATTTCCATTCTTAGCAGTGCTGCGGCAAGAGTTTTACCTTGAGCATCATGTTTTAACGAAACAGTTCCACCGCCACCAAGAGTGTTGTGCAGTAAAAAATTCAATGCACGAATGTTCGGCATTTCGAAACGCTCAACTTTACCAAGACAGATTCCTTCAAAATGTTTTTTCACTCTTTCGGTAGTCAGATGTTTTTTAATTATTTCATAACCTTTATCGTCGTAGGCAATGATTCCAACATTTGCGGCATCGCCTTTATCACCGCTGCGTCCGTGTGCAATATCTATTAATTTTATTTTACTCATGTTGTTATTATCTCAACTTTTGGATGAACTAGTTTCTTCGGCATTAGTGCAGGCCAGTAAGCAATAACTTCATTCGGTTTAGGACGACCGCCCGCAAAGCCTGTAACACTTGGCGGACCGGTTAAGATCAACGGTGCTATCTCTTTTGCAAATGCTTCAACATCATGATGGTGAATACTCCGAACTCCAACCCGCAGAACTACTTCATTGATTTCATTTTGCTTAGATGCTAGCGGACCATGACAAGCATTTACACCAAGGAACTCAGTTCTAATTTCATCGAACTTCAAACCCAAATCAGAAAGACGTGTCCGCAAAATTTCATCCGCCTTCTGAGCTTTCTCTAATGCATCCGGCCAACTATAAGTTAAACTGCCTATTGCTGTGTAACCATCATTATAAGCCATCGAGACCTTAAATAAATCTGTCGCGGGCTTTCCTTTAATTCCATAAACTCTAACTCTATCTTTTTCTAATTGCTCTAACTTTATAGACGTAAAATCCGCAACACATTCCGGAGTGATATAACTTGTCGGGTCGCCGATTTCATACATCAGTTGTTCGCTCACCGTTTCAACAGAAACCATTCCGCCGGTATTCTGATGTTTTGTAATTACAAATTCTCCGTTCGGATATGCTTCTGCAATTGGAAAACCGATATGTGCTAGGTCGGGAACAGATTTCCAATCGCCAAGAAAATTTCCTCCGCTTGCTTGTCCGCCGCACTCAAGAATATGTCCGGCAATAACTCCCGCGGCAAGTTTATCCCAATCATCCCACGCCCATTTGAATTCATGAATCATCGGTGCATAAGTTAGAGAAGTATCTGTCGTTCTTCCTGTGATAACAATCTGCGCACCTTTTTTCAACGCTTCTACAATTGGTCGCGCACCAAAATAAACATTAGCGCTGATCAATTTTTCTTTCACATCTTTTATATGTTGACCGGATTCCATGTTATCCAAACCGGCACCGTGTTTCAATAGATTATCAAGTGAATCTAAAATATCATCTCCGGTAACAACGCCAATCTTCAATCCTTTGATACCTTGTTTGTGTGCGCACTTTACAATTTCTTCAACACAGCCCATTGGATTAGCGCCGCCGCCGTTTGTAATTACTTTTATATTTTTCTCAGAAATGTAAGGAAGTAAATCTTTCATGATTTGAATTAAATCTTTTGCGTATCCCGCAGCAGGATTTCTCTTCTTCTGTTTCTGCATGATGGACATAGTAACTTCTGCAAGAAAGTCCATCATCAAATAATCAACTGGACCTTTGGTTACTTGCTGTAAAGGAATTGATTGAAGATCGCCCCAGAAACCGGATCCGGATGCGATGCGAATTTTGTCTTTCAAACATTCTCCAAATTTTCTGTGCAAAGATATGAAAGGTCAGGTTGGAATAAAAATGAAGTGATTGAACTCGGTTAGCTAATAAAATAAATCTACTCTCTGCGAACTTTGCGCTTTCTTAGCGCCCTTTGCGGTAAAATCTTTTATACGCAGAGGACGCAAAGTAAAGATTCGCAAAGAACGCGGAGACATGAAAAGTATAATTGGGATGAAAATGAACTATCTGTTAGTTTTTGTGAATTCTCTGTGTAACTCTGCTGAAAATATTATACAGAGAGACACAGAGTTTCACAAAAATATATTATACTAAAACCGCTTTGTACCCATAACAATGCAAACCGGATTTCCCTTCATCTTGTATTTTGCGGAAGATCAATTTTGCTTTATTACCGATCTCTACTTTATCCACATCGCAATCTGTTACTTGAGCTGTAAGACGAACTCCATCATTCAATTCTATAATGGCTACTACATAAGGAGTTTCTTTGGAAAATTTATCCGGTCCAACACGAATAATTGTAAACGTTAAAATTTTTCCTTCTCTGCTTAAATTCACTGTTTCAAAAGTTTTTGATTTACATTTAGGACAAACCAATCTTGGCGGAAAGGAAATATGTCCGCATTGTTTGCATTTACCTGCTTCAAGACGATAACGCTGAGGAACTTCACGATGATATCTTGGACTGATCATACTGCCTCCAATATGTGAATTACACAACTTGCACCGGAACCGCCCATGTTTTGTGTTAAACCGTACTTAGCATTTTTAACTTGGCGTTCACCGGCATTTCCGGTTAATTGTTCATAACATTCTATGATCTGTGCTATGCCAGTCGCACCAACCGGATGCCCTTTTGATTTTAATCCCCCGCTTGTATTAATTGGAATTTTTCCGCCGATTGCTGTTGATCCGTTTTCAGCGGCTGCACCGCCTTTTCCCTTCTCGAAAAATCCTAAATCTTCTGTAACAACTATTTCTGCAATCGTAAAACAATCATGCACTTCGGCAAAATTTATATCTGATGGTTTCAGTCCGGATTGTTTATAAGCTTTCTCTGCGGCAACAGAAACACATTTCAAAGCAGTTAAACTTTCTCTGCTGTGAAGTGCAATTGTATCCGAAGTTTGTACAGAAGAAATAACTTTTATGTAAGGTTGTTTCAATTTCTTCGCATAATCAACAGAACAGACAATCACTGCCGCACCACCATCGCTAACCGGAGAGCAATCAAGCAATCGAAGCGGATCAGCAACCATTGTTGCTTTCATAACTTGTTCAAGAGTTACTGGCGATCTAAACTGTGCATTCGGATTCATCGAACCGTTTTTATGGTTCTTCACCGCAACATGTGCTAGTTGTTCTCGCGTAGTTTTATATTGATGCATGTGCGCCCGAGCGATCATTGCATACAATCCGGGAAAAGTAATTCCATTATAAACTTCATATTCCTGATCAGCGGCGGTTGCCAATGCATCAGTTACGTCTGCACCGTCTGTCATCTTCTCAACTCCGCCGGCAAGAACAATTTCACTTTGTCCGGAAGCAACTTCAAAATATGCTTGGCGAAATGCAGCGCCGCCGGATGCACAAGCAGATTCAACTCTTGTCGCCGGGACAGGCGTAACACCAAGATAATCAGCCATAACCGCACCAATATGTTCTTGTCCTACAAATAATCCTCCGGACATTGTTCCGACATACATAGAATCAATATGATCAACTCCGGAATTTTCTATCGCTTTCAAAGACGCTTCAACAAAAATATCCCGTAAAGATTTTTTCCACAGCTCTCCGAATTTTGTCATTCCAACACCAACTACTGCTACTTCTTTTCCCGCAGAGCGGTTCGCCTTTGGCGAATTCATTTCATTCGACATATCAATTTTCTCCCTACTCATTAAGAATAATTTTTTTTCTGAATTTTGCATACTGACCGTAATCCAAATAAATTTTATCGTTGTCTAGCATATCTCTAAGCTTGGGAGCCAAGTCTCTAACTTTATCTATTTCGTTTGTAACTTTATAAATGAATCCATCGCTTCCCGCACCAGAACCGAACGAAACCATAAAAATTTTATCACCGGGTTTTGCTACATCAAGAATTGCAGCAAGTCCCGTTGGTGATGAACCGGAATAAGTGTTTCCCATCCAAGGAGAAATCCAACCAACTTCCATTTGCTCTTTTGTGAATCCAAGTTTCTTACCGGCTTCCTGCGGAAATTTTCCATTCGGCATATGGAAGACTGCGAATTGAAAATCTTTCGGAGACATTCCGGATTTTTCCAACAGAGTTTTTCCGGCGTTGTGAACGTGCTTGAAGTAAGCGGGTTCACCGGTAAATCTTCCGGCGTGGCGCGGATAATATTCATGTTCGCGTCGCCAAAAATCCGGTGTATCCGATGTGTAAGAATTAGTAAAAAGAATTTCTGCAATAACATTTTCTTTTCCCATTATATACGCAGCTCCTCCGGCAGATGCAGAATATTCCAAAGCATCACCGGGTGCACCTTGAGAAGTATCTGCGCCTATACCAAGTGCGTAATCCATCTCACCTGCTTTTACCAAACTGTAAGCTACATACATTGCTTCTGTTCCGGCTTTACATGCGAATTCGTAACTCGCAACGTGAACGTGCGGACCGATGCCTAGTGCATCAATTAAAATTGTTGCGCTTGGTTTCACTGCATAAGGATGTGATTCCGAACCGATATACACTGCACCAATTTTCTGCGGATTAATTCGTGCACGCTGCAATGCGTAACACGCCGCTTCCACAGAAATTGTGATTGTATCTTCATCTTGTCCGGGAACTGTTTTTTCGTAGAGCATCAATCCGCGTTTAATTGCTTCGGGATCGGCACCCCACTGTTTTGCTATTAGATCTACTTTGATTCGATAACGTGGCAGGTAAGAGCCATAACCCACTATTCCAATCATGTTATCCTCTGGTTTATGTCTGTTGTTCAGTTAAATGTTGTTACACAATTTGATTCTGGAAGTAAATTATGAATTGATTAATCAACTATCTACATTTTTTTTATTATTAGCGAAACTAATTGTTCTGAAGTTGTATTTTCATCGCATGCGAGCCAATGAATTTCTTTTGTCTTTCTGAACCAAGTCATTTGCCGTTTTGCATATCGGCGGGTGTTGCGTTTGATGAGTTCAATTGCCCTTTCTAAGGTGATTTCACTTTCAAGATAAGATATGATTTCTTTATAGCCGACTGTGTTAAGGGAATTTATATTTTTTGAATAACCTAAAGATAAAATATTCTTCACTTCATCAACTAATCCGTCTTGAATCATTCTATCAACACGGACTTCTATATTGCGGTATAACTTTTCTCTTTCCCAATTCAATCCGAACAGAATAAACTTATAATCTGTTTCCCTTTCATAATTCTTTTGGAATTTCCAGATTGGTTCGCCGGTTAAATGAAAAACTTCAAGCGCACGCATAACGCGTTTCCAGTTTTGAGGAAGCATCTTTGAAGCACTCTGTAGATCAACTTTCTTTAGTTCATCATACAAATATTCATTCCCAAACTTTTCACGTTTTTGTTTTAATTCTTCACGGAATTCTTTATCAACATCAACCGAATCAAAGATCCCTTCAACCAAGGCCTTAATGTAAAGCCCGGATCCACCGACAACAATCGGAGTCTTACCGTTTACAAATAATTTATTAATGATTTTGAGAGAATCTGTTTCGAAGCGGCTAACATTGTAAACTTCATCAGGTTCTAAAAAATCAATGAAGTGATGTTTAACAAGTTGAAGTTGATCAGCGGTAGGTTTTGCTGTACCGATATTCAGATATTTAAAAATTTGGCGGCTGTCTGCAGAAATTATTTCAGTGTTAAATTTCTCTGCAAGAGAAATCCCAATTTTAGTTTTTCCGGAACAAGTAGGCCCGGTTATGATAATTACTTTTCTTTCCATCCTTCTTTGCCGATGAGTGGTACAAAAGCAAAATACGGAACTTCTTGTGTTTTAAATTCTTCTTCGGAAATTTTTGTAATAATCTGCAGAGTTTGAACTTGTTTATCACCTATTGGTATAACCATCTTACCGCCAACAGCAAGCTGCTTTTTAAGGTTGATAGGAACTGTTGGACTTCCTGCTGTAACAATTATTCCATCATATGGAGAAAATTCTTCCCATCCAATAGTTCCATCACTGCAACGAGCTGCTATTTTAAGATTAAGTTTATCGAACATTTTCATTGCTGAATTATATAAATCATTATGACGCTCAATAGAAAAAACCCTTGCACCCAACTCATAAAGTATTGCAGCTTGATATCCTGAACCGGTTCCGACCTCTAAAATTTTTTGTTTCGGCTGCGGATCAATTTCCTGCGTCATATATGCAACGGTATACGGCTGAGAAATAGTTTGCCCTAACCCGATTGGAAGTGCAACATCTTTGTATGCGTGCTGTTTCATTATATCCGGAACAAAGAGATGTCTTTCTACTTTCAAAAATGCATCAAGAACTCTCTGATTAGATATTCCTTTGCTATGTAAAATTTCTACTAGTTCTTTTCTTTCGGTTTCGTACATTTAAATATTAGATGTTAAATTTGCACAGCAAAGATAAAAACTTAGAACTTATTCTAAGCAATCATTTGTTAATTGTTCAAAAGTTCAGTAAAAAAATCTTAATCTTGCGATTAATGATTCTGCAGTATTATATTTGCGGTGCGAGAAATTAGCGTTCTAAAAATTTTGATATGCGGGAATAGCTCAGTTGGTAGAGCGCAACCTTGCCAAGGTTGAAGTCGCGGGTTCGAGTCCCGTTTCCCGCTCTACGATCCCGATAAAATCGGGATTTGTTTTATTGGCGCTGTACCCAAGTGGCTTAAGGGGAAGGTCTGCAAAACCTTTATTCGTCGGTTCGAATCCGACCGGCGCCTCAAATCTCAATTCCTTTCTATATGTTCACTGTATATATACTTCTTAGCGAAAAAGACAACAAACGTTATATTGGTTTTACAGACGATTTAGATAGAAGGCTTATTGAACACGGTTTGGGAAAAGTAAAATCTACAAAGAATAGGCGACCCCTAAAATTAATTTACTCAGAGAAGTATGAAAATAAATCCGATGCAATGAAGAGAGAAAAATATTTTAAAACTCATCAGGGAAGAAATTTTCTAGATTCAATTGGTAAATAGTTATAGTAAAATGAAAGGTCTGCAACCCGGCTCTGCCGGGCGAATCCGACCGGCGCCTCAACTCTTCATCAAATCTTTATGTTCACAATCTATGTCCTTCGAAGTAAAGTCGATAACCATCGTTACATTGGTTACACCGATAACATTGAAAGACTACTTATTGAACACAACTCCGGTAAAGTTAAGTCAACAAAGAATCGTAAACCTTTTGAGTTAATATATTCAGAACATTTTGGAAATAAATCTGATGCAATGATGAGAGAAAAATATTTTAAAACTCATCCAGGTAGAAATTTTCTAAATTCAATTGGTAAATGATTTATTGTGGAATAAGGTCTGCAACCCGGTTTTGCCGGGCGAATCCGACCGGCGCCTCTAAAAAAGTGGAAAACCCTACAGATAGGGCTTCTCTTTTTTTGATTTATCAATTCTCACTCTTTACGAGATATCTCTTGATCTTTTGTGTAGTAGTAAAATCATATCCTGGATAGAAATAATATGAGGGACGTTGTTTAGCTTAACTTCTTTTTTCATGTTTGATCTATTTTTTTTTGTGAATGATCGAATAGAATCAAGAAGGACAAAAATCAACTAATGAAAAACATCTTCATTACTCATTTTGCATTAGCTATTTCCGTTAATATATTTTTTAGCAATCTATAAAATTTATCAACATCTGCAATCTTCACTTTTTCATCAGGTGAGTGAGCTCCTTCGATTGTGGGACCGAATGATACCATTTGGAGCCCGGGATATTTATCACCCAAAATTCCGCATTCCAATCCTGCATGAACAGCTTTCAATTCGGGTTCTTTAGAAAATAAATCTATAAAAACTTTCCTTGAGGTCTTTAATAACTCTGAGCTCATATCAGGTTGCCAGCCGGGATAACCATCACCAACTGTAACTTCAGCTCCAGCTAAATCAAAAACTGCTTTAACACTTTTTGCAATATTTTTCTTTGCACTTTCAATTGAACTACGTTGGCTGGTTCCAATTTTTAGTTTATCCCCTTCCACTAACACTGTTGCAAGGTTTGTAGAAGTTTCAACAAGTTCGGGTATTTCTGCATTCATTGCAATAACACCATGCGGCATTCCAAGAATTGTATTAATAACATTTGTCGAAAATTGTTTTGTATAAACTTTTGGATAAGTTTTAACTGCAGCATCATCTCTTTCAAAATTTATTTTAATGCTATCGTCTCTTAATCTGAATTCTAAAACAGTCTCGATTGTAAATTCATTTATCAACTCGCGTACATCTGAATCGTTATCAGGACTTAGGAAAATTACTGCTTCAGCTTCACGCGGAATTGCATTACGTTTAGACCCGCCATTTATATAAGCAAGTTGATAATCATATTTTTCAATCATACTACAAAGTTGCGCCATGATTTTAATGGCATTAGCTCTTCCGTCTGAAATATTAATGCCCGAATGACCACCTTTTAATCCCGAGACAAAAAAAGTGAATGGGACGTAACCTTTTTTAGGTTCCTCATATTCAATCTTAAAAGTTCCGACGGAGTCCATTCCTCCTGCACAACCTACATAAAACGCTCCATCCTCCTCGGTATCAAGATTCAATAACATTTTTCCGGTTATGAAATCTTTTTTTAAATTGTTTGCACCGGTCAGTCCGGTTTCTTCATCAACTGTAAAAAGTAATTCTAAAGGGCCATGATTAAAATCATCATCTTGCGATACTGCTAATGCTGCTGCTGCACCAATTCCATTATCTGCACCTAAGGTTGTTCCATCAGCTTTGATCCATTCGCCATCACGTAGTAGTTTTATCGGGTCTTTTGTAAAATCATGTTTAATGTCTTTATTCTTTTCGCAGACCATATCAACATGACTCTGAATAACAACAGTCTGTGCGTTTTCAAATCTTGGTTTAGATGGAACTAAAATCACAACATTCCCTACCTCATCTTCTTTCATATCAAAATTATTTTGTCCGGCAAAATTTCTAAGATAAAGACGAACTCTCTCTTCATTTTTAGATGGTCGTGGGATTTGACTTATTTCAAAAAATCTTTTCCACAATTTAATTGGTGAAAGTCCTTCAATAGCTGATGTTAACATTTTTACTCCAAATTTTTAATTGTGACGAATGTTAAGAATATCTCCATCTTTAACGATATACTCTTTTCCTTCAAGCCGCCATGCACCGGCATCTTTACATTTTGCGAACGAACCATGTTTAATAAAATCTTCGTAGTGAACTACTTCAGCTCTAATGAAACGATTAAAAAAGTCAGTATGAATTACACCAGCCGCTTGCTGAGCAGTATAATTCTTTTTAATAGTCCAAGCACGACATTCGTCTTCACCTACTGTGAAGAAAGATTGAAGTCCAAGCATTTCGTAAGATGTTCTTAATATTTTACTTAATGCAGATTCTTTAATTCCATAATCTTGCATAAAAACTAATTGATCATCATCGCTCATTCTAGAAAGTTCTAATTCTATTTTTGCAAAAAAAGGAATTATAGTTGCGTGCAATTTATTCAGTTTCATTTTAAGTTGATCAATTTCTTTTTCTACTGAAGGTATTGAGTTTTCATCATAGTTTATCGCAATTCCAAGCTGCTTAATTGTTAACAATTGATAACCGGATAATAATTTGAATTCATTTTCATCAAGATGAAGAGTTCTTAAAGGTAATTCTTTTTCGCAATGCGCTTGGCATTTTTCTAAAATGGGAATCTCACGTTTAAGTTTTTCATCTTTGGATTTTAAAACATCTCTTTTCAATTTTTCTAATCGTGTTTCTAAAAATCCTAGATCAGAAAGAAGATATTCTGTTTCCAGAAATTCAATATCCCTTAACGGATTTAAGCTTTCCATCGGATGAGAAATTGATTGATCTTCAAAGCCGCGGACAATATAAAAAAGCGCATCGTTATTTTTTACTGCATTCAGAAAAATAGAAGTGATTTTAACTTTATTATCTTCCGACATTTTCAAACCGGGAATGTCAAATACTTCAATTGTAGCGTTTACTTGTTTTTTAGGATTGAAAATTTTGGTGAGCTGATCTAACCGGTCATCCGGAATTTTTACAACTTCAATTGATGCTTCTTCTTTGGACGAAGCTTCGATTTCTTTCTTTGCCAAAGTATTGAATAAAGTTGTTTTACCGGAAAATTGTAATCCGACCAGACCTATTTGCATATTTTATCTCAACAATTAGAGTGAACAATTACTATCTAAAATATAAGTAAATTTTGATGGAATTGGATAACAACTGTAGTGCGAGTTGGTGTAAGATTAAGAAATAATTTGTGTGTGAAGCGCGATCTCTTCAAGTATTGAACTAACTTTCAAGCATTCGTTTAATTCGCCGTTAAAAACTTGTGTTCTCCCTTTAACATGTGCCTCAAAAGCGTAAGAGCGGGCTTCTTTATAACTGCACTTAACCGCTTTGATTATTTGATTTATTACATCGTCAAAACTATGCCAGTCATCATTAAATAAAATGACTTTATATGGCGACCCAATAACTACTTCATTTTCGGATTCGGGCTCAATTATTCCATGTGGTCTTTCTTCGTTCATATTTTTCATCAATTCTTACTCAATTTATAAAATTGCCTCACAAAAATAAATTTTAATTATATTTGTTCTCCCATAAGATAAGATTATTAATTTGTTCCTAATCATTAAGTAATTTGATTTTAAGGAGGATAAATGAAAATTGCTGTTTGTGTTAGTCATGTTCCCGATACTGCTGCCAAAATTAATATCGGAAGTGATGGCAAAACATTAGATCCTAATGGCGTTACGTTTATAGTAAATCCATATGATGAATTTGCAGTTGAAGAAGCTCTAAAAACTAAAGAAAAAATTGGCGGAGAAACTGTAGCTATAAGTTTAGGCGGTAATGCTAACAAAGAAACATTGCGTAAGGTTCTTGCAATGGGTATAGATAATGCAGTTTTACTAAAAGATGATAGCTATCGTGATTCTTTCTCAGTAGCAAAAGCTCTTGCAGAAGAAATCAAAGCTCAAAATGCTGAGTTGGTTTTCTTTGGCAAACAATCTGTAGATTTTGATAATTCAGTTGTTGGGCAACTTACTGCCGAAATTCTAGGTTACAACTGTATCTCAGTCGTAGTAAGTTTTTTATTGGACGGCAATAAGATTACTTGCGAACGCGAGATTGAAGGCGGTAAAGAAATTGTTGAAACAACACTACCGGCTTTAATAACTGCTCAAAAGGGTTTGAATGATCCAAGATATGCCTCGCTTAAAGGCATTATGGCGTCTAAGAAAAAAGAAATTTTAGAAAAACAACCAGCCGCTGTAAATAATTCCGTAGAAATTATTTCGATGAAAAAACCTTCACCTAAACAAGCCGGAAAAATTCTTGGAACAGATGAAACTGCTGTTCCTGAATTAGTCCGTTTATTAAGAGAAGAAGCAAAAGTCATTTAAGGAAAAATATTATGGCAAATAAAATTTTAGTCTTTATTGAACAGCGAAGCGGGAAAATAAAAAAGTCATCATTTGAAGCAGTTAAAACCGCTTCTGATATTGCACAAAAAGTTTCCGGATCTGTTGAAGCAATTTCTATTGGTAATGAAATTGAAAATTTAGAGAAAGTGGGCGGATTCGGTGCAGCTAAGGTTACTCATTTTAAGAATGCTGACTTAGATAATTATTCTCCAAGTGCTTATGCAGATATAATCGCAAAGTATTCAACTGAGAATAATATTGATTTATTTTTCTTTGCTGCAAGTTCTATGGGTAAGGATTTAGCCCCGCGTGTTGCAGTCAAAACAGATTCCGGACTTGCAATGGATTGTATCTTATTAAATTGTGAATCTAATGATATAATCGCAACGCGCCCTATATATGCCGGCAAGGCATTGTTTAATGTAAAATTAACTTCTCCAAAAAAAGTTTTTGCACTTCGTCCTAATGTTTTTAATCCCGGAATACCAACAGATAAAAAAGCCGAAGTTTCTGTTGTAAATATTTCATCACCAAATTTGAGCGTTAAAGTAATTGATATCAAAAAATCCGAAGGTAAGATAGATGTTGCCGAAGCAGATATCATAGTTTCCGGCGGACGTGGTATGAAAGGTCCGGAACAATTCAAACTTGTTGAAGACTTAGCAGAAGTTCTTGGTGCTGCATCTGGTGCTTCACGTGCAGTAGTAGATGCCGGCTGGCGCCCACATTCCGAGCAAGTTGGACAAACCGGCAAAACTGTTTCCCCAAATTTATATATAGCTTTAGGAATCTCTGGTGCAATTCAACATTTGGCAGGAATGCGTTCTTCAAAGTATATTGTTGCAATCAATAAAGATAAAGATGCACCAATCTTTCAAGTAGCTGATTATGGAATCGCTGGAGATGTTTTTGAAATTGTACCGGCAATGATTGAAGAAATCAAAAAAATTAAATCATAGAAGGTTAATTGCACAAAGTACAAGTTGAAATATTAGGTTTATCAGCAAGTCCATCGGCGGGCGGAGCTTATGCTCTGTTGCTAAAAGAAGTGTTTGGTGTTCGCCGTTTGCCAATTATTATTGGTCAGTACGAAGCTCAATCAATTGCACTTGAAATGGAAGGAATAAAACCCCCTCGCCCACTCACACACGATCTTCTTAAAAGTGTTATTGATAATCTTGGTGCAACAATTAATGAAATAATTATTAATGAGTTAAGAGAAAATACATTTTATGCAAAAATTAAATTAGAGATTGCAACAATGACGAATGAAATTGATTCTCGTCCCAGTGATGCAATTGCACTTGCAGTTCGAACAGGAGCTCCTTTATATGTTGCCGAAGAAGTTATGAAAATAGCGGCATTCGTACCTTCAAGCGAAGATTCTGACGATGAATTCAATGAGACGGCTAAACCTACCTCCGAATCAGGAACAAAGGGACCTAAGAAAAATTTATCTGAGACAAAATTAGCACAACTACAAGATCTTCTTAGAGAAGCAATTGACAAAGAAGATTATGAGAGAGCTGCAAAATTAAGAGATGAAATAAATAAATTAGGCGGAAGTACAAATTAATTAAAAACTACTTTTCCAATTTCACATTCCAGACATTTATTCTTCGAACAATTATTTCTAAATAGTTCAATCATACCTTGAGACATTACTGTTCTTCTAACCTGATCAGTAAAATTCAATGCTTCCGCAACTTCGGTTATAATTTGATTTTCCGACCGCTGTTCGTAGATACTATAAAGACTTGAGATTTTTTTTGAAAGGATTCCATTGCCGAATATTTCAAAATAAACTGAGTAGAACGGTATAATTACATTTACAACAATTTCATCTGCACGAGAAGCGCCGACAAAATATTTGATTTCTCCGCTTGCAGTTTGATCAAAGACATAATGGTCTTTCCAATAACCGTCTGATTTAATTACAAACAAAGAACGTAAAGAATTTATCAATACTGTAAGATTATGGATTTCGGATATTTTCTTGGACATTATGCCAATCAAATTATTATGAAGTAATTCTTTTAAGATCCTAGCACCGCCAGCAATTCTAACTGTAGGGAAGTTTTGCGGCCGCAATCTGAAAAAATGCCATTCGGTTTCAGATAATATTTTACCATCATAAAAAGAGCGGATAGAATTCCAATGAAGAGATATTTTTTCCAAATAGTTTTTTGTGTGTACTTCAGAAGCTATACTTGCATCTTGGAAAAATCCGCCGATATTTAATAACGCAGCTTCATATTTTTCAACAAGTATTCCGTCATAATCTATTTTTGCCAAAAAATTAATATTTGCCACTTGAGCAAGATTCATCATTTGATTTTTATTTTTAGAATAGCCAAGAGCTTCAAAGATCAATTCATACAATAATTGTTGCCATATTTCTTTCGAGACAAAATCAGAATGTTTGAATTTCCTTTCTTGAAATTGTGATGTTAGTTCGTAAGTAATTACAGGCTCTTTAATGTGAAGTTCATTAATAAATTGTAGTTCTTTAAGACGATTAAATATTTTTTTACATTTCCTTTCGAATCTACTAATACCAAGCTGGTATAAATATTTTTCTTTAACTTCATGGGGAATGCTATTGATATAATTGCTGCATTTGATATTTGATATCGGGTTGGTTTTTATATCATCAAGTTCATTGTGTACTCCATCAAGAATATTTTTTTCAATGAATTCAGATATACAAATTGATGGTAGTTTTCTGCCGTCTCTTGTATAAACGTGTCCATATTTATTTTTATTTAACAGAGAAACGTGGAGTATAACCTTAGAATATTTATTATCAATATGATGTCCGTGTGCTTTCCAATCTGAATAATCGCGGTCAATTTCTATATCGCCTATATATGTTAAGTTGCCAATTCTGATACGTGCATTTTTAAAATCCGGTCCGGCAAATTCATCATTATGAATCCCTACGTCAAGGACTGTTATATCTTCGCCGGAATTAGTTTTTAGTGAGCTGTTGTAATATTGATTTTTCCAAATTTCGTAAAGAGTGGTTTCAAGAACTATGGAATTTTTCTCGCCCATGTTATAATTGAGGATTGAATTGCGCTTTAGATTACATTTCGACTAAATCATTTTTCAATTAAAATTTAATATAATACCGTGGTAAAAGCTATCAATCTTTTATGATAAGGATCTAATAAGCGAGTTGTAGTCTTTAATTATTCTAGAGGTGGTTGCTGCAAAATTTATTGTTGGATCAGAATAGATTAGAGATCGGCTTACATTGATCAGAAAATGATTGGATTTATTTTCCTTAAATATTCTTACTACTTTTTCCAAACTTCCACCTTGAACGCCAACCCCGGGTACTAATACAGGTAAGTTCTTAAAACTAGAAATATTATCTCTAAGCTCTGATGAATTTGTCGCACCAAAAACAATTCCGCAATTTTGATTTTTATTCCACTCGTTAACTTTTTCAATTACTTTTTGAAAAAGAAACTTCCCTTCCGAAAGTTTTAACTTTTCAAAATCTTCTGATCCCTTATTAGAAGTAAGCGCAAGAATAAAATTTATTTTGTCTCTATAATCGAAGAAGGGACTTAATGAATCAAACCCCATATATGGATGGAGAGTTACAGAATCAAAATGAAAATGATTATAAATTGATTGAGCATACATTTGTGATGTATTACCGATATCACCGCGTTTTGCATCGGCTATAGTTAAAACGTCATTGGGAATGAGTTCTAATGTTTTGTATAAGTTATCAATCCCTTTTGTGCCGCCCTTTTCATAAAAAGCAAAATTGATTTTATAAGCGGCTGCTTCTTTGTAAGTGTTCTCTATAATGATTTTATTAAACTCAACAATTGGAGAAGAGTTATTTTGTAAATGTTTTGGAATTTTATTGAAATCCGTATCAAGTCCGACACATATATGCAAACTTTGATTTAATTTTTGCTGAAGTTTTTCCTGTGCAGTCATAACATTCTCAAGTATGAAGTTTTCTGTTCCTATAAATGTTCATCACGATCCCCAGCATAACCATATTAATCAGTAAAGAACTCCCTCCGTAACTTAAAAAAGGAAGAGGCAATCCAATAACCGGTGTTATGCCAAGATTCATTCCAACATTGATTGCAAAGTGTGTGAATAATAAAGTTAGGACACCGATAATTATCAGTACACTAAATTTATCTTTGGCAGTTGCAGAAAGTTTGAATAACCTTAAAAATATTATCAGGAATAATGTTATGACAAGTACACTGCCAATAAATCCAAATTCTTCTCCAATTACACAATAAATAAAATCAGTCCATTGTTCAGGGATATATCTTAGCTGAGTTTGATTGCCATGCAAGTAACCTTTTCCGAAAAAGCCGCCAGAACCGATTGCAACTTTTGCCTGAAGAGCATTGTAACCTGAACCTAATGGATCTGCAGATGGATCAAGAAATGAAGCAATTCTTTTTTGTTGGTGAGGTTTAAGTATTTTAAATGCGTAATCAAAAAAGAAACCTGCCGAGAGATTAATTATGAAAACCGTAACGCTATTAAATAAATCTCTCTTGAAAAAAAATAAAGCGGCAACAATCAAAAGCAGCGCAGCAGTAAAAGCATAAACTCCGAATAAAGATGCAAACACAATAAACCCCGGCGAGAGTACAACGAATAGACCAAATAAACTTATTCCACTCCAAAAAATTAATGATATTGTAATAATTGCAAATACAATTGAAGTACCCATATCCGGTTCAAGCATAATCAACATGATTGGAACAAAACCAATTGCGAGAGCAACGCCAATATCTAAAAGATTATTTATATCGCGGTTTTTATAAGTAAGCCAATACGCTAACATTAGAATCGTACCAAGCTTTGCAAGTTCAGAAGGTTGAAATCCGAATCCACCGACACCGAACCAACTTTTAGCGCCATAAACTGTTTTACCAACAACAAGCACGGCAAGGAGAAAAAATAATGATGCAAAGAAAACAGGTATAGCAAACGATTTGAATAATTGTTGAGGTAACGAGAATGTAATAAAGAATGCAATGATTGCTACAATAGCAAAAACCAATTGCTTCTGAAAATTTCCGCTAGCTGTAGGATGATTATATGTTGAACTATAAATAGCGAGCAAACCAAAAATAACAAGAATTATCATGGGGATAAAAATTGCAAGATCAAATCTATCCTGAAGTTTATAATTAATGTGCAATCTGTTCCTCCTGTACATTAGTTGAAGCAGCGAGGTTTTTATTTCCTTCTTTATTTCCCTTTATCAAATATGCTTTAATTATATCGCGCGCAATTGGTGCAGCAATTGTACTTCCAAATCCCGCATTCTCGACTAAAACTGCAATTGCAATTTTAGGATTGTTATAAGGAGCGAATCCAATAAATAATGCATGTTCTTTACCATGCGGATTCTGAGCAGTACCAGTTTTACCTGATATCTGCAATTCATCAGATTTAATATTTGTAGCTGTACCTGCACCATTAACTACAAGGTACATTGCACGTCGTACTATATCGAATGACTTTTTACTAATTCCTATATCATACGTTTGAGGTTTCACTTCGACATACTGATTTGTTCGAGTGTCAGTATAACCTTTTAAGAAATGTGGTCTGGCAGATTTTCCGGAGTTGGCAAAGAGTGCAGCATATTGAGCAAGTTGAAGAGGTGTAACATTAAGTTCACCTTGACCAATTCCTAAACTAATTACAAAACCTTTAGTCCAGCCGCTCTTTCCGTAAACTTTATTATAATAATCAGTTGATGGAACAATTCCAGCAGCTTCTTCCGGAATATCTATTCTGGATTTACTTCCGAATCCAAATTTCTTTGCATATTTGGACCAAATATCAAGACCGATTTTATTAACAAGCGTATAATAAAATGTGTTGCATGATTTTTCTATCGAGGTTTGAACATTAACTGTTCCATGAACGTGCAAACATTTGAAATACCGATCACCAAACTGATAACCTCCGCCGCAAGTAACTCTAAAATTAGTATCAATTATTCCTTCTTCAAGAGCGGCAATTGCAGAGATCATTTTGAAAGTAGAACCCGGCGCAAATGTTGACATTGAAGCTCTATTGAACATCGGCTTGTCGGGATTATTATTTAGATCTCTCCACATTTCATTTGTTGTAACTTTAGCAAAATCTTGCAGATCATATTGAGGGGCGCTTAAGAAAGCAATTATCTCACCGGTAGACGGTTCAATAGCAACAACAGCACCTCTTTTATCCTTAAATGCTTCCTCTGCTACACTTTGTGCTTCTTTATCAATTGTCAGAATTAAATCGTCGCCTTTAACAGTTGTCTGATCTTCTTCACCATTCTTGTATCTGCCGATAGTCTTTTGTTTTGCATCAACAAGCATGTACTTAATTCCTTTATCTCCGCGTAGATAATCTTCGTAAGTTTTTTCTATTCCTCCAAAACCTATGTTATCGCCAATATCATATTCATTTTTTCTATGTAGATAAGTTTCCATAGGAATTTCTTTTGTATAACCGAACATATGAGAACCTATTATACCAAAAGAATAATCACGTTGAGTTTCCATTATATAGTCTACACCCGGCAATTTAGATGCATTTTCTTCATACCAAGCTATAACTTTAAAACTAACATCTTTTGCAATTCTGCGAGGAATAAATTTTGAATACGATTCATTCTGTTTCAATATGTGATCAATATATCCAGGGCTTGTGCCAAGTATTGCTTCAATATATGGAGTTAATTTTTTATCATATGTAGAAGGTGTGATACGAAGAGTAAATGATGGTTTATTTCCAACCAGAACTTTATGATTCCGATCAAAGAATACTCCGCGCGGTGCTGTTTGATAAATCGGCTTTACACTATTTTCATCAGATTTTTCAGAGTATGATGGTTGTTCAAGAATCTGCATATTAAATAATTGTGTAATAGAGACCGCAAAAAAGCCGATCATAAATACAAATACAATTCTTCTTCTAAAATATGAGCCGAAATAATTATCGTCCATTAAATTCCTTCTTTCGGATGAAAGATTACAATTGGCAATCCAAAAAGAGCTGTGTACAATCCCGGTAAAATTCCTTCTTCGAGCATCATAAAAAATAAACTTATGCTGGAATTCGAATTAGATATCACAGCGTACAAGAACGAATTGATACTTCCGCAGACAAATAAAATAAACAAGAAAAAGTAAGTTGAAATATTAATGTCAATTTTATTGTCACTATAAAAGTAACCGACTACAAATGCCGATAAGGTAAATGAAAACATAAATGCGCCAATTAATCCTCCCGAGATAATATCAAAAAGAAAACCCAAAATAAATCCAAGGATTGTTCCATAAGTCTGTCCGTGTCTCAATGTAAAATAAGTTATTAAGATAAAAACTAGATTCGGGGCAATGTTACTTATCGAAATTAATGGAACTATTACAAGCTGAATTACAGCAAGAGGAATAAAAAATAAAATTGGTTTTAAGTATTGGATATTCATTCAAACACTATTTAATTAAATTCATTTCAAGTTGATTGATCTGTTTACTGGGAAGAATTTTTAGGATAAATAAATTATTTGCAGCAGAAATTTTTGCAAATGGTTCGACGGTTAAGTTATGAAGTAACCCAAGTATATTCGATTCCTTTTTCGACACAATCCCAATTGGAATCGAAGGAGGGAAAAGAGAACTAAAGTCTGAAGTTTCTATAATATCTCCAATTTGTACATCATACGTAGTTGGTATATCCTTAATAATAAGATTGTTGCCATCATAATTTAGAATACCGTCAACGTTTGTTCGTTGTAGTGTTACAGCTATACTTAAATTACTATTGTACAAATTTTGAACAACAGAATAATTTTCAGTCACATCCATAATCAATCCGATCAGACCTTTGTAATTAATAACCGGCATTCCTTTCCTAATTTCATTATTTGATCCTCTATTAATTATAAAATTGCCCTGGCTTTTTGTAACAAGTTTCGAAATAATCTTAGCGGGTATTAGAGGATACTTACTTGTATCTTTAAATGCGATCATCGAACGTAATTCTTCATTTTCAATACGGTATTTTCGTAACCGGTTTAACTCAAGCATCAAATGCGCATTTTCATTTCTTAAATCATCACGTGATTCATTACTTTTAAAGATTGATACAATCGAGTTTGTAATTTCATTTACTACTGCAAAATTACCGAGAGCAAAAGTCTTCAAATGTTTTGCCGCCGGTTTTTCATTCTGAGCTAAAATTGTGAGACTAATTATGGATAGAACTATTAGTAGAAGATATTCTTTATAATCTGAAACAAGTCGTCTTAAAAATTTTCTCATTAATATGTTCTTTTACGAATGAACACCTTAGAGTATTTATTTAAATTCTCGATAGCACGTCCAGCACCGCGGACAACAGCTGTTAACGGATCATCTGCAACATGTACAGGCAGATTAGTTTCCATTCTGATACGTTCATCAAGCCCTTTTAATAACGCTCCGCCACCGGTTAACATAACACCTCTATCAAGAATGTCTGCTGAAAGTTCGGGAGGCGTTCTTTCAAGTGTTTGTTTAACGGCTTCAACAATTTGGGAAATATTTTCATTTAATGCTTCTCTAATTTCAACAGAGCTAACTTCAACTGTTTTAGGAATTCCACCAACAAGATCACGTCCTTTAACTTGAATAGTAACTTCTTCTTTTAGCGGAACAGCACTGCCAACTTCGCATTTTATAGATTCACCTGTCCTTTCACCAATCAACAAATTATAATTCTTTTTGAAGAACTGCATGATAGCATTATTCATTTCGTCTCCTGCTATACGAACAGATTCTTCATTTACGATCCCGGCAAGTGCAATAACAGCTATCTCAGTTGTACCTCCACCGATATCAATAATCATATTTCCAACCGGAGCTTCAACATCAATACCGATTCCAATAGCTGCAGCCATTGGCTCTGCAATTAAATGAACTTCTTTTGCACCGGCATGTTCTGCTGCATCACGCACCGCTCTCTTTTCAACTTCAGTAACTCCGCTTGGTACTGCAATTACAATTCTCTTACTAGTTACAGAGTTAGGAGTAACTTTTTTAATAAAAGCTCGAATCATGCCTTCAGCAATTTCAAAATCGGCTATCACTCCATCACGCATAGGTCTTGTAACACGGATTTCCCTATGTTCTCTACCTTGCATCTCCTTAGCTTTATTTCCAAGCTCGATAATTTTTTTTGTGTTCCTATCAAATGCAACTATTGATGGTTCGTTAAGAACAATCCCTTTTCCTTTGATATAAATAAGAGTATTCGCAGTGCCAAGGTCAATTGCTATGTCAGTCGAAAAGAAATCAAAAATTCCCATTTTTCCTCTTAGTGTTTAAAATTTCTAATCCCGGTAAATACCATTGAAATATTTTTTCCATTTGCAGCATCGATAACTTCGTCATCCCTTACAGATCCCCCGGGTTGAATTATAGATGTAATTCCATTAGAAATTATTTCTAATAATCCATCAGCAAACGGAAAGAAAGCATCTGAAGCAGCAACAGCTTCATTTAGATCATGCCCGAACTGTTTAGCTTTTGATGAAGCAATTTTTGTCGAATCAATACGCGACATCTGTCCAGCTCCGACACCGATTGTCATTTCATCTTTCACATAAACAATCGCATTGGACTTTGTATGCTTGCAAACTGTCCAAGCAAATTTAAGATCTTTTAATTCCTTATCAGAATATTTTTTAGTTGTAACTAACTTCAGTGAATCATTACTTAATTTTGAATTATCCTTCTCTTGAACCAACAAACCACCAGGAATAGATTTAATCTGTAATGAATTATCAAACTGATTTTTATTAACACTAATAACTCTGCGGTTCTTTTTTGTTTTTAATTGCTCAATCGCCTTTTCAGAATAAGACGGCGCAATAACAATTTCAAGAAATATCTCATTCAATTTTTTAGCTGTGCTTTCATCAACTTCTTTATTGAATGCTACAATTCCGCCAAAAGCAGAAACCGGATCACATGAAAGTGCGCGTTCATAAGCATCCAAAACATTTTTCCCGATAGATGCGCCGCATGGATTAGTATGCTTGATAACCGCACAAGCGCAACCGTCTAAATCATTTACCAATTCATAAGCTGCAGTAAGATCAACAATGTTATTGTAAGATAATTCTTTACCATGAAGAATGTTGAAATAATTTTCGAACTCGCCAAAAAGGTAAGCTCTTTGATGAGGATTTTCACCATATCGAAGATCGAACGACGACTTATAGTTTAACCTGATTGCTGCTTTCGGTTGATTAAATTCTTTCTCGAAATAATTGGCAATCAGAGTATCATAATATGAAGTGTAACTGAAAGCGGCGTAAGCTAATTTTTTTCTCGTCCCCTCACTTACTTTCCCTTTTTTAATTTCGCTGAGAAATTCTGAGTACTGAGAAGGATCAGTTAAAACAGAAACGCGTTCATAGTTTTTTGCTGATGCACGGATTAAACTTGGCCCGCCTACATCTATATTTTCAATCTTCTCTTCAAGCGAAATATCGTTTCTATTTACAACTTGAGGAAATGGATACAGGTTCACACAAATAACATCAATTGGGTAAATATCATTTTGCTTAGCTTGCTTTATATCTGAATCGTTATCAGTACGCATTAATATCCCGCCGAAAATTTTTGGATGTATAGTTTTAACTCTACCATCAAATATTTCAGGGAATCCGGTAAAATCTTTGATCTCAATACAATTAATTTGATTGCTCTGCAGAAGCTTAAAAGTATTTCCGGTTGCAATTATTTGATATTCAAGAGAATTTAATTCGCGGGCAAATTCTACAATGGCTGTTTTATTAGACACACTGATTAAGGCAAATCTTTTCACACATTCCGTCCAATTAATCCGCTATTATTACGCAGTTATGATTTATTACAATTTTTTTATCAGCAAATTTTTCTACAACAAAAGGAAGAAGTTTATGTTCTGCAACCAATACTTTTCCGGCAATTTCTTCCGGACTATTTAATTCAGAAATATCAACAAAGCTTTGAGCTATTATTTTACCGTTATCATAAATCTTATCAACAAAATGGACAGTAGCACCGGATATTTTTTCTGAAGAATCAAAAACAGCTTTGTGAACATTTATTCCATACATCCCTTTTCCGCCAAACTTTGGAAGCAAGGCGGGATGTATGTTAATTATCCGATTTTCATACTTATCAATAATGTCATCTGGAATTTTTTTTAAATATCCGGCTAAAACAACTAAATCTATTTTAATTTTTTTAAACTGGTCCAATAATTTATCGTAGCTAAAAAATTTATTCGAATCACTTTGACTTACAAGAAATACAGGAATTTGATTTTCAATTGCGTAACTAACTGCTCCACAATTTTCTTTATCACTTACAACTGCACAGATTCTAATTTTTTCTTTAATTACTGATTCATTAAGCGATTTTAAATTAGAACCTCTGCCGGAAACAAAAACAGCAATATTGAGCATAAATTATTTGTTTTGGTGGAAAAAATTATCTAAATGAAGGTAAATAATCAATTAATAAGATGGCTTTTACTAAGATTTATGAGGTTAATTCGCTTTTTTACTTACCTAATCTTCGTTTTAACCATTCTATTCGAGACTGAATGTAATCTTTGAATTCAAAATCATTGTTATCCTCAGCATCATCCAAAATATCTTCAATATTCTGCCTTTTACCAGAGAAATATTTTGCTTCAGCTTTCAATAGTAAAGCCATTACTTCAGTATACTTTCCCGAATTAACTTTTAAATTTTCAATTTGATCGGCAAAGTAAATTGCTTCAGAATATTTTTTAAGATTCAAAGCTGCTTCACTTAAAAGTACATATGCAACTGCTTTATCTTCTCTTGAATCAATTTTTTCAACAACGGTTTTTAAACTGTCATAAACTATTTTATACTTTCCTGCATCAAGATCATTTTTTAGCTTTATAATTTTTAATTCTACAGGAGTAATTCCACTGCTTAAATATTTTTCACTCTTTTGTTTTGCATAAGAATCTTCAAAGATATCTTGGTTGCCGCCTTTAGCATGCTGAAGATACTGCTGGAATTCTTTCTCTTGACCATTTAGTTTGTAACAAAGTGCTGTGCTAAGAGCTGCGAAACCAATAAAATCAAGCTCTCTAGAGATATCTAAAAATTTCTTATAATTCTTGATTGCAATCTTAAATTGATTTTTCTTAAAATATATTTCACCTTTTCTGTAATACGAAAGTGCAGTAATCTGCGGTAGTCTTTTATTATTTAGATTGATTACACGATTCAACATATCGTTTGCTCTATCAAGTTTTTTATCTTTAATTAAACTAACAGCATACTGATAGATGAAAAGTGTATTGTTTGGATAACGAGAACTTAAACTTTGAAGTAAGATAAAAGCGCTATCATACTCAGCAAGATAATCTGTATAAATTTTTGAAAGGTGAAATGCAGCTTCGGTTTTTTCTGTTCCTTTCCTGAACGCGGTTTTGATATAATTAAATCCGCGTCTTTTATCTGAAGAAAGTCCTGTTAGATTAACAGCCCATTTAAGAAAATCCGGGACAAAACTCATTGCGTAATCAAATAATCCTAAACCAAGATAAGCGTTATAAAATTTTGGATTAAGTTTTAAAGTTTCTTCATAATAGTTGACAGCTTTTTTACTGGACCAAAAAGCATCAACTGATGAATTATTAGTTGCTTGTGCCATTGCTCTGAAGGAAGCCAAATTTCCCGCTAAATATTTAGTCTGATAATCCTTGGGATTTTTATCAATAACTTTTTCAGCACGATCTTGCGCCAAATCGGCAAATTTTAAAAATACTTGATACTCTCCGGGGTCGCGTGAACCTAAATAAATCCAAAAATGAATCTGTGCTATATGATAATAACCGACTGGCGAATTAGGTCTAAGTTCTAAAACTTTATTGAAAGTCTTTTCCGCGGAATTTAATTCCATATTATAAGCTTGATCTAATCCTTGTCGAATAAGATCCTGTACTTGCGATTGTCCAATCAATACTGCATTAAAAAGTAAAAGAACAATAATGAAAATTTTAGTTTTCAATTTTGAATTTTCCTCTCAGAGTATTGAAATGCTGCTTTTACAAATTCACGGAAAAGCGGGTGCGCTTTTGTTGCTCTTGATTTCAGTTCAGGATGAAACTGGCACCCAACGAACCAAGGATGATCACTTAGTTCAATCATTTCAACTAAATTTTCGTCAGGTGATGTACCGCTCATCACCATCCCATACTTTTCAATTACTTCTCTAAATTTATTATTCACTTCAAAACGATGTCTGTGCCGTTCAGAAATTTTTTGTTTGCGGTAAGCATCATAAGATTTTGAATTTTTCTTTAGTATGCAAGGATAAGCACCTAACCGCATTGTTGCGCCTTTATTTGTAACTTTTAATTGTTCAGGCATAATATGAATAACATTCCATGCATTCTTTTCGAATTCTTGACTGTTAGCTTTTTTAATTCCACAAACATTACGTGCAAATTCAATTACGGCACATTGTAATCCTAAACAAATTCCAAAGAAAGGAATTTTATTTTCTCTCGCATATTTTATTGCCAGTATCTTACCTTCAATTCCTCTTTCACCAAAACCACCGGGTATTAATAATCCATCATAACCTTTTAACAAATGTTCTGCACCCTTGTCTTCAATATTTTCAGAACTGATAAAATCCGCTTCTACTTTTACATTATTTTCAGCACCGGCATGAACAAAAGCTTCTACGATACTTTTGTACGAGTCTTTATTCTCTACATATTTACCGGCAACTGCAATCTTAACTTTTCCTATAGGATTTTTAATTGTGTTAACAAAATTTTGCCAATCATCTAATTTGATATGTAATTCAGGTAATTTTAATCTATCCAAAACAAATTCATCAAGTTTCTGTTCATAAAGAACAATTGGTACTTCATAAATTGTTGAGCAATCATAGGCAGAGATTACAGCTTCTGTTTTCACATTAGTAAAAAGAGCAATTTTTTCACGAATCTCTTTAGACAACTTTTCTTCAGACCGGCAAATTAAAATATTCGGCTGGATTCCAAGTTCAAGAAGATTTTTTACTGCATGCTGGGTCGGCTTGGTTTTCATTTCTCCGGCAGACTTGATATAAGGCACTAGTGTAACGTGAATACTCAATGCATTCTTTCTTCCAATCTCAAGCATTATTTGTCTCATCGCTTCAATAAACGGCAAACTTTCAATATCTCCGACTGTTCCGCCAATCTCGGTAATAATAATATCATATTTCCCACTTTCACCAAGTAGTTTCATCCGCTTCTTGATCTCGTCAGTTATGTGCGGTATTACTTGAACTGTAGCACCGAGATAATCACCACGTCTTTCCTTTGTAATTACTTCGTGATAAACTTGACCGGTAGTTGTATTATTTGCACGTGACATATCAACATCAAGAAAGCGTTCATAATGACCGAGATCGAGGTCGGTTTCAGCTCCATCATCTGTTACATAAACTTCTCCATGCTGAAAAGGCTTCATTGTACCAGGATCAACATTAATGTAAGGATCAAACTTTTGAATTGTTACGCTATACCCGCGTAATTTAAGAAGCAGACCGATAGAAGATGCAGTAATTCCTTTTCCAAGAGAGGATACAACACCACCAGTTACAAAAATGTATTTTACTTTTTTCTTGAGAGGCATTTTGATGACAAAGAATTGGTTGGATATTCTGTTTGTCAAAGATAAAAAAAAATCTTTACATCATAGCAAAGAAATTATATCATTTTAATTTTTTACTTATTCCTCCGGTAACGTAATTTCACCAGATTTTGGAATTTTGATAATGTAAGTCTTCCTGGTCTTGTTTTTCAAATAACTTTCTCTTAACCATGGATTAAAGATTTTCAAGATTTTATAGTTTATTCCGTATTGTTTGGCAAAATCGGCAAAATCATTTATTGAGTAGTTTACTTTAAGATCATAAGTTTCAATGTTAGGATATAAATCATAATCTGAATAGTAAAACCCGTATTTATTCGGGTCCTTAAAAATTTCTTTTAAAGTTACAATTCGAGATACAAACCGGTAAGTCTCTTCATTTAAAAACATATTATAATAGTTCTTTGTTTTCTGCCGCTCAATCTGCTTTTCAATTCCATCAATACCCATATTGTAAGCTGCTGCAACTAATGTCCAATTACCAAATTTCGAATAAGCTTCATTCAAATAATCGCAAGCCGCTTGAGTTGATTTTTCAATATTATATCGCTCATCAATTTCTTTATTGATCTCGAGACCGTATTTCTTTGCGGTTGGTTCCATCAATTGCCAAAATCCGGTTGCACCATCCGGTGATACTGAATTAATAACTCCGCTTTCAGCAACTGACATATATTTGAAATCTTCCGGAATGCCATTTTTCTTTAATATCTTTTCAATAACCGGAAACCATCTGTTTGCTCTTTTTAAGTAAAGTAAAGTTGCGGAATGCCAGTAAGTATTTACGAGGAATTCTCTATCAATTCTTTCACGCACATCAAAATCTTCAAGCGGAACTTTCTCTCCGCAAAATTCCAATTTTTCCGGTATCGGCGGTGAATAAATTTTTCTTTCATTTTCAGTTAGTATTACATGTTTTTGCTGTAACGCTTTTTCACTTCTGATATAATAGAATATTACAAGGAAGACCAATACCGTAAACGATATTGGAATTGCAATTATTAAAAATAATTTTTTCTTGTCCATCATAATTCAATCTTTCGAATCATTTTATGTAAAAATATAAATACTAAAACAAAAAGCCCCGATAAATCGGGGCTTAAAGAAAATTATTTCTATTAGAATTATTTCTTCCCAGCAGCTGCTTCTTCAAGCATAGTAGTTGTTAAAGACTTCGGTCTCTCAAGCGGATAACCTAACGCTCTTGCCCAAATGATATTTGAACAAACACCAAGTGCACGTCCAATACCAAATAATACAGTATAAAACTCATATTCTTTAACTCCATAATGCCATTGTATAACGCCGGATTGTGCATCAACATTCGGCCATGGATTTTTTGCTTTTCCTCTTTCCAACAAAATAGGAGGAACAACTTTGTATAGAAGATCTACATATTTAAAGATAGGATCATCAGGTAAATGTTTTATACAAAATTCTCTTTGTGCCGTATAACGAGGATCAGTTTTTCTAAGAACAGCATGCCCAAATCCCGGAATAACATGACCGCTATCTAACGTATCATATACGAATTTTTTCATTTCCTCTTCTGTCGGTATCTTACCACCCATTGATTCCATTACACCATGTAGCCAGCGTAATACTTCTTCATTCGCAAGACCGTGTAGTGGACCGGCCAAACCGGTTAACATTGCGCTGATAGCATAATAGATATCTGATAAAGCGCTTGCAACTAAATGGCCAGTATGAGCGCTAACATTTCCGCTCTCGTGATCGCTATGAAGTATAAAATAGAGACGAGCAATGTCATCATAAGGTTTATCAATGCCCATCATTTTTGCAAAGTTACCTCCAAAATCTAATTTTGGATCGCCGGCAATAATATTTCCATTTCTGTATTTCAAACGGTAAATGAAAGCACCCAATTCCGGTAGTTTAGCTAACAAGTTCATCGAATCTTCATAGTAGGCTTCCCAGTAATCACCTTTCTTTAATCCTTTGTGATATTCTTTGGCAAAGATCGAATCCTTTTGCATCGACATGATTCCGGTTGCAAACATTGTCATCGGATGTGAGTCTTTCGGCATAGCGCGAAGTACATCATAAACATATTTTGGCACTTCTTTTCTGTTGTTGAATTCCTCATGAACGGCATCTACTTCTGCTGCGGTGGGAATATCTCCGGTTAATAAAAGGTAGAAGAATGCTTCAACCGAGGGCATATCTTTACCAGCCACTTTAGGAAGTTTTTCTAATACTTCGGGAATTGTGAATCCGCGGAAACGTATTCCTTCGAACGGATCGAGATAAGAAATATCAGTCACTAAACTTTTAATATCACGCATTCCGCCAATTATTTGTCCGATAGTTACATCATCAACCTTAACATTACCATACTCTTTTAGCAATTTCTCGGTTCTTGGTCGCTCGATTAATATTTTTTCGCGAAGTTTTTGTTTTAGGATGGACATCATTCCTCCGTTTTGTTTATTGCTGTATCTGTTATATAATATATTTATCTCAAAAAATGAATCGCAAATTCATTTCAGAGAAGATATCACTTGTGTTGCTGCAATTTTACCGCTCAATACTGCACTCTCAATTGTTGCGGGTAAACCTGTATTCGTCCAGTCACCCGCGAGTAGAAAATTCTCTAACTGCCAATTAAAATTTTTTCTTCTTTCTGTTGATGCTATATCGGGCATAAATGTTGCTCGTTTTTCTTTAATTACTTTTGAATCAATCACCATTTCTATTTTAAATATAGGAAAATATAATTCTATCTCCGAACAGAAATGTCTTATTATCTCACTATTCTCTAAATTGATCAAATTTTCAGCAGAACTAGTGGTTAAACTGATATGTTTTCCATGGTTAAAGAGCCAATGGATTTGTGAACCAATGAATCCATAGAATTTTTCTTTGAATGGGTTTTCTTTTAACCAAAGATGAACATTTAAGATTGGAGAATACTCGAACTCTGGCAAATTTAAGGTAATATTCGAGTTATCCATTATTTTTTTTGCAGCATATTCCGGAAGAGCCATGATCACAAAATCAAAATCAGAATAGAATTTATTTTCAGTGACAATCTTGAAAATTTTATTATTCTTAACTTCAATTCGATCTACTCGTTCTGAAAGAATTGTTTTTCCTTTTTTTGATTTAATAAAGCGATTTGCATTTCCTAAATAAAATTTTTCTAAAGATGTTTTTGGTAGGACAATAGTTGCCGCTTTATTCCCGCTTAAAAATATTCGCTGTAGAATTTCACCAAAAATTTCTGCTGAAGCTTTTTCTGTTGTTGTGTTTAGGGTACCAACAACCAAAATTTCCCAAAATGATTTTATTGTATTTTCAGACTGCTTCTTACATTCGAGCCAATCTTTAACAGTTTTATCTTTGAGATCACAAGAGTAGCAGCACATTAGATCGAGGAAAAAATCAGTTACTTTTAATCTTTCACTAAAACTTAGAATTTTATAATTAAGTATTCCCAATAAAAGATTTAATGGATAGAATTTTTTGTAAGTACTTAATTCAACAACTCCTCCACCCTTTTTAAGGAAAGGAATCCGTAGTGAATTTTGAAATTCGATATTATCCGTTGAATCAATTTTTTTTAAGAATGATAACGTCTCTTCATAACATCCCATTAATATATGCTGACCGTTATCATAATAATCATCAAACTTCTGATTATAAAGTGAGTATGCACGACCGCCTAATTTAGGAGATGCTTCAAGAAGTGTAACTTCAAAATTATTTTCTGCGAGGAATACTGATGCGCTTAATCCGGCAAAACCCCCACCAACAACTATAACACGTTTCATTAATAAACTAAATTATACTTTGCCCAAACTCCAACTGAGATTGCAGCTTTTTCAAACTTACCGACTTTTATTTTTTTGTTAAATACATCGTAGTTCTTAGCTTCAATTTTTGTAAGAAGTTTATGATAGATATGCTGCATTGCTCTTGCCGGGAACATCGAAGACTTATCTTCGAAATCAAGAAATTGATCTGCCTTCTTAAAAAATTCTTCCGCTCGTGCTGCTTCATATTTCATCAATGAAACAAAATCCGGATTGTATTTTCTTTCCATCAGATCATTTTCAGAATAATTGAAATCAGCCATATCTTTTTGAGGTAAATAAATTCTTCCTCTATCTGAATCTTTTTTAATATCACGCAGAATATTTGTTAGCTGCATCGCCAGTCCAAGATTAATTGCATAATCTTTTGCGGATTTATTTTTATAGCCAAAAATCTCTATACATATTAAACCAACAGTTGAAGCAACACAATAACAATATAATTTCAATTCATCAAAACTTGGATATCGTTTGCGCTGCAAATCCATTTCCATTCCTACTATTAATTCAAAGAATGGATCAATGGGAATATTGAATTGTTTTATTATTGCAGCCAGTTTATTGAAGAGCTGGAAATCTGATGTTCCGTACAAAGCTTTTTCTAATTCAATTCTCCACTTGCGTAAGCGCTCGTACTTTAATTCTTCAGGCTCAGTTCCTTCATCAACTATATCATCTGTTTTGCGGCAGAATGCATAAACAGTATTCATTGCGTCTCGTTTTGGTTTGGCCAAAAGAGAAAAGCTGTAATAGAAACTGCTGTTGCTTTCTTTAGCTATATGTTTTGAATCATCTGCCATACTATTTAATTAATGCTTTTAATAAAATATTCATATAATCTATTTTCGAAAGTTTAGGGCGATGAGTTAGAACATTGAAATTAATTTTTTCAATTTTTTCTAGAATTTTTTCTCCGCCTAGAACTGTCGCCTTAATTTGCTTTTCAAGTTTTCTAGGTAATCTTGAAAAAAGATTTCTCCCGATTGAAAAATAATCTTTTGTCCGATCTACCTGGGATTTCAATAACTGTTCAAAGTTAGTACTATTTTGCTTTAACTCAAACTGATTTAACTTTACACCAAATCTTTCAATCTCATCAATCGGTATATAAATCCGACCTTTTTTGATATCTATTAAAACATCTTGATAGAAGTTGGTGAGTTGAAGAGCAGTACAAATTGCGTCTGAATATCGTTTAGAATCATCATCACGAATATTAAAAAATTCTAACACAATTCTTCCAACCGGGTTTGCAGACCGTTCACAATAATTCAATACTTCATCGAATGAATGATAGCGGGTTTTAGAAATGTCTTGTTTAAATGCGCTTAACAAATCATAAAAATATTTTGGAGTAAGATTGAATTCATGGATCGTATTGTAAAGGGCAAACCAGAAATCATTTTGAAATTTTCCTTCCAAGGATTTTGAAAAATAAGTTTCATACAATTCTAAATTCTGAGTTCTTATTTCTGATTTCTGTTCTCCTTCATCAACGATATCATCTGCTTGTCTTGCAAATTGGTAAACAACTGCAATATGTTTTCTAAGTTTTTGGGGAATAAATAATGAAACAACCGGAAAATTTTCGTAATGAGATTTTGTGAACAGAAGTGCTTCTGAATATGCCGATGTTAATGAAATATTTTTACCTCAAAATAAATTGTTGTGCCCAAAAGGGGACTCGAACCCCTACGAGATTGCTCTCACTAGCTCCTGAAGCTAGCGCGTCTACCAATTCCGCCATCCGGGCAAAATTCAAATCAAAAAATAAAAAACGTTTTTGTTTTACAAAACTCAGCGAATTTCTCTGGCTTCATGTCTTACAGTATCTTTTATTTGGTAGCGATCAAAAAATTTTATAGTAGTATCGCGATAAGCATCAAAAGTAGGAGGCATATCATTCTTGTTAATAATATCCGCCCATACACCTGTTCTACAATCAGCAGAATATAATTTTGGATCACCAAGTTCAAAAATAGATTCTTTACAAAACTTAGCTTGAACAATTTTTCCACTTGCAGGTGGAATAAAATCTTCAACAGGAAGATTTAATTGCTCATAAACATCATGCATAAATATTGCCCAAATTGGTAAAGCAGCGCGCGCTCCTTGTCCATAATCTCCTGTAAATGAAACTCGCTGATCATCAAATCCAACCCAGACACCGGCGGTTAACTGCGGAGTAAATCCAACATACCAAGCATCTGCATAATCTTGGGTTGTTCCGGTTTTACCTGCAGCCGGTCGCTGAAAATTATATCTCGATCTGGCTGCTTGTCCGGTTCCCGCATCAATTGCTGTCCTTAGCATATCTGTTACAATATATGCCGTCTCTTCCGGAATAGCTTCACTTGCATTCGAAGTAAAATTCTCTACCAGTACACCGTCTTTGTCTTCAATCCTTAATATTGAAATCGGTTCATTATAAATGCCTCGATTAGCAAGTGTTGCAAAAGCAGAAGTTAATTCTATAGGCGACACAACTGAAGTACCGAGTGATATTGATGGAACAAGATCAAGCTTAGTTTTAATTCCCATCTTCTCTGCAAATCTTCCAATCTTCCATAAAGGAGCGTGACCTTCGATAATTAGTCTTGCTGAAACTAAGTTTAATGATTCTCTCAAAGCATCTCTTAGAGTTACAAATCCACTTGTCGAACGATCAAAATTTTCCGGACTCCAAATTTTACCGGAGCCATCAGGGAAATCAAATTTTTGGTTCATAATTGGATACGCAGGATACAAACCATCATCAATTGCAACAGAATAAACAATTGGTTTGAAAGCTGAACCGGGTTGACGTCTTATTTGAGTTGCATGATTTAAGCCGTATAAAAATGTTTGATCACGTCCGCCTACCATCGTGCGGATTTCACCATTCTTCGGATCAATTACAACAAAACCAACTTCAATCCTTTTCCCAATTCTCTTCACTGAATCAATCAAATGACTGTCCCGCTGTAAACGATTATATACATTTTTTTTTTCTTCTTGATTAGCAGCAGATTTATATTCAGGATGATTCTTAATAGCTTTATCAGTTAACTCGTTTAATAAGACAGAATATTTTTGCCAATTCCAATTTTTATCAAATTGTTTTTGAAAATCATCCAGGTGAACTTTAACGGCATTGTTAGCTATCTTTTGCATTCGGTAGTCTAATGTAGTGTAGATGTTCAATCCGCCTTCATAAAGATTTAATCCATACTTTGGTGCAAGTTTAACAAGCTGTTGGCGAACATATTCAAGAAAGTGAGGTGCAATACCGCCATGAATTCCTTCTTCAATTTTTTTGTATGAAAGTTTAATCGGTTCCAACTTAAGTTTTTCAAATTGTGATTCATCAAGAAATCCGTCATTAACCATATTTTGCATAACTAGATTTCTTCTGCGCATGGAATTTTCATATTTGTCAAAGGGATCATAATAGACTGAGGATTTTAGAAGAGATACTAATACACCTGCATCAGTAATAGTTAGATCTTTGACATTTTTATTAAAATAAACTCTAGCAGCAACACTTAGACCATAAGCACTATGCCCGAAATAAGATGTATTAAAGTACATCTCTAATATTTCACGTTTAGTATAATTTTTTTCAATTTGAATCGCTGTAATCCATTCTCTAATTTTTCTTATAACAGTTCCGCGAGCAGATTCATGATGGCTTTTCAATCCATATAAATTTTTTGCAAGCTGTTGCGTTATTGTACTTGCGCCTTCACGTTTGAAAAGTAAAACGTTTTTGACCATTGCCTTAATAAAACGCTGAAGATCAACTCCCCAGTGATGATAGAAATTTTTGTCTTCAGTAGCGATCAAAGCATTGATTACAGGGGCAGGAATACTATCAATACTAACTTCAACACGGTTCTCATTAAAGAATGATCCGATTAGCTGTCCGTCTTTACTCCAAACATTTGTTGCAAGTTGAGCGCTTGGATTTTCCAATTCTTCAAGAGAAGGCAATCCTTCGGAAACGAATTGCATGAATAAAAAGATTGCTACTACAATAAAGATTCCCCCACCAATTAAAATATATTTTAAGGTTTTCTTATCGGGCTTTTTCAGTTTTTTTACAAATTTTAGTATTTGTTTTATGTTCATCTTATTTCCAGTCGATTATCTCAAATGTTTTGGAAAATTTTCCATAGCAGGGTTTATCAAGCCAGGAGCCAAGATTAATGTAGTTCCCGCTCTTATATTTTTCCAATGCTTTAATATGCGAATGACCGAAGATTACAATATCAAATCCGGAATCAATTTTGAGTTTTGCTGTTTCGAACAATCCGTCAACTTTTCCATAGTTTTTATTCGCGGTGTAATCACGGCTCGTTTTACTTGTTGAACTAGCTATCTTAATTCCGAGATCCGGATGAACTAATGAATAAATTTTTTGTAAATATTTATTGCGAAGGATCTTTTTTAATATTTTATAACCAAGATCATTCTTGACCAACCCGTCACCATGAGCCATAAAAAATCTTTTATCATTTAATAATACATCTATAGAATGATGATAAAGTTTTACACCGATCTCCTTTTCAAAAAAATCACGATGAAGAAAATCATGATTACCGATAACATAATGAACTTTCTTACCTGAATCGGCAAATTCTGTAAGAGCGGCTAGTGTCTTGATAAATCCTTTTTGAATAACGCGCTTATATTCGAACCAATAATCAAAAAGATCGCCAATGATAAATAATTCATCACAAGAAGTTCGTGCATAATCTAAAAATTTTACAAGAAGTTTTTCTTTTTCTTTTTCAACTTCCTGGGCTTGAAGTCCCAGATGAATATCCGATATAAAAAAATAAGTTTTCTTCATTAGACAATTATTTAATTAACACTAACCATTTCAATATTTGCAAGAAGCCATTTATCGGGATCTAAAATAATTTTTGACGGCTTCTTCTTTGACTGAATATTTATAACAGTATCTCTTGACGAAACATAAACAGTTGAGACTGTATAATCATCATGTTTATCATAAATCAATTTAATATCTATCGGAAATTTATAAATATCATAACCTTTTTGTAACTGTTTTATTCTAATTTCTGAATTATAATTATTATTTGTTTGAACCGTTTTCCAATCGGATTCTATATCAATTATCCCCTCCCCTTTATAAACCCATTGGTTAAAAAACTGATTCAAATTCTTTTTAGATATTTTTTCACAAAGATTCTTAAAATCCTCCGTTGAAGCATTGCCATATTTGTATTTAAGAAAATACTCTTTCAATATTCTGAAAAATACACCATCCCCTACTTCCTTTCTCAACATATGCAGAACCCATCCGCCTTTATTATAAACGAGGGGTCCAAACAAAGCATTGCCCGGATTATAAAGAGTACCGTGGTCAAACTTTCCAAACTTTGCACTTAATGTTGATTGAAGTGCACTGAAGCCTGCTTGTTTTTCCCAATACAATGCTTCCGAATAAGTTGCAAATCCTTCATTGAGCCAAATATCTTTCCATGTTTTTGGGGTAACAGCATCTCCCCACCAATGATGTGAGAGTTCGTGAATCAACATATCAGTACTAAGCCGTAGAGCAATTATATAATTAGAACCAATTCCAGTCAATGTTTGATTTTCCATCGCACCGCCCTGCCACCAGAACTCCGCAACGCTGTATTTTTCTTTTATGAACGGATAAGGACCAAATAATTCTTCAAATACTTTTATATAAGAAGTATGTCCAGAAAAATCTTTTTTCGCATTTTCAATATTTTTTGGAAGCGCATAGTAAGAAAGATTAAGAGTGTCTCCGGTAACGGTTCTATATTTTTCAGAATACGTTTTATAATTACCGGAATAAACAGCGATCAAATAAGTGGCAATTGGATAAAATGTTTTCCAGTGATAAGTTCTACGTGCTCTGTTTGATTTAACATCAATCAATTTTCCATTCGAAAGTGATATGTTAGATGAATCATTTGTTACATAAATATCGAGTAAAGCTTTATCATCAGGCAAATCAATACATGGAAACCATGTTGAAGCAAAGATCGGCTCGCTTAATGTATAAGTTTGCAAATGTCCGTCCACTTCTTCAAAATTGAATGAGCCGAAACCCAAACTTTTTGGAGTTCCTTCATATTTAATTCTAACGTCTGCTGAATCAATTTCTTTATTTTTTTTCAGAATAGATAAAACTTTTTCTGTTTGTTTATAATCTGCCCGCTCACCGTTCACATTAATATCACTAATCTTAAAATTATCATAAAGATTAATTTCGAATCTATCTGACTGTTTATCATTTATTTTTAAGCTAATGGTAACATCTCCAAATATTTTTTTTTGTTCAGGATACAAATCAAGATTTATCAGGTAATGTTTAACATCAACAGCTCTTTGGCTTTTAGGATTATAGATTTCAAGTTCTTTCTCACTGAAATCTTTCATTTGGACAGCGAGAGAGATGGCTTGTTTGGTTCGTCTAAGCTGATCTAAATTATTTAAAGCCCATTTTATTATAAAATATCCTACAACCAACAGTAATATTGCAAAGATTGAAAGACCGGCAAATAGAATATTTTTTCGTTTTAGCATTTAAGAAAATTTATAAGAGGTTAAATATGAATTTCATTTCAAAGTTAACAATTTCTTTAATTGCCAATCAATTACTAATTAGATATATTTTAATTAACTACGTAAGAGACTGCTATGGCTTACACCGGTTCAACAATTCTAAGAAAAACTTTAACAATGGTTTTGGCTGGCGGACAAGGTGAAAGATTATTCCCTTTAACAAAAGATAGAACAAAACCTTCCGTTCCTTTCGGAGGAAAATACAGAATAATTGATTTCACTCTCTCCAATTGCTTAAACTCAGGCTTTAGAAAAATTTTTGTTTTAACTCAGTACAAATCCGATTCTCTTAACCGCCACCTTTATGAAGCTTGGAATATTTTTAACCCGGAGTTAAGAGAATTTATCTATTCGATTCCGCCCCAATTCAAGATTAGCAACAACTGGTATATGGGCACCGCAAATGCAATCCGCCAAAACTTCAATCTGCTTGAAGATGAACATTACGAATGGCTCTTAATTCTATCCGGTGATCATATCTATAAGATGGATTATTTAAAGATGATCCAATACCACATTGAAAAGAAAGCTCACTTATCATTAGCAGCAATAGAAGTTACAAAAGAACAAGCTTCGCGTTTTGGTGTGATTGAGATTGATCCGAACTATAAGGTTTCTTCCTTTATCGAAAAACCAAAATCACCTCCTACTATTCCGGATAAGCAAGATCATTCTTTAGTCAATATGGGAATTTATGTTTTTAATATTGCCGCAATGAAAGAAGTCTTTGCTAAAATGGAAAAAGAAAAAATTCCCGATCATGATTTTGGCAAAGATATAATTCCGTTTATGCTAAAAAATGATTATCACGTTCAAGCATACCGGTTCATTGATGAAAATAAAAAAGATAAGCCTTATTGGATTGATGTAGGCACAATCGACAGCTACTACGCTGCAAGTATGGATCTTATAAATGTTAGTCCCCATTTCAATTTGTACGATTTTGACTGGCCGTTACGAACTCAGCAGCAGCAATATCCTCCGGCAAAAACCGTTTCTCATGAAGGTGAACGAGTTGGACGTGCTATCAATTCTCTCGTATCTGATGGGACAATAATCTCCGGCGGATTAGTTGAACGTTCCATCGTTGGTTTTAATGTACGAGTGAATAGCTACTCTTATATTACCGATTCAATAATTTTTGATAATTGTAAAATAGGCAGACACTCAAGAATACGTAGAACTATCATAGATAAAAACGTAGTGATACCGGAAGGAACAGAGATTGGATTTGATCCCGAATTAGACAGGAAAAGATTTACTGTTTCAGATACGGGTATTGTTGTAATTCCGAAGAATTACATTTTTAAATAAACTGTAGAGACGGGGTATATCCCGTCTTTACCAAAATATTATCACCCCGCTAATTGCAATTCACATTTTCATTTTATAATTAAGAGATACTAATTCAAAAAAATATATGAATGCTGTATTAGAAGATAAACTTAATTCACTTCCTTCCTTGCCTGGCATTTATCAATTTCTGAATGAGAAAGGAAAAGTGATTTACGTAGGAAAAGCTAAAAATCTACGTAATAGAGTCCGATCATATTTTAAGATCAAGGTTGATTCACCAAAGACGGAGATACTTGTTTCCAAAATTTTTGATCTTCAGTTAATCGTAACCGATTCTGAAATTGAAGCATTAGTATTAGAAAATAATCTCATCAAAGAATTTAAACCACGCTATAACATAACTCTTAAGGACGATAAATCATTCCCATACATTCATGTTACCAATGAGATGTTCCCTCAAATCTTTCCGACAAGAAATGTTGTAAAAGACGGATCTAAATATTTCGGTCCTTATACAGATGTAAAGAACATGAAAAATTCTCTTCGAATCCTGAACAAACTTTTCAAAATTAGAAGTTGCAAGCTTGATATAACACAAGAAGCTATTGATAAGAAAAAAATTAAGGTTTGTTTGGATTATCATATTAAGAAATGCGAAGGGCCTTGCGAAGGATTGGTTACGCAATCACATTACAACGGAATGGTTAACCAGATAATAAAAGTACTGCGGGGCAAAACCGAAGAATTGATTACAGAGTTAAAATCGCAAATGGAAAATGCTTCTGCAAAATATGAATTTGAGAAAGCTGCGGGACTGCGCGATCGAATTGATCAGCTACAAGTTTATTCATCAAAACAAAAAATTGTAACGAATGATTTGGAAGACCGCGATGTTATAAGCGCCGCATTTGAAGGTAAGGATGCAGCTGCAACAATATTAAATATTCGATGCGGGAAACTTGTTGGGCAACGACAATTCAATTTGAGCATTGGAGAAAATGAAGAACTAGGACAAATCTATTCTGCAATTATAAAATTTTATTACAATGAGTTTGTTGAGGTACCGCAGGAAATTATTTTAGAAATAGAACCGGAAGATTCTGATTCACTTATTGAATGGCTGAATACAAAAGCATTGAAGAAATGTAAGTTCGTAATTCCGCAAAGGCAGAGCGATACTAAATCGCTGATGTTAATGTGCAAGCATAATGCCGAATTCCAATTAAAGGAAATTCAACTTCAGAAAATGAAGAAGGAAGGGAATGTTCCGTATGTTCTTTCAGCTTTGCAGAGAGATTTACGTTTGAAAAAACTTCCGCGATTAATTGAATGTTTTGATAACAGTAACCTTCAGGGAACCGATGCAGTAGCAAGTATGGTTGTTTTTGTTGATGGTAAACCAAAGAAAAGTTTATACCGCAAGTTCATTATCAAAACCGTTGAAGGACCGGATGATTTTGCAAGTATGAAGGAAATTATTACGCGGCGTTACAATAGAGTAAAAGAAGAAAAATTGCCTGTACCGGATTTAATTATGGTTGATGGCGGTAAAGGACAACTCTCCAGTGCAATAGATTCACTCGACAATCTAGGAATTAAAAATTATGAGATCATTGGTTTAGCTAAACGGTTGGAAGAAGTTTTTCTTCCGGGAGAATCTGAAGCGCAATCAATCCCGAAAACGTCATCAAGCTTGAAACTTCTTCAACATGTAAGAGATGAAGCCCATCGTTTTGCAATTACATTTCACCGTGAACGGAGAAGTAAAAGAACTATCACAAGTGAGTTACTGGAAATAAAAGGGGTCGGCGAAAAAGTTGCGCAAAAGCTCTTAACAAAACTTAGTTTAGATGAAGTTAAAATCGCAGATGAATCAAAGCTGGCAGAAGTTATCGGCATAGCAAAAGCAAAAAAAATATTTGAACATTATCATAATCGTAATATAGATTCCTAACCTGTACATATTCAATTTAAAACTATTATTTCCTGAATAATAAAATACAATTAGAGAAGGAGTTTTCATGTGTTCATTTGATAGTCTATAGTTTTGGAATTCGAAACCCCCACTTTTATGAAGCTGCTACATGAAGAACTACTGATGCAGGCATACGCCAGTTGTTAGGCGATCTTGCAGATGCTTGAATCGAATCAATAAGAAAAGTCTTTTCTCCTTGCAATGAATAGACAAAAGCTTTATCAGTTTTAATTTCACTTACAATAATACTAACTGTCTGTGCAGACATTGTGCTTACAGTGAACCAAATCAAGATAAATATATAATTAATTCTCTTTTTATTTCTTCTCTTCTTTCTTTTATACTTTAGTAACATTCATAACTCACAATTCATAACTTTTTTTTCTTCAATCCTTAACGCAGCGAACATAGTAACCAATATTTCTGCCGGTATAGTACACAAAAATGAAATTATTGATGTTAAACAAGCCGATATCGTAAGCGTGAGTATTCCATTTTTCGGTAGAAATCCAAAAGCGTATACTCTGACCAAATTCGAGGAATCTACCATCAGAATAGCGGTAGCCCGCTAACAGTGCGGAAAAGCCGCTTGTGTTTGTTCCTGCTCCATTACCGGTACCTTGGCCAATTTCCTTTAATGCATTTCCATCATTATTTACTGCAGTTATTAAAGTCTGAAATTCTTCTAAATTTGGTAAATGCCATCCGCTGGGACAAACACCCTGTGCTTTTTGTGTTGTATCATATTGCATTGCTTCATTCCATTCATATAATCCGCCAAACAACGCGCAGTTATATGGATCATCATTGAAACAATATTTTTCTATCGTTCCGTTGTCGGTTTGTTCTTCTGTCCCAAGTTTCATTGTTCCAATATCAAGATTTTCTTTTAACCAGCATTGTGTTCCTATCTGAACAGTGTGATATGTTTTACTGCCATAATTTACCGTCGGCGTTCCTACACACGGCGTACCGCCGCTGCTCGCTGTTGTAAAAGACCAGGCACTTGAATATGCAGATGATCCATAAATATTCGCTGAACTTACTCGCCAGTAATATGTTGTTAAATTGCTCAATCCAGTTACCATTTGGTTTACCTTTGTTAATCCGCTTTGATTGTAAATGTAATCACTGAATGAACTGTTTGATGAAACTTGCAATGCATAACTTGTTGCCCCAGTATTAACATACCAGGTTAATGTTGTTGGTATTTCAACATTTGCTGCGCCGTTGCTCGGTGAATATAATGTTGGCGGGTCAGGAGCAGTACCTGCTGATAATGTTGTAAAACTCCAAATACTCGACCAATTTGATGAACCATAATTATTTATTGCCTTTACTTTCCAATAATATGTGATTGAATTATTTAATCCCGTTACCTGTAAACTTGTAGTTGCTGTCTCTCCGGTAAAGACTATGTTTGAAAAAATATTTTCTGTAGACACAAGTAAATTATAATTTGCAGCGCCGGCGCTCGCATTCCAACTGCAAGTTGGATTTAAGGAAATGTTTATTGCACTATTTGTGGGTGATGTTAAAACCGGTGGCCCTGCAGGAGGATTACCGGCACTTGTTGTAAAATTCCATCTATCCGACCAACCGGAAGAGCCGTAATCGTTGTTTGCATTTACATACCAGGTGTAGTTAACATTATTTTCTAATCCGGTAAGTTGTTGACTTGTACCTGTTACATAACCAAGAAAAACACTTAGACCATTATCTGTCCGCCAGACTGACAAGCTATAATTTTTTGCACCGGAACTTTCATTCCATGATAAAGTTGGTGAAGTTGAAATATTCGTTGCATTATTAGGCGGCATAAATAAAGTTGGTATTGATGGAACACTTCCGCCGGCTGTTGTTGTAAAAGCCCAATAGTCACTCCAATCTGATGTCCCTGCACTATTGCTTGCATTAACTCTCCAGTAATATTTAGTTGAGGTAAGTAATTGTGTGATTTGCTGACTTGTAGTTGTTATACTTTTCTGATCAAAGACCAGGTTGGTAAAAGAACTGTTTGAAGCAACCTGTAAACCATAACTTGCTGCATTACTGCTTGCGTTCCAATTTAATATCAAAGTTGTACTAACATTTGTTGAATTATGAGCAGGATATGATAAAGCTGGAATGGCTGGAGCGGTTGCAGACGGGTTAGCTGGATTATTTGAATCACTTTTGCTGCAACTTGTAATTAATATAAATATTGTTATTACTGTTAAGGTAAGAATAAGAATGTTATGCTTCATATAATCCTCCCATCAATATTAAACTCTTTTCTTCGTCTCCTTTCTGTGCAAATTAATATAAGGTAATGATATATTTAACTGTAAAGACAAATTATTCATACTTTTGAACTAAACCCAACTTAAAATAAATATTATCATTATTCAAACGAATCTTTTCAAATCATCGTCAAGTGAAATTCACGTTATATTGTGGGAAAAAATTGCCAGACAGCCAATCACCCAAGTTACATACTGACCGTTGCTTCCTTCCGGATCTGGCGGGGTTGGGTATAAACTTGCCGATCAGTGCCTGGCAAAAATGGGGCCTGCCTACCGGTAGGCAGGTGCTAATATAAAAAAATTACCTGTCCATCCCAACTCTTCCCAAAGGGAAGGAAAGTATTTGATAAGTTTTTCATTTTAGCAAAAACTCTCGCACTCTTTTGTATTCTTCCTGCCAGTTTAACTCTTTAGCTGCAACAGCACAATTTTTTTTGTAAGCTTCAAGAAGATTCGGGTTTGCGCACCACTTATTCAAAGTCGAAAAAATATTTTCTTCATCTTCGATATTTATACTTTCACCAACATTGTATTTTTCAATAACTGCTTTCATTTGAGGAAGATCGCTGCAAAGGACCGGCAGTCCGGCCATAATGTATTCGAATAATTTATTAGGAAGAGCGTGATAATAACTAATGCTGATATTTTCAATCAAGGATAAACCAACATCTCCGCCTGCGGTATAATTAATCAAATCTTTTTGATCAACCGATCCTGCGAAAATAATTCTTCCCGAAACATTCAACTTTTTAGCAAGCTCAATAAAATTATTTTTCTGTTCACCCTCGCCAAGAATTATCAAAACTGTTTTTGGAAGTCTTGCAATTGCGTTAATAATCTGCTCAAGACCTCTACCCAGTAATATCACTCCTTGATAAATTAAAATTATTTTGCCTTGATCAATATTGTATTTTTTTCTTAGATCAATTTTTGAAACTGCCTTTTGATACAGCGGAATGTTTCTTATAACTAAAGTTTCACTGATCTTATATAATTTTTCTATGTATTCCGAATCAAGCGGTCCTGTTGTAAGGACAAGATCTATTTGCTTAATAAAAAATTTTTCGATTGATTTCACAATACTTTGAAGCATCGGACGGTTACGCAATCCTCCAAGGTGAGCATAAATCTCACGACTGTTATAATAGACTTTGGCTCTCTTAATTTTTGCAATTGTTGTTACGAAAGGAAGTGTGTAAAGATCTTCAGCGAAGTAAACATCTGCGCTTGATCTAACCAGTTCACTTATTAAAATAAAAACAAAATGCAGGTAAAAAAATAAACTGAACTTATTTTTCTTGATCGCAAATATTTTTGTTTCTTCATCAATATAATCTTCGGAAGAGATAAACCAATCAAAACCTAGAACGGAAACTTTACAGTTATCTTCTCGAAGTGAATTAGAAAGATTAGTTATGCGTGAATCGAAACGCGGATTTCCAAGAAATGATATGTGAATTTTTTTTGTTCGTTCCATACATTTCGAATCGCTCAAAGTTTAATATGGAAAGTGTTTCTCATAATTGTCTTTGCATCAAATTTTTCTTTGAACTCGATCAAACTCATGCTCGGTGTCATCGGATTCTGCGCTTTAGTGTCTTGGGAAACTCCGATATCAACATACGCATAACTATTCTCGGTGGAATATTTCAGAACTTCGTACATCACTCGCTGAATTGGTTTGTATTCAGCATATTCATACCTAAGCATGTTATAGAAACATAACGCGACGTTTTTATTGGCAAAAAACATTGACGAACCGCCGATCGGTTTGTCATCAAGGTAAACCATAAACAGTTTGAGATTATCCGGCATCAATTCTTTTAGGCGAAGAAGATCTTCGTATGAGTGAGTTGGTTTAACATTGTGACGAGCTTTGTTCTCAAGAAGTATGGGATAAAATTGATCGTAGCGTTCGTTGATCTCAACGCGAATGGCCGGATTCTTTAGCGACTTGCGAACATTCCGCCGAATTGTTGGAGACAATCGTTCAATGATGTCTCTTTCTTTATCAAGTTTAATGGCACTTGATATGTAATGTAACTTGAAAGAAAATCCTTGCCATAACATAGCGAAGTCTAGATTTTGATTCTGATATGTTTCATAGACCATTGGTGCGGGAGTTAACTCAAATTCTTTTATACCATTCTTCCGTCCATAATCAAGAAGAGCAGAAACGAATTCCATAGCCTCGGCAAATTTAATATCTCCGGTTACGATTGAACCATAACTAGCGCCAATTGGTGATTCGTAAATTCCATTTGTTAATCTTCCGGGTAAAAGCGCTGCAATTTTATTATACTTTAGAAATATGAGATGATCAAATTTAAATTTACCAGGGGTGTGATAATCAAAAAATTTTTGCAGATGGAACATAGTTCCATTATTTGAATTTAGAACGAACTCATCCCACTTCAACTTCCATTCTTCAGAATATTTGATGATTTCCATTTACATCCACATTAAGATTGAAGATTTTCACTCAGCAAAAATAATCAATTTGTGTGTAACAGCGAATTGAAACAAACGTAGATGATTAAATCAGATGGTGTCCTTATTCAAATGTATAAATGAAAGAGATGATATGTGAATCACCCAATCCATACTTAAATGGAACAAAAGCATAATCAAGATTAATTCCTTTCCACTTTATACCGAAACCGGTAGAAATACTTTTTGAATCGTAACCACTTGCATAACCGACTCGCAGAGCAAACATTTTATCATAAACAACTTCTCCGCCGAGATGAAGATGTGAATCAGTTTGTACTAAATATTTCTGAAAACCAGTGAGCAATGTAAAATCTAATCTGGAATTTGTAATGTAATAATTATAAGCAGCACCAATCCGTAAATCCGTAGGAAGTTTTGTTGATTGAGAACGGAGTTCATTCATTGAACCAATATTACGCAATGCGGCGCCAAGTGATAGACCATTTACTAATCCTTCGTATGAAATACCAAAATCAAATCCTAATCCATTTGCATCATCAGAAAAAAGATTTTCATAAAGATATTTTATTGTAGCACCGGCATAGAAACTATTTATTATCTCATAAGCTGTTGAAATACTTCCGGCAAAATAATGTGCGCTGAATATTGATTCTACATCACCAGGTTGAGAGCGTACTTCAATATTTGCAATAGTGGTTGTATTAATTCCAACCGCGACCGGCAGACCGAAAACCGAAAAACTTGCACCGAACATTTCCGAATTAAGATCTTGAAATAAAGAATTGTGTGTGAACGACAATTGAGTTTTGCTATTAAGTGCAATTAAAGAAGGGTTATAATTTAAAGATGTTAGATCATTTGCAGCCACTACTCCAAGATCACTCATTGCCACATTGCGTGCACCAAATCCAAATTTTAAGAATGCCAATCCGCTTTCTCCGGCGGACTGAGCAAATGAAACTGTGCAAAAGAAAAACAAAACCAGAAATTTTATTGCAATATTTTCTTTTTTAGAAGTTAACATTGATACCTATTATATGTTGATCGCTTGATGAATAAGGTTCGATAACGAATGCATAATCTATTCCAAATTTAACTGAATTAAGTAAGTAAAAATAAGAGAACCCAAAAGTGGGTCTTATGGGGAAATCAAAATTGCTAATGTTCAGTTTATCAAATCCTGCACGCAAAAAAAGATTCTCATAAATATTATATTCACCACCGGCACGTATGAAGTTGGTTCCGCCATCACTGTTCTCAAATTCAACTGCTGCAATAATCTTGGGCTCATCGAACTTATATGAGAATCCAATCTTTTTCAACAAAGGAAATTTATTTTTTGTGATGTTGCCACTTGCACCATAAATCTTGCCAGTATCCCATTCATATTTACTGTTAATGTCTGAAATCATAAATGATAAAGTCATATTCTCATTGAGCAAATATAATGCACCCAAATCAAATCCAAGTCCTGTGGAAGTTACACTCTCATACAATTTGTAGTAGTAAAACTTAAATGCAATACCGATAGAAAGTTTCCCTGAAAATCTATTTGCTAATGCTACAAAAAACTGATTCTCGCTTGTTGATAAGTCACCTGTCTTTCTTCCTTGATTATCACGAGCATCAATTTTTGAAACACCCGCATTGATAATTCCAACACTTATACCGGCTACAGACCTAGGTCCTATGGTACCATCTGGGTTTTCTTTCTTACCAAGTTCGAATCTTCGTGTATAATTTAAAAAGTTAAGTGAGCGATCTAAAGATAAAATTGAGTATGATGTTTGAAAAGAATTTCCTTCTTGGAATGGTGCGAGAGCCGGATTGTAATAAGAGACAAGACTCCCATCTCTGACGGCAGACATTGCATTTCCCATACCCATGCCGCGGGCACCGAAACCCATACGGCTAAAAGCACCAGGCATACTGCTAATATCAGAAACTGTTGACTGGGCGGATACAATCATAGTAACAGTAATTATTAGTAGAAATATTCTTTTCATTATCACATTACCACCATAATTTTTCCAAACAATGGAGTACCGGAACCAATATCAATTCTATAGAAATAAACTCCATTCGGAACAATTTTCCCGGATTCATCTCTGCCATCCCAATACGCAATATGTTCACCACTGATTCCACGTCCGGCATTTTGTATTAAAGTTTTAACGAGGTTCATTCCAAAATCAAATATTCTGATTGTTACATTATCAACTGTAGATGTTGAGTAGACAATCTTAGTTCCTTCTACATCCGGAGAAAAAGGATTCGGAAAAGCATAAGTATCATTTGTAGAAGCAAGTTTTTCAAAAGCAAGAAAAACTTTCCACTTCCCGCTCCAAAATCCATTAGTCTCGTTTAATCTTGCTAACCCTTTATCTGTTCCAAACCAGATATCAGTTGAGCCGTCGCTTCGTCTGTTAGTCTTTACGCTCAAGAAATTTGTCGTACTTATACCAACACCAGTTTGATCATCTTTGATGTTAGGTGAAGTTATCCAAGTTGAACCTCCATTGCCGCTTCGATATACTCCGTTTTGCGTTGCTGCAAAGACATCAGCGCCGGTATAACTACCGGGTGTCCCAAAGTATTTAAAGGCAAAATCCAGTGTCCGCGAATCGGGCAATGTTGTTTCCCACGTTTGTCCCCCGTCTTTTGAAAAGCTGATGCCCCAATATTCCGTATCACCGAATAATTTCCACGTAGCAGCCCAAATACTTTTATCAAATTCGTTGTATGCAAGATCCATTATTTGAGTGCCGCTAATCGGTTTGGTTTCATTCACATGATTGAATTTAATCCAACTCATACCGCCGTCGGTGGATTTATTTATCCCACCGCCATAAGTACCAAAATAAAGTGTCGAGTCGTCAACAGCTAAAATAGAATAACCGATATTATTCAGGTTTCCGAACGGACCGAACGGTGGTCCAAGTGAAAAATTCAATGTGTCGGTCGGTTTGATCGAATCTAAATTGTCAGGCGGTACTACAACTCTTTTCCAAGTTCTTCCCATATCTGTAGATTTGCGTAAACCGCCACCGGACGTTGCAATCCATATCGTGTTCTTTGTTAATGCAATTTGCCGAACAAAATTTTGATCGCTATTAATCACAGGTAATGCTTTTATCCGGTTAATGCCATAGATTTCAACAGTGTCGGAAGATTTATCAACAGGTTGTGGAACAACATTCCACGTAACACCGTTGTCTTGAGAATAACGCAAGCCCGCTCCTACCGGAGTAGCGGTCCCAAGTCTATCCTCGAAATGCCAAGTAGCAGCCCAGATTGTGCCGGAAGAATAGCCGATTGCAGAAACGCTTTCGGTGCCGAAATCTATTGTGTTGTTATAGTTTGTCCAGGTATCGCCGTTATCGGTCGATTTGCTTAAACCCTCGCCCGTGGCCAACCAAATAATATTATCCTGGATCAATATTTTTTCAATAGTATTGCCGGCGGGTGTTTGATCCGAAGTTTTCGAAAGACGGTTTTTGCCGAAAGAATATTCAAACGGAATAGTTTGAGCGAATAAACTCAGTATCGGCATAAGGATAATAAAAGCACCTAATATTTTTTTCATCAGTTGATTGTCAAATAAGAAGTTATTGTATTGCTCGGATTTCCAACAAGATCGGTTGCTTGAAAAACAAATTTCCATACTCCGGGAGTAACATCCGCACGAAAAGACCTTTTAGATGAATAGATCCCGTCACCAGCGGTAATATCCCCGTCGGAAGCTGTATTTCCATCGTCAAGCAGCGCAAACTTACCGATATAAGATCCGCCCGGCTGATAAAGATTGAATTCTACTCTTGAAATATCTGCTAAGCCATCTGGGTCAGAAACTTTCACTTGAATTACAAAATCCACATTCCTGTTAACAGATGGAGGCATCGTCAAATCTGAAATAACAGGAGGCTTGTTGTTCTTTCCGTTATTGAAAACGAATTGATGCTCTACAACATTGGTAACGTTACTACCTTCATTGTTTATATTGTCTTTAACAAAATATTCGATTACATATTCTCCGCTTGAGAATTGTCGACTCATCAAAAATTTTCCGGTATAAACACTATCATTTCTTTTCACATCGCCGTTGTTTGCAAGATCTCCGTTATCAAAAAGATTTATCCTATCATAAATATTTTTTGTTGCCCCGAGTATCTTAACAGTGCACCAGACTTCATTTACACTTCCAGGGTTTTCGATTTTCAGCGATGTAACGTAAAAAGAATCGGTTGAAGTCGGAGTAAAGTTTGCTGGAGCGGTTACATTGAGAACGCGATGATCTGCCGTTTGCGAATCAACAATTCCGTCCGGGATTTTATCACAAGAGATAAATGACGAAGCAATTAAAAGTAGACTTAAAATATTTATTACAAATTTTTTCATGTATAATGGAATCAATGAGAAATGAATCTTTGAGTTATTGGAATTATCATCGGTATGCATAAAAAAAGAAAACACCATAGAGAATTTGCTATCCTACTTTATTAAGATCAAAAAATTAACAGTAGCAGAGTTCTCTATAATCTTTTCCCATTTTCTTATATGTAAATTAATAGATGTTTGATAATATAATCAAGAGTAATCTTTACTCTTAGTTCAAAGTGAAATAATAATTGGTGTAGGTGAAAATGATATTATGAAGATAAGAATTGCTAAATAACCCAAAATCTTTCTTTTCCAATCTAATTCTTCAAACTGATTTACAGGCGGATGTTTAATCTTTATAAAGAAATAGAGTATTAATGACCAAAATAACCAACCGCTCCATCCAATTGTTATACCAATATTTAGAAATGATTCCAATATTCCAAATACTCCGAGAGCTACTAACAATATCATTGCTATACTTGCAATTGCTTCTTGTTTCTTCTCACCGAACATGCTATAAATTACATGTCCGCCGTCTAATTGACCCACCGGAATTAAATTCATAGATGTAACAAATAAGCCGAACCAACCCACACACAAATACGGATAATGATAAACTTCAGACATAGGAGGAACGAATTGCGAGACATTAGTAAATAAAAATTTTAACATTGAAAATAAAAGTGTGTCTCCAAAAGCAAGACGGATTGCATTTTTCCCATACTCCGGTGAATAATAATCAGGATGAATTTGCAAGATATATTCTGCCGGAGGTAAATGAGTAAAACCATAGATCAATACAATCAAACATGCAACAAATCCGGCAATGGGGCCGGCTGCGCCGATATCAAACATAGCTTTGTTATTGGGAATTGGTTCTTTGGTTTTTATAACTGCACCCATCGTTCCGAAATTAAAAAATCCGCTAATTGGAGGGAAAGGAATAAAAAAAGGAAGTGTAACTTTTATTTTGTGATAAACTGCTGCAAAAAAATGTCCGAACTCATGAACTCCAAGAATGAATAAAATCGAGAGAGAATATGGTAATCCGTACATCAAATCACTTAGCTGATATGGACCCATCTTCCCGGTTGTCCATTCAATTCCGGCAAGAACGGTTGTTATGAAAGTAACAACAAACAATGATATATGAAGAATATAATTATGCACAAACTTTTTGGTACGGAATGATTTTGTGATAGTTTCGAATATTTTTCCAGACATTCTATAGATCCAAATTAATGCTTAAGGAAGAATACTTGTCCACAGAGTCAAAATATTCGCCGTGAATACTATAACCAGAGTAGTAATTGAAAGCAAGCGACAATCCCTTACCTTCTATTTTACCGAACTTAACTCCGGCTGTAAAAGAATTATTACCGGTATATTTTGAAAGATGAACCAGTTTTAGATCATAACCAATAAACGGTGTAATGCCACCACCAAAATATTTATTGAAATAGTAATCGAATCCCAATTGATAATTATCTTTTTTGATCTCTACAGGATCCACATGATATAAATAAGTTATCCCGCCATAAACTCTAAGTCTTTTATATTTAACGTAGGCAAGACCTTCAATGAATTCGCGGCTGTAAACGCGAGGATAATGATCATTATTCCATTGGTTGAGAATTCCGTTATAGTGACCATCAACAAGGTGAGCGCTGATATGACTTAATCTAACACGCGCTCCGAAACTAAAATTATGCATTACTCTCTTGTAACCAAAATTTAATCCGAATAGATAATCAACAGCATCCACAGGGAAATGGAAATTATTTTCCTTTCTTAAAAGTGTCCAAGTAAAAAGATCCGCCCCGACTGAAAATGTCTGTTTGCCTTTTTGAATTCTCACGAGATCCATGGAATTGCCGATATTTAATTGCAATTCATTACTGTTGATTTTAAATAAAAATCCCAATTTTGGTTCTAAAGTATTTGCCGCAAAAGGATGAATCGTTAAACCATCCGGGAAGTATTCAACTTCTATTTGAGCAACTGTGATACTAGAAAGCAAAAGAATTAATAAGAAAAGCTTTTTCATAATACATTTACCCGTTAATAATTAAAAGGTTCTTCCTTTCCATTTTATTTTTCGATTAAGAAGAACTATAAATGGAAGCACTAAGACGTAAATGATAAAGTAAATTTCAAATGCAATGAAGTGAGAGAATTTCATCCTTAGATTTAATTTATTAAATACTGGTTTAACGAAAAAATAATCAACGCATATTTTAAATATGCTTAAATATAATCCCGTCATTGAGAAAAAGAAAGGAAGCAATAGCATGGCAGCATGAGCTATATATCCCCAAACCATAACCGAATAACCGATCAAATCACTTTCCATTCCTCCAACACCCCAACGTTTCTTTTGCCAATATAAAGTCTTCCAGTCAGGACAAGCTTTCGATGTAACTAATGCACCGACATCAAGCGGATAAATTATTTTATATTTTTTTAGATCATGAATTGCCATTAATAAATTAAAATCTTCCGTAACCGAAAAAGGCAATCCTTCATAACCGCCAACTTCATTGTAAACACTTTTCCGGTAAGACATATTGTTGCCGATACAACTTAACGGTTTACCAAGATTTATTGATCCGGCAGCAACTGTTAGAAGATAAACAAAATCAATCGCCTGCATTCCGGAAAATGAATTTTGATCTTGTTGAGTGGTAAATCCGCCTACAAAACCAACATTATCTTGGTAATATGATGAATGTGTTTGAGCCCAATCCCGAGATACAATACAATCAGCATCTGTAGTAAGGATGATTTCACCATGCGACATTTTAATTGCATTTGCTAACGCATTTGTCTTGCCTCTTAATGAGCCGATCGATTCATTCGGAATTATACACTTAAATTTTGGTTTATCTTTTATGAATGATTCAACGATCTTCCCGGTAGAATCCGTTGAATGATCATTCACAATAATTATTTCAAGCTTTCCATTCGGATAGATAAGATTATCTAAAGATTGTAAACAATCGAGAATATTATTTTCTTCATTGCGTGCAGCTACAATTACAGTCGCTGATAAATATTTATCTTCCGGTATTTTATGATACTTCTTACCCGTTCCAATAGTAAATATCACAAGTTGAATAAAATAGAGCGAAAGCCCGATTAAGAATATGATTTCAAACAGCAACTTAATTCACCTTTAAAAGTAAATTCATAGATATAAGTTAAAGCGAAGAAATTTATATTGCACATGTAAATTTCAATTTTAACAAAAAGTTAATGCCAAAGTTACAACCATTAAAGCGATTCGGACAAAATTATTTAATTGATAAGAACATCATTCAAAAAATTGTCCGGGAATTCAATCCGCAAAAAACTGATATAGTTATGGAAATCGGTCCAGGTACCGGCGCTCTAACAGCCGAGTTGATGAATTCAGTAAAAAAACTTTATGCTGTTGAAATAGATAAAAGAGTTGTTGAGAGTTTAGCTTTGGGTTTTCCGTCTGTGACCGTAATAAATCATGATTTTTTGAAACTGGATTTAAATTATTTAGTCAATGATATTCCTTTTCGGATCATCGGCAATATTCCATACAACATTACTTCGCCGATATTATTTAAGTTGATCGAGAATCGTCCTCTTGTCTCCGATGCAATGCTTATGGTTCAGTTGGAAGTTGCAAAAAGAATTACTGCTAAAGAAAAAAGTGATGATTACGGAATACTTGGTGTACTTCTAAACTATTTTGCTGAAACTAAATTGTGTTTTAAGATTTCTCCGAATGTTTTTTATCCAAGACCTAAAGTTGAATCGGCTATCATTCATCTTAATTTTACAAAGAAACTTCCAAGTGAAGTTGATGATACACTTTTTATCCAAGTTGTAAAAGCAGCATTTGGTAACAGACGCAAAAAATTAAAAAATTCTCTCGGCAATAGTATTTTTTCAGATATAGTTTTTGAAGCGTGTGATTTTGATTTGTCGCGACGTGCGGAGGAATTAACAATTAAAGAATTTGTTGAACTGACTCAGATCATAAAAAATTACCAAGACAAACTAATATAGGATGAATCATTTTAGAAACATGAACTTCATTAAATCATCTATCAAAAATTTATTACCGGCAGATTTTATTGTTATTGCTTTTTGCTTTTTTCTTTCTCTCTTGAATTTAATCTTCGTTCAAAAAATTGCATTATGGCATATTCATATTTTAGTGAATATAATAATCATCTTATTCATTCTGCTAACAGTCTATCAAGAAATAAGAACTCGGAACTTTGTTTGGAAGCAACTTCATTTCTGGTATTTAGTTCCGTTGGTTTTCATCTTTTTCAAAGAACTTTATAATATGATCGATCCGATACGCGGAAAAATTTATGATGATATGCTCATTCTAATAGATAGATTTATTTTCCGAACTGATCCTACTATAGCTCTTTATCAAATCACAAACCCATATCTGACAGAACTTTTGCAAATTGTTTACGGAACGTTCTTCTTTCTTCCTATTATTCTTGGTATAGACTTGATACGGCAAAAGAAATCTGAAGAATTTAATTACTCTGCTTTCATAATTGTTTATGGATTCATTCTGTCTTTAATAGGGTACATCTTGGTTCCGGCAATTGGTCCTCGTTTTACTCTTCATAATTTTGGAACTAATAATTTAGAATTACCCGGATTATTTGTAACTAATTTTCTGCGTGAGATCGTTAACAGCGGAGAATCCATTCCAAGCGGAACAATTAATGCCGCTATGATTGTTCAGCGCGATGCTTTCCCAAGTGGACACACACAAATGACATTACTGGTTATGTTTCTGTCAATGAAGTTCGGAAGTAAATTGAAATGGTTTTTTATTGTAAACGGGACACTATTAATATTTGCAACGGTTTATCTTAGATATCATTACGTTGTAGATTTAATCGGCGGGTTTTTCTTTATGCTCTTAACTCTTTGGAGCGGCGAATATCTCTACTATTGGTGGATGAGGGTAAAAGATGATTTTTAATTTTCGACTTAATTTATGTGGTTCATGCTCTTGATCATAACCTTGATCTCTTCAATAACATGAGTATGATCAAGAGCAAGATCAAGAAATAAAACCGGCATCTACTTTTTGAATTGTTTCAACAATAAGCGAAAAATACCTATCTAATGAACAGTTTGCATCTTCGCGCAAATAACAGTTGCCACTTTCTTGTGCGCGGCACTCTACACAAACTGTTTCTCTTAATTTATTATGCAATTCTTTAATGTCTGCGTCATCAGTACTATGAATGACTTCTACAATCTTAGTAAGATATAGTTCAACTGCACATGTTTCTTTTTCGTTTAATGTACAGCCGCCCTTTTCGTTGGAGTCTACACAAATCGAACATACATTTTGTTTTAATGCTTTTAAATATTTATCCATAAATTTGCCTTGTTAATACAACAGAAAAATTACCAATTAGTTAGGAAAGATGGAAGGCACAAATAAAAAATCTCAGGTTCGAAGAATTTTTGATTCTATTTCTTACAGATATGATTTCCTAAATCATTTCTTAAGTGCAGGAGTTGATTTTTACTGGCGTAAAAAGGCGATCAAACTTTCCGGGATGTCATCCGAATCGAAATTGCTGGATATTGCTTGCGGCACAGGTGATTTTGCAATCACTGCAAAAAAATTTGGCATAGAAAATATTTTTGGTGCAGATCTTTCATTCAATATGCTTTTATTCTTCAACAAAAAAGTAGATTGGATTAACGGTAAAGTAGTTGAAACTGCAGCAGAGTATTTACCCTTTAAGAATAATACGTTTACAAATATTACCGTGGCGTTTGGTGTTAGAAATTTTTACGACATACCTCAGGCATTTAAATCTTTCCATCGAATTCTTTCCGCCAACGGAAAAGTTACTGTTCTCGAGTTTCGTCTTCCTTCAAATCCACTTGTAAGAAATTTTTATCTCTTTTACTTTAATAAAGTTTTACCTTTTATCGGTCGAATGATTTCCAAAGACAAAGAAGCATATACTTATCTGCCAGAGTCGGTTGGCGAATTCGATAAAAAGGTTAATCTTGTTAAACTTTTTAATGTGTGTGGTTTCTCCAAAGTTGAAAAATATTCACTTACATTTGGACTAGTGCAAATAGTAATAGCAGAAAAATAATTCAACTTCTCCTTTACAACACAAAAACAAGAACTATTTTCACTTATATCTTTTTTCTATCTCTTCAATTTTATTCTTTTTATAATCAGAAACTCCCACCATCAATCCGGCAGTTGTAATAACAGCTCCGATGATTTGATAGGTAGTAACGTTTTGTCCAAACAAAAACATAACGAAAGGAATTATTGCTAAATAAACATTTGTGTATGGAACCCAAAAATGTGCAGCAAATTTTGCCAATTTGAAAAATCCGAAACTGTAGATATACCCGGTGAATCCAGCTAGTACAACAAATAAAATCGGCCACCAGTTTTTGGGAATTATATTCCCTTGGAATAAAGAAAAGAATCTGTGATACTCAGTTGATACGAATATTTTTTTAACATTTTCTTTTGTTGCTTCATCAAGATTTTCTTTTTGAATATATGAACCATCTTTTTCAAAATAGCAGTTTAGAAGATATTCTTTTTTCCCAGCATCCAACTTTGCTAATACTCTTGTCTCAAATGTATTTGCCTTTATTTGATCGGGAATATTTACATTCATCAAATTACCGATCAAAGGAATAATAAATAAAGCTGATGTAATAAAAACCATTTTCCATATCTCACGCCATACTACCAATGCGTTTGGTCCAACTCCCTTAAATGCGGTCTGAACAGTTTTGTTATTAAGTATTTGCTGAGAGAAGAGGCAACAATTAATTATGATTATCCAGATAATCGCAGATCCATCAAGAACCGACTTCGGGTCAACAACTCCTCCCAAAATACGTGGAAGATATGGAATCGTTAAACCGGTTATGACTAACAGAATTCCAATCCAATGTGCTTTTCTGATAGGTGCATCGAAAAGTATCTTTCCAAAAAACGGAAGGAGCGCTAAATAAATATTTACATAAGGCGCAAAGAGGTGAGGAGAATAATATCTTGGTAAATAAAAGAATCCGATGTTTTCAATTACTCCGGTAAATGCACAGATAGAAATTGTAATCATAGAAATGACACCTGGCCATAAGTATTTCATTTTCTTGCCGCGAGCCACCTCAATGATAACTGCAATCAAAGCCCAAACTAATTTTGAAAGCTCTCTCCACCAAGTCATTACACCTGGAGAAACACCTACCGGCTGGTTACCAACAAATCTTTCCTGATTCCCCATCCAGTTAAGAACATATTGCCCGCCTAAAGCCCCATTAATTATCGAAAGCCATAATATTAGTAGGATCCATTCCATTTAGAACAACCTCATTTATTAATGGAAGTAACAGTATGTAACATCAACTTTATAAATAAATGAATAGTTTGAACAAATATCAACCGAAATAAAAATCTAATAGTTTTTCTTTTAGAACGTTGAAAGACTTTGCACGGTGACTGATTTTATTTTTCTCTTCGAATTCAAATTCGGAAATTGTTTTATCATATCCATCCGGAATAAAAATCGGATCATAACCAAACCCGTTAGTGCCGCGTTGTTCCATAATAATTCTGCCATGTAATTCACCAAAAGCTTCGATTTTATTTTTACCATCGTAAAAAACTGCGCAGCTGATAAATTTTGCTTTGTGCGGTTCGGGAAATTCTTTCAGTTCATTTATTACTTTGAAATTGTTATCCTCGTAAGTACAATTCTCTCCTGCATATCTTGCTGAATAAACACCAGGCCTGCCATCTAGCTGATCAATTGAAAGTCCGGAATCATCTGCTAAAACCGGTTCTTTATAGATTTCATAAACAGCTTTAGCTTTTATGAAAGCATTTTCACTAAAAGTTGATCCATGTTCTTCTATATCAATATTGTTTCCAAGATCATAAAGAGAAATTATTTCAATGGGTGTGTTTGTGAAGATCGCTTTAACTTCATTTGCTTTACCTTTGTTCTGTGTAGCGAAGATTATTTTCAAACGTGGGCTCGCTTTAATAATTGTTGTAATTCATTTTTACCATTCTTCATCAATTCATCCTCATCAAACATCAAACATCTTCCATCATCCATCACTAACTTACCATCAATCATAACTGATTTTACATTTTCTTTAGCAGCAGAATAAACAATGCTTGAATAAATCTGTTGATCATCAAATTGTAAAGGTTGATCTGCTTTTTCGAGATCAAGTAAAACTAAATCAGCTTTCTTTCCAACTTCAATACTTCCCACCTCTTTTTCTATATGGAGAGCTTTAGCGCCTTCAATTGTAGCGAACCGGAAAACTGTTAAAGCATCCATAACCGTTGAACCGTGAATCGGCTTTTGGATCAATGCAGTAAGCCGCATCTCGTTGAATATACTTAATCCATTATTGCAAGGAGCGCCGTCTGCACCAAGGGAAACGGATATTCCTTCTTTGATGTAGCGTGGAATGTTTGCAATACCGGAGCCAAGTTTTAGATTTGAAGATGGACAATGTGCAACCCTAACTGAATTTGTTTTTAATGTTTTAACTTCATTGTCGTTCAAATGTACACAATGAGCCAGAATTGTATTTTCGTCAAGAATTCCAATTGATTCAAAATATTCTACGTTTTCTTTTCCGGTCATTCGTTTAACGGTTTCAATTTCAGATTTGTTTTCTGAAGAGTGAGTATGAAATACGGAACCGGAAAAATCTTTCATCATCTCTTTTATTTCTTTAAGAAGTTTTTCAGAACATGCTAAAACAAAACGCGGAGCGAATCCGTATTTCACTTTACCATTATTAGAGTTATGAAATGACTTAGCCCAATCATAAGTAGATTTGAGATTCCAATCTGTAGTCTCACAGAACCGCGGATACAATTCATTCTTATCCATCATGCAGTTACCGGCAAAGGCGCGGATTCCAGAAGCTATAAGTTCTTCAAAAATTACTTCTTGATGGTGAAGAGTGCCCATATCGAGTAATGTTGTAGTACCGCCGGTTAGAAGATCTTGGAGCCCTAATCGAACTGATGCGCGTAAAGAATTTTTTGTGTGAGAATTCTCGTAAGGAAAAATTCTTCTTTGCAGCCAATCTAACAACTCCAGATCGTCTGCCAATCCTCTAAACAATGTTTGGCAAAGATGAATGTGAGTTTGGATGAATCCAGGAATGAGTGTGTAATTATGATAATCTAAAATATCTCCATCATATTCTGATGATTTAAAATCCTTAAGTGAAATAATTCTTTCAATCTTTCCATTAACGATTTCAACAGCATGGTCATGGAGAATTTCATTCTTTGGATTAACAGTAACTATTTGTTTCGGTATTAAAAGTTTACGCTTCATTTTTATTTTTCTCTGCAAATATTTCATCCATCTTCTCAATTGCATAACGCAAGTGAGGTATTACAATTGAACCGCCAACAATTAAAGCAACATTAAATGTTTCATATAATTCTTCTTGCGTAGCGCCTTCTTCAATCGAACGATCAATATGATAAAGGATACAATCATTACAGCGCAATACCATTGAAGAAGAAAGTCCCATCAGTTCTTTGGTTTTTGAATTTAATGCCCCGTTGATATAAGCTTTATTATCTAACGCAAAAAATTTATTATAATCACGAAACCCGGAGTTCAGTATTCTATCATTCATTTCTTTTCGGTAAGCTCGGAATTCATTCACGGTTGATTTCATTTTTAATCTCCTACAATCTATTAAGTTCTTTCTTAAGATATTTTCCCGTTACACTATTTATATTTTCTGCAATATCTTCAGGTGTTCCGGAAGCGATTATCTCCCCACCATATTCACCACCACCGGGACCTAAATCAATAACATGATCTGCAACTTTAATAACATCCAGATTATGTTCAACAACAATCACAGTATTCCCTTTATCTACAAGCTGATTCAAAACCTTCAGTAAAATATTTACATCTTCAAAATGAAGTCCTGTAGTTGGTTCATCTAAAATATAAATAGTTTTTCCTGTTCCAACTTTACTCAATTCCGTTGCTAATTTCACTCTTTGGGCTTCACCGCCCGATAATGTTGTTGCCTGCTGACCAAGTTTTATATAACCCAGACCAACATCGTTGAGTGCTTTTATTTTTCTTCGAAGTGCTGGAAGATCTTCGAAAAAATCAACCGCTGCCTCTACTCTCATATCTAAAACATCAGCAATTGATTTTGTTTTATATAATATTTCGAGCGTCTCGTGATTGTATCTTTTTCCATTACAAACTTCACACAACACATAAACATCAGGAAGAAAATTCATTTCTATTTTTTTTAAACCGTCTCCTTCACACCCCTCACATCTGCCTCCGGCAACATTAAAACTAAATCTTCCCGGCTTATAACCTCTCATTTTAGATTCAGGAAGCTGTGCGAACAAATCGCGAATATGAGTGAACAATCCTGTATATGTTGCCGGATTAGAACGAGGTGTTCTGCCAATTGGCGATTGGTCAATTTCAATTACTTTATCAATGTGTTCTAACCCTTTAATTGATTTGTAGGGTAGCGGTACAACTTTCGAGTCGTAAATTTTCTTCATTAAAATTTTTACAAGAGTTTCATTTATCAAAGAAGATTTTCCTGAACCGCTTACGCCTGCGACAGCTATAAAGCTTCCAAGAGGAATTTTTATATCTATTTCTTTTAAATTATTTCCACTTGCACCTTTGAGCTCAATAAATTTTAAATTTCCTTTTCTACGTTCCGGTTTAAATTCAATTCTTTTTCTATTGAGGAGATAATCAATAGTTAATGAGTTCTTACCATTTGCAGATTTTACAATTGTCCTTGTATCACCGAGCAAACAAATTTCACCGCCATGCTCACCTGCAAATGGTCCAAGATCAACAATGAAGTCCGAACTTTCAATAGTTTCTCGGTCGTGTTCAACAACAATTACAGTGTTACCAAGATCGCGGAGATCTTTAAGTGAATTTATAAGTTTAATATTATCAGCTTGATGTAAGCCGATACTTGGTTCATCCAAAACATAAAGCACACCCGCAAGCTGAGAGCCGATTTGCGTTGCTAATCTAATTCTCTGTGATTCACCGCCTGAAAGTGTGCGCGCTGATCTGTCAAGAGTTAAATAATCCAAACCGACATTTAATAAAAAATCGAGACGCGAATTAATTTCTTTTAAGATTTGCTGCGCAATTATTCCTTCCCGTTTGTTAAGTTTTAGCGATGAGAATAATTTTTTCGCTTTCTCAATAGAAAATGCAGTTATTTGTGAAATGTTATAATCGTTAATCGTTACAAAAAGCGATTCCTTCCTCAACCTTCCACCGTTGCAAGTTGAACACGTAAGTGTGTTCATGTATGATTCGGCCCACTCGCGTATTTTATTCGATGAAGTGTTATCGTAATAATGCTTGATGTAATTAATAACGCCGGTAAATTTGTGCTGATATGTCACTGTTCTTCCCCCGCCATAAGTATAAGTGAACGGTATTTTTTCTTTTGTTCCGTTTAAGAGAACATCAAGTTGTTCCTTGGATATATTTTTTAGCGGGGTGTCGTAATCGAAATTAAATTTCTTTGCAATTACTTCCAGTTGATTAAAGAACCAAACCGTTCTCGGTCTGCCAAGCGGAGCTATTCCTTCTTCATTAATTGTTTTATCCCAATCCGGAATAATTAAATTGATATCAAGTTCTTTCTTTTCACCAAGTCCGTCGCAATCGGGACATGAACCGTAAGGAGAATTGAATGAAAAAGAATTAGGAGCTAACTCTTGAAAACTAATTCCGCAATGAACACATGCAAGATTGCGGCTAAACGTAGTATCTTCTTGCCCATCATTAACAATAATATTTCCATTTCCGTAATTCAGAGCTACTTCTATAGATTCAGCAATTCTTGATCTGGATTTTTCATTAATTTTAATTCGATCAATGATTATTTCGATATTGTGAATCTTATAACGGTCAATTTTTATTGGTTCGTTTAAATCATATGTCTCTTTATCAACACGGACACGAACAAAACCATCAGCTAAAATTTCTTGAAAAAGTTCTTTGTAATGTCCTTTTCTTCCTCGAATAACAGGCGCTAAAATTATAATTCTTTTTTCGTTAAATTTTTCTAAGATGGTGTCAATAATTTGCTCGGTGGATTGTTTCTCAACAGGTCTTCCGCAATTATAGCAATGAGGAGTGCCCACACGTGCATATAAAAGACGGAGATAATCATAAATTTCTGTTACTGTTCCAACAGTAGAACGTGGATTACCGTGTGTTGATTTTTGCTCAATGGAAATTGCCGGACTTAATCCTTCGATGAGATCAACGTCGGGTTTTTCAAGTACACCAAGAAATTGCCTGGCATAAGCAGAAAGAGATTCGATATATCTACGTTGACCCTCGGCATATATTGTATCAAAAGCTAAAGAGGACTTTCCGGAACCGGATAATCCTGTAATTACAATGAGCGAATCACGGGGGATCTCCAGATCAATATTTTTGAGATTGTGCTCTCTCGCCCCTTTAATTATTATTTTATTTATAGAGTTCAAATAGATAAATTTCCGCAGTTCAAAATGTTATTGTAAGCATTGGCAGTTTGAAAATCAATTTTTAGTGAGAATAAAATAATGTCTAATCTACCATATCAGATAAAAACAATAGCTACCGAATCTGAGTTCAGATTCAAAGAGAAAGGTTCTATGTTTATAGCATTATCATCGCCGATTAATTTAGAGGAAGAAGGAATTAATTTCTTGAACTCTGTTAAGAAAAAATTTTATGATGCAACACATCATTGTTTCTCATATAAGCTGGCCGACGGTTTATTCAAATATTCTGATGATGGTGAGCCAAACGGGACTGCCGGAATAAGAATCAATAATGCACAAAATCATTTCCACCTCACCAACATTATTACAATTGTAGTTCGATATTTTGGCGGTATAAAATTAGGAGTTGGTCCTTTAGGAAAAGCTTATTATGAAGCGGCGATACAAAATTTAGAAGCTTCTGTGAAAATTCAGAAAGAACTTTATCAGAAAATAGAATTAGAATATCAATTTGAACAGACTAAATATGTTCATCATTTGATATCAAAATTTGAATTAGTTGTAAATAAAAATTTGTTTGAATCATCCCCCATAATGCAATGTTCAATTAAAGCATCTAGAATAAATGAGATTTCATCTGAGTTAAATGAGAACTACAATCCGAATTTAATTTTAAGGATCACTGACAACTTATTTTATACGAATATTTAGATTTTCCTCAAGATAAATCCTAATCATTGACAAAGAGAACTCTTTTACTTAATTTAATTATAAGATAAGAGGCTCCCTTAAATCTCATATACATATTAATATTTAACTAAAGAGGAAATAAATGATCTATACTAAAACGGGAGAGTACGCAATAAGAGCAATTTTGTTCTTGGCTCGTCAAACCAAAGATAGCTTGATCATGTCTTCAGAAATAGCAAAAAGTGAAGATATTCCGGCTCATTATCTCGCAAAAATTTTGCAAAGAATGGCTAAATACGGTTATGTAGATTCATTTAAAGGAAGAGGCGGAGGATTTAAGATTACCGAACTTGCTAAAAAAAGTTCTATCCTGGAAATTGTTGAGAGAGTAGAAGGACCTGTTATAAACTTAAAATGTGTAACCGGTCTAAAAGAATGTTCTGATGAATTCCCATGTCCTCTTCATGAAGAATGGGCTGAATTAAGGAATAAAATATATAATCTTATTTCCAGCAGATCGGTTCAAGATGTTGCAGAAAAGTATTCTGAAACATTGAGAAAAGTAAAATAATTTTTTTTAGTTATTACTTAAAAGGACTTGCAGTTAATCTTCAAGTCCTTTTTTTATTGTTAGTAATTGCCCATCCTTCAAATCATTAAAATATAATTTTAGATAACTTAGATCCGAACAGAGGTTATTAAGGTTATATAAATATTGCTGATTTAATTCTAAATATTTTTCCTTAAAGATCGTTCTTATAAAATCATTCCCCTCTTTTAATAAATCTTCCAATAACTTTACTACTTTTTGAAGACTATCTTTATACTCGATTGATGCTTTGAGCAAAAATGTTTCTTCTATCACCGGATCTTTTCTTTGAATTACTTTTAACAACCCATTTGAGAATTTTGCGTGGAAGGATATTTCTTCTAACAATTCGAACTTACTACTTTGATGTGCAATCTTAATCAATATTTCTAAATCATCTCGAAAGTAGAGGCGATTATTAGAAAGTTTGTCAACTTCAGTTAGTATTTTATTTACTTCCGGAAGTAATTCATGATTCATAATTATGATTTAACTCCGAGACCGATGCCATCACCTATCGAAAGAATTGTAGAATGAAGTAAGGTTGAGTTAATAAACATTTTATTAAACTCACGAATAATCTTTGTTGATTTTTTATATGATTCCGGAACCGATTTTGCGGCTGCATAACCATGCCATAAAAGATTATCCACAAAAAGAACGCCACCCTTTTTCAAAAGTATAAGTGAGTAATGGAAAAGTTTCTCGTAATCTTCTTTATCTGCATCAAGAAATATCAAATCATATTTCTTATTCAACCTGGGCATAATTTCTAACGCATCACCTTCTAAAATATTTATTGAAGAGGTAAGCTTTGCTCGTTTAATATATTCTTTGGCAAGTTTAATGTTGTTCTTACTTCTTTCAATCGTATCCAGTGATGCTTTTTTGCGAAGCTTCCTTGCAATACGAATTGATGAATAACCAATTGCTGTCCCAATTTCTAAAACACTCTTTGGCTTAGTAACTAAAACCAATTGCTCAAGAAACTCTGCCGACATCCAGTCTAATATCGGTATCTTTTTTTCAGCAGCAAATTTCTCCATTTCTGTAAGCAAAAGTTCAGGATCGTTTCTTAACGAAGTTAAATACGTAACTTGATCATCATATAAAATATTAGACATTTTTTTGCTTGCTGATTTTATTTAATCAATATCATTTTTTTAGTCTCGGAAAAATCTCCAGCTTGTAACCTGTAAAAATAAACACCGCTTGGTAATTGAGAATTTTGAATTGAGAATTGAGAATTATAAGAACCCGGTAATCGTTCTTCGTTGACAAGTGTTGCAACTTCTCTGCCGAGAAGATCATAAACTTTTAGACTGACTTTACTGGTAACCGATAACTTATAACTGATAACCGTTGACGGATTAAACGGATTCGGATAATTTTGCAAAAGATAAAATTGAGACGGGATAGCATCATTATTTTTTACAGAAGTAAGGTTACTAATATTCATACTTCCGTACGAAAATTTGTAATAATTGGAACCCGCCGGTTCGCGAACAGAAGAACCACCTGTTGTCTGATACTGGAAATAAAATTTTACTGAGTCACCATTGATTGAAGCTGGAAAAACATACTTATATTTTAATGTGTTATTAAAAACTACAGTATCCATAGAAACAGTTTGATAAGAGCCGCTGCCAACTTTATAATTTAAGCTTACTGTAGAAGATTTCACTCCGTTAGCATCAATAAAGATTTTGTTAATAACATTATAAACGTTATTTGTTTTGCTAAGATTAGGATAAGAAATAACTCTCTTTGCAGAAATTAATCCCCAACCTCTACCATTATTTGGACTCGCAGAATTATCTCCGCATTCAAGAAATATTTTTCTTATCTGGACATTTATTAAATGAGGCCAACATGATTTGAGCAATGCGGCAATTCCTGCAGCAATTGGTGTTGCATACGAAGTGCCGCTTCCAGTGCCATAACTAATCCCATTAGGTGGTAATGCAACATAATTTCCAGAACCCATAGCACAGACTTCGGGTTTAATCCTTCCATCAGCAGTAGGTCCAGGTAAACTGAATGAAGCTAAAATATTTCCAGAATTTACTGCCCCTACTGAAATTATATTAAATGCATCTGCAGGTGAATTGATGATCCACCAGCCATCATTATTATAATTTCCAGCTGCGGTAAAACTAGTAAGTCCTCTTTGGAATGCAAGATTTGCTGCTTGTGCTACAATCGTAGTATTGCCATTCATATCAGCATAAGTATAGGAAGATTGTCCTGCGTCAAATAATGTATAACCGAGTGAACTGCTAGTAATATCAACACCGGCACCTTCCATATCTTGAAGGGCTGCTGCGTAATTATCCTCTTCAGCATGGGTTTCGCTCGCATCATTCTCTGTCTCGGCAAGAAAGAATTTAGCATCATACGCGGGACCAATAGCATTGCCCGGATCATTACCAGCCATTAAACAAAATACACTTGAACCATGTCCGCTCTGATTTGAAACTGTTGAAAGATGATGTACGTAGTCATATTGGCGAAGTACCGTTAAATTTTTTAGCGCCTGATAAGATAGATACGAAAAACCGTCATCGAGAATTCCTATGTAAACGCCGGTTCCTTTAATTCCCAAATCGTGGACTACCGGAATATCGGAAAGATTATTTTGTGTGAATGATCCACCGTAGTCTAATCCTGTTGTTGATGATGTTTTATTGAGAAGCCTGTTCGAATTATTAGCAGAAGATTCGTTTAATTTAATTTCATCATTCCTCGACTTGAATACACGGACTTTTTCAATTTTTTGAATAGATGATAAACTTTTTAACGAGCTTAATTGCTCATCCGTTAAGTAAGCGCTGACAGCATTAAACCATTTCAGTTTATTTTCAATTTTTATTCCGAGGTTTTCAATTTGATTAATATAATTTTCAATCAGCGGAAGATCTTCATAGGTGATATAATTATCCTCACCCATAACTTGCTTTCTTCTTTCAATCGCTCTTTGTGATAATTCTTTTTCAGCTAACTTAAAAAGAGCTGATGATTTCTGCAGAGAATTGTTTGGAGAGACACCTTTATCTTTGAAATAGATTAGGTATTTCGTTTGTGAATGTACCGAAGCTGAAAGGGCGAAAAGAAAAATTAGTATAAATATTTTTTTCATTTAGACCTCGATTTTCATTACTTAACAAAAAAACAAATAAAAAAGTGCGAAATAAGAATTCATACTTATCCGCACTTAGAATTAAACTAATAATCCGCTCAAACTCAATGAACTATTTTTGCTATTCTACCTAAACGAACTGATCCAAGAAGTTTGAAAAAATCCGAAAACGGAATGCTGGGATCCCAAGACCAATAAATCATAAATGCCTCACCAATAATTTTATCGCGAGGAACGAATCCCCAGAATCGGCTGTCCAAACTGTCATCACGGTTATCGCCCATCATAAAATAATAATCTTGTTTAAGTGTGTATGATTTAACCGGTTTCCCTTCGATCATAATTTGATTTCCATCCACAGTAACAACACGTTTCCCAAATTCACGGTCAATTATTGTTCGCCATTGTTCAACATTATCCAAAGTTAAATTTATTGCATTACCTTTTTTAGGAACTACAATCGGTCCGTAATTATCTTCATTAAATTGGCTGTCTTTGGGGAAAATACGCGGATTTATTACAGCTTTCGAAGAGACATATGAGTTTATATACTGAATTTGAGAAGCTCTTGGAGCTTCTTTGCCGTTAACAAATACAACTTTATCAACAACTTCAATAGTGTCTCCAGGAACACCGATACATCTTTTTACATAATTGCTCAGTTCTGTCGGAGCTAATTCATCTTTTTCACCGGGAAATTCAAAAACAACTATATCTCCGTGTTTTGGTTCGCTTAGAGCCGGCATTTGAAAATACGGCAACGAAATATTTGTGAATGGAATATTTCTGGGTGAAGACGAGCCGTAAATAAATTTATTTACAAAAAGAAAATCACCTACCCAAATAGTTTTTTCCATTGATCCTGTTGGAACGCGTGAGGTCTCGATCAAAAAAGTTTTGATTAGAAAAGCAGCTATAGCGGCAAATAATAAATTTTTCCAGAACTCCCAAAACTTTTGCTGAGATGTTTTTACAGCAGGCTTTTTAATTTCTTTTGGCTTCTCTTTACTTTCGTCTTTATTGAATAATGACATGTTCCCTTCTCTAAATTTCTAATCGAATTGATTTGTTAATTTTCCAGTTGTAATCTTGATCTTGCTCTTGATCAAGATTAAGAACAAGATAATGATCATGAAAAAATATTAATCATCAATTTGTAAAACTGCTAAAAATGCTTCTTGAGGAATTTCAACGTTACCGACTTGCTTCATTCTTTTCTTCCCTTCTTTTTGCTTCTCAAGAAGTTTTCTCTTTCTTGTAATATCGCCGCCGTAACATTTTGCCAAAACATTTTTACGCATCGCTTTCACAGTTGTTCTTGATACAACTTTTGATCCAATAGCGGCTTGTATTGCAATCTCAAACATCTGCCTAGGAATTAGGTCTTTAAGTTTGGTACATACTTTCTGTCCCCATGTAAAAGACTTTTTCTCATGGCAGATTATAGAAAGCGCATCAACCTTCTCGCCGTTTAACAGAATATCAATTTTAACAAGATCAGATTCGCGGTAACCGATAAATTCATAATCAAGAGAAGCATAACCGCGCGATATAGATTTTAGTTTGTCGTAATAATCAAAAATTATTTCTGCAAGTGGAAATTCAAATTCTATATCAGCACGAGTCGGATCAATATATGTTGTGTTCTTATATACACCCCTTTTTTCAATCGCAAGCTGCATTAAGTTCCCGACATATTCGCTCGGTGTAACAATTTGTGCTTTTACGTACGGTTCTTCTACATGATCTATATCGCCAACAGTCGGCATATCAGATGGATTATCAACAACTACTTTAACTCCGTTTTTTTTGAAGACCCAATATTCAACGTTTGGAAGTGTAGTAACAATAGACTGATCGTATTCACGCTCCAGTCTTTCTTGAACTATTTCCATATGTAGCATACCCAAAAATCCGCATCGGAAACCAAATCCAAGAGCTGTTGAAGTTTCGGGTGTATAACTTAATGCTGAATCGTTAAGACGGAATTTCTCAAGTGCTTCGCGAAGGTTTTCATATGCATCAGTATCTGTCGGATAAAGTCCGCTATAAACCATCGGTTTAATTTCTTTATAACCTGGTAATGCTGTGTCCGATCCGTTTCGAAAATGAGTTACTGTATCACCAACTTTTGTATCGTGTACATCTTTAACACCGGCAATAAGATATCCGACATTTCCAGCAGCTAATTCCCCGGTGCGAATTCTACCAAGACGTAAAGTGCCGACTTCTTCAGCAAGACATTTTTTATCATTTACAAAAAACTTAATCTCATCTTTTTCTTTAAGAACTCCGTTAAATATACGAACGTAGGCAACAGCGCCGCGGTAAGAATCAAAGATCGAATCAAATACCAACGCTTGAAGCGGGGCTTTTTCATCACCACTGGGAGGAGAAATTCTTTTAACCACTGCTTCCAACATTTCTTCAATACCAATTCTTTCCTTTGCGCTAACAGGAATAATATCTTCATCTTTGCAGCCGATTAAATCAATGATCTGTTTTTTAACAACATCCACCATCGCGCTTGGCAGATCAATTTTATTAACGACAGGAATAATTTCAAGTCCGGCATCTATTGCCATATAAAGATTACTGATGGTTTGTGCTTCAACACCTTGTGCGGCATCAACAACTAAAATGGCGCCTTCACAGGCGGCAAGCGAGCGCGAGACTTCATAAGAAAAATCAACGTGCCCGGGAGTATCAATCAAATTTAGAACATAAATTTTGCCGTCATGGGCTGGATACTTCATCTGTATTGCATGAGACTTAATTGTAATACCGCGTTCACGTTCAAGATCTAAGCTATCCAGGAGTTGTTCTTTTGCTTCCCTTTTAGAAACAGTGTGAGTGAACTCAAGCAGGCAGTCTGCAATTGTAGATTTACCGTGATCTATGTGAGCAATTATGCAAAAATTACGAATGTCAATCATACTTTTTAAATTTTGGTGCGAAAATATATGAAAATAGAGGGGGTATTACAATTTGATGTTGCAGACATACGAAGTTGAATCGAGTTAAATTATCTATGAACATGAAGATCATAAAGATCGAAATGTAACTCGTCTTTTTATTATTTTTGTTTAAGGAATACAAAAAATGAAAGCTCGGCACGTAATATTATTTCTGGGATTATTTTTTAATGTTCTATTTCCGCAGAACAATAAATCACCAATGTCATCAGTATTAAACGCTTCCCCAATTGATACTCTTTTGAAAATTGGACTAAATCTCCAACTTGGCTCTTCCCCGTTATTCTATCAAAACAGAATCTATACTTCTGAGTTATCCGGAATAATATCATGTTTTGATAATTCAGGCAAGAAAATATGGAGCCGTAACACTTCAAACACACTTCATTCAAGACCGGTTATTGCAGATAATATTTTGTGCGCTGCAACTAGTAAAAATGAAATTGTAACTTTTAGTTTAGATAAGGGAAGTCAAATTCAATCATTTGGAATTGACGACAGTATTACAACAGATTTGATCTTACTTCAGTACTCCGGCGAAAAAGAATTGATGATGCCGAAAACAATCGGATCAAAATCTGCTATAGTGTTTGGAACTAATAAAGGCAAAATTTTTTGCTATGATCTTGAAACTTTGCAAGAATATTGGCACAACAGCGATGCTCAAGAAATGATCAAGACACAGCCAATCGTTGTAGACAATAAATTACTCTTTACAAGTAAGGACGGATTTCTTTACTGCATTGATGCACGTAACGGATTATTAAATTGGCGGTGGAAAGAAAAAGCAGAAACCGATTTCTCAAATTCACAGATAGTTAGCGACGGCAGAAAAGTTTATGTAATTGATAATGAAAATTCCCTTTTCTCGATTGACTTGCTGCTTGGAAATTTTACATGGAGATCTCCTGCCAAGGTTTTCGGTGCGGTGGGAATTTCAATTGATAAGAAAAAATTATACGCTAAAGGATTGTATAGTAAATTTTATATCCTTTCTGCCATGAATGGCAAAGTGTTGAAAGAGATTAGACGTTATGATCTTTTTGAGGAGGACAATATTTCTCCGTTTGAATATAAGAAGAGAATTCTTTTCACTAATATGAACTCAATAATTTTTTTGGATGAAAAATATAAAGAATCAATCGTTCTCACATTCGGCAGCAATCTAATAAACTCATTCACTCAAATAGATAAAAATAAATTTCTTGTTTCCAATTCAACCGGCTCAATTATTATATTTTCAATAAGGTAACTCTTGAAAATTTTTGAAGGAATCATTTTCGACATTGACGGGACACTCACATCAACCAACGAACTTATCTTTGCAACATTCCGGCATGTAACTGAAAAATATCTTAACAAAAAAGTTACGGATGAAGAGATCATTTCACTTTTTGGACCGACTGAAGATGTAATTCTAAAAGAGTGGATGAAAGAAGATTACGAAGACGCACGGAAAGATTATCTCGCTTTCTACGAAGCCAAACATCATGCGATGGCTGATGTTTATCCCGGAATTAAAGAAGCACTCCTCTATATCAAATCTAAAAACATTCCACTTTCTATTTACACAGGCAAAGGACGCGGTTCGACTGATATAACATTAAAGAAAATTGGTGTGTATGAACTTTTCGATATGATAGTTACCGGTGATGATATTGAAGATCATAAACCTTCACCTGAAGGAATAGATATGTTTGTTCAAAAATTTAGATTAAACCGAGAGAAAGTTTTAATGATTGGCGATGCACCCGCAGATATTTTTGCTGCAAGAAATGCCGGAGTGAAAATTGCCTCCGTTGTTTGGGATAGCTATGCAAAAGAAAAAATTTTAGAAATGAATAGCGATTATATTTTCGAAACAGTAGATGAGTTGATGAAGTTTTTAAGAACAAATTTGGAGCAGGATTAAACTAAGAAGCGAGTCGGCTGAGACAGGTGTTAGGTAGCTTTTTTATTCAATAGATAAAAATGGACTCCTTGCTTACATAAGTTTTGTGTATGTGGACTAATATTTTGTTTTCCTCTGGCAACATGAATATATCAGTATCGCACTTTTTTTCTCCATCATTACCAATTGTACAATATCTCCAGGCATCATTGCTAGCGCTAAATTCAATTTCGCCAATTTTAGAAAAATATTTAGATAGGCTACTATATTTCCACTTCATTTCTTCATTAGTATTACTATCAATCCAAATATCCATTCCTTCCAAAGCATCATTTTGAAAGAGAAATTTTACGCCTTTCATTTTGATACCATTGATACTACCACCTAAAAATATGAAAGAACTTTTATCATTAATCTGTTCTTTCTTTATGAATGTAAGCCCATATTTATTGCCTAATACTTTTTCTACAGTTTGATAGTTCATACCCCAGTTTAATTCATTTTTGACAATCAAAGAATCAATATCACTATTGTTGGTTAAATTACAAGCTGAGAACAGAAAACAAACGAGAATAACAAAACGGTAAACTATTTTTCTATTTTTCATGTTACCTAATGATGTTGCGCCTAACACGCCGCCCAGAACAACAATGCAGCTTTTGTCAACGCAACTTTTATTTTTAAATTAGTTTTTATAACCAAATCCACTTTACACAACAAACTAAATCTGGAAAGCTAAATACTATAATTGCAACTCAGACCGCTTCTTTTGAAGCGGTCGCTTTGAGTTGCTGGTTATTTAGCAATTATTTTTTACCTTTTGGTGGAATCGATTCTTTTTTAGGCGGTGGTGGTGGCGAATATCCGCGCTTCTTAGGTTCTTCCTTTTTTGGTGGAGGTGGCGGACTAAAACTACCAGTTTTCTTGAATGACATATTTACCTCACTAATTTGTGTAATGAATGTTGAAATAAGCAAAACATCCCCAAAAAATTATAGCTGCAATGAGAGCGATTATTGAAATATAATTGCAAACTGTTGTTATTGTCCTCCATGGAGTAGAACGTATTTCACCTTTGACAATTACATCGAAAGCAATATCAATTCCTTCGTTACATGCTTTTTGACTCGCTAAAAAAGAAAACAATATTACAATAAGAGAAACCGCAAATAAAAACCACGAGAAGGCAAGCAACCATAGTGTATTAGCAAATGGTTTAGGCGCTATATCCTTTAGAAAAGCAATCGTGAAGCCAAACGAACCCGAAGCTAAAGTAAGTATTGCTTTATCAAATGTTTGAGAACTTTCTCTCAGCGCTTCAATTAATAATTTTCTTTCATCAATATATAGTTTATAGTTTTTGTCCTCAGATTCATCAACTATTTCTTTTTCTAATTCACTCATAATGATTACCTTTTTGCTAGCTAACTATTAATTATCCCGCCAATAGATATGATGGCGAGGAATGTTATCTACCAACATTTATTTTGTTTTCGTACTATATTCTAAATTTTGTGCGTGGTAACATTCCAACTATTTTTTCTACAAATAAGTTGACAGAAAAGGGAAATCTATTTTCTTTGTTCATATTTCCAAACAAAGTACCCCGATTAAAGAATTGATTTGGTACTAATTTAACTTAGTATAAAAGGAAATTGATGTCAATACTTAGTTTGCAATCAGCAGTCGGCAGTTTCGGTAGCTAAAAGCTTATAGCTAAACGCTAACAGCTATTTCCTCGCTAACCAAATTTCCGGGTTCTGGTAATTCCGTTCGTTCCAGATTTCGAAGTGTAATATTTTCCCTTCAAGACTTTCATTCACTTTACCGATTGCACTGCCGCCTTTAACCTTCTCGCCTTCTTTAACAGTAATCTTAGCAACGTGTCCGTAAACAGTTCTGTAATCATCACGGTGAGTTACAATTACAATACTGCCGTAACCCGGTATCCAGTCTATCGCAGAAACAATTCCTTCAGCTACCGATAAAACATTCTGCTCACCTTTAACAGCAATATCAATCCCGTAATTCAACGTAACAGTGTTAAGGCGTTCATTTTTATTTTCACCGAATGGACGGACAACTTTTCCTTCATGTATCGGCCAGCCGAGTTTACCGCGTAGTTGTGCAAAATTTTCAAATGCACTGTAATCAAAAAACTGAATATTCTTTTTGTAAGCTAAACTTTTTTTATCAGTTGCTTTCTTTTCATGGAGCTGAGCTTTACGTTCGCGGTCAATTTCAATCAATTTAGCAATCATATTTTTAATAACAATTTCCGCTCTTCTCTTAGATTCAATCTCCTGAGCAATAAGTTTTTTATCATGTTTTAAGAGATCAACCAGATCCTTTTTTTCCTGTTCTTTCTTTTCCAGAGCGTCCTGTTCATTAATTTTCTGCTTAGCTAACTCAGCTTTTTCTTTCCGCTCTCCTTCCAAATCATTTTTAAGCTGACTGAGTTGAAATTTATTTGAGTTAAGCTGTTTCAAAGTTTTTTCATTCTGTTCGGAGATATATTTTAAGTAACGGTAACGTTTGATTGCCTGATTGAAAGATTCGGCATCAAGAATAAAACGCCACATGGAAAGACCGCGGTTTTTGTAAATCCATACGATGTAACGAGCATATTTTTCTTTTAAATCTTTTACACTAGTTTCCACATTACTAATCACATCTTCAATCTCTTTAATGGCTTTTTCTTTATCTTTTTCCTCAGTAAGAAGATTGTTGATCAATTTATTCAAAAGTAAATTCTGCTGATTGATATTTTCAAGTGATTGAAGTGATTCTCTTTCTTTTTTGGTTTTTGCCTGAAGTTCTTTTTGCAGTGTGGAAATATCTTTTTTGATACGGTCCAATTCTTGGTTCTTTGTACGGATGCTATCGGAAGTTTGTCCGGTAAGAATTGTTGTCGAGATTACAAGAAATATTAATATTGATTTACAGTTCAATGATTTTTGCATCATCTGGTATATCAATCTTTAGCTTTCCAATTTCTTTGTTTACTTCAATTATTCGGTACTCAATTTTTATTTTTTGATTATTGAGAAGATCATTCATATTAATTTGTTTTGGAATTGGAGTTTCCTCAACTTTCAAGAAATCTGAATATTTAGCATCAACTAAATTTTTTCCCTTCGAATCGTTCTTCTGGTACTGCCGAATTTCAAGCTCATCGGATTTAATCCAATAGATACTTGATTTCCTGCTAACCGAATCTATATAAGTAAGTTTATATAAATCATCAACAGCTTCAAACTTGTCCGGTTCACTTCTTAGCTTATCTGTCAAATTAACTGAGCCGGTTGCAACATCTATAAGTTCGTCAAAAGAAATATTAATTTTTAAAATATCTTTCATAACTCCGGGTTCTACTTTCCCTTTATAATAGATGTTGTTGATCGCATCGTAAAATTGAAAGTTCTGAGGGGTTATTAACGCAAAGGCAAGGTCAATTCCAAACGGCCCATAGAAAGATACTTTAACAGAATCCGGTTTTTTAATTTCAACCCGGAAACTGCTTGTTGCATCCAACTCGGATGTTTTAATACTTATCGAACCTGTGCCTATAAAACTTTTTATTTTTCTTCTGTTAGCTTCAAGACGTTTGATCAACCGATCGGAAGAAATCATTCTATCTACCTGAACGGGAGTTGAAGGTGCGCATCCGTCCAAAAATAATTGAGAGATAAGTGCAGCAATCATAAAAACAAATAAACTTTTTTTCACAATTCTCCTTTTTCAATTTTCGTTTTAATAGAAGATTTTGTCGAGTCAGATTCGAATGCACTTTTCCACAATTCTACAGCTTTAGTTTTATCACCCAACTTAAAATGAACATCACCTAAGTGATCTAATAGAGTTGCGTTTTTATTTTCCACTTTTACTGCTTCTTCAATATTTTTCTTTGCCTTTTTATAATCACCAAGGCGAAAATAGACCCAGCCAAATGTATCAAGGTAAGAAGAATTTTTCGGCTCCGCTTCAACTGCTTTCTTCGACATAGTTAATGCTTCTTGCAAACGAATTCCTCGCTCTGCAAGCGAATAAGCAAAGTTATTCATTATAAGAACATTTGACGAATCAATTTTTAATGCAGATGTGTAAAGCGAATCTGATATTTGATATTCCTTCTGCGATTCATGGATCATTGCCAGCACACTTATTACTTGTAAATTTTTTGGTTCAATTATTAATGCTTTATTCAAGTGTACTAATGCTTCTTTATTATTTTTCAATTGATTAAGAGTATAGCCAAGTGCAGAAAGAACAGTTACATCATCCGGATTTAATTTGAAAGCTTTTTCCAATGCTTCTTTTGCTTTTAAGTGTTCATTCTCTGTTGAAAGAGACAGACCATAAATTAAATTTATAGCAAAATCATTTGGAAATTTTTCTGATGCTTTGCTCATGTATTCAATTGCATCTTTGTATTTTTTAGTATCGAAGAGTAATCCCCCGAGACGAACCCAAACTTGTGCATTCCATTCGGCAAGTTTTGCAGCAGTTTTAAAATATTCGATTGCGGATTCATTCTTATGTGCACGCAGTTCGATCTCACCCAAATAAGCATTCACTTGCCAATCTGATGTATCGCGGCTTACTTCTAAAAAAATTTGTTTAGCAATATTTAAAGTGGTTGAGTCTTTTTCTGATTGGAAATAAAATAATGTCCCGATCTTTAATTTTTCCTCGATGCCAATATTCCGGCTTTTCACTAATTTCATATATTCTTTAGAAGCATCTTCCCACTTTGCTTGCTGAATAAATATTTTCCCTTTTAGATCAATAAGACTTTCATCATTCGGATAACTTGTAAGTGATTCATTCACTTTTGATAATGCCTTTTCATAATCTTTTGTCTTGAGATATGATTCGATTAATAACTTTTGCAACATCAGATCGGATGGATTTAATTTAATAAGTTCTTCAACAGTTGTGATTGTTTCTTTAATATTTCCCATCCGTTCATTGATATCAGCAATTCGTACCAACACATTCCATTCAGCACCGATCATATCAAGAATTTTCTTGTAATACAGAAGCGCCACAGATGGTTTTTTTGCTTCGGTCAATTGAGCAAGATTGTAATATGCAGTAACATTGGTTGAATCAAGCTGAATAATTTTACTATAAACTACAGCGGCTGAATCTTCCAAGTGCGAAGAGGAATAAATCGTAGCTTGAAGAGTTAAGTACTCAGTATTCTTTGGTTCATTTTCAACTGCTTTCTGAGAATAAGTTAAAGCAGAAGAAAATTTATTAAGCCGATAATAATTTTTTGCAATTGCATAGTTAATACCCGGCTGAGGATCATACTTAAGTGCTTCAAGATATTCAAGAATTGCTTCAGCATACTGCCCTTTCAACTCTTGAAGAGAGCCGGCAATAAATTTTTCCTGAGCGAGTTTTTTATTTTGCTGAGCACTAAAGCTCTGATCGTTATTAGCATTTGAATTGTTTTCCCTAACAACATCCGAAGAACAACCCGCCAAAAGAAAAGCTATATATATTAGAATAATTTTGAACTTCATAAACACCATTAATTTGAAACAAAAAATAGTTTTTAACGGTTTGAATCACAAGGGTAAAGATTGATGTCTGCAATTCATTTTTCTATCTTTGCAAAAATATTTTACGAGAATGCGCACTTACGATCTTGCAATTGCATACAAATGGAAATATGATAAAGAATTTGTTGAACTGATCGAGCATAGTTTTCAACTCAGCGGTTTGAGAACATTTGTTATCGGAAAATTCAACTTATCTGAAGTTATAGATCTAACAAAAAAGAATAAAATTTCCTTCAAAGCTTTGCTCGATCGGGCATCAGATGAAGACTTGGAGTTCATTCCTTTCACTAAACTCCTTAAACGAAAAAAGTGCCACTTAATAAATCCTCATAATAAAGTAGTAAAATCCATTGATAAAGTTTTAATTCATAGAAAATTAATCAAGAAAAAATTTCAACTTCCTAAAACATTTCTTATTCAGCCATATGATAAGCACAACGAACTTTTTATAACCGATGAAGAATTGAAGTTACTCGGCAATCCTTTTATAATAAAACCGGCAACTTTTTCCGGTGGAGGTGAGGGTGTAATTCGAAATGCAACTTCGCTTGATCAAATTCAGAAAGAAAGAATTAAAAACCACAGTGATAAATATATAGTTCAAGAAAAAATACTCCCAAGAATGTTGAACGAAAGACGCGCATGGTTTAGAGTTATTTACGCATTCGGCCAAGTTCTTCCAACATGGTGGGATGACAAAACACATATCTACCAAAGAGTTACTAATAGTGAAACAAAGAAATATAATCTTCTTCCGCTTGGCAGAATATCAAAAAAACTAGCGAGAATAACCCGGCTTGATTACTTTTCAACAGAAATTGCTCTTACAAAAGATCATAAATTTATTTTGATTGATTATATTAACGATCAATGTGATATGCGCTTAAGATCAAATCATATTGATGGGATTCCGGATGAAGTTGTTTCAGAATTTGTAGAAGCGATGAAAAAGAAAATTATTTACCTTTAGAAATTCATATCATCTTCAATAGTTGCACGCAAGTTTAAATAGCTTTGATATCGTTCATCACTAATCAATTTTTCTCCAACAGCTTTAATTACTGCACAGCCGGGTTCATGATCGTGAGTACATGTATTGAACTTGCATTTATTTATGAACGGAACAAATTCCTTGAAGTAATGACCTAAATCTTCCTCGCGGATTCCGTATGGATCAATCTCCCGGATTCCAGGCGTGTCAATTACTGATGTGTCGTTATCAAATCTTAAGAGTAAACTTGTTACAGTTGTATGTTTTCCTTTAGAGGTCGAATTACTGATTATACCGATCTTCAAATTTAGACCGAGAAATATTTCATTCAATAATGATGATTTCCCTACACCTGATTGACCCCAAATCAAATTAACTTTTCCCGATAGACTATTTTTTAATTCATCAATACCGTTTTTAGTGACTGTACTTGTAGAAATTATTTTATATCCAATGGAAGAATACAGTTTAATAATATCTTCGTAATGCGAATGTGAATCCAGATCAGTTTTATTCAAAACAATAATTGGATTTATATGAGAACTTTCCGCACAGACAATTAATCTATCAATCAAACGATTATTGAATTTAGGTGATTTGCAACTGCTTACAATTACTAAGTTGTCAACGTTTGAAGCAATAATTTGTTCCAGCCTTTCACCGCGGGTACCGGCTCCTTTTATGCGAGGGGCTTTTCTTGAGATATGATTTTTTCTTGGAAGTATTTCGTTAATAACACCGGAGCCGTCGTTATTCATATCAAAATTTACTTTATCACCAACGGCAACAATATCAACTGTGTAAAGTTTATTTCTTTTAAGCGCAAAATCTTTTTGAAATTTTCCTCTTAAAGAACAACGGATTTGTTTTCCATTAGAATCGAATAAATAATAATCTTTACTCTCAATTTTGAAAATAATGCCCTGTATTGTAACCTCCGTTATAAATAAAAAAGCACCTTAAAAATAAGGTGCTTATTAAGGGTTGTCAATCGAGATGTTATTATGAATGATTAGAAATTATATTTCAATGAAGTAATAATGTTTTGATTTTTTATGTCCTGATATGTGCGCGATAATCCGCTGCCATAATTGTCGCCATAATCTTTCCACCAACCATATGCATACGCACCATCAACTGTTATGGAATTTGTGAGATGGATACCAATTCCAACTGTTAGAAATTTTTTATCATACTCAGTTGGATCATCTCTGAATGGTGAACGCATTAGAATAAATCCGCCTCTAATAGCAAGGTTAGTAGAAGAAAGCACATATTCAAATCCCGCATTTAAATTAACAACCGATCTGAACATTGATTTTATATCAGAATTTTTATTATCTAAACCAATTAAATCAAACCCGGATTTAAATTTTGCGCTGCTGTAATCAATCATTGTTGCGTTAGCACTTACGGTTAAATTATTCAGTATATAAGAAGCGCCAAAAGTGAATTCCGCAGGAGTAGTAATTTCATAATCGCTTTTTGAATCAATTGCCGGGTCTAAAACAAATCTTGTATCAAGTCCAAAATAACTCGTGCCATTAACATAATAAGTTTCTTTTACTGTAAATGTTTTTGAGAATTTAATGTTAGCCGCAATATTTAAGTTCTTATTCATTTTCATTAGACCACCGATATTAAATCCAGAACCGGAAATATCCCAAGAGATTCTATCGTGTAATGTAAATGATTTAAAATCAGCCGAAACTGGTTCGCTTGGGTCTAATAAAACCGATGCCGGATAAATATTATTTACGTCCTCTTCACTGTAATCTCTATTCTTATTAAAGTTTCCGGAGTAAAGATTAATGGTAGCTCCAATAAAAATATCTTTCTCAACTTCAATTGCTGCTGAAAATGACCAGGCATTTAGTGAACCATCTTGTAAAATATTCCCGCGTTGATTCAATTTACCGTTGATTCGAGTTGTATCTCTTAGATAAGTACCGTTATTGGAGTACAACGGGTAACTAAGTGCAAGCTTAAATGCAATATCTCGATCTGCCATGTAAGGAGAATACGTGAGATCCTGGATGTAAGAATTGGCACCTGAATTGAAAGCATTAAATCCCAATGTTCCATTAAAATCTTTTACTTGAGTATAACCAAAACCTAGAACAAAACTTCCTTGTATAGTGGGCATCGGAAGTGCAACACCAAATTGTCCTAACTTTGAAATACTATTTGATAATTGAGAATTCTTGTCAAAGAATCCAACACTATTATCGTAGTTATTATAATTATATCCTGTATATAGTTCGGCTTTTTTAATTAATGCCAAACCAGCCGGATTGAACATCGTTGCTGATAAATCATTACCGGCAGCGGTGTATGCATTACCCATTCCTAATGATCTTGCACCAAGAACTATTCCCGATTCACTTAATCTGAAAACATCATTGTAATTTTGTGCTATCGTTATATCAGAGAAGACTAGAATAATACCGATGGCAAAAATAATTTTAAATAAGATTTTCATTTTGAATCCCTCCACCAAATTTTTTGAAAATGCATTTATTAACGTCTCCTTCCGCTATCAGAACTACTGCCTGAACGCGAACCACTGCTAGAGCTGCCAGAACTGCTGGATCTTGATCCTTCATTAGACCGAGACGAAGGAGGCGGAGAATATGATGGTGCAGATGTTCTTTCTCTTGTTGCTGGTTGTGTAGATTGACTGCGTCCGCGGGATGCATCGTTTCCACGTGTTGCCGGTTGTGTAGATTTACTGTCATTAGCATTGCTACGCACACGCGTTCGCGTGTTTCCATTACGTGTTGATGGATTATTATTCTTTGGGGATGATACACGGGTTCCGTTATTTGTATTATTTGCATCTCTTGAAACTCTAACTTTTCCAAGATCAACTTCATTAGCGCGATCAGTCCTATCACGAGTAGTATAGTTTGTACTAGTTCTGCCTGGATCGCTTACTCCGCTTCCACCTCTACCGCGTTGACCATCGTTATCTCTTGTTCTTGTACTTACGTTATTTCTGTATTTAATTATACTGCCGGCATAATTATTCCAGTTTGAGTTATAATTATTCCAATAGTATGGATAACCATAGTTATACCCGTAATATCCATTATTCCAAATGGAATTATATCTCCAATACCAGTAAGGATTATCCCATCCAAATAAACTGTAATAATAAGGATCGTATGCTAATCCGAATGAGAAACCGAGTGATGGATAGTAACTTCCAAGAAATCTTCTGTAACCAGGGATGTAAGAATCTTGATAGAAACTATCGTAAGTACTATCATTGTAATAATTGGAATCGGCTTGATCCTCGTATGCATATTCATCTTCTCCTTTTTCAAAACGAGAGTCCTTGGGAGTATAATCACGAAAAGCAATTTGTGTGTAGCACCCTCCAAGCGTAAGAAGAGGTAATACAATTAATAGTCGAATTAAAGTTTTCATAATAGCACCATTCTCAAATGATAATTTATATATTCAAAAATTATACCTAATTAATGATTAAATGAAAGGTAAAAAGAAAGAATAAAACTGAATTGTGTCTATATCAGTAAACTGATGTGTGTGATTATGAATACAATTTGATTTAAAAGATCGATTTTACATATTCTACAAAAATTCCACGATCGGCTTTATTTCCGTCAATACGTTTATTGTTTAGAAAATCACGTAAATCGAGACCAAGAGTTAGTCCATCCCCAACCGACCAGCGAAGACCGAAATTCAAATAACCATTTCCTTTCCCTAAAGAATTACCTGTGTTATCGTTTACAGCAAAATCATATTCACCGATAAAAGAAACTTTTGAACCTATTGTTTTTTCAAACCCTATACCTAAGTTCAAATCTTTGTCACCATCATCTCGTTCCATCGAATAATTAATTACACCATGAATACTCAAATAACCAAATAGTTCAAAATTTTTAGATGCAGCTACGAAAAAACCGGGGGACTTGATTTGATACCTTGAGAGATCTCTGTTATAAGCCCCTTTCCCTTGGGAATCAAAACCGATAGCAAAAGCAGGAAATAATTGAGTTTCATCAACAATTCTTGCTCTAATATTTACGCCCGGCCATTTATTCCAATCAATATCTCCGCTACCAATAATATTTTTACCGCCGTATGAAATACCAAAACTAAATCCATCAACGACACCAACTTCAATTCTTGTAATAACAACACCAACCGGCATTACATCGAGCGTAACTCCGGCGAAACCTTTTTCAAGAATGCCTGCGGTTGGAAGATCAATCAATCGGCGATATTCAAATTTAGCATTAGTACCGCCTGTCCCTTGTGAAAATAATTGATAAGAAAAAGCTAAAGATAAAAGTATTATCAAGAAATGTTTTTTCATTTTTTACTTTCGAAGTTTGTTAAAGTTAGAGATAATCTTAATCTATTTCAGATTTATTTTCTTAAAAGTAGTACCAGTTTTACTATCCTGGAGTATGATGCCTAAATTAGTTAATTCTGTTCTTATTTGGTCTGCAAGAGCAAAGTTTTTTTCTTTTTTAGCTATATCTCTTTTTTTGATTAACAATTCTATTTGATTGTTATCGATATCCGAATTTAATTCGTTAGTCAAATCATCAAGATGAATTATCCCTAATACATTCTCTGCAGTATCCTTAAGAAATTTTTTCAGTCCATGATAGAAAGTCGAATCAATATTATTATTCCCAGCAATTATTTTATTAGCCGCTCTGATAAAATTAAAAATAACCGCAACAGCTTGAGGTGAATTAAAATCATCATCCATTACCTTTTCAAAATCAGAGTAATATTTTTTTAGATCAAATTCAGGAATAACTCCACTTTTAGTATCAAGCTTTATTTCCCGCTCAATTTTTTTAGCAAGGTTAAGTATTTTCTCATAACCTTTTTGAGCTGAATTCAATAATTCATCGCTAAAATTTAGTGGTCCACCATAATTAGTTTGAGCAAAAAATAATCGAATAGCTTCGGCGGGATATTTATCCAGAACTTCACGCGCAGTAAAAAAATTTCCAAGTGATTTAGACATTTTTTCATTCTGAATATTTAAGAATCCAAAATGCAGCCAGTATTTAACAAATTTTTGTCCAAAGCAAGCTTCACTCTGAGCAATTTCATTTTCATGATGTGGAAATATCAAATCATTTCCCCCAGCATGAATATCAATTGATTTGCCTAAATGCTTTGTGCTCATGGCTGAACATTCAATATGCCAACCTGGTCTTCCTTTTCCCCAAGGACTATCCCAGCTTGGTTCCCCTTCTTTTGCTTTTTTCCATAGAGCGAAATCGAGCGGGTTTCGTTTTTCTTCATTCACATCAACGCGTGCGCCTGATTCTAAATCCTCCGTATTCTTACCGCTAAGTTTTCCATAATTTGAAAATTTTGAAACATCATAAAACACATTTCCGTTTACATTATAAGCAAATCCTTTTTTCTCTAATTCTTTAATAACATCTATCATTTCTAAAATGTGTAAAGTTGCTTTAGGATAAATACTAGCTGTTTTAATTTTCAGTCTTTTTACATCTTCGAAAAATGCTTCAGTATAAAAACCAGCAACATCCGTTGTGGATTTTTTCTCTTCATTAGATTTTTTGATAATATTATCATCAACGTCTGTAATATTCATAGTGAATTTTACATCAAATCCCTTGAACTCGAGATATCTCCGAACAATATCCGCCATTACAAATGATCTTGCATTTCCTATATGGAAGTAATTATAAACCGTGGGCCCGCACATGTACATCGTTACGTTTGGAGGGTTGATTGGCTGGAATTCTTCCTTTGTTTTGGTAAAAGTATTATAAATCTTCATCATTTTTTCCAAATTATGAGAAAAAATATACGAATAGAGCTTAGTTTATACAAATATATTGAAGGAACAATTCTTGCATAACATAAATTGATTGAATTTATAAAAATAAATTTATCAACGGACTTTGACATCTTTGAATTAATTTCTATATTTCTATCAAGAAAATATATCAAAACTCAAGTAAGTCTTTTTATCTTAGAATGAAAAAAACCTATCAACAAATAACAAAACACTCTAATCACCGGAGGAAATTTATGCAAAGAAAAATTACAACTCTATTTTTCGTTCTTACCCTTCTATCAGTAACACTGCATGCTCAAACTAACGTTACACTTTCATTAAATCCGTACGGTGTAACTCCTTACATGGTTTCACTTTCAACAACTGATATCTATGATTTTAGGTATACAGGTTTGACAAATGTGGGTATTGGTACTAAAGTATATTTACAAGCTATTGAAGTTGGAACTAAAGGGACGAAAGCAAAAATTAGTACAGCGGCAACATGGACGGTATCACGTAAACCTTCCGGTTCCACTGCAGCAATTGGTACAACGAAAGATAAACAAAACGATTCTACACAAGTTGCATATTTTACAGCTGATCTTGCTGGTACTTATTCTGTTACTTTTACAGATGGTAGTTTAACACAAACAGTTGTATTCAATGCTGCTAAATATCTTGGTTATAAGAATACTGTAATAAATGGTGTTGATACAAAATTAAGCTGCAGTACTTGTCATCCTGGTAAAGTAACTTCTTTTGAAGGAACTTTACACTCATCTATGTTCACAAGAGCAATGAGTGCAACTCCTGGACTCAGTGGTCCTACAGATCATTACAGTGCATCCTGTATTAAATGCCATACAACAGGTTACGACGATAACCCAACTGCTAAGAACGATGGATTTGATGATTTAACTTTTACATATCCTACTGTACTAACAACTACAACATATAATACTCTGGTTACACAATTTCCTGATGCAATGAAGAGGGGTAACATTCAATGTGAAGCTTGTCATGGTCCTGCAAGTGCTCACTTAGGAAATACAAGCGATGAAAGAATGGTTGCAACATTTAATGATGATGTTTGTGCATTTTGCCATGAATCTGGAACTAATCACATTGTATCAAGACAATTTAGAGCTGCTGCTCACTCCAATAATACATTGGCTAATGGTACTGTAGTTAATGAAAGTGGTTCTGGCCGTGAATCTTGCGTAAGATGCCATACAGGCAAAGGTTTCGCTCAATATGTTGATGGCGTTTCAACGACCGATCCTTATTTTGATGCAAACAATTATCCAATCTCCTGCGTTGCATGTCACGATCCTCACGATGCAACTAATGTCAGACAACTAAGAAAAGTTACAGCAACTATTTATGGACCAAATCCAACCACACCTGGCGGTACACCAATCGAAGTGAATGTTACAGGAGCTGGTATGGGTACAACATGTTTCAACTGCCATCATGCTAGAGAAGAAGCTAATAATAATGTTGCTAATATGATTGCTGGTACAACCACACGTATAGGGCCTCATTATGGTGTACAAGGTGATATATTAATGAGCAGCAACTTGTTAGAATTGGGTGGTGTTAAATTAGCAACGTCTTTCCATTTTGATTATACAGCTGATGCTTGCGTTAAATGTCACATGTATAATTTTAATAGTAGAATTGATGTAAATAAAAATTTAATTCTGAGCGGCGGACATACATTTAGGATGAGTGATCCAAATGGTGTAGATAATATGGACGTATGTGCAACATGTCATGGATCAACATTGGGTACTTCATTTTCAGATGTAAAGTTTTTCTTTAATGGTAACGGTGATAATGATAATAACGGTATTGTTCAAGGATTACAAGATGAAGTAAAAGGTATGATTGCTAAAATTTATGCAGCATTACCTCAAAGTGGTGGAAAGGTTGCAAGTCCAAGCAAAACATGGACACCAACACAATTGAAAGCTTATTGGAATGCTAAAGCAGTTGAATCTGATGCAAGTTTTGGAATCCATAATCCAAAATATATTGTTTCTGGCTTAAAAGGAGCTATGGTTTCATTAGGTATTGCAACAGCTGTTGAGAAAGAAGAAGCTATTCCAACACAGTATGTTATGTATCAAAATTATCCGAACCCATTCAACCCAACAACTAATATTAAATTTGCTTTACCAAACAACGGACATGTTAAGTTAACTGTCTTTGATGCACTTGGTAGAGAAGTTGAAACTTTGGTTAATAATGAATTAGTTGCAGGTACACATACAATCGAATGGAAAGCAAAAAATATGGCTTCGGGTGTTTATCTCTATCGTATCGAAGCTAATAATTTTGTTAAAGTTAACAAGATGCTTCTCGTTAAATAATTCATCTATATATATTTCTTAAAAAACCCCGCACATGCGGGGTTTTTTATTTTAAGTGCAAACTCAGTCTTATCAACTTTCGGCTTTTACGTCTTCAATAATCACAATCCTTAGCGACTTAACAATCCAAGAATTCGTTAAATTAGCTACCTAATTAATTGAAGCGTAATATAGGCGTATGATTTTTGTTACGGGCGTAACTTTCTTAAAAGTTTTTCAAAATCTTCCGGTAGTTCTGAATCTAAAAAAACTTTTTCTTTTGTTTGCGGATGAATAAAACCAAGCGTTTTAGCATGAAGAGCTTGCCGTTTCATGATCTCCAATAAATTATCAACTCGGGCTTTTATTTTTGGCAAAGCAGATCCGTAAACTATTATTCTTCCTCCGTATGTCGGATCGCCAAAGATTGGATGCTTAATATGCAACATATGAACACGAATCTGATGAGTTCTCCCGGTTTTCAATTTTAATTTAATTAGAGATGCAAATTCAAATTCTTCAATTACTTCATAAAAAGTATGTGCATGCTTGCCTTCAGATTCACTAACAGTAAAAATTTTTCGATCCTTTGTAGAACGGACAATGTTTCCGATAACTTCACCCTTCTTGTTCTTAAACAAGCCCCAGCATACAGCCCAATATTCGCGATCAATAGAATGATCATAAAATTGTTTTGCTAGTTTAGCGTGGGTCCATTCATCTTTTGCAATTAGAAGTAGTCCGCTTGTATCCTTATCTATCCTGTGGACAATTCCCGGACGTCCAGGTTCGTTAAGTGCGCTTAGCTTTTTTGTATGATGAAGAAGCGCATTAACAAGTGTGCCTGTGTAATTTCCCAAAGAAGGATGTGCAACCATTCCTGCTGCTTTATTGACTACTAAAAGATTTTCATCTTCATAAATTATATCGAGCGGAATATCTTCAGCTTCATTTTTTTCAGGACGTGGCGATGTGGGAATTGTAACTTCTACTATGTCTTTTGGGCAAATGAGATAGTTAGCTTTAATAACTTTCCCATTTACTAAAACACAATTTGCTCTAATTAATTTTTGGATTCGCGAGCGGGTGGCATTCTCTATTGAATTGGCTAGAAAAACATCAATGCGTTCTTTTTTCTTACCATCAGGAACATCAATTTTGAATTTCTTCTCGTTTATAATTTTCGACATTATTCTTATTGTTTTCGCTCAAAGAAGAATTAGTTGCTTCTGAATTGTTAATCTCTTTATTCTTTTCCGGAATGGTCAAATTATTATTCAATGTTGTATCAATTGTCTCTGATTCTACTCCCTTAGCATCAACAGTAGGCGTTCGATGAAATAATAAAAGCAGTGCTACACCAATAGTTACAGAAGAATCTGCAATATTAAATATTGGAAAACGATCATAAGTCCTTCCGAAAATAGTAAAATCAAAAAAGTCCATATTGAAAAAATCAACAACCTTCCCGTAAAATAAAGGTGCATAACCGTAAAATAGTCCGTAAAAAGTTCTATCAATTAAATTACCGATCGCACCACCCAGAATAAAAGCAAGGGCAAGACGGATAATTAATTTTTGTTCTTTCGATTTCCACAAATAATAAAAAACACCGAGGCTTGCCAGTAGAGTAAAAAGTGATAATAATAATTTTGATACTCCGTTAACATCAATCCCAAATGCGATGCCGGGATTTTCTACAAAAGTTAGTTTGAAAAAATCCCCAATTACGTTAACGCTTCCCCCATAACTCATCCCGTTAACGTGAAGATTAAGCAAAGGGATTGTTCCCCCTTTAACAAAAAATTTTGATAATTGATCGGCTATTACAATGGACAACGAAACGAATAATACTCTCAAGACAATTCCTATTTTCTGAAAAGTGATTTTACATTGATTTCATTTTTTGCTTTACTTGCAAACAGTGCTGAGTATGCGGCACCGCTACAAGTCTGTCTTTCGGTATAAGCGGACATGTCGGACAAAGATTCTGCGGTTCATCAATACATTCAATGCAGATCCCATATGTTCCATTATCAATACGTTGAAGTGCGTCATCTAAATAACCAAGAAATTTATTTTCTCTCTGCGCCCACAAATAAAGTTTTTCTCGTTCCATCGCGTCAGTTCCTTGTTCAGCCATATGCAGTGAGTAGGGTGAACTTTCATTTACATATTGACCAGTAGTTGGATCCATCATTTGGTCTTTCAGCGATTGCAGTTGTTCAATGATCTCATTTCTCTTATCAAAAATTATTTTCTTAAACTCTTCTAAATCTTTTTTTGAATAACCCTGAATCTTTCTAACTTTTTTTGTTGGGGAAATAACTTCCACATGTTTACGAGATTTGGATACTTTCTGAACTTTCAATTTCTTTTTAAGTGCTGTTTTTGGTTTAGCAGATTTCACCTTATTTATTTTCTTTAGTTTTCTCACCGGCTTTTTAATTGATTTCTTTTTAGCGGTGGATTTTTTTGCGGTTTTTTTATTAATCTTTTTAGTAGTCATTAGTGCCTCCGTTTACCTATTTAATTCTTTATCTTAACGATCACAATCGTACAATCATAATCGCCTATTTTAAATTCTTGTTTGAAACCTACAATATTATTTTTTGATTCGAGAGAATCAGCCAGTACTTCACTTGAAATATAATCAGAAAATTTGGATACATAATCAACCATTTTTTGTTCACTTTTAAATGACACACTGATACGGTCAATCACATCAAAGCCGGCATCTTTTCTCATGTTCTGAACACGATTAACAAATTCTCTTGCATATCCTTCAGCTATTAATTCTGCATTCACATGGGTATCAACAGCAACCGTAATATTACCTTCACTTACAACTATCCATCCCTCTATACCGCTTGCAAATATTTCAACATCTTCACGACTCAATAATAATCCTTGAACCGGTGTATCTATCTGTTTGTTTTGTTCAAGATCATCAATTTGTTTATTCGAAAGTGTCTTAACATATTCCTGTAATGTTTTAACATGCTCTTTATATTTTTTACCGACTACCTTAAAATTCAGCTTTACGGTTTTCTGAACAAAGTTGGCATCTTCATCTACAAATTTTAATTCTTTGATGTTTACTTCTTCAAGAATAATATCTTTCATTTCAAGAACATGATCTATTTCTTCAGGTTGAACATGAACCATCATCAAACTTAACGGCTGACGAACCTTTAACTCGTTTTTAGCTCTGATTGATCTTGTTAAAGATACGATCCGCTGAGCAATATCCATCTTCACTTCAAGTTTAGGTTCGGAATAAGTAATCTCCGGATAATCAGTTAAATGTACTGATTCATACTTCTCTTTTTTTGTTGCCTTGTTTAAGTTTTGATACAATTCTTCTGCAATGAAAGGCGCAAACGGTGAAGTTAATTTTGCGATCGTCACCAAACATTCATAAAGAGTTTGATACGCAGAGAATTTATTTTTATTCATTTCAGATTTCCAGAAACGTCTTCTGCTTCTGCGTACATACCAGTTTGAAAGCTGATCAATTGTAAAATTGGAAACTAATCTTGCAGCTTTTGTAACATCGTAATTAATCATTAACTCATCATATTCTTTTACAACAGAATTAAGTTTAGAAATTATCCAGCGGTCTATTTCCGATCTTTCCTTATATGGAATAACTTTTTCGGAAAAATTAAATTTATCTACATTGGCATAAAGGACAAAGAAATTGTATGTGTTGATTAAAGTCCCGAAAAATTTTCTCTGGACTTCAGCTATTCCTTCTTCATCAAACAAAGTTGGTTTCCACGGGGGACTGGTAGTAACTAAATACCATCTTGTTGCATCTGCACCATATTTTTCAAAAAGAGAAAATGGATCAACTGTATTGCCACGCGATTTCGACATCTTCAGTCCTGCTTTATCAAGGACTAATTCGTTAACGATCAAATTTTTGTACGAGATGCTGTCGAATAACATTGTTCCGATTGCATGAAGAGTATAAAACCAGCCGCGTGTTTGATCTATGCCCTCGCAAATAAAATCTGCCGGATAGTTTTCCTTAAAATATTCTTGATTCTCGAACGGGTAATGATATTGTGCGAACGGCATTGCACCGCTATCGAACCAAACATCAATTAGTTCAGGAGTACGTTTATAAATCTTTCCGTTCCGTTCAAATTTTACTTCATCTACAAAAGGTTTATGCAGATCAATCTCATCAGCTTGTAAATCCTTAACTGAAATTCGTTTCCCATCCCGTTCAATAAATCCTTCTTTCAATTCAGAAATTGAACCAACAACAATCATATCACCATCATCATTTAACCAAATCGGAAGTGGTGTTCCCCAATATCTATCGCGAGATAGTGACCAATCTTTATTTTCTTCAAGCCAATTACCAAAGCGACCGGAACCAACTTCGGGCGGATACCAATTAATTGTTTTATTCAATTCTATCATTCGTTTTGCAACGTCGGTAGTACGGATATACCAGCTATCTCTTGCGTAGTAGATTAACGGATTATCACAACGCCAACAGTGCGGATACGAGTGCGTATAATCATTACCCGCTTTATAAATTAATCCGCGTTCTTTCAAATTGCGGATGATATCCGGATCAACACCTTTTTCTTCATGGGTTTCAAATTGAATTGTCTTAACAAGTCGTCCAGCAAAATCTGTTACTTCATCTGTAAATCTTCCACCCTTAGTAACAGGCTGAACAAACGGTAAATTATATTTTTTTGAAATTTCATAATCATCAGCACCGAATGCAGGAGCTATATGAACTACTCCGGTTCCATCTTCCGTACTTACAAAATCTCCGGCAATTACATACCAAGCTCTCTGTTCAACTGGGACGTAAGAGTAGAGCGGTTCATAATTTTTATCTAAAAGATCTTTTCCTTTTAACTTAGAAATTAATTGATACTCTTCTTTTATTACAGATAAGCGTGCTTCTGCTAAATACAAGATTCCATGTTTTTCTGTTTTTATTTTTACATAATCAATATCTTTACCTACAGCTAAAGCAACATTTGAAATTAAAGTCCAAGGTGTTGTTGTCCAAACAAGAATTGATGCATCTTCATTCTGCAATTTAAATTTTACAAAAACGTTCGGATCTTGCACATCATCGTAACCAAGAGCAAGTTCATGTGATGATAAAGGAGTTTCGCAATGAGGGCATTGAGGAACGATTTTAAATCCTTTATAGATTAATCCCTTCTTAAAATATTCCGAAAGCGCCCACCATACGGATTCAATATATTCATTTGTACAAGTGATATACGGATCGTTGAGATTAACCCAGTAACCCATCCGTTCGGTTAATGTACGCCAGCCTTCTTTCATTTCAATATGTTGATATACAAGATCTTTTGCTTTCTGATTGAATGCGGCAACACCATATTTTTCTATATCTGATTTCTGAGTGAAGTTGAGTTCTTTTTCTAGGGCAATTTCAATTGGAAGGCCGTGTGTATCCCATCCTGCTTTACGATGAACTTGATATCCTTTCAAAGTTTTATAACGGCAGACTAAATCTTTTAAGGCTCTTGCCATTACGTGATGAATCCCCGGTTTGCCGTTTACAGTTGGAGGTCCTTCATAAAAAGTAAATGGTTTTGATTTAGGACGTGATGAAATACTTTTTTCAAAAATCTGGTTCTCTTGCCAAAACTTAAGTACTTCTTCTTCGATCTTTGGATAGTTTATTTTTTCATCAAACCGTTTGAACATTTATTAACTCTAAAAATGAATTTAAAAATTTATCTATATCCCATTTATAAAATGCCTACTCTTGGAGAAGGTTGGGTTGGGCGTTTACTCTTCTTCTGATTCGTATTTCTTTATTAATTCTTTCTCGGCAGAAAGAAATTCTTTCAGTCTTCTTTCAATTTGAGTTTTTCTCTCAACCATATCATCAACACTTTGTTGAGCGTGATAAAGCAATTTATCTGCTTTCAATTTTGATTCTTCAACTATTATCTGAGCTTCACGTTGAGCGGCAATTAATATTTTTTTTGTATCATCTTCTTTTGATTTTCCCTTGTCCCCTTCTTTCTGCAGAAGTATTACTTCCGACAGAGCCATACCAAAAAATGCAATAGCTCCAAGCATTATATTTCGAAGAACATATAAGATCATGTTCTCAACAAGAAGATTACTCATTCCAAAATACTCGCTAAATATTGATACGAGTAAAATACTCACAAACACCGAGGCAACTATAACTGCAAATACAACTTTCCCGCCATGATTGTAACCAAGCGTTTTATTTATCAACCAGCCGCATGCAAATGAAAAAACAGAAAGAACAAACCAGACGGAAAAATTCTGATAGCCGGCTTTAAATAGATCTGTGCTTAAAAAGTTGGATGCAAAAATAATAACTGCAAGCAATCCCGGTGTGGCATAATAAATTGGTTTTTTCTCTATCACAGTTTTTTTATAACCTCTTTCATTATCAAAGTCATCTTTGGTTCAGCAGCCATAGCCGCTGCTATAATTTCTTCAACCTTTGCCGGTTTTAAAGCATCCGGAAAACATTCATCAGTTATAATACTTAAACCAAGAACTTTCATGCCCATATGATTAGCTACTATATTTTCCGGAATGGTTGACATTCCAACAACATCGGCTCCAATAGCACGTAAAAATCTATATTCGGCTTTTGTCTCAAGGTTTGGTCCCGGCACGGCAACATAAACACCTTTCTGAACTTTAACTTTATTTTCAAGCGCAACTTGTTCAGCCAACTTTATCAACTCTAAATTATACGGTTCGCTCATATCTGGAAAACGCGGACCTAAATCATTTTCATTTTTTCCGACTAGCGGATTATCACCCAGCAGATTAATATGATCAATCATCAGCATAATATCTCCGCGTTGGTAGATCGGGTTCATTCCTCCGCAAGCATTTGAGACTAATAAATTTTTAACACCAAGAAATTTCATAACACGTACAGGATACGTAATTTGCTGCATCGTGTATCCTTCGTAGAAATGAAATCTACCTTGCATCGCAACAACATTCTTGCCGCCGATCTTTCCAAAGATTAATTTACCTTGATGTGATTCAACAGTAGAAAGGGGAAAATGCGGTAAATCGGAATAATCAATTTCATGTTCAACAGAAATATCTTTAACTAATCCGCCGAGTCCGGTACCAAGTATAATTCCAACTTCATAATTTTTATCTGTCTTCTTTCTGATGACTTCTAATGTTTCATTAATCATTTCAGTAAGAGTGCTCATAAAAGTTTCTCCAAAATATCATCAACATTTATATCGCTTTGTTCTTCTTGATTTGTCTGTTCTTTAGCAATTTCTTTTTTCTTAGGACGTGTATCTATGTTCTGAACATTCATCTCAAGTAAACTTGATTGAGAATCAATCAATGCTTTGATACGGGCAATTAATAATTTTCTTTCTTCGCGGAGTTTCAAAACAGAATCGCGCACAGAATTAGCACTCTCTTTTGCTTTTTCAATTATTTGTGCGGATTTGAGTTCCGCTTCTTTTACCATCAGAGCAGTTTGTTTCTTTGCAGAATCTACAGTTTTAGATGTTGATTCTGTTTGATTCAACATTGCTTGCTGAAGATTTTTTTCAATTCTTTTGAACTCTTTTAATTGTTCTTCCTGGTGATCGAGTTCATTCTTCAGTTTTTCATTTTCATTTTGCAGCTGTTCAAATTCATCCGATAACCGTTCAAGGAAATTATTTACCTCGTCACGGTCGTAACCGCGGACGCTTTTGTTGAACTCTTGATTTTTTATTCCAAACGGGGTGAATTTCATTTTATTCCCGCGTTATTTATAAATTCTATCACCAAAAATTGCAGTTCCAATTCTCAACATGGTAGCTCCTTCTTCAATTGCAATTGTGTAATCGTTTGTCATTCCCATAGAAAGTTCAGAAAGAGCAAATCCATTTTTATTTAGTTTCTCTTTTAGTCTGCGCAATTGAATAAAACAATTTCTGATCACACTCTCATCATCGGTAAACGGCGCCATAGTCATCAAACCAACTAAATTCAAATTAGAACTGTTCTTACAAAACTGAGCTACTTCAAAAATTTCTTTTTCGTTTGCAAATCCAAATTTTGTTGCTTCATCAGAAGTTTTAATTTCAAGAAGAACTTTCTGATTTTTATTTATCTCTTTTGATTTTCTATTTATCTCTTCCGCTAACTTTATCGAATCTACAGCATGAATAAATTCTGCCGCTTTAATAACATATTTAACTTTATTTGTTTGAAGATGACCGATAAAATGCCAGTTAAAATCTCCTGTTATCAGCTCCGATTTATCACGAAGTTCTTGAGCTTTATTTTCTCCTAAGTCATTAATTCCAGCGTTAAGAGCTTCTTTTATCACTTCTATCGGCTGAGTCTTACTCACCGCAATCAGTCTTATTTCAGAACGATTTCTACTACATTTAATGCAAGATTCTGTAATCTCGTCTTCAATTTTTTTAAGATTTTCTGCAATCATTGCTCAAAAATGAGGGTGAAAATGTATCCCTTTGAGTTATAAAAGTCAACGAATAACAATTCTAATATAATGAAAAAGGGGCTAAGCTTTAGCCCCTTTCTTGTTAAGTAGAAACGTATAATAATTGTAAATTTAACTACATCCCGTAGTCGCACCGCAAGTTGTACACTTCAAACAAGTACCGTTACGAACCATGGTCAGACTTTGGCATTCGGGACAGATATCACCAGTGTAACCGCGTTCCCGAGCTTTCATAACACTTTGATGAAGAGTAATAGCATGAGCTTTTTGTTCCGATGGTGTATCACCTGGATAACGATCCACAAGATCTTTAGCATTATCTAATTCGATCATTCTTTCACTAACAATTTCTTCACTTTCAAAATCCGGTTCTACAACAGAGTGGTGATCTATTTTTTTAATTATCTCTGATTCATCAACATGAGCAAGATCATTTCTGCCGAGATATGTAACGGCCAATTCTCTGAAGATAAAATCAATTACAGATGTAGCCATTTTTATTCTGCTGTGACCTGTTAATACTCCGCTTGGTTCGAATCGTGTGAAGACAAAAGCATCAATAAATTCGTCAAGGGGAACACCGTGTTGTAATCCGAGAGAAATCGAAATTGCAAAGCAGTTCAATAAACTTCTGAATGCAGCGCCCTCTTTGTGCATGTCTATAAATACTTCGCCAAGCTGCCCGTTTTCATATTCACCTGTTCTAATGTAAACGGTTTGACCGTTAATTTTTACTTTTTGCGTGTAGCCAGTTCTTCTATCCGGTAATCTTCTTCTCTTAGCAATATATCTGTGAATAATTCTTTCGGCAATCTTGATAATATCATTTTCTTCTTTCTTCTCCATCAAGTCTTCTACTTCTTCATCGGTCATGCTGTTTAGAGGTTGAGAAAGTTTTGAACCGTCTCTATAAAGTGCATTAGCTTTTGTCCCAAGTTTCCATGATTGTAAGTAAGCGTATTTGATATCATCAATACTAGCATTATTAGGAAGATTAATAGTTTTGGATATTGCACCGGAAATAAATGGCTGAGCAGCTGCCATCATATTAATATGTGCATCGGTTTTAATAAAGCGTATTCCTTTTTTCCCGCATTTATTAGCACAATCAAATACAGGATAGTGTTCATGTTTTAAGAAAGGCGAACCTTCAACAGTCATTGTTCCGCAAACGTAATCGTTTGCCGATGCAATTTCTTCTTTTGTAAATCCGAGTTCTGTAAGAAGATCAAAATTGAAATTGTTCATTTGTTCATCGGTAATATTGAGATTAGTTTTCAAAAACTTTTCACCAAGCGTATACTTATTGAATGCAAAACTTAATTCAAATACAGAAGGTAAAATAGTTTCAATCTTATTCAGTACATCATCGCTGAATCCTTTTGCCTTGAGCGATTCATGATTAATATGAGGACATCCGATAAGTGTCCCGGAACCTTTTGCATACTTAATTATTTCACGGCTTTGATCTTCATTATAACCTAATCTCTTTAAAGAAGGAGGAATTGATTGATTAATTATTTTGAAATAACCTCCGCCGGCAAGTTTTTTAAATTTAACGAGAGCAAAATCAGGTTCGATTCCGGTAGTATCGCAATCCATAACTAATCCGATTGTTCCGGTTGGAGCTACTACCGTTACTTGTGCATTTCTGAAGCCGTACTTTTCTCCTAACTCTAAAGCAAGATCAGAATCTTCTCTTGCAGCATTTAATAAATCTGAAGGACAATTTTCCGGATTAATACCAACAGGCAAAATGGATAATCCTTCATACTCATCTTTCTTAACATTATGAGAAGCTCGTTTGTGATTCCGAATAACTCTTAACATAGCCTCTGAATTTTCTTGATAACGCGGAAATGAGCCAAGCTCTTTTGACATTTCTGCTGATGTTGCATAAGCACGCATGTGCATAATTGCTGTGAGCGCTCCGCAGATCGCAGAAGATTCTTTACTATCATAAGGAATACCTTGTCTCATCAATAATGAACCAAGGTTTGCATAACCAAGACCAAGTGTTCTGAACTCGTAACTTTTTTGTGCGATTTCTTTTGAAGGATATTGTGCCATCAAAACACTTATCTCAAGAACAACAGTCCACAATCTTGTTGCATGACGGTAAGCTTCAATATCAAATTTTTGTGTGTCATCATTATAAAATTTTACAAGATTAAGAGATGCAAGATTACATGCGGTATCATCCAAGAACATATATTCGCTGCAAGGATTAGATGCACGAATTGATCCGCTTTCCGGACATGTGTGCCATTCATTTATAGTTGTATCGAACTGAAGTCCAGGATCTGCACTTGCCCATGCTGCATAAGCGATATCATCCCAAAGTTCTTTTGCACCAAGTGTTTTGCAAGGTTTTGGTTCTCTTCCATCTTTTTCTGCTTTTTTCTTTTCTACTCTCCAATACAAATTCCAATTATCATCGTTTAAAACTGCCTGCATAAAACCATTATTCACACGGACTGAATTATTTGAATTTTGTCCCGATACAGTTGTATATGCTTCTGAATTCCAATCTTCATTATAAACCGGGATTTCAATAGATCTAAATCCAAGCTTTGCTAGTTTAATTACGCGATCAATATAATTTTCCGGAACATTTAATTTACGCGCTTCAATGATTGCTTTGCGTAATCTCAAATTTGTTTTTTTACTGAAGCGGTCATTCTCGGGATGTTCATCATAACAAGCTTTAATAATATTGTTAAGGTGTTGATTTAAGATTTTTGAACCTGTTACCAAGGCGGCAACTTTCTGTTCTTCAACTACTTTCCAATTAATAAATTCTTGAATATCAGGATGGTCAATATCGAGAGTAACCATTTTAGCTGCACGGCGAGTTGTACCGCCGGACTTAATTGCACCGGCAGAGCGATCACCAATTTTTAAGAATGACATCAATCCCGAAGATTTTCCACCTCCGCTTAACGGTTCATTTATTCCTCTGAGTTCGGAAAAGTTTGTTCCGGTACCAGAACCGTACTTAAATAAACGTGCTTCACGAACCCACAAATCCATTATGCCGCCTTCATTAACAAGATCGTCTCTGACCGATTGAATAAAACATGCGTGGGGTTGAGGATGTGTATATGCGTCTTCAGAAGAAGTGAGTTTACCAGTTTTGTAATCTACATAATAATGACCTTGAGACGGACCATTAATACCGTAAGCCCAATGTAAACCAGTGTTGAACCATTGCGGAGAGTTAGGAGCGGCAAATTGATTTGTCAACATGTAAACATGTTCATCGTAAAAAGCTTTCGCATCTTCTTCGCTATCAAAATATTTTGCCTTCCATCCCCAATATGTCCATGTTCCTGCAAGACGATAAAAAACTTGTCTTGAATCTGTTTCTGATCCATATCTTTCTTTTTCGGGAAGTTCATCTAGTTTCTTATCTGCAACCGAAGGTTGTAACCATGCAGGGATTCCTTTTTCATCTAATCTACTTAAAAGTTTTGGAACACCTGCTTTGCGAAAATATTTTTGCGCAAGAACATCAGTCGCAACTTGCGACCACTCCTTGGGGACAAACACATCTTCCATTCTAAAAACAATTGAGCCGTCCGGATTTTTTATTTCAGATGTTCTCTTAACAAACTCAATTGATTCAAGAGGATCTTTTCCTACATTAGTGAAAAGACGATTAATCTTCATTCAATACTCCAATCTTAGAAAAGCATATTGAAAAAATTTTCTCTTATAAAAGCGAAAGTAATTTTATTATTTAATTATTTTGAGGAACGATTTTCTTACCTCGTTGAAGGTGAGTTCAACATAACGAAAAAAAAATCTTGAAGCAATCAGTTGAACAATTTTTTAAAAATTATGCAATTGATTAACTTTGCAACTGAGTGCAAAATACTAAATAATTGTTTGAAGTAAATATTGTTTTTTTATTTTATTTTTTTATAAGCAATTTATATCACAAACTATTGAGGAACTCATGAACATCGAACGTTCTGCAGGAATTTTATTACATCCAACTTCACTCCCTGGTAAATTTGGAATTGGCGATCTTGGACCTAGTGCTTATGACTTTGTTGATTTCTTAAAAAGTGCAGGACAAACATTATGGCAAACATTTCCTTTAGGTCCAACAGGATACGGAGATTCACCTTATCAATGTTTTTCGGCTTTTGCAGGTAACCCATTATTAATCAGCTTTGAGTTATTACAAAAAGATCATCTGCTTAGTAACGAAGAACTTTCACACGTTCCTAATTTCGATCCGCATAAGATTGATTTTGGTTCTGTTATCGAATTCAAATACAAAATACTTCGATCAGCTTTTCAAAATTTTAAGAAGAAACAGAAAAAATTTGAAGAAGAATGCGGAACGTTTTGCAAAGCCAACAACTATTGGCTGGATGATTATTCACTTTTCATGGCAGTCAAACAATTTCACAATAGAGTACTTTGGACACAATGGGACAAATCAATTGCGTTCAGAAAAAATATTCCGGAGTGGAAAAATAAACTCAAAGAAGAAATTGAATTCCAAAAATTTCTACAATTCATTTTTAATAAACAGTGGACAGACATTCGAGAATATGCAAATAAATATGGAATAAAAATTATCGGGGATCTTCCAATTTTCATTGCGTACGACAGCGCAGATCTTTGGGCGAACAAAGAACTATTTACCGTTCACAAAGACGGTTCATTAGAATTTGTTGCCGGAGTACCGCCAGATTATTTTAGCACTACAGGACAACTGTGGGGTAATCCTCTTTACAAATGGAAAGTAATGGAGAAAGATAATTTTGCATGGTGGCGTAAACGAATTTCAAAATTGCTGGAGATGGTTGATATAATTAGAATAGACCACTTCCGCGGCTTTGATGCATATTGGGAAATTCCAGGGAATGCAAAAACTGCAATTAAAGGACGCTGGGTAAAGGCGCCGGGTGAAAAATTATTTAATTCCATAAAGAAAGCATTGGGTGATTTACCAATTATAGCCGAAGATTTGGGAGTTATAACTGATTCTGTTGAAGCTTTGCGTGATCAATTTAATTTTCCAGGAATAAAAATTTTGCAATTCGGTTTAGGAGAACATGGCGATAGGAAATTTCAACCGCATAATCATATTAAGAATTGTGTCGTTCATACCGGTTCTCACGATAATGAAACAACTCGCGGATTTTTAGAATCCGAAAGAAAGAAACATTCCGGCATTTATGAGTGGGCGCAAAAATATTTTAATTATTATGGCGATAACATGACCTATGAATTAATCCGAGCTGCTTACAATTCAGTTGCAAATATATGTGTTATACCAATGCAGGATATGTTGAATTTAGATAATTCAGCTCGAATGAATCTGCCAAGTACCGTTGGTGGAAATTGGACGTGGCGTTTTACTTGGGATCAAGTTCACGAATCATTGGCAAGTAATTATAAAGAAATGGCTATTATGTATGAGCGTCCGCCATTGAAAAAAAATGAAAATGCAAAGATTAAAGTAGCTGAAGAATAGTTTTCAACCTGTAGTGGTCGCAATTTTGCGACCACTACTAAAATTATTTTGCTAATTCTTTTTCAATTGCAGTTGTTAATTCATCGCTTTCAGGTTTTACTTTACTTCTAAAACGATTAACAACATTACCGTCTTTCCCAATCAAAAATTTCTCGAAGTTCCATTTAACATCTCCTTTCTCCGTAACATTATTATTAATAAGCCGTGCATAAAGCGGAGATCTTTCATCACCAAGAACTTTTATTTTATCAAACAACTTGAAAGTAATATCGTATTTAGTTGAGCAAAATTCTTTTATCTCTTCGTTCGTTCCGGGTTCTTGTCCTCCGAAATCATTACATGGAAATGCAAGAATTTCAAAACCTTTGTCTTTGTATTTATTATAGATTGCTTCCAAACCTGTGTACTGAGGGGTATAACCGCATTTGCTGGCAACATTAACAATTAATAAAACTTTCCCTTTATAATCAGAAAGTTTCACTTCCTTGCCATTCATATCTTTCACTACTATATCTTTAATATTATTTGTCAAAGATTCACCTTCCTTATTTTTTGCATATGAATTAAATGATATTCCCAGTAAGAATAATAGATATGATATATATCTAAATGCTTTCATTGCTTTCCTTTCTTTGTTTAATTGTAAAACTAATTTTGAGGAGTTTTAGTTCAAATGATGGGTAAAAAGTAGTGACAACTTGAGAGTTGCCACTACGTAAAAAATTAATCAGCAGCTGTTTGCATAAAATTTAGATCTTTAGAGAGCCACGGAAACCCCTGACGGCATAGTAGGATTCTGCTCCGTTGTGATATACAAAGACAGTGTCGTAGCGGCGATCACAAAAGATGGCCCCACCAAGTTTTCTAATATCCGTAGGTGTTTTCACCCAGCTCGATGTTTTCAAATCGAAGTTTCCAAGTTTCTGTAGCTCTCGATATTGTTCTTCTGTTAAAAGCTCAATGCCAATGGCAGTAGCCAAATCAATAGCGTTATTTTTCGGTTTATGTTCTTTCCTTGACTCAAGCGCTTCACGGTCGTAACAAAGACTTCTACGGCCATTAGGACTTTCCGCTGAACAATCATAAAAAATGTATTCGTCTGTTTTTTTATCATGACCAACAACATCCGGCTCACCACCAGTTCTTTCCATTTCAAAAAGGGTTTGAAGTTTTTCGGAATTAGCTTCCAGTCTTGCTTGTACTTTAACCCATTCAAGACCTTTATGACGATTCATGTTTTTCTCAAAACGAGTTTTCAATACTCGGAGTAGTTCTTTATGTTGTTTTGCTGACAACTCTTTTTTAGTGCTATTTATTTTGTTCATACTTGTTTATTATCTCCATTACTTTTGTGTTCTAATAACGGCGTTGCAACTAAAACGCCACCCAGAACAACAATAACGGTTTTGTGAGCGCAACTATTTTTTAATAAATCAGTTTTGTATTGCTAATTAACTTTACACAACAGACTAATTCTGAAAAGCAAAACCCGAGGCGACTCAATTAGACCGCATCGAAGAAGCGGTCGTTGTTGAGGCGCGTGTTATAAAATTATTTTAATATTGTTTTGAATAATTCACCCAAATAACCATATAGTAAATTGATTAAGTAAAGTAAAAGAGCAACAAAAGTAGAACTTATAACAGCTTTTATTAGCCAATGAAGACCTTTTGTATCTCTAAATTTTATATTAGGATAATAATGATTAAGTAGACGAAGAATAAGAGGATTTGCATAAGTCCAAATGTTTGAGAACAATATAAATGCTAGAATAAAAGTCACAATGAAAGAATATTCAATACTAAGCGATGGAGAGATTTTAAGTGCTGCCCATAAACTCAAGACAAATCCAATGAATACTCCCACAATTTGAACAATAAAGTTGATCCATTTATTTCGGATTAGATAATTTTTATTACTGTATTTATTAATCGTTTCAAACAAATTACTAAACGCAGCATCTACCCATTCTTTATGGTCAGCTTGAACAGTAAGAGAACTATTACTTTGATCATTATAATCCAACCTTAGATCAATACATTTTCCAAATTGACGGTTAGAAGAACGACTTTCAAATGAATCTATAATAAAAACAAGTCGCTCAATTTTAATAGCTTCCTTAAAATATTTTACTAAAGTTTCATAATCATACAATAGAAATCCTTTGTTGTCAAAACGAATTATATAACTCTGCACTAGACCTATTTTTATACTTTCTTCATCTTTTGGTAATGATATATTGTGAATATTGACTATATCCTTTATTGTGTCATTAATATTTTCAACAAATGATTCATTAACATTCACATTTCTTATGTATTGATCTCGAAGAAACTTGCTCATTTTATAACCTTTAATTAATTGTATAACTATTACTTATACTGAATGAAATTAATTGCCTCTTCGGTTTTCCGGTTGTATTGATTTGTGCGGTGATTAATTTCTAGTTGATCTAAGACTTTGATGTTAGTATCAAATATATCGGTTAAGATAGGATTGAAACTATTGGAAAATGTTTTACCCGCCATACATTTCGCCATGCAATAATGATAAATACTTTTCTTTATGAATTTAAAGTAAGGTATGGCGGATTAATGTGCAATAAGAATTGTCAAATATCTGTGGCACAGATTACGAATCTGTGCCGCAATAAATTCTAATCAGCAGCTAAGCATGCAATCGCGGCAGTGTTAACAATATCATCTACACTGCAGCCGCGGCTTAGATCGAAGAACGGTTTTTTCAATCCTTGATTTATTGGACCAATAGCTTCTGCTTTCCCAAGTCGTTGAGCAATTTTGTAACCTATGTTGCCGGAATTCAAATCCGGAAATATTAAAACATTTGCTCGTCCGGCAACAGAACTTCCGGGAGCTTTTTTCTTTCCAATTCCATCAACTATTGCAGCATCAAATTGAAGTTCGCCATCAACTTTTAAGTCGGGACGTTTTTGCTGAACGAGTTTTGTTGCTTCGCGGATTTTATCAACTAATTCGTGCTCAGCGCTTCCTTTTGTTGAAAATGAAAGCATTGCTATGTAAGGTTCTTCACCGGTTAATTTTTTATGGTTCTCTGCTGTAGAGACTGCAATATCTGCAAGCTGATTTGAATCAGGATTTGGATTTACTGCGCAATCAGCAAAACTGTAAACAACATCCGGAAAAACCATTAAGAAAAAACTTGAGACAATAGAAATACCTTCTTTCATTCCGACACAAAAAATTGAAGCTCGCATAACATCAGCAGTTGTAGCAAAAGAACCCGAGACGCTTCCATCAGCCATTCCTTCGCGAACCATCATTGCCCCAAAGAAAATATCGCGACGCATTGTTTCTCGGGCTTGTTCAATTGTTACTCCTTTATGCTTTCGTAAATTGAAAAAATAATTTGTGAAGTCGCTTAACTTATCAGCTTTGTCGGGATCAATAATTCTTATTCCCTGAAGATCAACCCCGATTTTTTTTGCATCTTTTCTAATTCTATCTTCGTTACCGAGCGTAATTATAGAAGCAACTTTTCCTTTCGTTAAAATTTCTGCGGCTCTTAAAACTCTTTCATCATGCGATTCCGGAAGAACTATAGTCTTTTTTCTTTGTGCGGCTTTTGTTCTAATTTGATTTAAAAATTCAATTTCAGCCATTATCTTATTCCAATATTGTTGAAAGTTTCATTACAAATATATGGAATTTCAGTCACACGGATTCGGTTAACAAATAAGTTTTTTAGCTCTAATAAATCAAATTGGATTTCTCTTAAGAAATTGGAATATTGTATGAGCAATTAAAAGATTGTTGTTATGCAGTTAAGCGAAATACAAATAAAGAAAATTAAAGCTATAGTTCTCATTACACTTTCTGTTTGTCTAATAGTTTATCTCTCATATTTATATGCAAATATTTTAGCAATTCTTGTTTTATCTATTCTTCTTACAATGATCATTAACCCGGTCGTCGATTTTCTAGAAAAAGGACGAATAAATAGAACTGTTTCTGTTTTGATAGTTTTTATATCTGTTTGTGCATTAATCTTTAGCGGGGTTTCCTTTTTAATGCCCAAGATTGTAAATCAATTAAATAATCTTGGAGGAACATTATCACAAGAAAATTTAGAACTTGTAATCGGAAAATTTGAAAAAACATTGAAACATTCTTTCCCATTTCTAAACTCTGTAAACTTCGTTCAGAAAGTTACAAGTTTTTTCCAAAATATAATTTTCAGCTGGGTTAATAATATCAACGAGATCTTTTACAGCATTGTTTCCATTATTGCAATTTTAGTTATCGTACCGTTCATGTCATTCTTTTTACTTAAAGATAATAAACGGTTAATGCGCGGCATTATAAACATTATGCCTAACAAATACTTTGAGGTTTCTTACTCAGTTGTGAGAAAAATATCTTATCAACTCGGAAGATTCGTTCGCGGTTGGATATTTGATGCATCAGTTGTTGGTATTTTAACCGGCTTAGGATTAACCATACTGGGGATTAACAACGCTATTTCGATCGGCTTTATTGCCGGCATAGGACATCTAATTCCATACTTCGGCCCGATAATTGGCGGCATTCCTGCAATTATTATTTCGATAATTCAATTTGGTGATTTCTCAATGATACCAAGTATTCTTTTTATGTTCGCATGTATATATTTAATTGATAACGGTTTTATTCAGCCAAATGTTTTTTCTAAAAGTACCGATATGCATCCGCTTGTAATAATTTTATTAATCCTTATTGGAAGCGAAACACTTGGCGTTTTCGGGATGCTTCTTGCAGTTCCAACTGCAACTGTTGTAAAAACTGCAGCCCGGGAAATCTATCTTGGTTATAAGAATTATCAGATCATACGCGTTTGAAATAACTACTATCCCTTCTAAAAAGTAATAATCCTGTGAATTGAATCTCAAACAAACTTTGGATAGTTTGTTACCAAAATTAGGGAAAGAAATGGAAATTCAATTTATCGGTGCTGCACAAACTGTAACTGGTTCAATGCACCACATCAAAACTAAACAAGCAAATTTTTTACTTGATTGCGGTCTTTATCAAGGCAAAAGAAAAGATGCTTTTGAAATAAACAGATCATTTAATTTCTTCAATCCGGCAGATATTGATTTTGTTATCCTCTCTCATGCCCATATTGATCATGCAGGAAACTTACCAACACTTTTTAAAAATGGTTTTCACGGAAAAATATATTCAACATTTGCAACGCGCGATCTCTCCGTTGTTATGCTTCAAGACAGCGCACACATCCAGGAAAAAGATGTTGAATTTGTAAACAAAAAAAGAAAGCGTCTAGGGAAAAAACTTTTTGAACCGCTTTATGTCCCAGACGATGCCGTAAAAGCATTAGAACTATTTGTTGGATTAAATTATCATCAAGAGTACGAAATTGTCCCCGGCATTACACTTAAGTTTTATGATGCCGGACATATTCTTGGTTCAACAATTGTTACGCTTACAATTAAAGAAGATGAAAATATTATTAACCTTGCATTTTCCGGTGATCTTGGGAGACCGAATCTTCCAATTCTAAAAGACCCGGAAAATATTCCAAGTGTTGATTATTTTATTTGTGAAAGCACTTATGGCGGAAAACTTCATGAGAGCGCAACAAATTCTGAAGGCGCCTTAGCAGCTGTAATTTCTAAAGCAATAACAAATAAATCTAAAATTATTATTCCGGCATTTAGCGTTGGAAGAACTCAAGAAATTGTTTATTCATTGCATAAAATTTTTGAGAATGGTAAAGCAGAAAGAATTCCCGTTTATGTAGACAGCCCGCTCGCTGTAAATGCAACTTCCGTTTTTCGTCTTCATCCCGAATGTTTTGATTCTGAAACTGCCGAGTTTCTTCTGAAGCATGAAGATCCGTTTGGATTTAATCGGCTTACTTACATAACAAGCGTTGAAGAATCAAAAAGACTCAATGATGTTGCCGGTCCATGTATTATAATGTCTAGCTCGGGTATGTGCGAAGCAGGGCGTATCTTACATCATCTTGTTAACAACATTGAAAATCCTAATAATATTATTTTAATGGTTGGATATTGTGCAGAAAATACGCTTGGAAGAAAACTTATTGATGGTGAAAAGAGGGTCAATATATTGGGAGATGAGTATAATGTTAATGCTGAAGTGATCGTAATGCAATCTTTCAGCGCTCATGCGGATGCCAACGAGTTAATTGATTATACATCAAAGCTTGATAAAAATATGATGAAGAATATTTTTCTCGTACATGGAGAAATTGATCAACAAGAGATTTACAAAAATCATCTAGAAGCGATTGGATTTAAAAATATAATCATACCTGAACGAGGATATGCTGTTAAGATTTAAATTAATAAATCTCTCTTTACTATTTATATTATTCTTAAGCTGCAGTCGGGAGAGTTTGATAGAACCCATTGATGACGGAAAACCTCCGGCAATTCCAACCGATCTGCAAATCTTTGGCGCGCAGGATGGTGAAATTGGTATTGATTGGCACAAAAATTCTGAGAGCAATATTGCAGGATATAAAATTTACCGGAGTATTAATAAACCGTATAATTTCATTTTCATAACACAGGTAAATGATAATTATTTTATTGATAACCATTTAGAATATGATTCAACTTATTATTATAAGATCAGTGTTATCAATTCATTTGGTCATGAAAGTCCAATGACGGATTTTGTTTATGCAAAACCTATTAATATCTACGCACCATTATCTCCGAGTAATGTTAGAATTAATGGGCGCAATTGGTCAACGGTTCCAACAATCCTTCTTTATTGGGATCCTCCTTTGGACACTGATATTAAAGGATACAATATTTATAGAAGTACAACTGAATCATTCGAACCTGATACAACTCATTTTTTAGATTTTACTCAGCTTACATCTTATTCCGATACTAAAAACATTCTAACTCTGACAAAATATTATTATAAAGTTAAAGCTGTAGACAAAGGATTCTTAAAAAGTCCTCCAACTTTTGTAATAAGCGATGTAGTATTGAATTCACCAGCACTTATATTCCCTTCGAATAATTCTATTATTAATAAGTTAACAGAATTTCGATTCAAATCAGTTTCTCTGCCGGCTAAATATAAATTGGTAATTCAATCCAATGAGGTTTATGGAACAGTTCAAGAATTTAATTTCACTTCGGAATTATTAGATCAAGAATTAAAAGCTGATGTTTCGAATGTGCAACTTGAATCTTCAAAGACTTATACTTGGCGTGTATTTACTTATACTTCAAATGAAATAGATCCGAACAGTTTTAGCGGAAGTTTTACATTCACTTATATTCCACACTAAATAGAATACTTACTTGAAAAAATTATTCCAAATATTTTCTATTCTGCTTTTTTACAACTCTTTTCTTTTTGCTCAATTAGGAAAAGACAGTTTGAGTTTTTCTAAATTGAATTTCAGCGATAAACAAATTATCAATAATTTCGATAAACAACTCAACACTTTTAATTACAGCACATTACTTAAATATTTTCTCGGTTCGGATAAATTATTTTTCGGTATAAAAGAAAACTTCAACTCAACTGTTACTAAATCTTCTACCAAAAACATTAAGGACGAACAATTCCTTTGGGTTTTAGGACAGTACGATCTATCGGAAAAGTTTAAGATGGGAATGATGATCAACAATAATTTTTATACTGATGATCGAGATTTAGCAATAAATAAAACATCTCTTCTTACTACAACGGTATTTACAAAATTTGTTCCTATTAATAATATCGTATTAACTCCGTTCGCCGGATTTTCACAAAACAATCAAATAGGTGAAACGAATAACGGACTTATATATGGCTCGGAATTTAATATTGATAAGTACAACTTCGGAGATTTTGATTTATCATCCCTTATGAAATTTCAAAACGAAGATATTTCTCCAAGAAAAAATTACCTGCGTTTAATAAATTTTGATCTCAATAGTACGTTTGAAGAAAGCTTTCACAACTCAATATCAGCAGATTATTCACAACAGAGAAAAGATTTTTACTTTACAGCAGATCCTTTAAGTGCGGCCCAATTTAATATTACGAATAACATTCAGAGCAGAATAGAATCCAATTACTCAATTCAGGACAGGATAAAATTCACACCCGCAAACTCTCCGCTTTCATTCGACATTCAGGGTCGAATAGCATGGCGCAGGATTGACCGGAACACGCGCTACATATCATTCACCAATGTTGCAAACACAAATTATGATACACGCATTGAAGAATCGCGTATTGATTTTGCATCTTCAGCGGATTATTTAACAGACGATATTAATTTATCATTCCGTTTTACATTCTCTGAGAGAGATGAGAAACATCTGCCGATGGCTACTGAAGGATTAAATAACATTATTATTGATGAGCGAAATGAAATTGAACAACAAAAAAATAATACTTCACAGTTTGCAAATATTTCACTACTAAGTAAAATATATTTATCCCGTAACGATAAAATTACTTTCAGCATTTTCCATAGAAAATTGATGTACGATACTCCCAGCATTCTTAATTATGATGACCGGGATGAGCTTTTATCAATCGGCAGAATACTATTTGAGAAAGAATTCAATCCCTACTTTAGAATTTTTGTTAATCTCGAAGGAAGCTTAAATAAATTAGTGTATATTTTTGCACAGCGTAGTTCTAATAACAATAACAAGAGAACTCTAAAATTTTCTTCAGGCGGTGCATTTACAACCGGAAATTTTTCATCATCAAACTCCGCTGAAGTATCGGCAAATTACACAGTCTTCGATTATGAAGAACTCAATCCTAACTTTAGGAGTTACTCATTCCGCCAATTTGTGTTTAGAGATTCTTCCGATTATAAATTGAGCCGTAAGCTTAGATTATTTTTTTCCGGTTACTTAAAATTATCAGAGCAGGGCGATTTTAAGTGGTCAAGTTTTTCTAGTAAACCATTACGTTATTTAAGCGAACAGTATGCTGATCCAAAAATTTATTATGAGTTTCAGTCGCTTAGCATCGGATTAGGCATTCGTTACTTTTCATTAGAGACATTTAATTATAATAAAGGAATTGAAAAAATTAAAATCTCCGATTATAGAAGCATTGGACCACTTGCTGAAATTAGCTACGTGGTTGGTGAAAGGATTAATCTTAAAATTTATGGCTGGTATGAATTTATAAAATCCGAAGATAATACGAACCGCGAAATGGCAAATATGAGTATTAAGCTTAATTATAAAATTTAGAAATATTTTTAATCATTAAGATTTACTATTGTAAGAATGAACAAGTAATTATATTTTTCGACATAACTGATTGAATTAATTGCGGAGAAAACTTGCAGGAAATAATTTTCGAGAAAGAAATCCAGAGCGATCCTGATCTTTTGCCTGAACTTGAAGAGTTAATAATTAAATTGGCAAAAAAATATAATCTAACTGACGAAAAATTAAACAGCTTAGCACTTTCTTTTTCCGAAGCTGCATCCAATAGTATTGTTCATGGAAATAAACTCGATGTTAACAAAAAAGTAAAAATCACTATCAAAGTTGATAAAGATAAAATGACCGTTATCATAAAAGATGAAGGAAAAGGTTTTAATTTAGATTCCGTACCAGATCCCACCAAACCGGAAAATATTTTAAAGGATAACGGAAGAGGAATACACATCATGCGTTCTTTTCTGAACGGTCTCAGATATAATTTTACTCCTACCGGTACAGAAGCAATTCTAGAAATTAAATTAAAGTAATACCATCGGTATTTTTAACTCATTTTTGTTTAATGAAAATTGAACTCAATCTTCATATATTTTGTCTGTCTATCTATTTAATTATTTCAATTGGAGAATAATATGGGAAGAAAAAAAATTGCTTTAATCGGCGGCGGACAGATTGGCGGAGTACTTGTACAATTAATCGCTCAAAAACAATTAGGTGATGTTGTTTTGTTTGATACCGTTGAAGACCTTCCGCAAGGAAAAACACTTGATATTGTTGAAGCTTCAAGAGTTGATTTGTTTGATGTTAATCTTAGAGGAACGAATGATTACAAAGATATTGAAGGATCTGATCTTGTGATTATCACCGCAGGACTTCCAAGAAAACCCGGCATGAGCCGAGATGATCTTCTTGTAACGAATGCTAAAATTATGAAGACTGTTGCCGAGAATGTAAAACAATATGCACCTAATGCAATTGTAATTGTAATTTCAAATCCTCTTGATGCAATGGTAACACTATTCCAAAAAATTACGGGATTCCCAACAAAACGCGTTATCGGTCAAGCCGGTGTTCTTGATTCATCACGCTTTGCAACTTTCATTGCTTGGGAACTTGGTGTGTCTGTTAAAGATGTTAATGCAATGGTGATGGGCGGACATGGCGATACAATGGTTCCAATCGTTCGTTATGCTAATGTAAACGGTATTCCGGTTATGGAATTGTTAGAAAGAAAATACAATGACAAAACCAAAGCAAAAGAAGTTATGGATGCAATGGTTAACAGAACAAAGATGGCTGGCGGCGAAGTTGTAAAATTATTGAAGACCGGTTCAGCTTTCTATTCTCCCGCTTCTTCTGCAATTGCTATGACTGAAGCCATCTTATATGATGAAAAAAGAATTCTTCCGACTTGTGCATTCTTAAACGGCGAGTTCGGAGTTAAAGGATATTATGTTGGCGTGCCGACTGTGCTTGGAGCTAACGGAGTTGAGAGAATTATCGAATTCAAACTTGATGCTGAAGAACAAGCTGCTCTTGATAATTCTGTTAAGGCTGTTAAAGAATTAGTTGAAGCTATGACAAGACTCGGTTTCTAAAATTATTTCAATATTTGAATAAATAAAAACCCCGGCTTTTGTCGGGGTTTTTATTTTCTGAATATAAAAAATTCTTATGCTGTTGCTTCGTAAACGCTGATGAATTGTCTATCGTTCTTTTTTCTTTCGAATTTAACAACTCCATTAACAGTAGCAAACAATGAATGATCACCGGCTAACTTTACATTCTTACCGGGATGAAAGTTTGTCCCTTTTTGTCTAACAAGGATTGAACCTGCAGTAACTTTTTCTCCGCCGAAAGCTTTTACACCAAGATATTGCGGATTACTATCACGACCGTTACGAGATGAACCTTGACCTTTTTTATGTGCCATTGAAAAATCCTCCGCTACTAAGAAATCTTAGTAACTTCTATTCTAGTTAATAGTTGTCTGTGTCCGTTCTTTCTTCTATAAGAAATTCTTCTTTTCTTTTTGAACACAATTACTTTTTCATCTTTAAGATGTTCTAAAACTTTTGCTTGAACCTTTGCACCTTTAATATTTGGTGTGCCAACTTTAGTAGATTTATCATCACCTAACATCAATACAGAATCAAAGGTAACCTCCGCATTAGGTTCAGCATCTAAGCGCGGGACGTAATACTTATTGTTTTCCAGTACCTTAAATTGCTGCCCAGCTATATCAACAACTGCAAACATTCTTCCTCCAAACACTCAATTTTTGAGCCGTAAATATAAGCTAAACCACTTATTGATGTCAATAAATTGATGAATTAAATTCTACGATAGGATTATATGAAAAAAGTTTTGTTTTCGGTCTATTTATTAATGAATTGTAATTATCATTTCTTCAAACGAAAAGAAAACTCACTTCCTTTTCCCAAATTACTTACCAACTCAATCTTTGAACCATGCGCATCAACTATATGTTTAACAATGGCTAATCCTAATCCCGTTCCGCCCATCTCTCTGGATCTGTCTTTATCAACTCTATAGAATCTTTCAAATATCCTATCAATATCATTACCGGAAATTCCAATTCCAGTATCACGGACAAAAATTCTTCCGTGATTTTCTTCTTCAATAACACCAACATCAACTTTTCCTATTTCTGTATATTTTAATGCATTCTGAATCAGATTAGTCATCACTTGTCTGAGCCGCTGCTTATCTCCAAACAATTGAAGTGTGTGATTAAACTGAACAAGATTTAATTCAAGATTTTTCTTAACTGCATTTGGTTTTTGGTCGTGAATTATTCCTTCTAAAAATTCGTGAACATTGAAATAACGAAAACTCATAAGCATCTGTCCGGATTCTATCATCGAAATGTTAATCAAATCATTAAGAAGGTTATTTAGATTGATTGTATGCTGATTAGCTTTCTGTAGAAATGATTTGTTCACATTCTCATCGTTGATTGCGCCATCGAGTAATGTTTCTATGTATCCTTGAATTGCAAAAATCGGAGTGCGTAGTTCGTGAGAAACATTTCCCAGGAATTCAGTTCTTACCTGCTCTAATCTTTTTAGATTGGTTATATCGTTCTGAGTCCTTAAAAACATTGATTTGATTCCGTCTTCCAATTCTTTTAAGTCGTTTCCTAATTGAATTTCATCAGCCGAATGAAAACTATTTGTTCGGATCATTTCAATTACGTTTTTTATCGCGATCAGTTCATCATTTCTATTCTTACTTATGAATAGAATTAATAGAAAATCTAAGATTGCAAAGAATAAAATTGTTTCGAGTAGTTGAATTACGGTTAAGCTGAATAAAAAAGAAAACAAAATTATTAGAATTGTTGTGACAGAAAAAACTGACGGGATTATTCTTTTTGCGGAGAAAAAATATTTTTTGAGATTACTCATCACTTTTAAACCGGTATCCAACGCCTTTTATTGTTTCAATCAAATCTGCGTAATCGCCGAGTTTCTCTCTTATCTTTCTAACATGAACATCAATAGTTCTTTCTACAACAAAAATTTCAGAACCCCAAATATCACTCAGTATTTTGTCCCTATGAAAAACTTTACCTGGATGCGATGCCAGATAAGCGAGTATTTCAAATTCTTTTTTCGGAAATACAATTTGTTTCCCAGCAAGTGAAACTGAATATTTTTCTTTATTAATAGTTAAGGGGCCGGCATTTATTTCTGCGGCATTACTTATTTCAGTCTGAGAGGTTTCTAATTTGCGAAGGTTAGATTTTACACGAGCTGTTAATTTCTTTGGAGAGATTGGTTTCTGAATAAAATCATCTGCGCCGATATTCAGTCCGAGTACTTCATCTTGTTCACTTGCTTTAGCGGTTAGAAAAATAATTGGCGTGTTTTTAAATTCCTCCATGCTTCTGATTTTAGAGCATACTTCGTAACCGTCCATCTTAGGCATCATAACATCTAATATAATCAAATCTGGTTTTTGAGAAATTTTTTCCAGTGCTTCCTTACCATTAAAGGCAGTGATTACCTTAAATCCCTCTTGGACCAAGTTATATTGAAGAAATTCTACAATATCTTTTTCATCATCAACTAAAAGAATCTTTGTCTGCATAATTTTTAAAGATTTATTTCCTTCTTAAGCTTTGCCGATTTATAAAGTGCTTCCAATAAAATCATCAAAGAAACTGCATCGTCTCCGGTTGAAATAACCGGAGTATTTTCGCGAACAACGCCGATAAAATGTTTTAATTCATTTTCATAAGATTTCTTAAATAGGTTTGTTTGATTAGATTGATTTGAAACTGTATAATCAATATGGCTTGATTCCATTCGCTTATATGCACGTAAGGGATTAAGATGAGCAGTGCCCTCGGTACCAAATGCTGCAAGATGAAATTTATCCCATTCCGAATGTAACCCCCAACTTACTTCAAAACTTATAACACGATCGTCATCGAAACGGATCAATCCGATTGCGGAATCTTCTACATCTTTTGTATTGTGATTAAATTTTTGGACGGAAACACTTTTCATCTTTTTATCATTCAAAATCCAGAGCGCCAAATCAAGAATTAAAATACCAAGATCAATTATTACGCCGCCGCCGGATTGGCTCTTATTAATAAACCATTTTTGCTCGTTGCTTTGTTTTCTTAACCACCCGCAGCGGATATAACAAATATCTCCCAGTTCACCGCTATTTACTAAACTTTTCATTAACATAGCATCCGGACGATAACGTAAGTTCATTCCAACCATTACTTGTTTTTTATATTTTTTTGATGCTGCATTTATTTGTTTTGCTTCCTCAACACTTCTTGCAATCGGTTTTTCTATCAAGATATGTTTGTTTGCTTTTAAACAATCTAATGCTATTTCTAGATGTGTATTTGTTGGAGTTGCAATTATAACAGCTTCGATTTCCTCTTTATCAAGCATCTCTTTATGGTCAGTATAGCGTTTTTCAATTTTGAATATATCACCAACTGAATTAAGTTGATTCTTATTTCTATCAGCCACAGCTGAAATTTGAACATTCATCAATTTTGATAATATTGGCAAATGTACTAGCTGAGCGATTCCGCCAAGACCGATAACGGCAACTTTTGTTTTTTCCATTAAGCTACCACACCATGATTTATTTTTGTATTGAGAAATTTTTTAATTTTTTCAACAATACCATCCGGATCTATACCAATCTGCTTGTGCAATTCTTCTTGAGTTCCATGATCAACAAATTTATCGGGTAGTCCAATTCTTAAAATATCATTCTTTAAATTTCTCTCGGCTAGATATTCCAGCACACCGGTTCCAAATCCGCCTATAATTGTACTTTCTTCAAGCGTAACGATTTTTTCAAATCGAGTAACTACATCATGCAACATATCAACATCAAGAGGTTTAATGAACCGCATATTAATTATTTCGCAACGAATACCTTCTGCCAATAATTTCTCAGAAGATTTTTTTGCATACTCAACCATATTTCCAACTGCAAGTAGAGCAACATCTTGCCCGTTAACCAATCTTTCAGCTTTACCAATCGGGATTTCAGTAAATCCATTTTTTACTGGAACTCCGAGCGCCGAACCACGCGGATAACGAATTGCAATTGGTCCTTTCTCATAATTAACAGCAGTGAAAAGCATATCGCGGAGCTCTGCTTCATCTTTCGGCGCCATGATGACAATGTTTGGTATCAAACGCAGATAAGTTAGATCAAATGCACCGTGGTGGGTCGGTCCATCAGCACCGACTAATCCTGCTCTATCTAAAACAAAAACCACATGTAGTTTTTGTAACGCAACATCGTGAATCATTTGATCGAATGCACGTTGAAGAAAAGTAGAATAAATAGCAACCACAGGAATAATTCCTTGTGTTGCCATTCCAGCAGCAAAAGTTACAGCGTGTTCTTCTGCAATTCCGACGTCAAAATATCTTTCAGGCATTTCTTTCTGAAAAATATCAAGTCCTGTTCCATCGGGCATAGCAGCAGTTATTCCAATCACTTTAGGATTTTGTTTTGCAATTTCTACTAATGCATTACCAAATATTGTTGTGTATGCCGGAGTTCCGCCTGCTTTCTTGATTGACTCGCCTGTTACCTTATCAAATGGAGTCGCCGCATGTAAACGCTGGACATGATTCTCTGCCGGTTTATAACCTTTTCCTTTTTCACTTGTTGCATGAACAAGAATTGGTCCGTTTAGATTTTTTATCTGTTCAAAAATTTTAATTAGTTGTTCCAGACTATGTCCGTTTACCGGTCCGAAATATCTAAATCCCAAAGCTTCGAACAACATACCAGGCGTGATCATAGATTTAATTCCGGATTCGACTCGTGCAGTTACTCTTCTAATTCTGTCGCCAAAGTTGTCAAGTTTTCCTGTTAGATCCCAGATCGCACCTTTGAATCTATTGTAATCCGGATGAGCGATCATCTCGCTGAAATAATTTGAGAGTTGCCAAACATTTGGAGCTATTGACATGTTGTTATCATTCAACACAACAATTAAATTACTTTTAATTAAACCAGAATTATTCATTGCTTCGTAAGCCATTCCACCGGTCATTGCACCATCACCGATTACGGCAATAATTTTTTTATTTGTCTTCTGAATGTCACGTGCAACAGCCATTCCAAGAGCGGCCGATATTGATGTTGAAGCATGCCCGGCTCCAAATGCATCGTATTCGCTTTCGGTTCGTTTTAGAAATCCGCTAATCCCGTTTAGTCTTCGAATTGTTTTTAATTGGTCTCTTCTTCCGGTTATTATTTTATGCGGATAAGCTTGATGTCCTGTATCCCAAACGATTAAATCATTTGGTGTATCAAATACTTTATGAAGCGCAACTGTAAGTTCAACTGTTCCAAGTCCGCCGCCGAAGTGTCCGCCAATTTGCGAAATTACATCCACCATATATTCGCGGATTTCTACACAAAGTGTTTTAAGATCATTTATGGACAATGTTTTTACATCTGCAGGTGAATTAACCTTAAAAAGAACTTTGTATTTCGATTCATCTACCATTAATAATATCCTATCATTTACAAAATTATTGTTTGATACTTTGTTCCAATTGTTTTTTCAACTCTGTTACTTTTAATTCAGCATCTTTCAAAGTTGTGTAACACAGTTTAGCTAAATTAATTCCCTCTTCATACAATTTGATTGATTCTTCCAAACCAATATCACCGCTTTCAAGTGAATTGGAAATTTCTTGAAGCCTGTTCAGTGATTCTTCAAAACTGTTTTCTTTTTTCTTACTCATTTTATTCTCACTTCTCCGTCATAAAATTTTATATCTAATGATTTATCTTTTTCTAAATTTTTCTTACGTGTAATATATCTATCATTTTGTTTTATAATTGAAAAACCTCTTTTAAGAACATTATCAACGTTAAAAGAATCAACTTTGCTCTCTAGTAATTCCAAACCTTTTTTCTGATCGGAAAGTTTAATATCAAAATTATTTTGGAACCGGTAAATCAAATTATCAAGCAATTGAATTTTATTTTTAACAATATCCTGCGGTACACGGAATCCATAAGAAGAAATAGTCCGATCAATTTCATCATTATAGTTTGAGACTATTTCCAACATTTTCGCCGGGAAATAATCGGAAAATTCATCAATAAAAGCAAAGAGTTCATCTTTATTTGGCGTTGCAAGCTCCATTGCAGCAGATGGAGTTGCTGCTCGAAGATCCGCAACAAAATCTGAAATAGTAAAATCAATTTCATGCCCGACCGCGCTGATGATTGGAATTTGCGAATCGAATATTGCACGTGCTACAATTTCTTCGTTGAAAGCCCATAAATCTTCTAATGATCCTCCTCCACGTCCCACAATAATTAAATCAACATCTTTTTGCCGGTTAAGAAGTTTAATACACTCAGCAATTTCTTCGGCGGCGCCTTCTCCCTGAACTTTGCTTGATGCAATTACAATTTCCACAAGCGGATAGCGGCGTGAAGCAATACTTTTCATATCTTGAAATGCAGCGCCATCTATTGCAGTTACTATTCCAATTTTTTGAGGAAACTTAGGAATTGGTTTTTTGTATTGTTCATCGAACAATCCTTCAGCGGAAAGTTTCTGTTTAAGTTTTTCAAATGCTGCTTGAAGTTCGCCAACTCCTGCGGGCTTCATTGAACGTACATCAATTTGATAACTTCCGCGCGGCGGATAAATAGTTATTTTTCCTGTAATGATCACTTTCATTCCGTCTTGCGGAGTAAAGAAAACATAATTGTTAATTCCGCGCCACATTGTACAGCTTACTTGAGCGTTTGCATCTTTTAGTGTGAAATACCAATGCCCGGATACATGCGCTTTAAAATTTGAGATCTCTCCGATTACATTTACTTCGGAAAAATTTTCCTCCAGCGTTTGTTTGATTAGTCCGGTTATTTCACTTACCGATAAAATTCCTTCCATCATTTCTCTTTTCTAAAGATCAAACAATATTGATGGTGGCGGTTACCCACCCAAGCATTGTTAACACCAAGTGCAATTAATTTTTTATCATCTTGAAGCCAAACTTTTTCATCTTTCAGTACCCAGCTTTTTTCACCGCGCTTTGTTAATGAGATTGCCGTATCGAACGCGAGCGGATAAAGTTTCCCTTCAAAATAAACATTGTTGGTAATAATTGTTAAGTAACAGTTCGGCTTTGTTACATCATACACTTGATCGAATACCTGTGCTTGTTTTTCTAAAAATTCTTCGTAAGAATTTATATTTCCAATATCATTTTTGTTGATTGAATATTTTGTATCAAGTCCTTTCTCTTTTCTGTTTTTTTGACGCAATGAATTTCTCATAAGCTGATTCCAATACGGAGGAGAAGTAATAGTATAATCAAATTTAATTTTTTCAAATCCGTTTTTTAATAACAGCTCTTTCAAATGAAGGGAATCTCCGTTAATTGGAAAAGCTAATTTTTCGAATTCTCTTTTAGTAATTCTTTTTGAAGCAGACCGGAAATAATTTTTGTTCAGTTCTACGCCAACTGATTTACGATTAATTCCTGCTGCAGAGATTAGAGTACTTCCCGTCCCCATAAAAGGATCTAACACCAATCCGTTTTTCTTTGTAAAAAATTTAATAAACTCTTCAACTAACGATTCCGGAAATTTAGCCGGATGTAATATTTCATTTTCTTTTCTCCGCGGAGGACGGTGTATAAACCAGCTCTTGGTAAACTTAAGCCATTCTTTGCCGGTAAGATCGTTAAGCTTATTATTTTTGTTTAATCGTCCCCGTAAACCGAGATTGATGAAATTATTTTCTCTCTTGTTCAATTTGTACTAAAGATTTAGTGAAAAGAAATTTGAGAACAGACCGATTGAAAATTCATGAAAACCTGTTCCATTATTTTGTAACTGAAAATTATATCTGTAACGCGTATAAAAAGTAAAAGTGTTTTGAATCTGAAATAAACCTATAGAAAGTTCTGCGCTTAATCCATTGTACCCGGTAAAATCAGTAAAATAATTTAAGCCCGGTGAGATATATTTTATTTCCGGAACTTGAATGATCTGTTTGTAACCTACACGAAAAAAGTTTTTACGGTCTGAATCAAAAATATATGAATATTCAACACCCAAATAACCCGAAGGATAATTATACCCAACCGAATAAAATGAGAAGAGCGGAATCTCTTTACTAATTGACCAATGATGTTCATTATTAAACCATAAATATGCGGGAGATGGTATTGCAAATACAATTCCGCCAAGACAAACACTGAAAATTCCAACTTCCTGCTCTTCGGAAATAATTAATCCTTTAGGAAGTTCCACCTGATAAACCTCGCTCCGGGTTTTGTTCCCTTTACGATCGTATGCAACAACAACATACTTAAACATTGCCGTATCCAAATTCAGTTTTTTAAGCTCAAGTTCAATTTTATGATTCTCAGATAACTTTTTTGAAACATCGAAAATCTTTTTATCCATAATTATCAGTTTAGAAGTAGAACTATCGCTGGTAAAAAATGAGAGAACAAACTTATTAGGTATTTCCGGAGTGATGTACGAATCTATAATAAAAATCTCTACAGCAGAAGTTGTTGTGTCTGTTTGAGCTTTTATTTGAACCGCAATTATTATTGAAATTAAAATTATTTTTATTAAGTGCATTGGAAGTCTAAGATTTTTTCTCGCGGATAAAATTAAACTTTTTTAGGATAAGATTTTGAATTTTCTTCTCTACTTTGCATAAGAGAAATGATTTCAATGCTTATCATCTATTCAGTATATTTGTACACAAACGAAATAAATATCTAATTAACCTTTAGGGAATAATTGAAAATACTAATCTCAAACGATGACGGAATAGACTCACCGGGAATAAGCGCTCTTGCAAATGAAATGAAGAAATTAGGTGAAGTGATTGTAATTGCACCGCGAACAGAACAAAGCGCTGTTGGTCATGCGATTACAATGAAGTTCCCTTTACGGATCACAGAATATTATAAGAACGGAGATTTTTTCGGCTATGCAATTGACGGAACTCCCGCAGACTGTATAAAAATTGGTATAAGAAACATAATGAAAGAACCACCGGATATAGTTCTTAGCGGAATAAATCTTGGATCGAACACTGCAATTAATATTATTTATTCCGGAACTGTTTCTGCTGCGCGTGAAGCGGCGATTATGGATGTACCTTCAATCGCAGTTTCAGTTACAAGCCACGAGCCGAAGCATTATGAATACGCAGCTAAGATTTCTCTTGAACTAACTAAGCTGATCGTAAAAAATAAATTAAAGACCGGAACATTACTGAATGTGAACGTGCCCGATCTTCCTGAAGAAGAAATTGCCGGAGTTATGCTGACGCAGCAAGGTAAATCAAAATGGGATGACATCTACGAGGAACGAAAAGATCCTTATGGAAAAAAATATTACTGGTTAACGGGCAACTTGGTTCAAGCAGATTCTACATTGGAAACGGATCAGCACGCAGTCCAGAATAATTATGTATCGGTAACACCAATCCATTTTGACTTAACAGATTACGAAACTTATGATACAATGAAATCATGGCAATTGGAAAATTTGTTCAAACAAAAGTCCTGAACAGTGAATGATACTCGCTGAAATTTTTAGCATATCAACATCAATAAATCCGTGGCTAATTTTATTCTTAGTACTTATACTATCTGTCTTTACGTTTTGCGTTTATAAGTACACCATTCCGAATGTATCCACATTACTTAAAACATTTCTGATCATTCTTCGTTCTCTCATATTTATTCTAATATTAATAATGATCTTCGAACCGGTAATTTCGGTAATGCTTCATTCCAATGTTGAATCCAAGACTCTGGTATTTATAGATAATTCAAATTCACTTGCAGCAAAGGATAGTTCAAAAAGATTAGAGCAAGTGAATTCTCTTATAAAAAAAATCTCCGGTAGTAGCGAGATAAGATCTCAATTGTTTCTTTTCGGAAAGAAAGTTGATTCAGTTCAAGATGCGGGTTCATCTAAACTAAATTTCAGAGAAGCACAAACAAATTTCTCTTCGGTTATTGATCTTATCAAAAAGAAAGGGGCTTCTGTAAACTCCGCTGTTATTCTAAGTGATGGTATTATCAATGATGGAAACGATCCTACATATCAAGTGGAAAAATTACAATTACCTATCTTCACAATAGGGATAGGTGATTCCACAGAAAAGAAAGATATTCTTATTTACAATGTTCAGTACAACAGCACCATCTATGCGGAAAAACCGACAACAATAGAGACAGCAATAAAAAATATCGGTTTCAACGGCGGCAATACCCGTGTTTCTTTATATGAAGAGAATAAACTGATCGAGACAAAAGATATTCTCTTAAGTGAAACCGGATTGAATAAAATTAGTTTTAATTACAAACCCGGTTCGGGTGGTGAAAAAAAGTTGAGCATCTCCGTATCGCCATTGAGCGGCGAAGTTACAACATCCAACAACAGCCGAGTAATTTTTTTGAATGTATTGGATACAAAATTAAAAGTTTGTCTAATTGCGGGAAGCCCATCGGCTGATGTGTCTGCAATTTCAAAAGTGATAACAACCGATAAAAACATACAGCTAAAAAAAATAATACAGATCTCCGCTAATAAATTTTTGAATGATGTAAAAATATCTGCAATAGACAGCGCCGATGTTTTGTTCTTAATAGACTTTCCCGCTTCCGGTTCGCCTCAGAATTTAATTGATAAGACTTCATCTGCTGTCAATAATCAGAACAAACCGTTTTTTATTTTGCTTTCAAACAGTGTTAACATCGGACGATTAAAATTGCTGGAGAATGTTCTTCCTTTCACAATAGAAAATAACAACACAGAGTTTATACAAGTTTTACCGGAACTTAACAGCGATCTATACTCTTCATCTTTTTCTACAGCTAATAACAAAAAAGAAATTTGGAATAATTTGCCTCCGGTCTCACAAGCGGCGGTAAAAATTCAAATCAAACCGGGAAGCAATACTTTAGTTTCATCAAAGGTTAGGAACATTCCAATCGCTAATCCTTTAGTTGTTTCAAGAAATTTAGGCAAGCAGAGAGCATTCGCAATTTTAGCTGGTGATATTTGGAAATGGCAATTGCAGACTGCGGAGAAGCATCCTGAATTTTTTGATAATTTTATTAACGATATTGTAAAATGGCTTAACCTTTCATCACTGCAAAAACAATTCAGTGTTTCGACTGATAAAAAAATATATTCACCAAATGAAGAAGTGAATTTTACCGCACAATTATATGATAATACTTTCTCGCCGATTGATACTGCACAAATTGAATTACAAATTTCTAAAGGTGAAAAGAAATACGACTTAGCATTAACGCCAGCCGGAAACGGAATTTACAATGCGGCATTTACACCAAACGAACACGGTGATTATCTCTTTTCCGCATCATCATTTTTAAATGGCACAAAGATGAAAACCGATATCGTGCGGTTCAGCGTTAGCGAAACACAAATCGAAAAAATTGATACGCGGATGCGTCCCGCATTCTTAAAATCGCTTGCTAAATCAACGGGCGGTGAGTATTATTCAATTGATAATTATTCTAATCTGCTTGATAAACTGCTCGGGATAAATAGAAATCCAGTAAAAGAAACCGGTACTAAGAAAGAATATAATTTATGGTCTGATGAGCGGGTGCTTATAGTAATTATCTTTTTATTTGCTGTCGAATGGTTTTTACGAAAACGATCCGGAATGATTTAGTAACAATATTATAAATGGGCACAGCAATGAACTTCATTGAACTTACCAAGAACGATCTTATCGGAATCAACTCGATTGACGAGCAGCATCAATCAATGGCGGTATTGGTTAATAAGCTGTATGATAAAATAATTTCTGCAGATAAAAAGTTAATTAAAAATTATCTGTATAAACTTCTTGAGGTTGTTGAAGTTCATTTTGAGAACGAAGAAAATTTGATGAGGTCAACAAAATTTCCCGGTTATATTTCTCATAAGCTCGAGCACGACCGGTTTTACAAACAGATGCTCACCTCAACAGACCGTTACAGCAAAGGCCTTGAGACGATCGAATTAGAACAGTTGAAAGGAATTAGGCAGTGGTTCTTTAATCACTTAGAACTCAGTGATAAAAAGTGCGGGAAATATTTTATTGAAAAAGGTATTTCTTAATAAATATAGATGAGCTTTCTAACCGACATTTCCGATTTCTTTCTGCCGCGTTTCTGTCCTTCTTGTAAAAATAAACTTACGAATGCTGAAATTGTTGTATGCAATTCTTGTTTATCAAAAATAAAACATGCCGATAGTGAAAGAATCGAAAACGAATTCGCAAGAAAATTTAAGAATGAAAAGATCATAAAAGGATTTACTTCCCTTTTTGTTTTTGAAAAAGATAAAGAGCTTCAGGATATAATCCACGATCTGAAGTACAACGGTAAATTCAATATTGGAATTTTCCTCGGTAAATTATTAGCCGCCGCTGTGAATGATAAAATTCAAGAGTGGAAAATTGATTTAATTATTCCAATTCCCCTTCATCACTTAAAACGTGCGGAACGCGGATATAATCAATCGGATTTTATTGCTAAAGGAATGAAAAAGATTTTACTTGTTCCGGTAAAAAGCAGATTGATAAAGCGCGTTCGTTTTACAGAGACACAGACAAGTCGGAATTTAGTAGAGAGAAAGGAGAATATAAAAGATGCTTTCGCTCTCCACCGAAATAAATTATTACAAAATAAAAATGTATTACTGGTTGATGACGTTATAACAACCGGCGCTACTATTGCCGAATGCGGAAGAATTATTTTGGAAAGTGGTGCAGCAAATGTTTATGCGACTTCTGTGGCAATAGCGGATTAGGTTCAGTTTCTTTTTAAGATTATATCTACTTCACCAGGTTTTTCAGATTTATCACCGAATAATTGAGTTTGCGTTTTATGAGAATTAAGTGGTTGTTTTTTTATTTGAAGTTTATGATTTGGGAAATTTCTTTGCAATACTTCTTTTGTAATATTAAAAGTAAATTCCCTCGCATCTGTTCTAACATAAATTATACTTTTCCTTTTCATCATCTTAGCAGTTGAAGCAAATACACTTTGCAACATTTCCATGTACTTTTGTTTAGATAAAAATCTACCTTTGTTATTTTCTGTAAGGGATGTTGGTCTAGGAGCACCGCCTAATAGCCACAACCTTAGCCATTGATCAACATGGTAATTAGTAATTGACCAATATGGAGGCGAGGTGAATAAAAGAGAATATTTTTTTGATTCAGCTTTTTGTGAAATAGTATTCAACTTCGTCGATGCATCAGCAAGAAATATTTTATTATGATTTAAGTTTGGTTTCCCTTTTTCATATCTCCATTCAATACGCTTTTTCAGAAACTCGGACGGATTTATTACGGGAGGTTTTTCATAACCATTCTTTAACCACCATTCAATTGAATAATTGTACCCCATTGACTTTGTCATCTTCATCTGGTTTGATAATCCTTCACCAATTTTACCATGAAGATAAACTAAAATAAATGACATTAATGTTGCGTCAACTTTTGATTTTTTCCAATTAAGGTTCTTACGAGCAGAAATTAAAAACTTAAGGACATCATCACAAAAACAGAGTCTGAAAAATCGTGATTGTTCTTTTAATTCATCTTTGTATTTGTGCGAATAATCATTTATCTCATCTAATTTGCTCAATACTCTATCTTTTGAGGCAGGATGTAATTTAGTTTGAGTATATAGCCAACCAAGAGGATTGATTTCAATACCCAAACTTTTCCTTTCTAATACACTCGCTGCAATAATACTTGTTCCTCTGCCAAAAAAGGGATCGATTATATAGTCACCCAGTTCACTGTACTTTTCGATAACTTTAAAAGCGAACTCCATTGGGAACATAGCATAGTAAGGCCCAAACCGCAGCCATCTCGAAATAAATTCTTCTTTAGAATGTTCGCGAACTTTATCTAAAAATAGTAAAACAGAAGCTACTGTAATGTATCCAATTTCAGCACCGGGAAATCCATTTTCAATTTTCACTTCATGATGACTTCCATCAATTGCAATAATTAAGTCAGGCTGGAAATCACTTGGTTTAATTTTCGAAAGCTCTGTTAATCGTTTTTGAATTTCTTCATGGCTTTCAGTTAAAGTTCTAATCTTTAATCTGTTTTGTAGAGCTTTTACCTTAGGATTCTCTAATATCCTCCGCAGAGGCTCATAACTTGCAAATTCATTCTCAAAAGGCATTACTTTCACTCCTCAACAGTAAAAAACTTAATTTGTACAGGAATAACAAAAGGATTACTTAATGTTTTTACTCTTAAAAATCCTTTGTCTTGAGCTCTACGAATAGAAGGTTCGAAATCTGCAAAATCATAATATTTGCACAGTTCTTTTGTTTCGTCTGTATTATTCAAATGCCCAATAAACCAGTTAGCAGTGTTTTTCAAAATATTCTTTTGAATACTACTAACTTCTTGAGTGGCATATACCATACCAATACGTAATTTAGCTCCTTCTTTAGCTGTTCTAACCCAAATATCTCTATAATCTTTTTCCTTATCAGGGGGTAATAAGTTATGGGCTTCTTCAACATAAACCATTATATCTGGTGGGGTTTGCCCAGAAGTGAATCTTGATTTATTTTCATCAAATATTCTCTGCATTATCCTTCTTGAAGAAGATTCGTTTAATTCAGGACTGCCACTTGACTGATCAATAATAACTAGTTTGCCAGCTTCTAGATCACGGTAAATATCAACTGCATAATCTGTTGTAGTTAAATGTGTGTGTTGATTTGATGCTCTTCCAATACGCCTTATACCATTGGGATATTGAAAAATTCCAATTAGTTTTTTGAAATCTTCTTCTGCCCATTTATCTCCACTAGCATTCGGTCTTTGATTTACATACCAATTTTCAAACGTATTATATCCAGTAACGCTATCGTTTCTAATAAATTTTTCAATAGCTTCAAATGCATCAGCAACCTGCCCCCAAGTTGGATTATTATTTTGCAAAATTGTGGCTGCTGAATGATAAGTTATTTCATCATCACCCGTATATTGTTGAAGTGCTTGAACTAATCTTTGATTAAATAATCCACTCGTTTGAGGTCTTAAAGTTGTTGGAGGAGTAAAACCAGCACGAAATAAAATTGATCTATACGCTAAAATTCTTCTGTTATATCTTATCACAGCACTTCTATCATTAAGATCTGGAGCTTCAAAAACTATTTGCATAAAATTTTTAATATAAATTGGGTCATCGTTCGAAAACATATTATCAATAATCTCTTTACCTATTTGTAAATTTTCTGTAGTATAAAAATTAAGCAGCATTAGAATTCTATCGGGATCATTAGGGTGTGTTAATAATCCATATGTTACAATTTCCCTATTCTTGTATTCCTTTCTTTCGTTTTCGGAAGTCAAAGAACAGTTTATACTCCAGATATTTTTAAGAGCATTATTATTGTCTTGAACATTTTCATTCGCATATTCTCCATTAGGATCAAAGATTAATTGACCAATTCTTAAAGATTTGCCTTCTCCCTCTGCAGGGAATCTTAGTTCATAGACAGACTTTGCAATTATTTTTGTTGTATTCGACTTACCAGTTCTTGTCATACCAAATAAAGCAGTCTTTTGCGAAAGTAGATCGGCTGGATAGATCGACACAGGAACTCCATCAATATGCTGATACTTTCTGTTTGTAGAAGCATATCGAATATTACCTAATTCAACAGTTGAACGGTTACCATATTTTTCAAAATGATCTGCAACATTTTTTGGATCAACATAATTGACAATTCTTTGAAGTGCTGTTGCGTTCGGTTTATATACTTTTAACCCACGATTCGGATAATAATTTGATATATCGCTTCCAAATTTTAATTGAAGTGGTGATTCAGGATTTTCTTCATCTATGGCATCCAAAAAAAATGTACCAATAATTCTGCATTCAAGACCGGCATACCCAAGGTAAACTCTTGTCTTCGTATCCATTACCCCATCCGCATCCCAATGCTTATCGGTTTCACCGCTGATCCTTTGTGCTGATTCAACTCGTATTCTCTCTGCTTCCGAACTATTTGGTAATGGGGCCGCGTCTTTAACTCTTAAAAGAATTATTGAAGCATCTTCTTCTTTGAAATCCATCTCATCTGATTCAACATTTATTCTCGTTGCAATTAGAAAACTAAGACTCGGGATTCCACCAACTTTTTTTCTCTCATTATCATGGATTTGAACTTTTGCAGTTTCATAATTGATAGAGAATAATTCACCAACATACTGAGGATTCTGGATTAACTCCGAGAATACTTTTTTTGCATTTTCTTTTTGAATGTTTTTGTGTTCTAATTCAATCGATGTTTTTATCTTATTGGTCATAATACTCCCCGATTATTAAAATAGATTTTGTGTTATGTACAAGATCATTTTGCATAAGAACCGCCCCTTGTGGGTGAGTGCAACTTAAAATAAAATACGAACTAATCAAAACATTTTTCCACCCCCGTAAAAAACACGGGGCAGGCTCACGACCTCACCCGTCCCTTCGGGTCACCCTCTCCTTTGTAAGGAGAGGGACAAAGCATGAGGTTAAAAAATATTTCGTATGCGGGGAAATTATTGTTTAGTATATTCAAGTGTCATAGGTAATACCGCTCCAGTTGAAGGGTCGGTAGTTGTAGAATCTAACTGTAAGATATTTCCATTAACTCGATAAGGTAAAGTCATTGTAGTTCCTGTAGTGGCATTTGCAATTATTGAACCATTTGAAACACTCCATGTACCGCTCTCGTTTGTTGTTTGCCCGTTAGTTGTTTGCGTCTGCTGATAAGTTTTATCACTCCTTAATGTTACTGTCATAGTAATACCTGCTTGCTGTGGAGTATAGTTTACTTTTCCTTGCGGAGTTGTCACTATTACTTTTGTCAAAACCCACGTTCCAACCAGATCATCTCCAGATGCAGTTGGATTACTGTCATCTTTCTTGCATCCATATGCTATAGTGAGAACAATTGCGGCGAGAATAAAAAGAAAGGATCTTCTTAGATTCAACATCTGTTCCTCCTTTTAATTATTTATTTTGAATAAATAAATAGTCAGAGCTGTTACTCTGCCTTTATTATAAAAACTTTTATTTATTTCAATAATATCATTTTTCTCATAGAACCGCCCCTTGTGGTAAGTGCAACTTAAAATAAAATACAAACTATATCAAAAACATTTTTCAACCTCACCCTCGATCCCTCTCCTTATTAAGGAGAGGGTCACCCGAAGGTTAGGGTGAGGTCAAAACTTTTTTTCATATCTAACAGATTGTATCTCAGCAGCAATGGAAAGTGCAATTTCGTAAGCGGTATCCCCACCGATCTTCAATCCAATCGGCATGTGAAGTTTGGAGAGATCTATGTTTGCATCAATTTCATTCTTCAAATTGTTTATCATAGCAGCAGCTTTAGCTCGCGAAGCAATTATTCCAATATACTTCTTAACTAAATTTCTGCTGTACAATGTTTTTAAGATTTCATAATCAAATAGATGTCCGTAAGTAACAGCAACAAAATAAGAATCATCCGCCGGAATAAACTGCTCAACAAAATCTTTGTATTCCATATAGATGCAATTAATTCCTTGTGCTTTATTCTTTTCAAATAATTCCTGCCGGTTATCAATCAATATTACATGATATTTAAGTTTACCCAGAATCTCGATCAAAGCTTGTCCTACATGTCCCCCGCCGAAAATGTAGATTACAGGTAAGTTCCTTTCGAATTCATAGTAGAGCCAAATCTTACCGTTACAGCTCATTGGAACTACGGTTACATTTGGATTGATTATTTTTTCATCGCTGCTAAGTAAATATTCTTTCAACAAATTTTCTTCACCGGAAGCCATCAATCTTTTTGATTCTTGAATTGCTTCCATCTCAATGGCGCCGCCGCCAACTGTGCCATAAGTCTTTCCCTCGTGATCAACTACCATCTTAAATCCGGCTTTACCCGGAGTAGAACCCGTTGATTTTACAACGCTGATAGTTACAAAACTTCTATTCTCTTTTTTTAATTCAATTATCTTGCTGTAGATTTCCATAATGTTTGATCTATTAAAAAATTATGATTTACATTTTTTCGGGAGCGCTAACACCAAGAATTGATAATCCATTTCTAATTACAGTTTGAACAGCGATGCAAAGTGCAATGCGCGCTTCGGCAAGTTTCTTTTCGCTGCCGATAATTCTGCACTCAGTATAAAATCTGTGGAAGAGAGCGGCTAATTCTTCAAGGTATGAAGTGATTCGATTCGTTTCATAATTTTTTGCACTATAGATTACATCATCCGGAAATTCATAAAGTTTTTTGAGAAGATTCTGTTCCTCTTTTGTAATTAACAGTTCAAGATTTTCCAAAGAAGAATTTAATCCTTCATCTTTTGTCATACGTAGAATCGAAGAAATTCTTGCATGGGCGTATTGCAGATAAAAAACCGGATTCTCATCGGATTGTTTCTTGGCAAGATCAAGATCAAAATTCAAATGACTTGTAATGCTTCTCATGTTAAAAAAGTAACGTACAACGTCACTCCCTACTTCATCAACCAACTCATCAAGCGTTATATAATTTGCTTTGCGGGTTGACATCTTAACCACTTCGCCTTTTTCCATTATCGTAACAAATTGATGGATCAGCACTTTCACTTTGCTTGTATCATAACCGAGTGCGCGCAATCCGGCAAGAACATCGGGATAAGTTGCGCTATGGTCGGAGCCGAAAAGATCAATCATCAAATCATAATTGCGTTCGTATTTTGTAATGTGATAAGCAATATCCGGTAAACGGTATGTCGGTTCTCCGGTCGCTTTTACAATCACTTTATCCTGATCGTTGCCGAGTTCGGTCAGTTTCAGCCAAACAGCATCATCTTTTTCATACGATAGATTTTTTTTCTTAAACTCTTCGAGCAAAGCTTTGATCTTCCCATCTTCATACAAAGTATTTTCATTAAAAAAGTTTTTCATGCGGATATGAATACGTTCCATCGTTTTGATAATCTCAGAAAATATTTCTTTCTCAGCGGCTTGCTTAAATTTACCTTCAGCATCTTCATTGACAAGTTTATCACCATATTCATTCTTCAACTTAGCGGCAATTTCTTTAATGTATTCGCCTTGATAATAATCTTCCGGAAATTCAATTTTTCGTCCGAGTAATTCCAAATAACGCAGACGAACAGAATCACCAAGTACACGCATCTGTCTCCCCGCATTGTTGAAGTAATACTCGCGGTCAACAGAATACCCTATCCATTCAAGCATATTCGCAACAGTATCACCAACAACAGCACCGCGGCCATGTCCAACTGTTAATGGTCCGGTAGGATTTGCAGAGACAAACTCAACCATCGCTCTCTTACCGGTATATTTTTTCGACTTGCCGAAATTTTCATTTTCAAAGAGAACATATTTTACAATTTGAGAATTGTATGAAGCTGTAAAATAAAAATTGATAAATCCCGGTCCGGCAATTTCTATTTTCTCAATAATTTTTTTATCATAATCTAAGTTTGCAATAATTTCATTTGCTATCTCTTTTGGATTTCTTTTTAGTTTTTTAGAAAGGATCATTGCAGTGTTTGTTGCGTAATCACCATGATTATCTTGACTCGGGACAGAGAATGTCGGATCAATTTCAAAGAGATAAGGAAGTTTTTCTTGTGTGGTTTTAAAAAGTTTAATTAAATAATTTTTCAAATATATCTCCGGACTGATTTCAACGATTATTTCTCATCGGCAATTTTAATTACCGGTGCATCTCCCCAAAGTTTTTCAAGGTTGTAATAACTTCTTGCTTCTGCGCGGAATACATGAACCACAACATCAAAATAATCAAGCAGTGCCCAATTCAGTGTTTCAAATCCTTCTTTGTGAAAACATCTGATTCCTTTATTATGAAGTTCATCATCCACAGCATCGGCAATTGCCTTAACCTGTCTATCTGCATCAGCCGAACAGATAACAAAACAATCGGCTATTCCTCCGGAAAGTTTTCGAAGATCAAGTATTCTTATGTCAAAACCTTTTTTAGTTTTGATGATCTCTGTGATCATTTTTGCAAATTTTAATGAATCCAATTCTACCTCTTATTTAAATGGAGCTAAATTAAAATAATCTCTTCCAATGACAACCGAGACATCAAGGAAATAATCTTTGTTCAGTTGTTGAATTACATTTTCGTTTTTTATGCGAAGTGCTTTTGCAACCTTGTATGCATTAGCCATGTTTCCGGTTCTATCAATCACAAGACACTCATCAACATCAAACGAAACGTAATTGCCCATATTTACAACATCAAAATTATTTGAGCGAAGAAAATCCGTGAACCTATCTCCTACTCCGCCAATACCGCAGCCGTTCAAAACTTCAACTTGAATTATGTCCGATGCAACTTGTCCGTTTGCCTGTGTATCGCCTTCTCCCGGATTATTTGCAAGCTTGACGTAGATCGAATAAAGCATGTAAAGAATTATTACGGCTAAAATAAAAATGGATACATTAAGGATCAGATTAACAGCGGAAGATTTTCGGTGTGCCGGATTTGATGATTTTTTTGGGTTAATGTTTTCCAATTCGAAGTTGCGCTCAATTTTTCTTTGTTATCCTAAGCGCAATTTAATAAAAAACTATCTCTCTTTCTTAGAAGCCCCAATTATTGAAATAGTTGTCTCTGTTGAAAAGCGATGAACCACCATAAGAATATGGGGAATAAAGTCCGCCAGGCACTTGTCTGTATTGAAGAATTATGTTCATGTTATCGGTAGGTTTGTATGTCATTTGTACACGGCTTAAGTACACTCCGTTGATTTGCTTTGAGAAATCCTGACCGAAAGAATTGTATGGTGAATTTACTATACTAATATCTGTCTCTAAATTTAGTCTATCGCTGAATTTGTAAGCCATGCTGTTTGTATAAACACCCAGTGCCATTCCACCTATTCCGCCGAAAGCAGAGTAAGACAAATCGAATGTATGGTGCATAGAAAAATTATCGGGATTGATGAATCCAAGTATTGAACCAAAAGAATTATTTTTTACAATACCGCTGCGAACATCAGTTTGTTTGTTTAGATCATCGCGGTATTGAGCTTGCGAAATTGATGCAACAAGAACAATAATTGTTAGAATAAATTTTCTCATTTCAGTCCCTAACTTTTTATGCTCATTTAACAATCAATTGATTTGAATTGTTTCTGTAAATTATCAATCACTGAATCAATTTTATTGGAAAGAAACCACATATTCAAGTCAATTCAACAAATTAATTACTAACACGTACAATCATTTCAATTTCAACCGGTGCGTTAATAGGTAATTCGCTAACGCCGACTGCACTGCGGGCGTGCTTTCCTTTTTCACCAAAAACTTGAACTAAAAATTCCGACGCACCGTTTGCAATTTTTGGCTGTGCGGTAAAACCGATTTTAGAATTTACGAACACAACTAATTTTACAACTTGTTCTATTTTATCTAAATCACCAATTACCATTTTAATTGCAGCTAAACAATTAATTGCGGAAACGCGTGCACACTCAATTCCTTTTTCTTCGGATACTTCATAACCTACTTTCCCTTCTGCTATAAGTTTCCCTTCTTTAGTAGGTAGCTGTCCTGAAGTAAAAATTAAATTACCGGATTGCTGTGCTGGGATATAAGCTGCAAGCGGTTTCGCCGAAGTGGGAAGATCGTAACCAAGGATTTCTTTTATCTTCTGCTCTATCATTTCTCCTCGTAAAATTTTCTGTTCAAATATATCGAAAAATAAATCATAATATCTTCCGGAAATATTTTTCGATTCGCACTAGTCTGATTATCTTTGCTGTCAAAATTGGAGAATGGAATGACCGGTGAAAAATTTGAAAATCTCTGGGCAATTATGAAACGATTACGTCAAGAATGTCCGTGGGATAAAGAACAGACTCATGATTCGATTAAAGCAGCTACTCTTGAAGAAACCTATGAAATGATAGAGGCGATAGATCTGAAAGATTATAATGAGTTAAAAGCCGAACTTGGCGATCTGCTTCTTCATATAGTTTTTCATTCTGCAATAGCCGAAGAGAATAAAAATTTTTCTATCAATGATGTAATAGATTCCATAACAGATAAATTGATAAGACGTCACCCGCATATTTTCAGTGATACAAAAGTTAAAGACACAAAAGAAATTTTGAAAAATTGGGAAGAGATAAAACTTTCGGAAGGAAGAGATTCCGTTTTAGAGGGCGTCCCGAAAAATCTGCCAAGTTTAGCACGCGCTTACCGTTTGCAGGAGAAAGCTTCTAAAGTCGGTTTTGATTGGGAGAAGAAAGAAGATGTTTGGAAAAAGGTTATTGAAGAAATAGAAGAGATGCATGAAATGGAAAAAGCCGGTAACCAGGCTGAGTTCGAAAAAGAGATGGGAGATGTTTTCTTTGCTCTAACTAATTATGCACGTTTTCTCGGCGTTAACCCGGAAAATGCTTTAAGACTTACAAACGAAAAATTTATTGCGCGGTTTAGCTATGTTGAAAAGAAAATAAAAGAATCGGGGAAATCTTTATCTGGATCCACTTTAACAGAGATGGATAAATTCTGGGATGAAAGTAAAAAATTTATTTAAGCGCTTTTCCCATTATCACTGTAATGTTTCTCGTAAGCATTGATTATGTCTTTAACCAATTTGTGTCTTACTACATCGCCTTTATCAAAATAGACAAAGCTAACTCCATCTACACTTTTTAATATTTCTTTTACTTGCACTAATCCGCTTTGAGAAAAACTAGGTAAATCTATTTGCGTAATATCTCCGGTTATAATTGATTTGGAATTTGGTCCTAAACGTGTTAGAAACATTTTCATTTGCATGGCAGTTGCATTTTGTGCTTCATCCAGTATAACATAAGCATTGTTTAATGTCCTGCCGCGCATAAATGCTAACGGAACGATTTCCACAACATTTTTCTCAAAATAATTTCTCAGTTGTTCCGAAGGAATCATTTCCTCAAGAGCATCGTATAATGGGCGTAAATACGGATCAATCTTTTCTCTGAAATCGCCGGGTAAGAATCCTAAACTTTCCCCGGCTTCAACTGCCGGGCGGGCTAAAATTATTTTTTTTACAATTCCTTTTTTTAACGCTGCTATGGCAAATGCAACGGCTAAATAAGTTTTTCCCGTTCCTGCCGGACCAATTGCAAAACAAATATCATTTTCACGAACGCTTTTAGCATAAACAATTTGATTCGGCGTCTTAGCTTTAATTACATCCTTCTTAGAGTAGAGAACAATATTATCATAATCATTACCGTTTATAATTTCTTTGCCTTGAAGCGTCAGATCAATAATAGTATATACATCAGCCGGTTGAAGTTTACCCGTTGTGTTAAGAACAAAAATCATCTCCTTGATAACTTTTTCAATAGCGTCCACTTCTTCCTGTATGCCTTGAACATAAACTACATCGCCGCGTACAGTAATGCTCGTATTAAATCTTTCTTCTAACGGTTTAATATTTCCGTCATTAATACCGATGAACGAAAGAAGATCAACATTATCTAATTTTAATATTTTTTCTACTTGCGTAAAAACCTCCGTAAATAAATAAAGCCCTCTTCAACAAAAATGAAAAGGGCTTTATCTTAAAAATTAATAATCACATTAAAAGAATAATATTCCTTACTTAGCCGGAGTAGCCGGTTTTTGTGCAGGAGCAGGAGTAACCGGTTTTTGTGTTTGAGTTGGAGGTGCTGGTTTATAATTTCTTCTGATTTTATCATACTTTGCTTTTTCTTCTTCGGTCAAATTTGGAATCTTGAAATTTTGTTTCGGAAAAATTAGATCAGGATTCTTAATTTGATCTCTGTTTGCTTTATAAATAATCGGCCAAGCAAACGGATTTGCATAATGTTCTTTCTTCTTAGCAATATTCCAAAGATTATCGTTCTTTACAACTGTATAGTTTATTTCTTTGGGGGCTTCAACCCATGCATCAAGTTTTCTTTGAAGCTGGTTTTGAACTTTATCAAAGAATTCAGGAAGAGCGCTTATCTTGCTCTTCTTCATAGCATCAAGTTCAGCTTGACGATCAGCTTTCGGGGCTTGTTGAGCATCTATCTTTGATGTTAATGCTGCTAATTGTTTTCTGAAATTATCTATATCGGCTTTTGTAGCACCAAGCATTGCATAAAGTTCATTCATGCAGTCATCGTATGCTTTTAAGCCGTCTCTCATCTTATTCAGATTAGCAACTTCTGCTTTTAGTGAATTCAATTCTGATGTAAGAGAAACTTTTTTCTCTGTTAAACGATTAATCTCATTCTGCCATTCCTCTTTGGTCATTTCCTGATCCTGCGCAAAGAGATTGACAGAGAGAAGCATAAAAAACATGCTGGCTAATAATAATTTGTAAATCTTCATTGATTCCTCCGTCATTATAAACTTTTTAATTACATCCCGAGTTTTTCGAGATTCTTTTTAGTTTCAGCTTTCTCTTTAGCGCACTGATCAAGTTTTGCATTCCTTTCAGCAATTTCTCTTTCAATAGCTGCCTTTTCTGTTTTCAATGATCCAACTTCTTTCTCAAGTACTTTTACTTCAGAACGAAGCGCATCGAGTTCTGCCATTTGTTCTTCAGAAACGCCGCTGCAACCAGTAAATCCGATAATTCCAGCAACGAGAACTAAGGCTAACCCTGTATTGATGATTTTTTTCATCTTAATTCTCCCTTCCTTTTTTGGTGTGTAAAAATCTGAAATAAATATAAGAATTTTCTTATTTAAAATTTCAATTAAATCAACTGATTTTCAATTATATCACTCTTTTTTCAACCAAACTGGTGAAATTGTTTCCAGCAATAATAATATGGTCGAAAACTTGTATTTCCATCAGTTTACCGGCTTCAACCATTTTACGTGTCATAACAATATCCTCATTACTCGGTTCGGTATTTCCACTTGGATGATTATGAAGTAAAATAATATTTGCAGAATTATTTTCGATTGCTACCTTAAATACTTCCCGCGGATGAACCAAACTTGAATTTAGATTTCCAACAGAGATCAATTCAACTTTTGTGATCTTATTAGCAGAATTTAAACACACCACATAAAATTCTTCTTTAACTTTATCCCGCAAAAGAGGAATAAAAACTTCTGCAATATCACCGGGGGAAGTAATTTTTTTCACTGAATATAATTTTTTCTGAGCGTCTGCTCTTCGGCTTATTTCAAATGCGGCAATTAGTGTGGCTGCTTTATCTTTCCCTATCCCAAGATGTTTTTGAATAGCTTCACTTGTCTGCGAAGCAAGATTATTTAATCCACCGGACTTTTGAACTAATTCCTGAGCTACTTGAATAACACTTTTACCTTTTGTACCTGTTCGCAAGAGAATTGCAATAAGTTCGGCATCAGATAAACTTTGTGAACCTCTTAAAGTTAATTTCTCACGCGGGCGGTCATCTATCGGCAATTCTTTAACTTTCATGTTTACCCCCTTTAGCTGATGATTTTATTTATTCCCATTCTATTGTAGCTGGCGGTTTGGAACTAATATCATAAACAACCCGATTAACACCGCGAACGGAACGAATAATTTTATTCGATACGGTTTCAAGAAAATTATGATCAAATCTAAACCAGTCTGCAGTCATTCCGTCAGTTGATGTAACTGCCCTTAAGGCAATTACATTTTCATAAGTGCGTGCATCTCCCATAACACCAACCGTTTGGATCGGCAGTAAAACAGCAAATGCTTGCCAGATTTTATCGTAAATATTTGTATTCAATAGTTCATTTATATAAATAGAATCAACCTCGCGAAGCAGATCTAATCTTTCTACGGTAATCTCACCTAAAACACGCACAGCGAGTCCTGGACCAGGAAACGGGTGACGCTTAACAAAAATATCAGGCAAACCAAGTTCTCTTCCGATTGCTCTTACTTCATCCTTAAAAAGTTCACGGAATGGTTCGATCAATTTCAGATTCATTTTTTCGGGAAGTCCGCCAACATTATGATGTGTCTTAATAGTAGCCGAGGCACCTTTCACAGAGACTGATTCTATTACATCGGGATAAAGTGTACCTTGAACGAGAAACTCTGCATCAGATAATTTTTTGGACTCGGTTTCAAATACTTCTATAAAAGTATTACCGATAATTTTTCTTTTCTTTTCGGGATCTATAACTCCAACAAGACGTGTAAGAAAAAGTTGAGAAGCATCAACGTGATCAACACGCATCTTATAATTATCAATGAACATTTTAATGATAGAAACGCTTTCATCTTTACGCATCATGCCATGATCTACATGAATACAAACAAGCTGATCACCGATTGCCTGGTGAATTAAAACAGCAGCAACTGATGAATCCACACCGCCGCTTAAAGCACAAATTACTTTTTTATTCCCAACTTTTTGTTTTACTTCTTCAATTACAGTGTTAATGAAATTTTTGGAGGTCCAATCTGCTTTGCAATTACAGATATCAAACAAAAAATTATCCAATATTTTCTTGCCGAATATTGTATGAGCTACTTCGGGATGGAACTGAATTCCATAAATCTTCTTCTGCGGATTTGATATTGCACATAGCGGGGAGTTTTCAGTTTTAGCGGTCAAAGAAAATCCATCGGGCAATTTTGTAACATAATCACCGTGACTCATCCATATAACCGAACCATCACCAACACCGTTAAAAAGAAGATCATTTTTAATAATACCCAAATGGGCTTTGCCATACTCACGATCGGAAGCCGGTTCAACTTTACCGCCAAGTATTTTGCATATTAATTGTAATCCGTAACAGATACCAAGTACAGGAATACCGAGTTCCAATATTTCTTTTGGAATTTTCGGTGAATCGGATTCGTTAACGCTCATTGGTCCGCCGGATAAAATAATTCCAACCGGTTTTTCTTTTTTTATTTGTTCGATCGAATAAGTGTGCGGATGAATTTCAGAATATACTTTGCTTTCGCGGATTCTTCTTGCGATTAGCTGTGTGAATTGCGAACCAAAATCGAGTATTAAGATTTTTTGTGTGTGAAGCATGAATGTGAAGTGAATTTAAATAACAGCAGAACCAATCGTAGATTCTGCTGTTTAAATTATGATCTAAAAAAATCAATGACCAAGTTGAGAATTGTAAGCTGCTGCATCAAGAAGATCAATCAATTGAGATGCGTTGCTCAACTCAACTTTAATAATCCAACCTTTTCCGTATGGATCTGTATTTACAAGCTGCGGTTCATCATTCAATTTTTTATTTAACTCTAAAACTTTACCTGAAACCGGCGCATACATATCGCTTACGGTTTTAACTGCTTCAATTGTACCAAATGATTCTCCCATTGTTAACTCGGAAATATCAGGAGCTATATCAACATAAACTATATCACCAAGTTCGCTTTGAGCAAAATCAGTTATTCCAATCGTTCCAACTTTTCCTTCAACTTTTATCCATTCGTGATCTTTTGTGTACTTAAGATTTTGCGGAATGTTCATTGTTCCCTCGTTAGTTTGTATTAATGTGCTTATCTATAAATGAAGTATCGAAATCTCCATTAATGAATTTTTCGTTTTCCAAAACTTTTTTATGGAATGGTATTGTAGTTTTAATTCCTTCAATTTGAAATTCTTCGAATGCGCGTCGGGATCGAGCTATAGCGTGTTTGCGGTCGGTTCCCCAAATAATCATCTTAGCAATAAGTGAATCATAATTTGGAGGAATTACATAACCATCATAAACATGTGAATCAATACGAACACCGAAGCCGCCGGGAAAATGTAAATATTCAATTTGACCGGGTGATGGTCTAAAATTATGATCGGGGTCTTCTGCATTAATTCTAAATTCAAATGCATGACCGCGCGGATCAAGCGGCTTATCTTCAATTTCTCTACCGGCTGCAATTAAAATTTGATTTTTGATCAGGTCAATATTACGAACCATCTCAGTAACCGGATGCTCGACTTGAATTCTTGTATTCATTTCGATGAAATAAAAGTTCTGATGTTTATCAACTAAAAATTCGATTGTACCGGCTCCTTCATAATTAACTGAACGAACTCCAAGTAACGCCGCTTCACCCATTTTAGCACGAACTGCATTTGTGATAAATGGTGATGGCGATTCTTCAATTAATTTTTGGTGCCTTCTCTGAATTGAACAGTCTCTTTCTCCGTATTGATAAAAATTACCATGCCGATCACAAAGAACTTGTATTTCAATGTGCCTAGGATTTTCAACATACTTTTCCATATAAAGAGAGGAATTTGAAAAAGCAGCTCCTGCTTCGTTGCCTGCTGTTTGAAATGCTTTTTCGATCTCACTTTCTTCCCATACAATACGCATACCTTTTCCACCGCCGCCTGCCGTTGCTTTAAGCATAACAGGGTAACCGATCTTAGCAGCAATTTTCTTTGCCTCTTCAACATCGTTAATTACTCCTTCACTTCCTGGAACAACAGGAACGCCAACCTTACGCATTGTTTCTTTTGCAAAAGCTTTATCACCCATTTTACGGATTGAATCCGGTGAAGGTCCAATAAATTTTATATTTGAATCAGCACATATCTCACTGAATTCTGCATTCTCTGCAAGAAATCCATAGCCGGGATGAATTGCATCTGCACCTGTAATTTGAGCGGCTGATAATATGCTGGGAATTTTTAGGTAACTATGATTACTTGGGGCGGGACCAATGCAGACTGCTTCATCGGCAAAGACAACATGTAAGGAATCACGATCTACTTCGGAATAAACCGCTACTGTTGGGATGCCCAACTCTTTACATGTTCTAATTATTCTTAGTGCTATCTCGCCTCGGTTAGCGATTAGAATTTTCTTAAACAAATTTTCCTCATAGAGATTTGATAACACTAAACGGTTTCAATTAAAAAAAGAGGTTGATTGTATTCAACAGGGGTAGCATTTTCTACAAGAATTTTTACAACCTTGCCGTTAATATCAGATTCAATCTCATTCATTAATTTCATCGCTTCAACAATACATAGAACAGAACCGACTGAAACGATATCGCCGACTTGTATGTAGGGGTCAGCATCCGGTGCCGGTGCGCGATAAAATGTTCCTACAATTGGAGATTTAATCTCGTGCATGTTCGATTGGGTATGTTCAGCTGATACAGAAGATTTTGATTCACCTGAAGTTGTGAATTGCTGTAACCCGGATGATTGTCTTCCATAATCAGCTGCAGGTTGAAAATGAACCTGCGGAGCTTGTTTGGAATTTTTAGAAATCTTTACTTTAAGTTCACCTTCTTGAACAGTAAATTCGGTGACCTCGCTTTGCTCAACCATTTTGATGAGCTTTTTTAGAAGATTTAGATCCATTTTCTCAACCGTTAGTTTTTAACTCGTTCTAAGTATCCACCTGTTCGTGTATCAATTTTAAGTAAATCACCTTCATTGATAAATAGTGGAACACTAATTTTTGCGCCTGTTTCTACCGTTGCCTGTTTCAACGCATTGTTTGCTGTATTACCTCTAAATCCCGGTTCAGTTTCAACAACTTTAAGCTCAACGAAGATAGGTATTTCTGCCGAGATGATTTGATCTTTGTCATCCAATAACAATTCAACTTCAACACCTTCTTTTAAATAGATTTGTCCATCACCAATAATACTTTCTGCAACTGTAATCTGTTCGTAAGTTTCGTTATCCATTAGAACTAACCCGGCAGATTCTCTGTAAAGATATTGATATTTTCTTCTTTCAATACGAATTATTTCAACACCCTCACCAGATCGGAATGTATTGTCTAAAACACGTCCAGTTTTTAAGTTTTTCAACGAAGTTCTAACGAAAGCGCCGCCTTTACCCGGTTTTACATGTTGGAATTCAACTATTACGTATGGTTCGTTCTTATATTTAATTATTAATCCGTTTCTGAAATCGGAAGTATCAGCCATTATTTTATTAATCCTTCTATCGTAATGAAAATATACCCACCGCTTAATATAAAATCAAGAATGGATAATTCTGTAAAATTAATATCGAATTGATTATAAATTTTCAACTTGAATTAGATAACGGTCTAATTCATAAAATGCCGGTGAATTTTTATAATCTTTTTTTATTGTTTCTAAAACAGATTTAGCTTCTTCTTTTTTACGCAACTTAATAAAGTCAATTCCCGCCTTTAGAAGATACTCACTATTTGATGGATTCCCTTTAGATACTTTTGCAGCATCCTTATACAAATCAGCTGCTTTTTCAAAATCTTTCTTATTTTCTAAACATCCGGCTTTTCCGGCTAATGCTGTAGCTTTAAATAATGGATTAGATCCGGAATAGGAATTATATTCTTCATAAGCTGATTCGGAATTCCCTAATACCACATAAGAATTGGCTAAATAAATTTTTGCTGTTTCACCATTTTCTGTGCTGCCGTAATCTGAAACAATTTTTTTCAATCCAATGATCCTACTTGAAGTTATTCCATCCACAGCTTCTTTAAATTGACCGGCTTCATAAAGAGGAATAACTTTCGAAAGTATTTCTGCTGCATTTTTATTATCAGAACTTCTCTTGTTTGAAAAGAGAACGATAGCAACTACAAGTAATGCTACTACAGCGGCGCCAATTAATATTTTAGCCTGATATTCATTAAAAAAATTATAAGCTTTGTAATAAGTAGTTACCAGTTTGTCTTCTTTCATCTGCTTTTTGCTGATTTTTTTTCTTCTTTCTAACACTTTGAACCTCTTATTTTGATAAATCGGAAAAATTCGGCGAGAAATCTAAGAAAAATTATAGACCTATTCTAATATGATTTGAAAAAATCCAGGCATTCTGATTATTATATACTTCAACACGATAAACTCCCTTTTTAGGAGCTAAAAATTCAACATTTGTACCGCTTTTTTCTTCTTCTAAGTTCCCATTATGGATCAATCTGATTTTATCAGATGAACTCGGCAAGTTTACAATTAACTTCACCTTTTTAGAATGAGGGACAGAATCACCCATTTGATATCTATTATTTTCATTCTCCGCATAAAAACGGAATCCTCTTGCATCACCATGGTAAAAATTTGAGATGAAACATCTTCCAGCAGCCAAAGCTTTATAAACATTTTTCTTTGATTTATTTATTTCATGAGTCTCTGAAGAAATAATTAATTCCTCTTCACATAAGATATGAGTACGAATTGATTTGAAAAGAACTTTGTACGGGAAGACTTCCATTTCAACAAAACCAAGCATATTAATTTTATGCGCATGTGCATCTACACCACCAATTCCAACTACTTTTCTTTTTAGATTTAATGAATCCCAGACTTTTAATGTTTCTACAGGCGGAGCAATTATTGATCTTAAAGGATGAACAAAGTAATTATATTTATTTTGTTCGGTAAGCCCTTCCATCCACTCAGACATGTGATTCCATATTTCAATTCCGGTAAAATCATTTGACTCCCATTCAGTCCAAGGATAAGGCGGATGTTCTTTCATCGAATTTCTTATTTCATGGGGATGAGCTAAAAATCCTATGCCTCCCATTTCGTTTACTTTTTTTACATATTCTTTAGCAGGTAAGCGCGTAGAAATTGTTTCGTTAATACCGAATGCGAGATAATGATTTTTATTTTCCTTATCATTTATTTCGCAGCCAACTAATGCAAGAGTATTCGAGTACCAACCCTCGAATCCTTCTTTAAGAGCGCGGATAGTATTGTGATCTGTAAGGATAAAAAAATCCAGCTCCGATTCATTGGCAAATTGAGCAATATCTTTTACTTCACCGGAGCCATCGGAATAAATTGAGTGTATATGTATTGCGCCAACATATTCAAACATTTATAATTCCCGGATTAATTAGGCGGGCAGATAAAAATTTATTTGCCGGTATCTTTCTGTTATGCGTTATTTACTTCGAACAATGTTGTGTACTGAGTTGTTTGTTCTTTTATCATATCAGAAAGTTTTGTCATTAAAATATCAATTCGTTCATCGGTATTATCTTCAAAATTTTCATAAGCTTCTTTGCTTTTGAAAATATATACCTCTTCAAAATTATTCGGTTTATTTTTTTGTTCAAAAACAGAATAGGTCTCTAATCCTTCTGCTTTAACAATATTTTTTAATTCGCGAACAACATCTAAGTATTCTTCTCGTTTTTCCTGAAAAATATTGTATCGTATGGAAAAAATAACTTTACTCATTTATCCCTCTGTTAAATTGTAATTTCACCATTAAAAATAATTTTAGCAGGACCAGTTAATGAGAGTTCCTGCACTTTTTGTCCTTCTATTTTGAAATCTACTATCAATTCATCACCACTCTTTTGGTGCACTTTAATTGGCGGATTAAAATTTTCTTTTGCAAAAACTAATAATGCTGCTGCAACAGTTCCGGTTCCGCAAGAAAGTGTTTCATTTTCTACACCGCGCTCGTAACTTCTAATATCAATTTCTCCATTATGAATGCGTATAAAATTTACATTTGTTCCATCCGGTGCAAAATCTTTGTGATAACGAATTTCCTTACCAAGTTCATAAACCGGGAAAATATCAAAATCATTATAATATGATTTTGGATCAACCGGATTTCTAAGAACATCAATAAATTTTATAACAACATGTGGAGAACCGGTATCTACAAACGAAGCCGGCATTAACTGATTTCCCGCTTTGATCTTAAAATTCTGTTCCATTTTTTTTGGACTGTCTAAGAAAAACTTAACCAGCCCATCATCCAATAACTGCCCGGAATATTCAACACCATTAGCTATGAATGATATTTTATTATTAGAGATTCTGCCGCTTTCATTTCCATACTTTATTGCACAACGGGCTCCGTTAGCACACAAACTGCCGGTGGAACCGTCAGCATTAAAGTAATTCATCTCAAATGCAAAATCCTTCAGATCAGAAATTAAAAGAACACCATCAGCGCCAATCCCGATGCGTCTTTCACACATAATTTTGATGTTTTGAGTTGTTAGCTCAATATCAGGATTGACTTTTTTATCAAATAAGATAAAATCATTCCCTGCACCACTCATTTTTGTGAAAGAAAAACGCTTCATAATGATTTCAAATTTACGGCATTAAAGCACTTAAAGCAATGAGAAATGGGTTTTGGCACGGTATTTATTTTAATGAAGAGCGATTAATAAACAAACTTTTGACAACTAAGTGAACATGGTAGTTTTAAATTGCAGAATTATTTAGAGGTAAAAAAATTTTATCCCTATTAGTTATTTGGTTCAACTAATAGTGAGTAAAGCATAAAAAAATAGTTGTGCATATCCAAAACCTCACTGGCATTAAAAGCACTTAGTTTGCATTAAATTCAATCTTAAAAAGAAGCTGGAAATTCTGAGTTGAACCCCGCTATATATTTAACCTCAATAATTGTTTGCTCTTCATTTTACAATGTTGTCGCGCTATGTATTTACATTTTATATACGGATAAAGTTTTGAATATAGACAACTCGGCGCCTCTACTTAGTTACCGAAAAGTGCGGATTAATTACTATTTCAATTCTTCTATTTTTTACTCTTCCTTCCTCAGATAAATTGTTGGCAATCGGTTTTGTGCCGCCAAGTCCCACCGCAGTAATTCTGTTCGCTTCGGCCCCCATGCTAGACAATAAATATTGAAATATAGCATTAGCTCGTGCTTGTGAGAGATCAAGATTCTTCTGAAAATCGCCTTGACCATCGGTATGTCCTTCAATCACTGTGGTTCCGTTTGGAAATAATTGAATTGCTTTCTGAACTTTTCCAAACAAATCATAATACTTAGGTTCAAGAGTTGCCTTGTTTACCGGAAAAACAATGTTGATTAATCTAATTATTATTAAATCACCATTTCTTATAATTTCTGCCTCAGAAGGGAGAAAAAGTTTTGATGCGTTCTCGATGATTTGATTGCTCATATCCAATTCTTGCGATTGAGTCTTGTACTTTAGATTTTCATTTTCAAGTTGTGCAAATTTAGTTTTATACTCTTCAACCAACTTATTTAGTTCTTCTATTGTTTTTTTCAAATCATCCCGTTCTGAAGATAACTTTTGATTGTCTTTTAGTGCCTTATCTAATTTTGTAAGTCTGTCGTTTATATTAAAAATTATCTGGGAAGTTATTTCATCATAACCTTGATCGAATGAAGGTTGAATCTTGAATTCAGCTGCAATTTTAGTCAGTGGTTCTTCCCATGATAAAATTAGATCTTCCATGTTCTTGTCTTTTTCTTTCATTTTCATAAAAAGATCCTGTAAGTATAAACCATGTTTAAGTTCGTACGTTGCTTGGTCCAAGTTGTTGCGTGCTTTGAGAGTATCGTAACGATTGGCATTTAGAATTGATTCTATGTCTTGAGCGAATTGTTTGCTCTTCTTTAATGTAACAGGCGCATATTTGTTTAAATCTTTATCCTCGGCTTGAGTTATAGAAGCATTAAGATCATTTAAGAATTTACCTTTTATACTTACCAACTCCGCATCTTTGTAATTAGTCTCTGCGGCCTTCACATATTTTTGATATCCTTCCATATCTTTATCGTTATAATCTTCTACAGCACTTAAGAAATTCTCTTCTCCTTCTTTACATAATTTCGTAGCGTTATTGTAAGCCTCCACATTAAACGCAAGTTGACGGATTTTCATTAAATCTGTAAAACTTGTATTCAATGTTTTGGTTGTTTCTATTGATTTATTAAAAAGATCAATAGCTGTTGTCAAGTTTTGTTGAATCTCTTCGGGTTTTCCGTTTTTCTTTAAAAGCTTTTCAGCATCGGTAAGCAATTCAGTTCCTTTTTCAAAATCTGCATTGGCAAAAATATTAGCAGCGGCCACCAAAGCTTTCTTGCTAAGTTCCCGTGCGGTCTTAAACATTATTGCAGAATCGCTTTGAGAGAAGATTTGATTGGTGAGGAAGAAAAACACAGTAATCGAGTATAATGTCTTAACAGTTGAAAACCTTTTCATATTGCCTCCAATGTTTCTAGGATTTGCAACGTAATATATAAATTAAAATAACTCTTTTATTAACTGATGTATCTATGCGCTTAGAAAATTACCATGTAAAAACTTAATATGCCCAAATCTCTACTCTCCTTCTGTCTCTGTTGCTTCAAAACTGAAACTCAACTACAGTTTGAAATCCTGAACAAATTGTACTGCTATTCCTACATTTCTTTTTTCGAAAGGTCAATCATAATTGTGAATTTTTTATGTGGATGGAGTTTTGTATATGGACAACGATGAAGGCAGCAGTAGAAATATAAATCTCTAATAAAGCTGTGCCCATTTTGTGCCCAGACCGCATATTATTGATTGGATTTATTGGAGTAGTTGTATTAGGAAAATGAGAATACGCTTTATAAACGCATTCTCACTCTAAAATGAAATAATGAAAACTACAAGTGGAGGTGGCGGGAGTCGAACCCGCGTCCGAAATTACAATCCTATGAACGTCTACACACATATTCTATCTTTTAATTTCATCCCGACAGCATTGATAGACAAATTATGTCGGGACTATTCCGAAATTAGTTTCGCCTCTTCTATTCGGAAGTTCGATTTGGCTATCATACCAGACGACGTTCTTTCAACCCCAGGTATGAATGAAGCTGAAGAACGGCTGCGTTAATTACGCAGCTAAAGCGTAGTTATATTCGCCTTTTATGTTTTTTACCGTCGTTTAACGTGTCTACGGAGAACACGGTGCGCAGTCCAAAGAACAAATAATCCCGTCGAAGCCAATGTCACCCCCGTCTGAGAATGTAGAACTATTTCTTCCACTCAATATCAGGGTGTTTGGATGAAAAATTTTCAAATCGTGCAAGAACAAATAATAGATCTGAAAGACGATTCAAATATATCTTTATTTCTGAGTTTATCATATCAACTTTTGAAAGAGAAATGACTTCCCTTTCTGCTCTTCTACAAACTGCCCTTGCATGATGTAATAACGCAGCGCCTTTTAATCCGCCAGGTAAAATAAAATTTTTTAATGATGATAATTTATTATCAACCTTATCTATCAATACTTCAAGGCGTTTTGTATTAAATTCATTAATTCGCGGAATAGAAAATTTTTTACTATCCTTATATTCCGGAGACGCCAAATCAGAGCCTATATTAAATAATTCATGCTGTATACTGCTTAAAATCTTTTTGAGTTCCCTATTTTTTATTTCAGTAATAGCTATACCAAGAATGGAATTTAATTCATCAACTGTTCCAAATGATTGAATTCTTAGATCATCTTTCCAAACTCTTTTACCGCCGAAGAGAGATGTTTTTCCTTTATCGCCGGTTTTTGTATAAATTTTCATCTTATCAAGTTTATTTCAGAGATTCTAATTTTTATTTTCTTATCACTTGATTTAATAAATAAAGCAGTATGATCAGCAAGAGCTTTCTTCTTTATTAATGCTAATCCGATTTGCGGATTAACAAGTTCCTGTGAAGATAAGGTCGTCAATTCACCCCATTCGTTTTCTGCTTCATCTATTATCATTAATGGAGTAATAATATTTGTAGGTTCGTCAATTGTAATTTTAACCAATTTCCGCTGTACTTTATCGTATGTATCTAGACGTGCAATTACTTCCTGACCTATGTAACAACCTTTTTTAAAACTTATTTCGTTTATCAAATTAACTTCGTGTGGATTTGTTGAATCATTTATCTCATTAGGATAAGACGGTATACCATTCTCAATTCTAAAAACATCATAAGCATTTTCTCCAACAACAGATAGGTCGAATACACTTTTAATGTTAGAAAGGTATTCTAAGAAATCAATGCACTTTTCTCTATCAATTAAAATTCTATAAATATTATGACTATTAAATCCCTGTTCTATATAATAATAAAATCTAAACCCATCAATTTCATTAACTTTTACTAAGTTCATATCAACCAAATCAATCTCCTCACCAACAAGCATAGAAAGAAAAGAATTGCATTGTTTACCAATTAATTCCAAAACGACAAAACTATCTGACACATCACGAGCAATTATATCTTCAGTAATTATAAATTTGTTCACCCAACTGAAAAGTCGCTTATCATAATCACTGTTTCCAATTAAGTAAAAATTATTTTCAAGATTTAATAAAGTTGATCTCGAAATGAATCTTCCTTTTTCATTTAGGAAGAGTGTATTTCTTTTCTCAAATGATTTTAAATCTTTAATTGTGTTGGTTGATACCCGATGCAAAAAATCCAGAACATCTTTGCCTGTCATTTCAATGATAGTAGAATTTAATTTTATTCTAATACCAATACCATTTTTCAATGATCCATACTCATCTTTAGCTGAATAAAAAAATCGTATGGAATTTTCTTCCTTATTTGATTCCGGATATTTTTTTGCAAAATATTCTGCAATCGTTAACAAATTATTATTCTCATGAAACATTCAGAACCTTTCTAATACAATTAATATTTTCTATACCAGCGTGAGTTTTTATCTGTTATATATAACTGTCTCTTCTCACTCCAATAAAAAGGGATAGAATCTATAATACGAATAGATGCAAAAAGAGAATCCTTATAATTTCTTCCTGTGCTAAATACGTATTCATAATAATCGGGATATTTATCGTTGTTAATGTTTGCTAATGATCTTTTAAGAACAAGTGCAAGATATGTTTCCATTAAATGAGGAGGCTTATTCCATCCGTCCGTTAAAAAGAAATTGTAATTACGATGACCTGAAATGATTCCATCTTCAAAATTCAACTCAACATATTTCATGTTTTTAACTTTCCAATTCTTGATCGTCATGCTATTAAATCCGCCATGAATAGGAACTTCCGATTCCCATACTCTGTTGAATTCTCCATCCTTACATTCAAAAAGTGTTAACCAGAAAAAAGTTGTCCCAAGTTTTGTACTGTCGAGATTAATGTAGCTTGATTCATAACCGATAACATTCTTAGTCTCAATATTTCTTTCTCCAGGTTTCGATTTTGCAACGACACAAAGAACATAGTTTGCAACATCTCTAAAATATATTACGGCAATTTTCGGAACGTTGAAAGTTAACGTTCTATCGAATTCAACTAAATAAGTGCCCGGATCATAATGACTAAGAATATATTCTTTTAAGGAAATAGTATCGCACACAAATCGATTTTTTGTTTGTTCTTTGTCTATACCAATATTATACTGTTGTATTTGTTCATCTTTAGCATTCGATGTAGCCGCATCTCCGCCGCCGCCCTGCTTTGATGTACACGAGTAAATTAATAATCCCAAAAGAGAGAACACTATAAACATTTTATAGAGTTTCATCTCGTTTATCCTTAATTGTTATTAAATATTTTCTATTAACTTTTTGAAAACTCATCAAGGAAATATGCTGATGCATACAATCCTTTTTCAAAATTTTCCAGAAGGAAATGTTCGTTCGGAGAATGAATGTTATCGCTATCCAAGCCCAATCCCATTAACACAGCCGGAGCTTTTAATATTCTCATAAAATCTACAACGATTGGAATAGAACCACCTTCGCGAGTGAAAACGGTTTTCTTACCAAATGCTTTTGCAGCAGCATTAGCTCCTGCAATCAACGATTTACTTCCTAACGGAACCATTACCGGGTAACCGTAGTGTATTGTTTTAACTTCAACTTTAACACTTTTTGGTGATAATGCCTTGATGTGTTTTGTAAATTCCTTTGCAATTTTTAACGGTTCTTGTTTGGGAACCAATCTCATGCTGATCTTAGCCATTGCTTTAGATGGTAATACTGTCTTAGCTCCTTTTTCCGTAAAGCCGCCGATTATACCGTTACAATCCAAAGTAGGACGGGTCCACAATCTTTCCAAAGTTGTATATCCTTTTTCACCTTGCAATTCTTTAACGCCGAGTTCCTTTGCGTATTCTTTATCAGATAATTTTAACCTTCTAAAATTTTCTTTTTCTTCTTTCGATAATTGAAGAACACTTTTATAAAAATTTGGAACAGTTACTTTACCGTTCTTATCATGAAGTTTAGAAATGATCTTAGCTAATTCATTGATCGGATTGGCAACCGCACCGCCGAAACTACCGGAATGAAGATCGCGATCTGCTGCAGTTACTTCTACTTCCATGTAGAGCAATCCTCTTAGTCCATATGTAATTGTTGGAATACCTTTTGCGTACATGCTTGTATCCGAAATTAAAACAGTATCGCATTTTAGTAATTCTTGTTTCTCTTTTAAGAACGCGCCAAGATTTGTGCTTCCAATTTCCTCTTCACCTTCGAATAAGAATTTAATATTTACAGGAGGTTCGCCTACCGTCTTGAAATATGCTTCCACACTTTTAATGTGAACAAAATTTTGACCTTTATTATCATTAGCTCCTCGAGCCCAAATTTTTCCTTCTTTTATTACAGGTTCAAACGGCGGATTGGTCCACAAATTTATCGGATCCACAGGCTGAACATCATAATGACCATAGACCAATACAGTTGGTTTACCGGGTTTGCCAAGCCATTCCCCGTAAACAATTGGATAACCGGCTGTCGGAAAAATCTCAACTTTAGTCATTCCTGCATCTTTTAATTTCTGAGATACAAATCCTGCACATTGTATCATTCCAACTTTATGCGAAGCTAATGTACTTATGCTTGGAATTCTTAAATAATCTTTAAATTCTTCCAAATAATTATCTAAATTACTTTTAAGGTAATTAACAACAGATTCCACTATTCCTCCATTAAGATAATATAAATGAATATGAACAATTAAATAACAGCATAACTTATCGTATCAAATTTACACCTAACAATCTCTGTATTCAAGTGATATAATGCCAAATGAAATAAATTCTCGATGCAAGTATCAGTTGAATACAATTTAGAATCATTCATATCATCAGTTATATAAGACCAAATACTTTATCCCGCTTTGGTTTCTTTCCTAATTATGGTAAATTTGTCAACAAAAGAACAGTGAAGCTTAGCTAATAAAATGATCATGATCCGCTACATATTAAAAAATCATCTGACCCCATTTCTATTTTCAGTTTCGATTCTACTCTTCATTTTCGTATTGCAATACTTAGTAAAAATGTCAGATCGCCTTATCGGTAAAGGATTGAGTGCGTGGGTTATAATTCAATTGATAACTTACAGTCTTGCATGGATTGTTGCTCTTGTAGTACCGATGGCTGTTCTAATCGCAACTTTAATGGCATTCGGTTCGATGTCTCAGAACAATGAGATAGCAATCTTAAAAGCAACCGGGGTTAGTTTATACAAAATGATGATACCACCGCTTGTAGGAAGTGTTGTCGTTGCTCTTTTTCTAGTATATTTTAATAATAATATTTATCCTGATGCCAACCATGCTGCACGTCTTTTGTTGGAAGACATCTCACGCAAAAAACCAACACTTTCACTTGTACCGGGAGTTTTCTCTCAAGAAGTTCCAAACTATTCAATTCTAGTTAGAGAAATTGATCAATCAAACAATCAACTAAAACAAATAACGATTTATGATTATTCCAATCGTCCGAAAATTAATATAGTAACAGCATCAACCGGACAAATTTATTTTTCCGCGAATCAGAAAAAATTAATAATGGATCTAAAGAACGGCGAGATCCATGAATCTGATAACACGGAACAAAATTCTTATAGAAGATTAAGATTTGAACGTCACAAAATTGCAATGCCTGCAGAGCAATTTACTTTTGAACAGTCAGCGCCGGGCGGACAACGTTACGAGCGTGAAATAGGCGCCCCTAAATTAAAAGTTTTAGTTGACAGTCTCAAAGTTATAAGAGCAGATTATTTTAAGAAATATTATTCGAAAATTATTTCACTTACCGATAGTAAAAACGGAAGATCCAATTTAACGCAAACAATCTTTCCGGGACAATTTATTTTTATTAAATCCCAACAAAAAATTAGATCTGATGAAAGTTCAATGCTTGATGTATTAAACAGTCTTGAGTATAATGATGATCAAATAGACAAATATTGGGTTGAGATTCACAAAAAATATTCACTTCCGTTTGCATGTATTGTTTTTGTATTGATCGGCGCCCCGTTAGGAACAATGATGAGAAGAGGCGGTTTCGGAATGGCAGCAGGAATGAGTTTAATTTTCTTTTTAGTCTATTGGGCATTTCTTATCGGTGGAGAAAAATTTGCAGACCGCGGTTTGCTTTCACCTTTCTTGGGAATCTGGAGCGCAAATATACTACTTGGTATTCTTGGAATATTTTTAATGATTAAAAGTGCACGAGAAAAAGTTACACTAAGCTTTGATTTCATCACTAAATTAATTCCGCAATCATGGAAAACACAACAAGAGAACGATGAAAATTCTTGACAGATATCTTGTTAAACAATTTTTACAGTCAATCCTCTTTGGTTTGCTTACTTTCACATTGATCTTTATTGTGATTGATATGATGGAAAATCTTGATGATTTTCTTGATCAAAATGTTCCTACAAGTTTGATCCTTCAGTACTATTTTGTTTTTACTCCGGAAATGGTTCGATTGATAACTCCTATTGCAGTTCTACTTGCAAGCTTATTTACGGCAGGTAAAATGACAAATCAAAACGAACTTACAGCAATCAAAGCAAGCGGAATCAGTCTTTATAGATTTATGACTCCATTTATTATAACTACAATAGTAATAAGTATTTTTTCTGTTTACTTCGGTGGTTATTTAGTCCCGATTGCAAATAAGCAAAAAGTTTTCATTGAACAGAATTATATGAAGAAAGATTTAGTTTATTTAGGAAGTAACATTTTTTTTCAAGACACAAAAACAAAAATTGTTTCAATTAATAACTATGATCTCTCGCAGAAGCAAGCGAATCAAATTAGCATTCAAGAATTTAGCGACAAAGACAGAACAAAATTAATTTCACGCACAGATGCATTTAGAATGATCTACGATTCAACTAAAAGCAGCTGGTTTGCTTACGATGGTATAACAAGAATATTCAGTGATACGACTGAATCAGATGAAAAGTTTCTGGTGAAAGAATTCAGACAATTAAACTTTAAACCTGAAGATGTTATAAAAAAACAACGTAAACCCGAAGAGATGACACTTTCAGAATTAAAAGATTACGGAGATGAACAGGACAGGACAGGAAATGATCCGACAGCGATTTTCATTGAATATGAATCGCGTATTGCTTTTGCGTTTGCAAGTGTTGTTGTTGTTCTTTTCGGACTTTCTATTTCCGCAAATAGAAGACGCGGCGGATTGGCAATTCAATTCGGAATTAATTTGCTGATCACTTTTATTTATTTAGTATTTATGAAAGTTAGTCAGGCATTTGGAAAGAGCGGGCAATTGAATCCGTTAACAACTGCATGGATGGCAAATTTTATTTTCTTGTTGGCGGCGCTGTACAATATTAAACGTGCTCAGAAATAGTTCTTATTTATTTTTCATTTCAAATACACCATCCCAATTTTTATCAGGCGGATATTTCAGATAGAACTCACACCGTTGTATATAAACTTTAGAAGGATAATCTCCTAATTTTTCACATGATCTTTTAAAGTAATCAAGTGCTGGTTCAAAACTTTTTTGCCTATACAATTCCAATGCTTGAAAATAAAAATCCATCTTCTCAACTGCTTCTTCTGCTTTTTTATCGCCAACAACACTAATCAATTCATAAACTTTAGTCGGTTTGTTCTTTCCTTTAACAAGAATTACATCTAATTCTCTTGCAAGAATTTTATCTTTACAGCAATCATAAGTCGTATCGCTGATCATGATATTAGTTCCATATTCTTTATTAGCTCCTTCAAGCCGTGATGCTAAATTAACATTGTCGCCAAGAACAGTATAGTCAAAACGTTTCTCTCCGCCAATATTCCCGACGATAACATCACCGGTATTAATACCGATTCGTATTCGAATGGGAGTTCCACCAGAACTTGTCCACTTCTCTCTCATCTCAACTAATTTTTCTTGCATCTGTAAAGCAGTAACACATGCCTTATATGCATGATCTTTGACTTCAACAGGCGCACCCCAAAAAGCCATAACTGCATCACCAAGATATTTATCAAGTGTTCCGTTATGACTTAAAATTATTTCAGTCATTGCATTTAAGAATTCATTTATAAAACTTACAAGTTCTTCCGGCTGTTTTTTTTCTGCAAATGTTGTGAATCCAGCTATATCACTGAATAAAACGGAAAGATTTTTTCTTTCTCCACCTAAACGTAATTTGTCAGGATCAATTATTAGCTGATTAACTACTTCTTTGCTTACATATTGACTGAACATTCCTTTTATGATAACATTCTGCTGGCGTTCCCGCAAGAAATGATATGCGGTGCTGAAAAAATATCCAACTACTACAGCAAGAGAAGGACTTACAATTGCAATTACTAATTTGTCGTGTATGAAAAGAAAAATACTTAATTCATAAATTCCATAAATAAAAAATAAAACGAAAATAAAGTTGATAACTTCAACCAAGAAACCAATTCTTAGTTTTATTTTTCTAATGAATGATGAGATGTAAAATGATATCGTAGTAAGAAAAAGGATAACGAGAAGTTCGCTTTCTTTCGATTGAGGGTAAAGATAATTGTTGCTTAGAATATTCTGGATAATATTTGCATGGTATTCAACACCATTAATTTGATTATCACCTTTTCTTTCACCTTTCGCAAATGCAGATGCTATAACATCTTTATCTTCCGGCATAGTTGAACCGATGATAGCAATTTTATCTTTGAACTTATTTCGATAAACAGAATCAGACATCATCTCATCCCATGAGTTTATATCAGTATCAAAATCGATCTCATCTTTAGTCTTAAACTCTTTATCATCAAGTACATCCATAAGTTTAATATGTGGGAATGTTCGGCTTGACCCATAAATATTAATGAGTACACTTGTCTGGTCAAACTTTGGTATTCTTTTATTACCTAAGATGAAAAAATTATTATCAATTTTAGCAGTGTCTGTACCTTTCAATCCTAAATACTTATTGACTAATGCAAAACCAAAACTTGGAATCTTTTTTCTAGTAATTGCTGTTTTTCTAAAAGGCATGTACCTACGATAAACTCCATCAAAGTCGGGAGGCATTTGTACAATTCCTAAAGAACTATCTGCATCATAGAAAATGTTTTCGTAGTTGTATTGAATTCTATTGTAGCTCGAATCTGTAAAATTTTGTAAAGAATAATTTTTACCCTCTTGAATCTGACTTTCTCGTACTTCATCAATCTTTCCGGCAACAACAACTTTGCCGGATTTTTTTATCGCTTGCATCAACATAGTATCATTCATTACAGAATATCTATCTGCATCCGACATTATAAGATCAACTCCAATTGCTTTAGCACCAGCTTTAGTAAGATTCTCAATTGCCTTCGCATAAATTGATCGAGGTAAAGGTGCTTTATTATTGGGAGGTGGAATTTGATTGTAGGTTTCTTGTGTAATTTCTACGATGATAACTTTTGAAGAATCTTTTATTTCTATAGGTCCTCTCTTTGAAAAACGCGTATCAATTAATTTCAGTTCAAGTTCTTTTAGAGGAGCGAAAGTAAAGACATAATCTTGAGTGAGAATAATAGTGAAAAGAGCAGCACCAAGTACAACTAGATTTTTTTTGAAAAAATCTTTCTTTTTACCTGCACTGCTCTTCATAAGAAAAATTTCATGTTATATAGTGAGACGTGTAACTAATCCGATAATAGAATTTGTTGAAGCACCTGGGATCCTGTATAATCTCATCTGGAACATTAAATTCAAATTCAATAATATGTTGTAATCAGCTGTGAACTCAACTGCTTGTCTTTTAAAATCTCCAAAGCTTGGACTTAGTGTAGCAGAAAGCAATAATTTATTTTCAAGCATTCTATATCGTCCACCAAGTGTAAGAGTAAAATAATTAAATGGAATACCCGCGATTGAACTAGAACTATAAACCACACCAAAGAGTGAAGTCAACTGTTGATCCCAATAACTATTTAAGGTTAATGAACCTGAATTAAATTTTGAATCTAAATGCGAAATACTATTATCAATTCTGTTTGAAGTCGTGAACGACAATGATGCACTTTGTTTTACTATATAATTAAAATCGTAAGAGAATTGAAGTAAAAATCTATTTGTTATATCACCAACAGCATTTAGAGCGATTCGGTTTTTCGCCGAGTCTGCAAGTACTAAATCATTATTATTATCATAGCGGTTAAAGCCGAGCGTGATATTAGGGAAATCCATTCGTGGGAAATATGAAACCGATATACTTGTTGTTTGGAATGTTGTAGTAGCCGGTTTTGTTTTTTGAAGATTATCATTTAAGCTTTCATAACCAAAGGAAACAAAAAGTTTATTATCAAGCATTCGGAATCTATCAACAAGATTAATTCCTTTAACATCTGTGCGTAAAAATGATTGCCCGAATGATTGATACTCATTTCCACGATAGATATATGAGGCGCGTAAATTATTATCGAAATAATTCAACGATAAGGCTGCTTCGGCAGCAAGTGAAGAAAATTCTTGCGGATTCCATGGCCCTAAATATTGATTCACTGTAATAAACTTTCCAATTATGTCGCGTATATTTTTAACTGTACTGGATTTAATATCATAAGTACTATTCGCACCAAAAACGGAATCAATTTGTGCATCGGTTAAATTGCCAGTTGAAATATCTTTATTAAGAATACTTACAGCTGCTTGAGATGTAAATAAAATATTTTGATTGTCAAATGCGAACATCAAGTCAGAACCAAGCGTAATATTTTCTTGCGGACGAGCACCAAGTGCAATGGAACCGGGGTCATCTTTCGAATGCAAATAGCTTAACCCGAATTGAAAATTTTCCCCACTGCCAAAAGATGGCCGTACTACTAATATTTTTCTGCTGAAAGTACCGAGATCAACTCTTGCGTAGGGTGCACCATACTTTGATTGATTTACTTTAATAATGTCTGTTCCTAACGGAACATTGTTTGATGTGTAAGTCTGCAGCACCGTTCCTTCAACTTCACGCACTGTCTCACCGTATGATGCTTGTAAATTAAATGAACCTAAATTTATCGCTCCGGTAACACCTCGAACTCTTTTTCCATCCATAATTAAATTTGGAAAACGCGGATATGCATCACCAACTTTTAGTTCAAACCAATCCCCACCTTGAACTGTAGCTGAGTATCTATTATATGGCTGTGAAGAACTTTTTTCTTCTGAAGTTAAGTATGCATTGCCGCTAAATCTCCATTGATCATAAGAACTATTGATATCGGCTGATAAATTATTATACCATGTTGATGCGGAATTAAAATTTTCATTCCGAGATTCGCCCCTAAGGTTACCAAAATATTTCCAACGGGAACTTACTTCCATTGCAACTTCAGCAGAGACTGTTTGAAAACTTCTTGAAATTGAGTGATATAAATTTCCCGATTTATCATAAACATCAATCTTTAATAGCTTTGCACCAAGATCAATTGTACCCGAAAGATTTTCGCCACTAAGAATTATCAGGTCACCGGCTATCAACGCATACGAAGTAACATCTTGACTGTTCAGATAAATTTTAGTTTTGTTTACATCAATATTATCCGGTGCTTTAATGAACGAAACTGAAATCAGTAATTCATCAACGGAGAGTATTTCACCTACAGAAGGACTAAGGATTAAAATCTCTTTATCTTTTTGAGAGTAAGCTGATACCGGAATTTGAAGCGGGGCGACACCTCTATCAATATCAAGTGGATACGTTTGCGATGGACCATTCCGAAGTGTGATTGATAAATAGTATTCTAAATATGGCGGTTGTATTTCATCTGCCGGAATAGTAACTGATGCTGTGTTTCCCGCAATTAACATTTCTGTTTTCTTAAATTCCGTTTGCCCGAATGATCTATAGATGAAACTGACAATAGAAATATTTTCTGCTGTAAAGAGTTCGGCCGAAATTGAAAGCGGCGTCTTCTCTTTTGCATCACCTATTCGGACTGCAGAAACTATATTACTAACCTGGCTGAATGATTCGTTCGTTAATAAAAAAGAGAATAAAAAAACACAAAGTAGAATTTTTATTATATAATATTTTCCTTTCATCATATGATTTCTCTCCGCACAGATAAATTCCAAAAGATTTTTGTTAAGAATTCATTGTTAATAATTCTCTTTATTTGTCCTAGTCAGAGAAATACTCAACTTCAACATCACCAAAATTTGTATGAATTTTTACCTTTTTAGTGTTCAAAGATTTTGCTTGTCCTAATTTCTTTTTATCATTATCTGTAGAAGGATAAACATTGGCATTACCGGCCAAATCAAAAACGACTGTATTACCTGTTGTTAATGTTACTTTTTTCCCGGATTTTGTTAACAGTTCAACAGAACCTGATTCCAAAATCATTTTTGACTCGCCATTCTCGGCAACATCAAATAATCCGGTTGTTCCTCGGATTGAAGCAACTGCAGTTGGTGTTGTGAATTTAAACTCTTCGTCTTCCTGCTTATTCACATCAAAACTTACCGTTCCTTTTTCAATGAAAGTATCTTTATTAATTTTTTTATTCTCAAGTTTTGAATTGATGGTTAGTATTGAATTTTCTCTAACAGTAAGTAATCCTGATCCATCTGTGAATAAAATCAAAGCTATTGATTTTGAACCGGTCTTGACTCTTTCACCACTGTTCAACGGTAATCCGGTTTTTGCTTCTTCCCAGAGATCTTGATTTATTTTTTTTGCATACTGAACATTTTTAAAGATCTTTTTAACCAATGCAACTGGCGTATCCCCTGGATTTAGAGAATTTTTATCGGATGCAAATCCGAATAACAACGGTAGAACAAATACATATATTAATTTTTTTGCTCTCATAATTTTAGCATCCTTTTTTATTTAGCCTGGTAATTGACTGATATAATAGATTCAGAATGCAATTCCCAAAAAGAAAGAATTTGCAAGAAATCTGAAAAACTGATTGTTGCATTTTTATCATCAGTAAATTGAATTTGTTCAGCGGGAATTTGTCCATTAATAAGCTTGTTCACAAAATCTTGATTAACCCTACCCGATAATAGATTTCCAAGACGAACTAAATCTGGATTCATGACAGCATTTGAATTTTTTCCGGATTCATTCAAATTGAAAATCACCGGAGTACTTCTAAGAGAACTTCCTCCACCTGGTCCTATAACGTATGCTGTGATAGCAAGTGCAATCCGCTGACCGCCAACCCACTGACGGTCTAAAAGAGTACTAAGATTAACAGTTTCAATTTTACCAACATCCTTATCATTAATTAGTGGATTGCCGGCATTTAATGCTTCCTCAGCACTTTGAAATGCCGTTTGTAATGCATTTGCCCGGACAGTATAATATGCCGCTCCTTGAACAGGTGTCCACTGCGCTTGTACATTTCCTACATCAAACGAACTATTTTCCTGTGGTGAAAGTATAGAAATTGTTGGTGCCGGATTAAGGAATGAAATATCCTGATGAGTTTCACTTATTTGATTATTACGCTCGTCATAAAGGTAAAGTTGGATTCTATAGATACCAGTTGGTTTACCCATTTTAAAATTTTCTGTAATAACACTACTGTTGGCATCAACATGATCAATCAGAATAGTTGAATTTCCTAATTCATCATTGAAAAAACTAATTGCAGAAAATAGTTTTGTTTTAAAATTATTTACAAGACTTACAAACCCAGAACTTTCATTTTTCTTCCATGCCAAATTACCTCCAACCATTACCTGCTTACCCGGTGGTGTTGTTTGGATTTCTACGTGAAAAATGCGTGGTGCTCCGGAAAGATTATTAGTAAAAGTGAATGCTGCAAAATCAATTGTATTTAAGCCAGCCAAAATTGTTAGGTTGATAGAATTTTGAGCTCTCGTTGTTAGAGGTATTAATAGGAATATAGTGAGTATGAAAATGCTTCTAAATCTTTTCATAATTTACTCCAAAAGATTTGAATGGTGGAAAACAAAAGGTTTACCTTATTAATAAACTACCTATTTATTTTAACTAACTCAAGAAATGATTTACATGAGAATAGAATTGTAAGTTTGCTCTAAATTAACATTCTCTTTCAGGAATCTCTGAAATATTAATTTACTTTTTCACCTTTATCAGTGTTGATAAATCCAAACTGTGGCGTTGGTTGATTATCAATCTTTATTTCACCAAAGCGTGATTCAAACTTTTCGATGTTGTCCTTTAATGCGCGCATTAACATCTTTGCATGCTGCGGAGTAGTAATTATACGGGAAAGCACTCTTGCTTTAGGAACGCCGGGTACAACACGAGTAAAATCAATAACAAACTCCGCCGGCGAATGTGTAATGATTGCAAGATTGGAATAAATTCCTTCGGCTTCTTTTTCACCGAGTTCTATGTTTATCTGCTGTGCGTTTTGATCATTGTTCTGATTCATCTTTTCACCTTGATTAATCATAAAAAACGAGGCTGTCTCAAAAGTAATTTCCTGTCGATTTGATAAGCCTCGCTGAAATAAAATAAATTACAAAATAATTATTTAACCTCATCTGCCTTTTTGAAAGCTGCTTTAGATTTTTCTGCTTCACCGAGATTTGCATAAACCTGGCCTAGACTCATCCAGACTCTTGCATCGTTGGATTTTACTGATAAATATTTTTCCAATAAAGGTGCAGCTAATTTAAATTTTTCCTGGAATGATTTATCATTATTCTCTTTCTTCAAAGCTTCATCTCTAAGATCATTTCCCCAATTTATATATGTTGCAGCAAGATTATAGCATGCATCAATATTATTCTCATCCATTTTTACAACTTGTTCTAATTGAGAAGCAGCTTCGGTGTATTTATGTTCTTTAAGTAATATAACACCGTATGCATATCTTATTTCTTTATTGGTCGGATTTTTTTCAACAAGATATTTGAAAGAAGATTCGGCTACATCAATTTTATTGGCATAATAATATGCATTACCTAATTGTAAAAGTATATCAGCATCACTGGGATATCTATATCTACCATTCTCTAAAACACTAATCGCTTTATTATACATCTCAAAAGCTTTCAAACTATCATTAGTATTCTTAGATATCTTGTAACTATCCAATTGCTTACCGCCGTTAACCAAATGTATTTGTCCTAATCTAGAATAAACCCATGCTAGAGATTTTCCGCTAGAAAACTTTGTAACTTCAAAACATCTTCCTTCTCTTAAATAAACAAAATATTGTTGATAAACTAACATCAGGGCTATTTTTCCATCTTTATATGTAGTCTCGATTTTTTCCTTTGGGTTTCCTAATTTATTTATGATCTCATTTTCGGATTTCCCTATTAACTCCTTACCTTCCACCAAAGCAGGAGTGTTATCTAAACTAATTAATTTCTCAAGCACTGGTATAGATTCATTTGTTTTACCCATATTTAGATAAGCTGCAGCAATGTTTTCATATCCAATTGTCGAATCAGGTTCGCACATAATCGTATATTTAAATTGTTCAACAGCTTTTTCAAAAAACATGTTCATACTGTCTGGCTTTGTAGTCTTGACAGCAGAATTAAAGAATGATACTCCTTTATTAAAGCTGTTTGCCCATGCATATTTTTTAAATTCTTTTATATCAACTTCAAATTTTTTGCTGACTGCAAGTGATTTATCAAAAGCTTCCAGCATTTTGGGAATGTCTCCTTCTTCAGAGTAAAGCTTACCAAGCATACTCCATCCCTCATCACTTGCCGGATTCTTAGCAACTTCTTTCAACAAAATTTCTTTAGCTTTATCATATTGCTTTTGTCTGATGTATAACTTAGCGCCTTCTAATTCTGCCGAACCGCATTCAAAAGCTGTTATACCTAAGACCATTGTCAAAATACTCAAATAAATAAATGCTTTTTTCATTGATGCTCCTGTTAATAAAAAATAAATTCATAATTAATTTGAACAAAAATAACCAATTTAGGATTGCCAAGTCAAGGTTAAATTAGTTCATTTATTCGCAGAATCAATAACAAGAATATTGATTTTGAATGAATCATATTAAACAACAGATAGATTAATTGATTTTCGGAACGCAAAAGAATATTTTTGGAATAAAGAAGTGAAGATGAAAACAGAAGAGATTATACGCAACGTTCCAAAAGTATTACTGCACGATCACCTTGACGGCGGTCTTAGAACACAAACTATAATAGAACTAGCCAAAGATTTGAAATACACAAAACTACCCATTTCAGATCCGGTTGAACTTGCCGAATGGTTTTTCCGCGGTGCAAATAAAGGAAACCTTGTAGAATATCTTCAAGGATTTGAACATACATGCGCAGTAATGCAAACCAAAGAAGCGCTCGAGCGCATTGCATACGAGATGATGGAAGATATGAAGAAGGATGGCGTTTGTTATGTTGAAACACGATTTGCACCTGTTTTCCATACTGTAAAAGGACTTTATTACGAAGACATAATTAATGCTGTTCTTGAAGGATTGGAAAAAGGGAAAAAAGATTTTGGTGTTGGCTATGGTTTGATTCTTTGCGGTATGCGTAATATGAAAAATACTTTAGAGATTGCCGAGCTAGCAGTTAATTTTAGAAGACAGGGTGTTGTAGGATTTGATCTTGCAGGTGAAGAAGGCGGTTATCCTCCCAAAAAACATATTGATGCATTTCAATTTATCAAGCGGGAAAATTTTAATATTACGATTCACGCCGGAGAAGCATTTGGTATAGAATCTATTTGGCAGGCAATTCAGATTTGCGGCGCTCACCGCATCGGGCATGCAACGCGTTTAATTGAAGATATGCATTTCGATAAAGATGGCAATATTGTTTCACTAGGTGATCTTGCACAGTATATATTAGATACTCGTCTTCCTCTTGAGATTAATCTATTGAGCAATGTCCACACCGGTGCAATAGATAAAATGGAAAATCATCCTTTCATAAAACTTTACAAAGAAAAGTACAGAGTCTTTCTAAACACAGACGATCGTTTGATGAGCGATACTACACTTACAAAAGAATATTTGATCGCAACGGATATGTTTGGTTTAACATTGGATGATATAGAAAAATTAAATATCAATGCAATGAAATCTTCCTTCATTCCATACAAAGAAAGATTACCATACATTTATAATATTATCAAACCCGGTTTCCAAAAGATGCGGGAAAAACTTCTTTCACTAAAAGTATAATTTGTTTATGGCAAAACCACTTTTTAAAAATTATTCATATCAATTCGATAAGAACGAGAAAAAAATCCTTCTCCAATTCTGTAAAACAATTCAAAAGCAAATGGCGGCTGATGAAAGATTTTACACCGATCTCCGTACATTTAATTCCATAATTGATAAAATCAATGATCCAGCAGATGAGATTAAACTAACAAAAGATGAAAAGACCAAACTAGTTTTCCGTCTTAAAGAAAATGTTGACCACATGAAAAAGCAGATTACCAAAGGATTTTTTCTTAAACGATGGCTTTACAAATCTGCTTACAATCAATACAAAAATCTTTTAGAAACTCATTTCAGTAATTAAATGGAAACAAAAGGAAAAAATATTAAGGCGCCGACCGGCACTAAAATAAGTTGTAAAGGTTGGATTCAAGAAGCAGCAATGAGAATGCTGATGAACAATCTCGATCCGGATGTTGCAGAACGACCTGAGGATTTAATTGTTTACGGCGGTTCGGGAAAAGCCGCTCGCAATTGGGAATCTTATGAAGCAATTATTTCTTCGCTAAAAAATTTAGAGAACGATGAAACTCTTGTAGTTCAATCCGGTAAACCGGTTGCAATTTTTAAGACACATCAGAATGCACCGCGCGTAATTATTTCCAACGCAATGCTTGTTCCCGATTGGGCAACTTGGGATGAATTCCGCAGACTTGATTCACTTGGTCTAACAATGTATGGACAAATGACAGCCGGTAGCTGGATTTACATCGGGACACAAGGAATTTTGCAAGGCACTTACGAAACATTTGCAGAATGCGCACGGCAGCATTTCAATTCAACACTAAGCGGAAGATTTTTACTAACTGCAGGTCTCGGCGGAATGGGTGGAGCTCAACCATTAGCGGCAACAATGAACGGTGCAGCTTTTCTTGGAATTGATGTTGACCGATCACGTATGCAAAAAAGAATTGATACCGGGTATCTTGATGTGATGACTGAAGATTTGGATGAAGCGCTTAAACTTGTTCTTGATGCAAAAGAAAAAAAGATTCCTCTTTCGGTTGGATTGCTCGGCAATGCGGGAGAAATTCTACCAAAAATTTTAGAAAGAAAAATTACTCCCGATATTATTACAGATCAAACATCTGCTCACGATACTCTTAACGGATACGTCCCGATGGGTATGAGTTTGGATGAAGCGTTAGATCTTCGTAAAAGTAATCCTAACAAATACATTTCACTTTCCAAAAAAACAATTGTTGAACATGTTAAAGCGATGCTTGAATTTCAAGCGCGCGGCTCAGTTGCATTTGATTACGGAAATAATATACGCGGAGAAGCAAAAGAAAACGGATTAGAAAATGCTTTCGATATTCCTGGATTCGTTCCGGAATATATTCGTCCTCTCTTCTGTGATGGCAAAGGTCCTTTCCGTTGGGCTGCATTGAGCGGTGATCCAAAAGATATTTACGAAACTGATAAAGCTGTGATCGAAACTTTTCCGGAAAACAAAGCGCTCATCCGCTGGATTGAACTAGCACAAAAGAAAGTTCACTTTCAAGGATTGCCCGCACGCATCTGCTGGCTTGGTTACGGCGAACGTGCAAAGATGGGAAAGATTTTTAACCGTCTTGTTGCGGAAGGAAAAGTTAAAGCACCGATCGTTATCGGCAGAGATCATCTTGACTGCGGATCGGTTGCATCACCAAATCGTGAGACGGAAGCAATGAAGGACGGCAGTGATGCAATTGCTGATTGGCCAATTCTGAATGCATTATTAAATGCAATCGGCGGAGCGAGCTGGGTTTCTGTTCATCATGGCGGCGGAGTAGGAATTGGAAAATCTATTCATGCGGGTATGGTCGTAGTTGCCGATGGAACTAAAGAAGCGGAAGCGCGGCTCGAAAGAGTTTTAACCTACGATCCTGGAATGGGAATTGCTCGCCACGCTGATGCCGGATACCAACAAGCAATTGATAACGCAAAAAAGTTCTCTGTAAAAATTCCTATGATGAAATAAAAAAAGGAGTATGAAAATGAAAGTATTAATCGCAGACAAATTTCCGGATAACCATGTACAGACATTAAAAGGTGCCGGATTTGAAATTATCTATGAGCCAAAAGCTGGCGAGAATGACATTCCAAATATCGTTAAGGATGCAGAATTCATTGTAGTACGTTCTACCAACGTTAATGCTGCTGCAATTAACGCCGGGACAAATTTAAAAATTGTTATTCGTGCCGGTTCTGGTTACAACAACATTGATGTTGCAGCGGCAAGCGCAAAAGGTGTTTCGGTTTCCAATACACCCGGCAAGAATTCAATAGCTGTGGCAGAACTTGCAATGGGTTTGATGATTTCGCTCGATAGAAAAATTCCGGATAACGTAAAAGATTTTAACAGCAGTGTTTGGAACAAAGCAAAATATTCCAAAGCAGAAGGGTTGTATGGGAAAACTCTTGGTATAATTGGAGTTGGAAATATCGGGAAAGAAATTGCCAAACGTGCTCAGGCTTTCGGTATGAAAGTGATCGGTTATGATGTTGTAAAATCTGAAGGATTAGGGATTGCATATATTGACGATGTTGAAAAATTAATTGCTATGGCTGATGTAATTACATTGCATGTTCCGGCAAATCCGCAAACAAAAGGAATGTTCAACGACAAATTATTTGGTCTGATGAAAAAGGGAGCGATTCTTATTAATACTTCACGTGCGGATGTTATTGATGAAGACGCACTTATAAAAGCAGTTAAAGAAAAAGGCGTTGCTGCTGGCGTTGATGTGTTCAAAGGCGAACCGGAAGGAAAAGACGGTTCTGTTACTTCCAAATTACAGAACATTGACGGTATTTATGTTACACACCATATAGGTGCATCAACAGAACAAGCTCAAGATGCTGTTGCGGAAGAAACTGTAAAAATTATTGTCGAGTATAAAAACACTGGCAAAGTTTTGAACTGTGTAAATAAAAAATAAACCTCTCCCTTTAATCCCTCTCCTTGTAAAGGAGAGGGATTAAAGGAAGATTTATTTCGATGGTAGGAACTTCACCTCAAAAATGTCATCAATAATCCCGTGATAGAAAATTAGTTTTATCAGTTCATTCACGGCGGTTTCTTCATTATCAGTCATATCAAAATAAACCGAACCAAGATTCTCTGTAAGGAATTCTTTTGCCTTCTCGGAAAGATTTAGCTCTTTAATGATATTTGCAATATCGCTGTCTATTTTTTCATCAACGGGATTTATTTGTTCATTAAATTTTTCAAGCGCATTTTTATCCTGAGAAGCGAAAACAAAATTTACGTAGGGAAGATCAATCATTTCAGAAACTTCATCGGACAGACTAATTGCCGAGCTATAATCCCACGAATGAAAATTTTCATCACCGGCTATAATGTAATCCCTTCCCTTTTCGACGGTTTTATTTGTATCCAAAGTAATATCAATCTGCGAGGAGAATTTTTCCGCAAATAATATTTTAGCAAGTAGAATTTCATTAAGAGAAATATCTCCGCGTAAATATATTTTTTGAAATTTCTTCTCTCCCTCAATAAAATAGAAATATGAGTTTGACAGCACACCATCGAACGACAATGCAATTTTGTTTGAAACAAATAAATTGCGGTGATTTACTAATTCCAACGATGGAATTAAAGCAATTGCCGAAGTGTTGTATTCGAGACTTTTACAAATAAGAGAAGATTCTTGATACAATATTTCTGTTTGATATTCTTGAGGTAACGCAGTTTTCAAGATAGCAGAAAAAACATTTTTTGGCAGGATCAATTTCATCTGATTTTCCGAAATATTTAAAATAAAAATCCCGCTAAAGAAGCGGGATTAGAGAAATTAAATTTTGGTTATTACTTTACGTTTTTGTCTTTAATACGTGCCGCTTTACCGGAGAGCTCTCGTAAGTAGAAAAGTTTTGCTCTTCTGACTTTACCCTCACGAACCATTTCAACTTTAGCCAATTTTGGTGAGCTGTATGAAAATATTCTTTCCACGCCTACACCGCTGGCAATTTTACGGACCGTGAACGTTTTGTTCAATCCCGTTCCACGAATGTTTATTACATCTCCATCAAAAGGCTGAATTCTTTCTTTATCGCCTTCAATTACTCTAACATGCAATCTGATATGATCGCCAGGTTTAAATGCGGGAAAATCCGTGCGCATAAAATCTGCTGTGAATTCTTTTAGCTTGTCCATTTCTTATTACTCCATACTATTTATTTTTTTCCAATGTTCAGTTAAAATTTTTGATTGTTCTTCTTTCCACTCTTTAACTTTTTTTTCATGTCCTGATAGTAAAACTTCCGGAACTTTCAAATCTTTGTATTCAGCCGGACGTGTGTAGTAAGGTGCTTCTATTATGTCGCCGTCCATCAGCGAATCGTTAAGCGCAGACTCACTATCATTCAATACTCCAGGTATAAGCCTAACTACAGAATCAATAATTGCAAGAGCAACTATCTCACCGCCTGTTAATACATATCTTCCGATAGAAATTTCATCGGTTGCAAATCGTTCTCGGACTCTATCATCAACACCTTTATAATGCCCGGCAATTATCATTAAATTTTCAGTCATTGAAAAATCATTTGCAAGTTTTTGATCATAAATTTTTCCGCCCGGTGTTGGAAAGATAATATGATCGTACTTTCTCTCACTAATAAGTTTTTCAATACATTCAAAGAACGGTTCCGGCTTAAGTAACATTCCCGGACCACCACCAAACGGTTTATCATCAATCTGTTTGTGTTTATCGTAAGCATAATCACGAAGATTGTGCACAATGATCTCAACTTTTTTTCGTTCCTGCGCTCTTTTTAATATGCTTGTATTAAGCGGACTTACAAGAGAGTCAGGCACGGCAGAAATAATATCAATTCTCATCATCGTAAAGCAAATCGCAATCGGGTATTAGTTCTAATCTTTTCTTTTCCGGATCGAAAGATTGTACATAATCTTTAATTGCCGGTATTAAAATTTTCTTTTTGTCAGCATCTCTAATTACATATACATCATTAGAATGAAGAATTAAAACATCTTCAAGAAACCCGATTAATTTTGATCCTTGAAATACTTCACTTCCAATCAAATCATGAATAAAATATGTATCAGCAGAAAGTTTAACGGAATGCTCTTTATCAACGTAGATTTTTTTGTCAAGAAGAAATTTTACATCTTCGTTGTTATCAAACCCTTTGAACTTGAGGGCAATATTACCATCAACTTCCATAACATTTTCGACAAAGAACTCTTTCCTTGAGCTAAAGAACTCTAAGTAAACAGAATTTAGCTTAAAAAATCTTTCGGAAAAATCAGAATAAGACTCAATTAGTACGAAACCTTTTGAGCCATAAACAGCTTTTACTTCTGCAATCAGAAAAAAATCATCCACAACCGAAATTTTAATCTAATATTTTTAAGATAGCACGCTTGCCTTCTTTAGCCGCAATAGCAGTAAGCAAGGTTCTCATTGCCTGAGCAGTTTTACCTTGTTTCCCTATTACTTTGCCGACATCTTCCGCACCAACTTTCAGAGACAACTCGATAGTTTTTTCATCGGGAGTTGTTTCCTCAAGAGTAACACTATCCGGAGCGTCAACAAGGTGTTTGGCTATAAATTCAATAAATTCCTTCATGAGAGTACCTTTAAATTAAGTGACTACCAGGGTACGTTATTAAGAAGCAAGCAAAACAGAAAATAGATTTATGCTTGTTCGGAAGTAGTGCCCTTTACTTCCGTTTCGCTATCTTTCTTTTCAACAGATGCTTTTTTTGTTTTTGCTTTTTCTGATTTTTTCTTTAATGATGAAGCAAGATTAGCTTCTTTAATCTTTTTCCAATCATCTAATTTTACAGAGATCTGTTCTTCGCTCAAACCATTCTTTTTCAATTCTCTTTTAAGAATTATTCCTTGATTTGACAAAAGATTTTTTACTGTATCTGTTGGTTGCGCACCAACACCAAGCCAATATAAAGCGCGTTCTTCTTTTATTTCTACTGTTGCCGGATTAGTCTTAGGATTGTAAAGACCAATTGCTTCAATAAATTTACCATCTCTTGGTGAACGTGAATCTGCCGCAACAACCTTATAGATCGGTTGTTTCTTTTTTCCCATTTTTCTTAATCTTAACTTAACTGCCAATTTGTTACTCCTTATTGATTTTATTTTCTAATTATATTTTATGTTTTTCAAACCCGCCTGCCGGTGGGCAGGTTTGGTACCGAAAACTTTCCGGAATTCTTACTCATCATTTTCATCATCTGCTGCATCTGCTCAAACTGCTTTATCAATCTATTAACGTCCTGAACACTATTTCCACTTCCTCGAGCAATTCTTTTTCTTCTGCTTCCGTTTAATATTTTTGGACTTACCCGTTCTTTTTTTGTCATTGACTGAATTATTGATTCAACTCTTACCAACTGTTTATCATCAACATCTGCATTCTTTATCGCAGAACTAACACCCGGAACCATACCAAGTAAACTTTTCAAGGAACCCATTTTCTTAATCATTTTAATCTGCTTCAAGAAATCGTCAAAGTCGAATTTGTTCTCACGAAATCTCTTTTCCAGATCTTCAGTTTCTTTCTCATTAAACTGAGATTGAGCTTTTTCAACAAGAGAAATCACATCGCCTTTGCCAAGAATTCTTGATGCCATTCTATCCGGATAAAAAATTTCGATAGAATCTAAATTTTCACCAAGACTAGCAAACTTAACAGGGCGGTCTACAACCGCTCTAACCGAAAGAACACAACCTCCACGAGAATCACCATCAAGTTTTGTAACTACAACGCCGTCAAAATCAACTTTTTCATGAAAAGCTTTAGCGGAATTCACAGCATCTTGTCCGGTCATCGAATCAATCACAAACAAAGTTTCTGTCGGTTTAACATTAGCTTTAATCTGTGCAACTTCGTTCATCATATTTTCATCAACATGCAAACGACCGGCTGTATCAATGATAACGGTGTTAAGTCCGTTTTCCTTCGCATAGTTCAGTGACTCGGAAGCAATCTTTACCGGCTCTTTACTTCCTTCAATCGAAAAAACCGGAACTGAAATTCGAGAACCTAATATTTTCAATTGATCAATAGCAGCAGGCCGATAAACGTCAGCAGCAACTAAAAGAACATTTCTATTTCTATCTTTCAAATACTTAGCAAGTTTTGCGCTAAAAGTTGTTTTACCGCAACCTTGAAGTCCAATCAACATTATTACAGTAATTCCGGAAGCATTTAATCTTAACTCAGAGCCGGTACTACCTAAAAGTCTGGTTAACTCATCATACATAATCTTTGTGATAAGTTGACCGGGAGTAACTGAAGTTAGAACTTCCTTGCCAAGCGCATTCGCTTTAACATCTTCAATAAATTGTTTAGCAACTTTATAATTTACATCAGCATCTAAAAGAACACGGCGAATATCTCGAAGCGTATCGGAAATATTTGCTTCGGTTAATTTACCTTGACCGGTAATTTTTTTGAGCGTCTTCTCAATTTTCTCGGTCAAATCCTCGAGCATATAGTCCAACTTAAATTAAAGATAATAAAAAGAGTATTCATTTCAAATTCTAACAGCTTAAGATTCCTTGAGAGCATTTGCTCCAGACACAATTTCTAATATCTCTTTTGTGATGGATGCTTGGCGGACCTTATTATAAGTAAGGTTTAATGAACGAATTAACTCTTTTGCATTTTCGGTTGCCATATCCATTGCTGTCATTCTTGCACCCAATTCTGCAGCATAAGAATCAAGTAATGCTGTCCACATTTGAGTATTAAGATGTTTAGGTAAAAGCTTGTTGATAATATTAGCTTTGTCAGGTTCATAAATGTAATTAATATCATGAATCGGTTCGTTTACCTTTGCTTCAAATGGTTTAATTGGGAACAATTGTTCAACGGTTGTCTTTTGTTGAATGACAGATTTAAACTCATTATAAATAATTAAAACTTTATCAGTTTCACCGGAGATATATTTACTAGTAAGCTCTTTAATAAGTCCGGAAGCAAATTCAAATTTCAAGTTGGAAAAAATACCAGGGTAGGAACCCTCAACTTTGTAATTTTTTTTTGTGAAATAATCATTTCCTTTTTTGCCGACGCAGTACAACAATAAATTTCCGCTTTGATGGTAGCCGGCATACTGATCTTTAATAATTTCTTCGGTCTTGCGGATAATATTCATGTTAAATCCGCCGCACAAACCACGATCTGATGTTACAACTATTAGAGAAATTTTCTTTACTTCTCTTTCCATTAAAAGAGGATTGCTAAAATTCTTTTCGACATTGAGTAAATGTTGAAGCATTTCGGCAATTTTTCTAGAATATGGTTTTGCATTAACAATATTCTCCTGAGCACGACGCAGACGCGCAGCAGCAACCATCTTCATAGCTTTGGTTATTTGCTGTGTGTTCTTAACACCTTTGATTCTGCTCTTTATGTCGCGTAATGTTGCCATCGTTTAAGATTTAACTCTTTTTAAATTTCTCAACAAATTCTTCAACAGCTTTTTTTACTAACTGTAAAGTATCGTCTTTCATCTCTTTTGTTACGAGAATGTTTTCAAGAATTTGAGGATACTTCAAATCGACATATTCCAAAAATTCTTTTTCAAATCTTTTTACATCTTTAACTTCAATCGTTTCGAAATAATTATTTGTCCCTACAAAGACGCTTAACACTTGTTTTTCAACAGGAACAGGAGCGTATTGACCTTGCTTTAATAATTCAACTAGTCTAGCTCCTTTTCCAAGCGTTCTTAATGTAGATTTATCAAGATCAGAACCAAATTTGGCAAACGCTTCAAGTTCACGATACTGTGCAAGATCAAGCTTCAATGAACCAGCAACTTTTTTCATTCCTTTGATTTGAGCATTACCGCCAACACGGGATACCGAGATACCAACATTGATAGCTGGACGCACACCGGCATTGAATAAGTTTGGCTCGAGATAAATTTGTCCGTCTGTAATAGAAATAACATTTGTAGGAATGTAAGCCGAAACGTCTCCCTGCTGTGTTTCAATTATCGGTAATGCAGTTAAACTTCCACCGCCAAGCTCATCACTCAACTTTGAAGCCCTCTCTAACAAACGTGAATGTAAATAGAAAACATCTCCGGGATATGCTTCACGTCCGGGAGGTCTTCTTAACAACAAAGAAAGTTCACGGTATGCAACAGCTTGTTTTGAAAGATCATCATAAATAACAAGAGCGTGCTTTCCGTTATCTCTAAAATATTCTCCGAGAGTTGCACCGGAATAAGGAGCTATGTATTGTAACGGTGCGGGTGTTGAGGCTGCTGCTGCAACGACAGTTGTATATTCCATTGCGCCGGCTTCTTCAAGTTTTGCAACTACTTGGGCTACTGTAGAATTTTTTTGACCGATGGCAACGTAAACACAATAAACAGGATTCACACCATACTTTTTTGCTTCAGCAGTATGAGTATTTTTTTGATTTATAATAGCATCAATCGCTACAGCTGTTTTACCTGTCTGGCGGTCACCAATGATCAACTCACGCTGTCCGCGTCCGATTGGAATCATCGCATCAATAGCTGTTATACCGGTTTGCAATGGTTCTTTAACCGGCTGCCGTTGAATAACACCTAATGCTTTACGTTCAATAGGCATATATTTTTCAAATTGAACAGTACCTTTTCCATCTAACGGAACACCAAGCGGATCTACAACTCTTCCGAGAAGTTTTTCACCAACCGGAAAAGATGCAACACGATTTGTCCGTTTAACCGTATCTCCTTCTTTGATTAATGTGCTTTCACCAAAGAGAACACAGCCGACAGAATCTTCATCAAGATTCAAAACCATTCCCGTTACATTATTAGGAAATTCAACAAGCTCGCTCGCCATAACTTTTGATAAACCATAAACTCGTGCAATACCATCACCAACTTGAAGAACAGTTCCTACTTCATAAATGTCGGTTTCGTTTTCGAATCCAGCCAGTTGTTTTCTTAATATCGCAGAAACTTCATCGGGTCTTATTTCCGCCATTGTATTTTTCTCCAATATGGATCCCGATTAATCGGGATTAAATTTTTAATTATTAGATAAGATTATTTCTTCTGAAAACTTCTTTCTTAATAAACTTAATTGATGTTTTACTGAGGCGTCATAAACCGTATCTTCGATGCGCACAATAAATCCGCCAATTAAATCTGTGTCAATATTATAATTTGCAGAAACTTTCTTGTTTGTTTTCTTACTAAGATCATCAATCATTTTTTGTTTCGATTGATCGTTTAGATCAAAAGGAGAAACTACTCTTGCTTTAACAATTCCATTTTTCTTATCCGCAAGTGCAATAAATTCTTTGAATATGTCAAAGAGAATATCCTCGCGATTCTTTTCAACAACAAAGTTGATAAAGCTAGCAGTTTCATTGCTGATTTTCTTTTCGAAAATTTTTTGCAGTAAAGATTTTTTATCGTTTAATTTTACAACAGGACTTTTCAAAACCGATCTCAATTCTTTTGAGGAATTTAAAGTGTTAAAAATTAGTTCCGCATCATCAGAAACTTTCTTGAATATCATTTTCTCTTCAGCTAACTGCATAAGAGAATTTGCATAACGATATGAAATTCGATAAACACTCATTCTAATTCTTTAGATCATCCAAGTATTTATTAACCAATTTTACTTGTTTATCTTTATCAAGATTTTCTCTTAAGATTTTCTCAGCAGCATTTACTGCAATATCTGCAACTTGATCTTTTAGCTTGTTAAAAGCTTCGGCATTTTTTCTCTCAATTTCAGAAGTTGCATCAACAATCATCTTTTTTGCTTGAGATTTACTTTCTGCAAGAATCTGTGTCTTAAGCTTTTCTGCTAATTCCCTGCTTTGTTCAATGATTTTATGTGCTTCTTCTTCTGCTTTAACAAAACTAACTTTATTATCCGCGATCAACTTCTCGGCTTCTTTTTGCGCCTTATCAGCTTTTTCAAGAGAATCTTTTATGAAATTTTCTCTTTCACTTAAGGAATTTAATATCGGCTTCCATGCAATTTTTTTCAAAATCAGCAAAAGGAAAATAAATGTAACAACAGTCCATAATATTACACCGGGATTTACATCCAGTGGACTGCCGCCTTTTTCACCGCCTTCTGAAAACGCAAAAAGCAGTAAATAACTTATTGTATTCATTTCGAATCCGGTTTTTGAAAGAGATCTTTTTAAAAATTATTTAAGAGCTAAAAGAATACAAATAACAAGAGCAAAAAGAGAAATACCTTCAATAAGAGCGGCTGCAATAATCATTGATGTTCTAATATCGCCAGCAGCTTCAGGTTGACGACCACTTGCTTCCATTGCAGAACTTGCTAATTTACCAATACCGAAAGCACCACCAATAACTGTTAATGCAGCACCAAAACCAGCTGCTAAATATGCAAAACCCATTCCTTCCATTTGATTACTCCTTTATGACTGTTAATAAAATTAATGTTCTTGATGTACAGCCATTCCGATAAATAAACCGGAAAGCATTGTAAAAATATACGCTTGAAGAAGCGCAACAAGTATTTCTAATAAAAATATAAAAAGTGCAAATGAGATTGATACCGGGACAACAACATAAGTATGAAGAATAAATATCAATCCAAGTAATGCCATAATCACAATATGTCCGGCAGTCATATTCGCGAAAAGACGAATAGCCAATGCAAAGGGCTTAGTAAATAGACCTAGTAATTCGACCGGTATCATTATTGGCAATAACCACATTGGAATTCCATGCGGGACCAATCCTTTAAAGTACCCGAACATACCATTCTTCATCATTCCACCGACTTGTATTACGATGAAAGAGATTATTGCGAGTGTTGCAGTTACTGCGATGTTGCTTGTGGCAGTTGAGCCGTAAGGAATCAATCCTAAAAAATTACAAGTCAAAATGAAGAAGAACATAGTTAATAAATATGGTAAAAATCTTTCGTTCCCTTTACCAATTGTTGGTCTTGCAATTTCATCACGAACAAAAACAATTAATACTTCAGTGAGATTTGTAATACCTCGAGGAATTAATGATTTCTTATATGATCTTGCAACAAAAATAAACGTAACCACCAGAATCACTAAAGCCAACCACATAAATACAACATGTTTTGTAATCGAAATATCAATTCCAAAAAGATGAAGTTGCGGTAAATGGATTACTCCAAATGGCGAAAAATCAAGTTCTCGAGCATCAAGAACATGATGCATAATCCAGCTAGTATCTTGCTTTTTTGTCGCCTCTACGGCAATCTTTACTGTATCCGTAACGATATTAGGATTGTTAATCCACATTTTTCATTCTTGTTGTGTTTTGCGCCCTTCCAAACCAAATTGGACGATGGATATTTCATAAATTAATAGAAAAACATACCAAATAAAGAATCCAAATATAAACCCAACCAAGTCAACTTTCAAGAATTTTATGCTTACAAAAACAGCGGCAAGCATTAGCAAAAGCCGGATTCCCATGCCTCCTACTGTAAAAAGGAGGAAGATTTTGTTTGATTTTTTAACTGAATAATTGAATGAACCCAAAAAGAGAAGAAAATTAAGAACAGAAATCACGATAGCAAGAATAAGAGCATTACCAATTTCAACGGAAAGACTATTCATAAAAATTAGAAGAGATAAAAACATAATAGTAATTACCGAGATAATTAGTGCTATTTTAGCTTTTTTTTGCATCTTTCTTTTTATTATTTAATTGTAGAACTGTTTTGATGAAGTTATATATCGCTGCGAAACCGCCAATAAAGGAAAAAAGAATTAGTAAAAGAGGGAAAGTTTTAAATTGAGAATCTAACCATCTTCCTAAAAAAAACATTAATACAATTGTAGCTGCAAGCTGAGTCCCCAGACCTAAATATGGTCCAACATCTTTTAAGGAATTAGAAAATTTTTCGGTGAACTTGTTTTCTGAAATCATCCTTCATTAATATTTAACGAATTGGAATTATTCATATGACTATAACCTTCAAAATATGCGCCTTCATCAATCACAAGAAATTTTGTAATAAGGTCGCCTTTTAGAACACACTTAGATTCTAATTTTATTTTTTCTTGAGCAGTTACTTTTCCTAAGACTTTTCCGCTCATAGTAATATTTTTGGCCATTACTTCGCCTTGTATTTCACTTCCGTCTCCGACAGTCAAATTGCCATTTACCGAAACATTCCCATGTACAACTCCATCTATTCGAACATTTCCTTCACTAAAAAGATTTCCATCAATCTTAACGCTATTACTAATAATGCTTACATCTTCAGCTAAAGAATCTTTTTTACTTGTCATGAAATATTTCTCCTACTTTGATAAAATTTTTTGTGGATCAATCGGTTTACCATTCTGCCAAATTTCAAAATGAAGATGCGGACCAGTAGTATTTTTACCTGTATTTCCGCTAAGTGCAATCAATTCTCCTTGAGCAACACGTTCCCGGATTTTCTTTACTAACGATGAACAATGTTTATAAATAGTTAAGTAATTATCATCATGTTGTATCATAATTTGGTAACCTGATTCAACTGTATATTCTGCAAATATTATTAATCCACCAGCAGATGCATAAACCGGAGAACCGGATGCAACGCCGAAATCAATTCCCATATGTCCATTAGCTGAATTAAAACCTTGAGTAATAACCCCGTTTGTTGGTTCAATAAAAAAGAATGATTGAAAATTATTTTTTACACCAAAATATTTTTCTATAAAAGAAACAAAAACCGCATAAATATTACCGCCCATGTTAATTTTTTTATCTATCTTTTTTCTCATAGTATCATATAGCGCATCGTTAGGTTTGATAGAATCTCTACCGGCTAATTTCATTGCATAACGCATCCGTTCATTAGTAGAAGCAAGTTCCTGAAGTTGATCTGTGAGAATAACAACTTTGTTTTGTAATTCTTTGATTTTTTCTGTTTGTGCTTTTAGATCGCTATTATCAATCACAAAGACATAATCTTTTAGAGGTGTTACGGTTAAAATAATAATCAACAGAAACCAAGCTGCTATTGTGTATATGCTTATATATGCGGCTGTTCTAAGTATGCTAAACTTGTAACGTTTAGTTGTTATAATTGGAAGATTAGGTGTGATATAGAATGATGAATTCTTAATATTCTCTAAATTAAACCACTTCATTTAACGCTCTTTTAAGTAGGTAAATATATGAATTTGCAGTTACTTTTTCTTACTACAGATTCATTTTATCTAAGGAAGTGAAAACTGCTTGAGGTAAAAGTTTATAACCGCAATCAAAAGTTTGTATCGGGCATTGATTCCTACCATGGATTCCACATGGTTTACAACTTAGATCATCATATGAAATGTAATTACTCTTTGCATTATATGGTGAAAATCCAAAAGCGGGCACTGTTGAACAGTATATTGTCAATGTTGGAATATTAGCAATCATTCCAAGATGTGTTGGTGCGCTATCATTCGAAATTAGAACTGAACATTTTTTCAACAATGAAATAGATTCAATAATGCTCAATTTTCCGGCAAACGATTTTACCGAGTCTGCAAATTCTTTTTCTACTCCTCTGCATAATAGTTCATCGTCTTTACCTCCAAGTAAAACAATAAAATAATTTTTCTCAATTAAGAACTTTATTATTTCAATATAATTTTCTCTCGGATATATTTTAGTTTTCCAAACAGAACCGGGAGCTACAGCAGCTACCTTTTTATTAGTAAGATTTCTGATTATGCTCTCAGTATTATTTCCAAGTGATGAATCAATATCTACAATTGGTAATATTTTCCAATTATCATTATTTGTATCAACCCCAATTAAATCAAGATTACGCGCTACTTCATGTTTATTATTATGGTACTCGATCTTGAACTTGTAAATAAAACTCCAACTTGCGTTATTAAAACCATAAGTAAGTTTACAACTAGAGAGTAAAACGATTAGAGATGTACGAATTGAGCGATGAGGAGAATATATTCTAGTAAATCTTTCGTGTCGGATAAAATTACTTAATCTAAAAAAACTAGATAATGATTTTTGCTTCCCTCTTTTATCATATACAATTACATCATTCACTGATGGAGAATGCTCAATTAATTCTTTGGTAGAAGGGATACACAATACACTTATTATTGAGAACGGATTTAATTCTTTAAGTTTCTGAATCATTGGAAGGGTTAACACCGCATCACCCAGGAATGCAGTTTGTATTACAAGTATTTTTTCTTGCACTAATACTTCCAAATTTTATGCATCCAAAAATATTGTTCTGGATAATTTCTAATATGCTTTTCTAAAAAGGAGATATACTTTTGTGTTATTTCTTTAATCTGATCGTTTTGATTCTTACCGAGATCATCAATAACTAATTCTTCAATTTCTGTTTTATAAGAATAATCGCTTTGTCGTATTATTGCACCCATAATAACATTGCATTTTACTTTTAAAATGATTGAAGCAGTACCGGTATAAAAAGCAGTCTGTCTGCCAAAAAAATTTACTCTTGGACTATCCATAGGACCACGCTGATCAGCAACAACACATAATATGCCTCTGCTTTTTAACACTTCAAATATTTGACGAATAGAAACACCGAGCCAAATTTCTTTATTGCCAAACATTTCACGTGTATTTTTCCACCACTCTGTTATATATGGATTTCTTTGCGGCTTTGCAAGAACATGAAAAGGATAATTCATTAGAAGAGCTGCGGCTAAACCTCCAATTTCCCAACTTCCGAAATGACCGGTTAAAAAAATCATTCCCTTGCTTTCTTCCATTTTATTTTTCATTAAATCGAGATTCGGAATATTCAACATCGACTTAATCTCTTCCTTATTGGAGTTAGGATAATACATGAATTCAAAAAAAGTAAGAAAGATGTTCTGATAATTCCTTTGTGCTATCTGCTCTATCTCTTTTTTGCCCTTTTCAGGAAATGCAGAAGTTAGATTTTCGATAACAATTTTTTTTCGGATATGTATTACATAATAAATAAAAGAGCCCAGAAGTTTCGCAAATTCTCGTGTACCTCTAAGCCCAATAACCTTAAATATTTTAGAAAAAAGAATGAAAAAAAAGAATTCTATTTTATTTTTGTTAAACATAATTGTTAATTAACCTTAATCCTTGCTTCCCAATTTTCATCTTTAATCTCACCACTTAGAGAATAATGGAGTAATTTATAATTACTAAAACCTGTTACATCACCAAAATAAAAATTAACACCACCTTCAATTTCATTATAGAACCAAACTTCATAAGGTTTTAGCTGCGAATCATTCGTGTAAAAATCATATTGATCAGGCTCGCCGTACAATAATACAACTCTTCCTTTATCAGTTAAGTATTCTTCTCTCATCATTGAAGTAAAATTTTTATTATCGTAAGCAACTCGTTTCATATATTCTTCATTAAACTCATTTTGAGGAGTTGAAAGATCATATCACTAATTTGCCAAAAATCATAAAGTAATTCCCTTTTAGCTTTAGTGAATCGAGGCTTTTATTGCTGCTGAAAACCTGTATGTTCTTAGGATTAAGACCATAATAAAACTCAAGGACAGAGGTTGAATCATAATTAAATTTTGCATAATAACTTGCTTACGAAGAGGAATTAAATAATACAAAAGATAAGCAAGATAATTAGCACTTTTGCGGGTTCCTTGTAAACCTAGAATTCGAAACAGTTGGACAAAAGAAATAAAGGCAAAATATTCAAGTTTGTGTCTGATATGTATTTTCATTATTAGAACAATACGAAAAATCGAATACAAGAATCAATTAAAAATGATTATTCGTTCTTCACTAATTCCTGGATCGTTTCTTCGAGCAGCTGATTAAAGCGATTTGGATCTTCGAGCATTACAAAATGACCAACCCCATGCATCTTTTTTACTTTGAAATTTTTTGTAACCTTTAAATTTTCATCAAGATTTACTGGAAATTGATCACAATTTATCGAAACGATTGGAATTTGTAGATCTTTTACAGCTTTAATCGAATTGTATTTATATGAATTTCTAAGTATATCAATGGCAATTTTTTGCGGGGCTGATGTCATTTTTTTTATTGCTCTCTCAACTAAAGTTGAATCAGAAGTTTCTAAAAACAATAATTTAACATATTCTTTTGTGCTTCCTACAAAATTATCTTTAAATGTTGACAAATATTTTTCTGCAAGATCTGCTGGTTCACCTTCTTCAAATTTCTGAAAAGTATCTGCACCTATCAATCCTATTACCTTATTGCCTAATGTTTTCGCGGCTTCTAGAATTATATTACCACCCATCGAATGTCCAACCAAAATCACTTTTTCTAATTTTAACTTATTAACCACAGAAGCTATATCTTCTCCAAATGCTCTCATAGTCCAATCTTTTCTATTTGATCCTGATTCACCATGCCCAGCAAGATCAATTGTAATTACCTTATACTTTGATGAAAATACATTAACCTGGTTTTCCCAAATTGATTTATCCCAACACCAACCGTGAACAAATACCAATGCAGGTTCTCCTTTGCCTTTTACTACATAAGCAATCTCAACTCCATCTTTTGATCTTACTTTTTCTGTTTTAGCTTCCGAGAAAGAAGTAGCAATAAATAACAACAAATAAATAAATAATAATGAATATCTAATGTTTATTTTCATTTTATATTTCACTAGTGTTTTAGAGTTTAGAAAAATGTTAAGTTGTAATTAAAAACATAAAAAATTATATAATAAGTAATTCTGAGTGTTGCTTTAAGATCTAAAGTAAGAGATTAAGCAAAAAAAATGATAACGAAGAATTCAATTTTATATTTGGTCCTACTTAATATAATTATTGAGAGCTAATACGTCTCATCCAATTCTCATCTTTCACTTCATCACGTTTTGTTGAATGCAGCAGTTCATAATTACCAAAACCTGTTACATCACCAAAATAAAAATTAACACCGCCTTCGATTTGATTATAAAACCAAACTTCATACGGTTTCAAGCCGGCATCGCTTGGATAAAAATCACGTTGATCAGGCTCGCCGTACAATAATACAACTCTTCCTCTATCAGTTAAAAATCCTTCCTTCAACATAGAAGTAAAATTTTTATTTGCGTAAGCTACTCGTTTCATATACTCTTCCTTAAATTCATTCTGAGGAGTAGAAGGATCAGTATCTCTATTTCGCCAAAAATTATAAAGAAATTCTCTTTTAGCTTTAACTGAGTCAAGACTTTTATATTGGCTTATTTCACGATCGCTTGCAATATATTTTGCTTGCAAAAACATTTTATCGCATTCATCCAATGTAAAAATTCCAAATTCGCTTCCTATTACACCGGTGTTCAACTGAAAAGTTTTACTGGTATCTACAACATTCGGATTAAAGATGTAAAAACGTTTTGAGGAAATAAAAGCTTTGTTCGTTGTAGGATCAATTAAACTCAACACAAAGTTATAAGAATCAGACGGATACTTTAATAAATTAACCATGCCATATTCCACAACTGCATCATTTGACTGCTTAATATTTTTGGTACTCTTATAAACAGGTACTCCTGCACTGTTATAAAGTAATTTCTGCAAGGAAAAATCCTTCTTTTCATTTTCTAACTTCAAATTATATAATTCAGCATAATAAAACAGAACCGGCGAGTTATGAGTATACACCATTTCGGGATTTGGAATTATTTCCAAGGTGTTTTTGTAGAAAATTGATTGCGGGTCTGCATTCTCCTTTTTTATGTTATTGGCAATTTCAAGATCGCTGATAGAAAATATATCCTTTTTGAATGGCGTTATAAAGAGCGTTTCATTAATCTTTTTGTTTAGATTCGGATTCTTTGAATCGCGCGCCAGCACTTGTAATGTATATTTTCCGCTAGGAACAACAAACCCCAGCATACCAGCAAGCGATTTGGAATTACTATCATGTTCAGCAGGGTTAATAATATTTTGAATTCTCCAATCCTTATTTATGAAGAAAGAATTTGTTTCCGTGTTCTTCATTTCGATATGAACCATTGCCTCCGTTAACGACCCTTTATCAGTAGCTATAATCTGCATGTTCTTTGGATTCAGTTCATAATAAAACTCTAGGTAAACAGAGGTGGAATCATAATTAAATTTTGCATAATCGAATTCAAATCCCAATTCATTTTGAGCTTGGACAACCGAAGCAAATAAAAACAATGAACATAAAACGATAAAGATATTCTTCATAAAATTTAGTCCTCTTGATTTTTCGTGTAAGTTTATTTTACAAAATATATTTACTTATTAGTAAACCTATTATCAACGTTATTAAATATCACTTAACTAAAAATACAAACATGCATGTCGGCGGGCAAGAACTGTTGTTATAAAATAAAAAAACCTGAGCCGAAAAAAATCAGCTCAGGTTTTTTGTAAATATTAAATCAGTTAAAAGGCAAGGCTTACACCAAATGTGTGAGTATCATTAAATAATACTCTTTTCTGGTATGCGTAATCTATTAATACCTTTAGATTACCGCCTAGACCAAATTTAACTCCTAAGCCACCGGTTAATGTGGTTTCTTTAGCATTAGTATCAGTAGTTCCAGGCATAAAGAGATAACCGCCGCGTAAGAATATCATATCCTGAAAAGCATATTCCAAACCCACACGATATTCATCATAGTTGAAATTGCTATTCTGAAATACGCCATTAAGTTGAAGTGCGTTATCCTTGCCGAATGCAAAGCGATAACCAAGACCTAACTCCAATGTAGTCGGTAATTCTTCTGATGCTGCCTGTACTGTATAATAGTTATTTCCTTGTCTCAAGTAACCATATTCACCTTTTGAAAGAATATTCAATCCGGTACCAGCAAAGCTGGATTGAATGCCAAAATTCTTCAAAACAATACCTAATGCCAAACCATTAATATTAGCTAAATTAGTATAAGAAATACCAACATTAAAGCTAACATTGGATTTTGACACCTCAGCCATCTTTTCAAAATTAAGATTTGTAGTAATACCAACTGAAATTCTATCGCTTAACATTATTGAATAGGTTAATCCGGTTGTGATGAATTTAGGTTGAAAAAATTGACCATTTCCATCCGGATTATCTACAGTAGTAATTGCAATATCTCCTATGGATAATGATTTAATTGAAAGAGCTATAGAACCAAGTTTACCAAGATTAAATCCTAAAGCTCCGTAATCAACTCCAATATCAGCTATGTAACTAGAATGAGTGAAAGTAACTGAAGTACCTTCTTCTCTTGCAAGGTTTGCCGGGTTCCAAAAAAGAGCTTCAACACCTCTTGAATCAGTAAGTGTTGTTGAGTTCATTGCAATACCTCTAGTTCCCACAGGAATCAATAATTGTGTTGAACCTGCTGTGCCAACTCTATTACCGCCATCAGCAAAAATGAGATTGCTAAAAATGACAGATATAGTGGCAACTATCAAAAATAATTTTAATTTATTCATATTTTTATCTCTCCTATTTTTAGAATATATCCAAGATTTGTTTCTCTTGAATAATCGCCACTTTTAATATTTTCGTTGTTCCTAAATCCGGCATATCAATATGAACAATATATAACCCGCTGCCAACTGGAAGGTTATTTTCATTTTGTAAATCCCAACGCTGGAATTGCGTTCCGTCATTGTGTGTTATTGTTCTTACTAACTGCCCTGCTAAATTGAATATACGAATTGTAGCGCTGGCGGGTAAATGGCTAAATGTTACCCATCTATTATACTTTGTTAATTCTTGCGGATTAACTCCGTAATAAGGATTTGGGAATACGTTAATATTTTTAACATCCTCTATAGCTTTATTTGCGTCATAAGAAGAAACAGATGGAGTTGTAAAAGTGAAAACATCTGCGGTCGTATTAACAAAAAAAGGTGTAATTGTAAAAATTTGCCCTGCTTGGGGATTGAATGTTTTTCCTGCTCTTAACTGTGGCCATAAAGCAAACATTGCTGGATAAACTCCACTATTTGGTATTCCCGCCATTAATACTGGATCTGGAGTTGCTGTGTATGCATTTGGAAGAGGAAAGAAATATTCTCTGCTTGTTCCAGGATCTGTTGTTGGTTGCCACGGCAGGTGTTCGGTTGGTTGACCTTTCTGCGTTACATAAGCTACCGACAATTGACGAGCAGGACTATGTGTAACATCCCAACAAGTAAAATACTGTGGTATATAATCCTGATAGCCATAATTTGGAGTTCCGCCGCGCAAATATCTATAAGCATTCTGACCAGTTGGAGTTGAAAGAAATCTTACTTCAATTTTAACATATTGGTCTGGAGTGACTGAACTTCCTAGGAAATTAATTCCTAAATCTGGTCCACTGTAATAATCAAGCCATCTATCAGCTGAAGGAGTGAAAGCATAACTATTGATTCCTAAAGCTGGTCCATTAGCTTGAATTTGTATTCCATCAATTATTGTAGAAGCATCCCCAATATTTTGATCTTGGCCGGATAATCTAACAACATTCTTGGTTACATCAGTAAGTTTCCAAACTATATTATCATTTGCATCTGTTTCAAAACTAACTCTATAATTATCTCCTGTACTTTTTGAAGGATCGATAACTTTACCTGTAACAGTACCATCAGATAGGCCACCTGTACGAAGTATACTAAGAGCAGCATCAGCTTTTCCATTATAGCCTACGCCGGGATCTGGCGCGTGTGGAATTGCCGTAATAATAGCTAAAGGATTATTGAGTACTTTATCTCCAAACGGTGGATTTGGATTGTAGGAATAACTTGAAAGTGCAAAATAATATTTAGATCCATTATGCAGTTCCGGTGCACCCGCCAACTTATCCTCAGTTACCAAGTATGATCTTTTTAAGTAATCACTTCCATTAGCGGCAACATAATCTACAAGAGCTCCAGAACTAGGATCTGCCTTTTTGTCAAGAATTACAGTAATACCATCTACAATATCAAACGTTTTCAACAAAATTCCATCTGAAATAGAAGCAGAATTAGATGGTAATTGATAAAGATTATAACCTTGGAACTTATAACCAAGATTATCAAAGCTTTCAGTAGCTGTTACTGCTGCAGCGTTACTACCCCAATCTAAGACCAATTGTTTATCAAGAGGGGTGATAGCAAGTGTTGGCTGCGGAGCTGGCGCTGGTAATTTAAATAAACGATTGTATGCAATTTGAGCAACATCATCGTAATTAAATAAAAGTCTTAAAGCAGCAATATTATCAATTCCGGCAGTTGCACCGGCGCTCATTTCTGCTATAACAACCTCTTGAGTATCGCCATACGCTAATGTAAAAGGTCCGCATACTCCACCATCTCTTCTATCACCAGGCGCAAACTGAACTCCATCTAACCATCCAGTTTTGGTAAACACGTTTCCAGCGAATCCAAATTTAGTATTCTTGAGAGTAAATGGATCTTGCATCGGAATACCTGTGGTTGATACTTGGCCCTGGAAAAGACGATACCATTGTGTAATTCCAATAGCAGCATTCTGATTAGGATCAGCGTAAATAGCATCCGGATTAATAAAGAAATAACTAGCTGACATTGGTAAATTTTTATAACCGGGCCAATATTTCCCGTTATATATAGCAGTATCAGTAGCCAACCCCCGAACTTTTGGACCTTGGAAGAAATCTAATCCGGTAGCAGGTGGTGTAAGTCCATACTGTGAATTATTCGGAATACCGCTATAAGTGAAGAATAAGCTCCTTGGTTTACCAGTTGCATCTAATGTTGTATCACATCCGGCAAGGTCGTATGCTCCACCGCCAATATCTATGTCGTCCCAATACGAAACATAAAATTGATTAAAGTCTTTGCTCTGGGCGTTTTTATTAATCAATACATATTTTTTAAATAACATATTACCTAATGCACCTGCGGCTTTATATCCCCAGACTGTGCACTGCTCTTCTACTCCCATAGGAGTAGTTTGATAAAAGGTTGCAGCTTGAGTCGCATTTAAATCATTAGCAACGAACCAGATTGTTTGATCGGCTCCAGGAACACCTGGAATATCTATAGTTGGTTCATATACACCATTGCCATTAACATCTTGATATGGTGCACCCCATTGTGCAGGCCATTCGTTCCAATCTTTTTCATACTGTGCTCTAACGTCGGTTTCAGATTTACCTTCATCTAACATTTCTGTTGCAACCGAGCCGATTTTGTAATCTCTCCTTACTCTATATATTCTTACATTCGCATTATTCGGATCATCTGCTACACCGGGAGATAATATTCTACCAGCTGTTAAGGAAGTACGATAAACTGAACCGCCAATTCGCAATACATTATCCGCCGGGTTACCAATATAACCGCCAAATAAGAATCCGGATTGAAAGTTTGCAGTCTTTCCACTTAGTGTAGGATATGTATACCCCGGGTTACTTCCAGTAACATCTGACCAACCATTTGCATAAATAAAAGTAGAAATATTATTAATGTTAAATTTAGTAATGGTAGGAAGACCTAGGGTTTTATTAAGAGAGTTCTTATTACCATCTGTTCCTTTTGCCCAAGAAATTTGAGTCGAAAAAGAAACAAACAGTAATAATATACTCAAGTTTATAATTGTTTTTAATCTCATTTTGTTCTCCATATATTAATTAAACCATTAATACTCTAATCTTACGCCTAAGCGAACTTGCCGTGGCGGACCAAATAAATTACCACCTAAACCTTGTCCTCCCCAACCTAATTGATAATCTAAATTTATGGCTTTATACATGTTGATATAGTCTTGACCATAAGTTTTAATCAATGTAGCACTAAGTTTAGGATCGCTTAGTACACCATTATCAGTCGCTGTACCTGTTTTCAAAAATACATTATCTACATTCACAGCATCAAACAAATTAATGACGTAGAGATAGACATTGAGACCTAATTTATCGCCAAGCTTGAAAGTCTTATCTATCCTTAAATCTACCTGTAGTTCAGATGGTGTTAAAGATGAATTAAGCGCTTCAATAGGGTATCTGTTTCTTGTATCAGTTTCTGCCTGAGCATTACCATAACCCAATGTAAACCCATGACCAGTATTAAAAGTAATTAATGCGGATAACCCTAGATTTTGTAATATTGGACCTCCATCATTGTTACCCCATCTGTAATCAATAGAAATATTACCAAACAAAGGTCTATTTTGTACTAATGGTGTAACATTTTTGGGTGCATAAATTGTACTTCCGTCTAACGGCTGGAATACCAATCCGGATTTTTGGTTTGGTGAAGAACCCGTTCCTTGAGCATCCTGGAAAGATATAGAAGCATTAACCTGTAGACGTTCCCACCTACGCATATTTAATGCTATTTCAACTCCCTTTGTTGTAGCAAAATCACCATTCCCGTCAATATAATAAGCTGGGGAGTAACTAGAAATGCTTTGAACGGGTTGTTTTATATACTCAACCTGATCTCGAATATCTCTGTAAAATCCTGTAATATCAAAAGAAATAAAATCAGTGACTTGCTGTGTAAATCCTAATTCATACTGGGTTGTTCTTGTTGGTCTAAGATTCGGACCAGTAACAGTAGCATAGAAATTACCAGCACCAACAATCTTTTGCATGAAGCTATAATATCCCTCGTATACATTTTGGAGCTGGGGCTGTTGAACGAATGTTCCATACTGTGCATGGAACATTGAAGATGTTGTTATAGGGAATGAAAAACCAATTCTAGGGCTAACAGAAGAAAATGATGATGTTTTAACAAATCCATCAGGATTTAAATCTGTACTTCCCTTAATAACAGCTAAATCCGGTAAAGTAGGATCTTTTAATGTCATGTTATCAATATCTATATAATCGAATCTCAAACCTAAGTTAATAATAAGATCTTCAAACTCAATTTTATCTTGAATATATGCTGCAGCAAATACGGGTTTATGAGGTGCATCAAAACCACTGCCATCATATACATTGCCAAGTACATCAAAACCATAATTATTAACTCCACCACCTCTTAAAATATCTTTCTTAATTTCGTCTGAGGAAAGGTTGGCTGTATTAACGGCTAATCTATTATTATAAGTTCTAGCCAAAGTAGTTGCACCAACACCCGACCAATTCCTAAGAGTATATTGTTGATATTCTCCACCAATTTTTACTGTATTAAATTTTCCTAATAACATAGTTAAACTTCCATTAATGGAGAACGAAGTTTGATTGAATTTGCTATAATTAACTGGTACTGCACCATTCTGTGCAAAAAACCATGCAAAAAGTCCTAAACCTCTTGCAGGCACATCATTTCCAAATGCTGATTTATAAGTTGCATAATCACGTAAATCTCTAGGGGCTCTTGGAATTGTCCATCCAGCAGCAGCATTTACAGTACTATCTCCATAACCCCAATAATTACTACCTAAAGCTTTGTCAAAAGTTTCAGAATTTCTTATATAGTAACCACCGGTAATTTCATAGAAAATTTTATCACTAATTACGTGCGTCATTTTTAGAGTAAATGAACCATTAGTATTATCACCCTCTCCATAACGGGTATTCATAAAATCTCTAACACCAACACCAGTATTACCACTAATATCTCCTTTACTAGTAGTATAGCTTCCAGTCAATCTTAATAATATTGGTCTTAGATCATAGTTAAGTGTACCGGTAAAAGTATAGTTTGTGGTTTGTCTGCCTGCTTGAGGTCCAGCAGGGTAAACATAATTTGGTAAAGTATCTTTCGTACTAGGATCCCCTATCCGCCCTAAATTTATACCAGGATTAGGTTGTGGGTTACCATCTCTGTTGTAAACATAATCAAGATTAAAAAACATTTTTAATTTATCAGTAACAGGGCCGCTAAAAACTCCGCTCATTTCACTATAACCCCATGTATAAGCGCCCAGAGTTTTTTGACCATCAAAAGCATTGGCTTTACTCTTGAACCCAAGGTTATCAGTAATCCATTCTATACTGGTTTTAAAGTTGTTGCCTCCAGATTTTAATTGCTGACGAACAATTCCAGAGTTAGCACCACCAAATTCAGCAGGGTAACCACCAGACTGAACTTGAATTTCTTCGATTGCATCCTGGCTTACTGTAACAGCATTGAGATTGGAAAGAGGATTTCTTGTGGAGATTCCTTCAAGATAGTATCCAACTTCATCAGTTCTACCACCTCGAATAAAAATATAACCATTTTGAAGAACAACACCTGCCGTTAAACCAATAATGCTTGTCACATTTCTAACTGGTAAAGCAGAAATATCTTCACTTGTTGTAATTCTAACAGCATTTGTGTTATCCTTTTGAACCATTGGTCTCTGTGCAGTAATCGTAACAGAACCAACTTCAATATCTTGGCTAGGAAGTTGAACGTCCCTGTATGTTGTAAGATCAGCACTTACTCTTAAATTAGAAACTGTGATGGTCTTATAACCGACGTATGAAATTTTAATTTCATAAACACCTGGATCCAAATTTTGGATGAGAAACTCACCGCTTGCATCTGTGTTAGCTCCGGCTGTTGTTCCAACAACAACCACGTTGGCACCAATTAAGATGTCGCCAGTTTGCAAGTCAGTTACTTTTCCCTTAATTCTACCCTTTGTACCTGCATTAATTAAAACAGGACAAAGAATTAGAAGTAGCAAAAAGTAAAAAATCTTTCGATGCATATTTTTACTCCTTATTTGTTAATTAAAGAAAGGGTTTTTGAATGGAAAAACTTGTAAAAAAAATGTCAACCACTACCTCCTTTTTTTAGAAGTGAATTATTAATTCTAATTACAGAAAACTTAATAATAACAGTTCAATAATTTTAATTTTGTCCTAATATTTCCGGAACAAATGGCTTTCTTTGTAAGTCTAATACTAATGACACGAAAAATTGTTTTTCTCTTGTTTGAAGTGATTCCAAGATAAACTAATGTGATTTCTAAATCAAGAGCAAAATTGTGTTTTTTGTGTACTTTTACTTAGAGGCCCTTTATTTTTAATTGAATTTAACACCTTCCGTTTTATTTGTCAAGGTTTAATTCCAGTAGCTCAATTTTTATAAATTAATTCTAATTCTAAACTATAAAAAAGTAAATCATTAAACCTATTAAATTGATTTTAGATATTTACCATTACTGAAAAAAATTTCTTTGTATAAATTTTCCCGAATGAAAATAATTTAGGAATTAACGACTTTCAATTTAATTGCCATCTTCTTTCTAAAAAATTATCGAATTAGAATTTAACTCCCTTTTCATTATAAATAAAAATTCCACCAAAATAAGTTGAGATCCATTTATTGTTATTCTTATCTACTCTGACATTAAATATAAGATTATCCTCTAGTTCTGAATTTGATTTATTCCATACTTGGCATTTGTTATTTTCAAATCTTAACAACCCATTTCCGAATGATCCACCCCACAATATATTTTTCTTATCTACTGCAATAGAATAATACCCAAGGAAAGGTAAACATGAATTTGTTGGTGTGTAAATCGTAAATTTTTTCCAATCATAAAATACAATAGAACCAAACTTATAACAAAAGAAAACATTTTTATTACCATCTTCTGTTATCCAATAACAAGCATCATCAACTGAGTTATAATTAAATTGTTCTTCACTAAACCATTTACCTTTTTTAATACGGTACATAAGGCCAGAGGTTCCTATCCACGCATCATTATACTTGTCAAAATAAATATAGGTTACTTTGTGCTCTTTTAGTATTGAATTTTCTGTATTATAAACTTTCCATTTTTTCCTATTGTATATTGCAAATCCTCCATTTGATGTTCCGATCCATACATTTGAATATTTATCAATTGCTACTGTATAGATCCAGTTACATGGTAAACCGGAATTGGACTCATTAAAAATTTTCCAATCATCTTTTCCATTAAATCTTACTAATCCACCACCATAGGTTCCAATCCATATGTAACCAAATTTATCGAAATCAATGCTATAAATATAATTGTGTGGAATGGGTGAATTGCTCTTATTATAAACTTTCCAATTTTTCCCATCAAAACGAACTAAGCCACTATCAAGTGTTGCTATCCAATAAATGCCTTTCTTGTCTTGAACAACCTGCCGAATACAATTTGTTGGTAAACCGCTGTTGGTTTTATCATAATGCTTCCACATTTCCAATTGTGAAAATGAAACACTATTTAAGAAGAACAGCGTTATTAGATAAAGAAGTGCTCTGATATGAAAATTCATTTAAGTGTATATAAGGTTAAACTAATTTTGTTATTTTTTCGGCAAACATAGATTTAGGAACAGCACCAATGATTGTTTCAACAACTTTTCCATCCTTTAAAAATAAAACTGTGGGGATGCTTCTTACTCCATACTTTATTGCTGTTTGCTGATTTTCATCTACATCAAGTTTGCCGATTTTAACTTTGCCTTCATACTCACCAGCTAAGTCTTCAATGATTGGTGCAATCATTTTGCAAGGTCCGCACCATGCTGCCCAGAAATCAACAATCACAGGAAGATTAGACTTCAAAGCTTCAGCATCAAAATTTCCATCTGTAAAAGTAAATGGTTTCATTTTTGTAACTACTCCTTAATGAATTATAAAAAACATAATCTTTTAAACAACACCGTTCTTTTTTAAAACTTCTCTTGCAATAATCCCTTTTTGAATTTCAGTTGTCCCTTCAAAAATTCTATTGATGCGGGAATCCCTGTAAAATCTTTCTATTGGAAGTTCGCGCGAATATCCCATACCACCGTGAATTTGAACTGCATGATCTGCAATCTTATCAAGAGATTCAGAACAAAAAATTTTTACTATTGCTGATTGACGATTTACATCTTTCTTTTCATCGTAATCAATTGCAGTTCTATATACCATTGACTCCATAGCATAAAGCAATGTTGCCATTTCTGAAAGCATAAATTGTATTGCTTGAAAATTGGAGATCGATTGATCAAACTGTTTTCTTTGTTTTGCGTATTGGGTTGACATTTCTAAAAGTTCTTTTGCAGCACCTAAACATGCGGCACCTAATCCTAATCTTCCTGCGTTTAAGGTCTTCATAGCTAAAATAAATCCGCGACCATCTGTTCCTATTAAATTTTCTTTTGGTATTCGAACATTATCAAAAGTAATTGCATTTGTTGTACTTCCTTTAATTCCCATTTTCTTTTCAGGCGGACCTGCACTAAATCCGGGAGTTTCTGTTTCCACAATAAAAGCACTGATACCTTTATTCGTTCTTGCAAACACAGAAACAATATCTGCAATCCCTCCGTTTGTTATCCACAATTTTTCTCCGTTAATCACCCATTCGTTTCCCTCGAGATGTGCGCGCGTTTTTACATTGAATGAATCCGAACCAGCTTGTGCTTCAGTTAAACAGAACGCACCAATTTTTTCACCTCTGGCAAGGGGAGTTAAATATTTCAGTTTCTGTTCTTCTGTACCACCGATATAAATTACATTTGAACCTATTGATTGATGAGCCCCGATAAATGTTGCCGTGGACATACAACCGCGAGCTATTTCTTCTTGCATCAAACAATAACCAACTTCACCAAATCCTCCTCCACCATATTCTTCGGGAAATACTACTCCTAAAAATCCAAGCTCACCAAGTTTTTTAATTAGTTCTTTAGGAATTTTTTCTTCTGCATCTATCTTAGCAGCAATTGGTTTTATCTCGTTGTTAACAAAATCGCGGGTCATATCCCGCAGCATTTGTTGTTCTTCAGTTAAAGTAAATTCATTCATCAATCCTTCCGGAATTTATTTGTTATAAGTTTTTTCACCGATATAATTTACTATGTATTCTCCGCCGTCCACACCAATTACATTTCCTGAAATCCAATCAGCTTTTTCATCACATAAAAGTATTATTGCTTTTGCTACTTCTTCAGGTGTGGTAAGTTTGCCGCGCGGATTTTTCGATTTAGCCGTGTGAAGCATTTTATCGAACATTGGAATTTTTCTTCCTGCGGGTGTATCAGTAACGCCTGCCATAATTGAGTTACATGTAATACTCATTGGTCCAAGTTCAACTGCAAGTTGACGGATGTGAGATTCCAATGCAGCTTTAGCAGCAGATACAGCTCCGTAATTTGGTATTACTGTATGTGAACCAGCACTTGTAAGAGCAAATATTCTACCGTTGTTTGCAAACAAATCTCTTTGGATTAATCCCTGTGTCCAATAAACTAACGAATGAGCCATAACATCTAGAGTCATACTCATTTGTGCAGGAGAAATACTATCGTTTGGATTTTTTGTGATATATGGTTTTAGAGTTCCGAAAGCAAGAGAATGAATAAGAACATGAACATGAGGATGTTCTTTGGTTGCAAATCTTTCTTTGATTTCGTCCAGTGTATCGTTGATCTTAATTTGATCTGCTGCATTTATATTAAAGAAGACCGCCTTCTGTCCGGTCTTTTCAATTTTTTTTATTACTTGTTGAACTGACGGTATTGTTGCTTGACGATCTAAATGAACGCCAAAAATATTGTAGCCATTCTTTGCAAGTTCAACTGCAGACGCACCTCCAAATCCGCTGGAAGCTCCTAGTATTAGCGCCCACTTTTTTTCCATTTATTTTTCCTTTTTAATTTATAACGGCACAAACTTAAGAAATACGAAAATGAAATCAAATCAATCTACCGCTGTTTGATATCAATACTTGAAATTACTTTTAATTAAGTAGCTAAATAAACAATTGATTCTTCACCAAGAAGTTTTTTTACTTTAGGAATGAATTCTGAGTTGAATGAAATTTTATAATTGATATGAAATTCCCGCATAACACCGTTATCTTTTATGCAGATAAGAACCGGCAGTGTTCCTTCATTCTCTTCAATTAATTTTTTAATCTCTGTAACCGTGCTTGCTTGGTTTGAATTCTTATCTATAATAATTCCGATTCTCTTAGTTAGTTTTTGTTTTGCATTGTCGAGTGAAATTGCTTCATCAACATGTAGTTTTACAGCATCTCCGCTGCTTTCTAATTTACCCGTTACTAGAATAGTTGACTCAAGTGCAATTAAGTTTTCACATGTTGCAAAAACTTTTGAGAACATCAAACATTCACATGAACCGCTGAAATCATCTAACTTAAAAAACACCATTTGATTTCCGCGCTTGTCTATCTTTGTTCTTACTTCGGTTACAACTCCACATGCTCTCACTGATTCGTTGAACTTATAAGTTTCCATTTCACCAAGATGAACTGTTGCAAATGAGTTGTATTCTATTTCATATTTTCTCAGCGGATGATCGGTTAAATAAAATCCAAGCACTTCTCTTTCTTTTTTCAAACGTTCTTTTGTTTCCCATGGACGAATATCTGGAAGTTTTGGTTCGTAAATGTGCATCGCATCCGAATCACTAGAGAATAAACTATCTGACAGAGAACCTTTTACTGATTGTACTTTGTTACCGAAAGTAAGAGATTCTTCAACTGCTAAAAAGTTCTGCGCCCGAGAACCGCCGCACAGATCGAATGCACCTGCAAGAACTAATCCTTCCAACGCACGTTTGTTGACAACACGATTATCAACATTCGCACAGAAATCATAAATGCTTTTAAAATTTCTTCCAAGTTTTTTATGTGATGATTTAATAATCTCTACAGCATTAACTCCGACGTTCTTTATTGCACTCATTCCGAAAATAATTTGCTTATTCTTAACGCCGAATTTTACAGATGGATTATTGATATCCGGAGGAAGTACTTTAACATTAAGTTTACGGCAATCTTCAAGTAAATTAGTAACTTTATCAGTGTTGCCATATTCATTCGAAAGGTTTGCTGCAAGAAATTCTTCTAAGTAATGAGCTTTTAAATATGCCGTTTGATATGCTACAATAGAATAAGCAACAGCGTGACTTTTGTTAAATCCGTAATTAGCAAATTTATCTATAGCTTCAAAAATTTCTTCGGCAATTTTTTTGCTGATATTATTTTTTACCGCACCTTCGGTAAATTTTTCTTTCTGCTCAGCCATAGCTTTCAAATCTTTTTTACCCATAGCACGGCGAAGAAGATCTGCTTCGGCTAAACTCATTCCTGCAACTTTATTTGCAATCTGAATTACTTGTTCCTGATAAACAATAATACCATTTGTTTCTTTAAGTATCGGCTCAAGTACTTGATGTAAATATTTTATTTGTCTTTTTCCGTTTTTCCGGGAAAGAAAATCATCAATAAATTCCATAGGGCCGGGACGGTAAAGTGCGTTCATTGCAGCAAGATCATTTATACTGGTTGGTCTAAGTTTTTTTAGATACTCACGCATCGGGGCACTTTCAAACTGGAACACTGCAGTTGTCTGTCCCTTGCTGAAAACTTCATATGTCTTAGCATCGTCTGTTGGAATATTATCAATATCAATTTCAATTTTGCTGGATTGTTTTACTAACTCGATCGTATCTCTAATGATTGATAAAGTTCTTAGCCCAAGAAAATCCATTTTTAATAATCCGGCATCTTCAAGATCCTTCATATTAAATTGTGTAACGATCGAATTATCATCGCCGTAAATTGCAAGAGGAACAAAATCACTTACTTCACCCGGAGTGATAACAACACCTGCAGCATGTTTAGATGCATTGCGGTTCATTCCTTCAAGAATTTTAGCATACTTAATAAGTTCTTGAATTATTGGATCGTCGGATTTGTTTACCCACGCAAGTTCTGGAACTTCGTTTAATGCTTGATCAAGATCGTAAACACGTCCAAACTTTGATGGAATCCATTTTGTAATTTTTTCTACGGTTGGAATTGGAATTTTTAGTACGCGTGCTACATCTTTTAATACTGCGCGTGATGATAATCTGTTAAAAGTTATAATCTGCGCAACTGAATTCTCACCGTATTTTTCTTTTACATAATTAATAACTTCACCGCGCTTATCATCGGCGAAATCAACATCAATATCAGGCATTGATTTACGTGCGGGATTTAGAAACCGTTCGAATAACAAATTATATTTCAACGGATCGACATTTGTTATTCCTAAAACATAAGCTACCAAACTTCCGGCAGCACTTCCTCTGCCTGGACCAACGGGAATTCCTCTTTGTTTTGCTGCATTAATAAAATCCTGCACGACTAAAAAATAACCGGCATAACCCATTTGTTTAATAACATCTATCTCAAATTTGAAACGCTCTTCTATTTCCGGAGTTACTTTTTTATAAGTACTCTCTAATCTATCTTCTGCAAGTTGTTCGAGATATTCTTCTAAATTTTTTGCTTTGGAATTTTGTGGAATTGGAAATTGCGGAAATTGGTGCCCGCGAAAATCTAATTGTAAATTTATTTTTTCTTCGATCTCTATGGTGTTTTCAATTGCACCTTTATAATTTTTGAAAAGCTTTTTCATTTCATCTGCGGATTTAAAATATATCTGATCGGTTCCGTACCGCAAATCTTTATAATCAACTGTTCCGGTTTTATCGCCAAGTTGAATTAAAATATTATGTGCGATCGAATGATCTTTTTCGATATAATGAATATCATTTGTAGCAACTAATTTAATACCAAGATCTGCGGCAAGCTTAGGCATTGTATCAAGAATCGGTTTTTCTATATCCATTCCGTGATCTTGAATTTCGAGATAAAAATCATCTCCAAAAATTTCTTTTAATTTTATGGCAGTTGAACGGGCTTTAGTATAATCATCATTAATTATTGGTGTTGAGATTGGTCCGGCAGGACAAGCTGAAGTACAAATTAATCCTTCACTATATTTGGCAAGTATTTCAAGATCAATTCTTGGTCTATAATAAAATCCTTCAATGTAACCGATAGTTGTAAGCTTCATCAAATTTTTATAACCGGTCTCATTCTTAGCTAGCAATAAAAGATGATTATAAGGTTTTGATTTTTTTTTCAGATTATTCGGATCGTCTCCTTTCCTATCGAAACGTGTTCCATCAATTACAATGTAGGCTTCCATTCCAACAAGCGGTTTGACCCCTTCCTGCTTTGCTTTCTTATAGAACTCCGCAGAACCAAACATTACTCCATGATCTGTCAACGCAACTGCATGCATATTATTTTTTTTAGCAGCATGAATTAAATCTTCAACCGTGCATGCGCCGTCCTGCAGACTGTAATGCGAATGGTTATGTATGTGAACAAAATCTGACATCTAAAATCCGAATTGAGAATTTAGAATTGCGAATTGAGAATCAATTATCAATTCTCCATTCGCAATTCTCAATTATTTTTTCCCTGTGTGTCCAAAACCGCCATCACCGCGTTTACTCTTTTCCAACTCATCTGTTAAAATTAAATTAGCACGGTAAACTTTTGTAACAACCATCTGAGCAATTCTATCACCGCGTTTGATAATAAACTCTTCATTACTAAAATTGAATAAGATCACTTTGATTTCCCCGCGGTAATCAGAATCAATTGTTCCCGGTGAATTTAAAACTCCAATTCCATTTTTTGCAGCAAGTCCACTACGTGGACGAATTTGTATTTCATAACCAACTGGAATTTCAACTTTTAGATTTGTCGGGATTAATCCAACTTTACTTTTTTCAATTTTCATTTCGGTTTCAACAGCTGCACGTAGATCAAGACCGCTACTGCCTTCAGTTGCATACTCAGGCATTAGTATATCTTTAAATTTATTAGTGATATGCTGAATTTTTATTTGTATTGATTTCATAATGTTTTTCTAGAATTGCGATGATAAGTTATGATAAAAGAAATTTTATTTCTTCTTGTTTTTTAAATACTTAGAAAAGATAAAAAACTACTTGACACGAAGAAGCATTTTAACTAAACGGATAATTTCATTTTTCTCAACGACCCGCATTGCTAATAATGAACCGATAAAACAAAAAAGTAAAATAAATTTATACAACATGGTTAATCCTACTTCATAATAAAAATAATAATAGATTATACATGTAATAACTATTGTAGCTAAGATTTTAAATACTTTACCGTATTCATATTTTATCTTGTAATACTTTTGAGAGAAGAAATACAATCCGGTTGCCATAACAACATAACTTGCTAAAGTTGCTATAGCCGCACCAATTAAACCAAGAATTGGTATTAACAAAATATTTACAACAACATTAACCAGCGCTCCGGCTCCAGTTACAAATGGAAAATATTTTGTTTTCTCTTCAATATAAATTCCAGCCTGAAAGTTGTAATAAATTCCGTTGAAAAGATAACCGAGAAGAATAATCGGGACAATTGCTATACCGCTTAAATATTCTTTACCAATAATTGATTTCCCGGGCATGAATTCAAACCTGGCAAAATCTTCTACAAATAAAGTAAGAACAATCCAGATCATACTTGATACAAGTAAAAACAGTGTTAGTACTTTTGCAAAAATATCTTTAGCATTTTTTTCTTTCGCATTATTTAGAAAAAACGGCTGCCAAGCAAATTGAAACATTGAAACAAAGAGCATCATAAAAATTCCGAGTTTGTAATTCGCCTGGTATATACCAAGCGTGGATTCATTTGTCATAGCCAGCACAACAGGACGATCTACTACCTGAACAACCATTGCAGCTAAACTTGCCGGTAAATACGGAATACCAAATTTCAAAAGCTTTCTTAAAAGGTCTTTATCAATTTTGATGGAGATTATTTTAAATATTTCCGGCGTAAGCACTAAAAAAGAAAACGCAGATGCAATAAGATTAGCTAAAAATATTGCTTCAATACCAAGTTTGAATTTTAAGACTAAAATAAAATTAAGAGCAAGATTTAATATTATGTTTGAGAGTTTTATTGAAGTGAATTTTCCCGCTTTTCTTTCTAACCTTAGGTTAGCAAAAGGCACAAGAGCTAACGTATCAAAAATCAAAATGATTATTAAATAGTAATATAGTTTTGAATACTCATTAGGAATTTCCATTAATCTTGAAAACGGGGTTTTTAAAAGATATAATATTACTGCCAACAAAATTGTAGTTAACGTAACGAATAGATATGCAGTTGAAAAAGTTTTCCTCTTTTCAACATTTTGATTTATGGATGCATATTTCATAAAAGCTGCATCCATTCCGTAGATAAAAAATATGTTTAAAAAGGCAAGGTAAGCGTAGATATTGGAGTAAATTCCAAAATCGTGTGTGTTAATTACATTTGTATAAAATGGTATTAGAAAAAATCCCAGAAATCTTCCGACAATTGTGCTTATTCCATAAATCGCTGTGTCTTTGGTAAGTTCTTTTATCTTTTCTAACATTTCAAAACTTAATCCGGCCGAAGTATTTTTTCTCCGGTAAACTTTAATAATTATTTTTTGAAAAACGGTTCCAGTGCAGCTACATAATCTTTAGGCGGACGGACGGCCTTTTTTGTATCTGTTCGAATAAAGATATGCGTTGTAAATCCCTCAGCAATCAATTCATCTGTATTTTTTCTTTTCACAACATATTCAATGTGAACTTTGGGAGAGTACAATTCTTTAACACACGAATGGATTTCAAGAATGTCGTCGTATACCGCAGGAAGATAATATTTTAATCCGGCTTCTATCAACGGAAGTTGATAACCTTTTTTTTCGACTTCGCTGTAAGAGAGTCCGGTTGCACGTAATAATTCTGTTCTTCCAACTTCAAAATATTCCAAATATTTTCCGTTATAAACAAACTGCATCTTATCCGTATCGGCATATCTAACCCGAATTTCAGTAACGTGTGTGAGCATAAGGTAATTTGAATTTTTTCAGTTTAGAAAAAGTATAAACGCAAAATCCAAAAAAATGTTTTTGAATTTTGTACTTTGGATTTAGTTTTTATTATTCAATATACATTCCCATCTTAGCAAATTTTTCAAGACGGTTCTGTATCAACTTCTCAGGTTTTATTTTCAATAACAATGAAAGTTCTTCTTTCAGTACGGATTTTAAGGTGCTTGCAATTTGCAGATGATCTTTATGAGCACCGCCTAATGGTTCGGTAACAATCCGATCAATAATACCTTGTTCTAATAAATCTTCGGCAGTTAGTTTTAATGCTTCTGCAGCAGTCTCTTTATATTCCCAACTTCTCCATAAAATACTTGAACAAGATTCAGGACTAATTACCGAATACCAAGTATTTTGTAACATTAAAACTCTATCACCAATTCCTATTCCTAATGCGCCTCCGCTAGCACCTTCACCGATAATTGTAACAATAATTGGTACGCGAAGACGGCTCATCTCTAAAAGATTTCTGGCAATTGCTTCTGCCTGTCCGCGTTCTTCGGCTTCAATTCCGGGATAAGCGCCCGGAGTATCAAGCATAGTAATAACGGGAATCTTAAATTTCTCTGCAAGTTTCATTAAGCGTAATGCTTTGCGGTAACCTTCGGGATTGGACATTCCAAAATTTCTATAAACGTTAGATTTAGTATCCCGTCCTTTTTGATGACCGATGATCATAACTTTTTGTTCGTCAAGCATCGCTAATCCACCAACAATTGCTTTATCATCCTTGAACAATCTATCTCCGTGCATCTCAATAAAATTTTCCGTTATCATGTATATATAATCCAGAGTATAAGGACGCTCGGGATGACGGGCGAGCTGAACACGCTGCCAGCGAGTAAGATCGTTATAAATATTTTTCTTGAGTTGAAAAACTTTTTCTTCGAGTGTTTTTATCTCATCAGAAATATTAAGTTGCCCTTCGTACTTCCGCATTTCATCAATCTTTTTTTCAAGTTCAATTATGGGCTTCTCAAAATCCAGTATATTTTTTGCCATTTCTACTCCGCACTAAAAAACATTTTTGAAAGTGTTTTTCCAAGTATTTCGAGGTCTAACCAAATGTTTTGATTTTTTGCGTAAAAGATGTCCAGCTTTTTTGTTTCTTCTGTATCATTCTCTAAAAAATTTTCTACAAACCAGAATCCGGTTAATCCGGTTTTCCCGACATATAAATCACCGTGATAAGAATTATCACGTGGTCCAACAAAACTTTTCTTCCCTATGAAAACACTCGGGATTTTGAGGATGAATTGAGTGAATTTGCTCTTTTTTGATCTCAGCTTCTGAAATAAATATATGAAAGGATAAACCAAAAACAAAATTAAGGATGCAAGTATTATATCCAGCATTTGTTTTGATGCGCGGTGAAAATACGAAGAAATATTATACTGCACTTTCAGTAACGGAATATCATCCAGCATTGTTATGGAAGATTTGCCGACTAGATAATCTAATTCCTTACCTGCAACAAGAAACTCGGCATTTTCTCCTTGGCATTCGGCAACAACAGAAAACATTTGATTGAACGATAGATCATCTGAAGAAAAGATTACTTTATCAACTTTTTCATCAGTAATTATTTTTTTTATGTTATCAACCGTTCCAAGTATTTTATAAGTGCCGATCTTCCCACCAATATTTTTTCTGGTCAATCCAATAATCCCAACAATTTGATAAAGTTTCGTAAATGTTGATTTCAATTTTGATGCAAGTTCTTCTGCTTTAGATTCACTTGCTACAATTAACGTGCGGGATTTCCTTGTATCCGTCTCGAGTCCGATCTTAAAAATTACTTTAAGAGCGATTCTCCAGAACAAAAAGAAAACAAGAGCAAGTGCATACGTTATTAAAACAACTGCACGGCTGAATGCTACTTGTTTGAAGAAATAAGTTAGTGCAGATAAAAAGATCATTCCAAACAATAGAGAAATAACTGTGCGTAAAATTGAAAATGTTTTTTTACTATACGAGCCGCTTACAGACGATATTATAATTTGAATAAAGGCAGGGATAAAATAGGCCCAAGGTTTTACATAATTCGGGAAACCCCTCCAATGCTCATTAGAATATATATTTGCAGCAAGAAGAATAGATGTTGAAAAAGTAAAGAAGTCAACAATAATTGAAAGAAACGCAAGCTTATAAATATTTGCAAAAGCAATTAGTTTTCTGAAAAGAATCGCTGTCTGAAGAATTGACTCAACGATGAATGAGGAAGAAAAATGTTTACGGACAAAAAGATGCATAGCGTCGTAAAAGATTTTTGTTTCATCTAAACTGCTTCTCTTTGTACTCTCTCCTTTGTAATGAATTATTTCGGTGTTGTGTACATAAAAAACTTTATAACCGGATTTTTGCACCCGGTAACAGAGATCAAGATCTTCGCCGTACATAAAAAATTGCTGATCGAATCCGCCTATCTTCTCATAGACTTCTTTTCTCATCATCATAAAAGCGCCGCTAACAGCATCAACTTCGTAAGTTTGATTTTCATCAAGGTAGGTTAAATTATAACGTGCGAACAAACGGCTCTTCGGAAAAAGTTTACTCAATCCCATAACTTTTGTAAATGATGTCCATGGTCTGGGGAAACTTCTTCTGCATGAAAGCTGTAACGAACCATCGGGATTTAATACCTTGCAGCCGGCAATTCCAACTTGTGGAGTTTTATCAAAGAACTCCAACATTTTTAATAAAGTATCTTCTCTAACAATTGCATCGGGATTGATAAACAAAAAATATTTCCCTTTTGCAGATTCCATTGCTTGATTGTTTGCAGATCCGAATCCCACATTTTTCTTGTTGGCTATTAATTTAATATTGGGAAATTTCTCTCGTAGGATTTCAACGCTGCCGTCATCTGAAGTATTATCAACAATAATTATTTCCGTAGAAATATTTTTTATCGCTTTACGTATTGAATCCAGAAGATTAAGTAAAAATTCTTTTACGTTATAATTGATAATTATTATTGAGAGATCAATCATTGCACTCTTAATTTAATGTGCCGAAAATACTTTGCAATCTTAACTTCCATACCATAATAACCGCTTCGCGAACAATTTTCTTAGACATCTTTGAAGTGCCATGTACTCTATCAACAAAAGTTATTGGAATTTCAATAAGCTTAAATCCTTTTTTCCATGCTTTATAATTCATTTCTATCTGAAATGAATAACCGTTAGAGTGAATTGCATCAAGATTTATTGCTTCCAATACTTTGCGGCGGAAGCATTTAAATCCTCCGGTTCCGTCTTTAACCGGCATACCGGTAATAATTCTTGAATAAAGATTTGCGGAATAACTTAACACTAATCTTCTGATCGGCCAGTTGATAACACGAACTCCGTAAATATATCTACTGCCGATTATCAGATCATGATCTTTTACTTCTTCTAAAAATCTTTTAATTTCCTTAGGGTCGTGTGAGAAATCAGCATCCATCTGAACAGCGCAATCATACCCATTTGCCAGCATGTATTTAAATCCGGCAACGTAAGCTGTACCGAGTCCCTTTTTTCCTTCTCGTTTAATAATCTTTACGCGAGAATTATTTTTGATCATTTCATCAACTGCATTTGCTGTTCCATCCGGGGAATTATCATCCACAATTAAAATATCAAGTGAAGGATAAGATGCGAGAAGATCGGGAATCAGTTTTCTGATATTGTGAATCTCGTTGTATGTCGGAATTATTACAATTGCTTTCATAATTAAATTTAATTTTTAATCGTAATGATCTTTACCGAATAATACTACAAAAACAGTTCTGAAAATTATTTTAAAATCCATTCTTAAACTCATGTTTTCAATATAGAATAAATCATAACGAAGTTTAACTTTTACATCCTCTATTGTCTCATCGTATTTATGTTTTACTTGCGCCCAGCCGGTAATTCCCGGTCTTACTTTTAATCTTCTTTTGTAAAGCGGAATTTCATGAGAAAGTTTTTCTACAAAGAAAGGCCGTTCGGGACGCGGTCCGACAAAACTCATGTCGCCTTTCAGTACATTAAAAACTTGCGGGATTTCATCAAGGTGTACTTTACGGACGAATCTACCAATTTTAGTGATTCTGGTATCATCTTTTGCCGACCAAATCGGACCGGTATGTTTTTCCGCATCTGCAATCATTGTTCTAAACTTAACCATCTTAAAAACTTTTCCGTTCATTCCGGCACGCTCTTGCTTGAAAAATACAGGTCCTTTACTGTCTAATTTTATAATTAGTGCTGTTAATAAAGTTGCTGGTGAAGTTAAAACAATAAGAACAAAGGACAGGAAAACATCCATCAACCTTTTTATTTTCTTTTCCCACTCGGGCATTAGCTCCGGCATTACATCAATCAGAGGAAAACTATAAAGTTGAGAGATCTTTGCCTGCCCGCTTATTATATCATAAAGATCGGGAACGATTTTTATCTCAACGTTCTTTCCTTCACAACGTGAAATCACTTCAAGAATAGTTTCTTCTTCATGCCGTCCCAGAGAAATTATAACATTTTTGATCTGATAATTTTCCAGAACAGATTCCAGATTGTGAATTGTATCTACAACAGAAATATTTTTAAATGAATTGTTAAGTTGAGAACCGTCAACATCAACATAAGCTACGACATCAACACCAAGTTCACGGAATTTGAGAATCGAATTATGAATTTCGTTTGCTTTAGAATTGAACCCTACGATAAGAGCATTCCGTCTTCCGATTCCTTTAATAAGAAGTCTTCGTTGAAGACTTCTAATGAATAATCTTCCCGCACTAACAACAAAAAGAAAAATTCCCCAGTAAAGGAAAATATAAAATCGAACTGAGGTGGTAACGCCGTTTGCGTAATCATCATACAATACTAAAAAGAATAAAATGAAGACGCCTACAAACGATGCTTTGAACAACGTAGATAATTCATCAAATCTTGAGAGAGCAAACCATGTACGGTACATTCCTACAAAAGTAAAAAAGATGAGCCAATAAAAATAAACAGCGATCATTGAAAGAAGGATATCGGGCTGAGCGATTAACTCGAACCAGCCGGTTTGGACCCGAACGTAGAAAAATAAAATCCACGCAAGATTAACTGCTATAAAATCCGTAGTCAGTATTAAAAATTTTTCGGTTCGTTTGTTCATATTAAATTTTTGTTAAAACTTTATCAGAAATAAAATTTCCTATTGATAACGAAGCGGTAGCAGCAGGAGAAGGTGCATTGCAAACGTGAACAACTTTTTTATCTTCGACAATATAAAAATCATCAAGTAAACTTCCATCTTTTAAGCATGCTTGAGCCCGCACACCGGCACCACCGGGTGCAAGATCCTTTGCAGTTACTTCGGGAATCAATTTATTTAACGCTCTAACAAATGCTTTTTTGTTATACGATCTGTAAAACTCGCTTAATCCCATTCTCCAATGTTTTTTAATCAATTTATGAAAGCCGTTCCAAGTAAAGGTTTCAAATGTATCGAGTAAATTAAAACTTGTTTTCGTATATCCTTCCCGCTTAAAGGAAAGAACTGCATTCGGACCACATTCTCTTTCTCCATTAATCATTTTAGTAAAATGAACACCTAAGAATGGAAAAGCCGGATCGGGTACGGGATAAATAAGAGCATTCACCAAATTATTTTTTTCTACCTTCAATTTATAATATTCACCGCGAAAAGGAATAAGACGCAATTGCAAATCCGGATGAGTCATTTTTGTGATTCTATCTGCAAATAATCCTGCACATGTAACTACAACATTGGATTTGAAAACACCTTTTGAGGTAATTACTTCACATTCATCATTCTTAATTAATAAATTTTTTACATCAGTATTGAATTCTATTTTTCCTTCAGCGCGTTTAATTAGTTCGAGATATTTTTCCGACACTTCGCTGTAATCAATTATTCCAGTTTGAGGAACAAAAATTCCCGCAACACAATCAACGTGCGGTTCAATTTCTCTCACTTCTGTACGTGTTAATCTTTTTAATCCCTTAAGGCCATTTTTGTTTCCACGATCAAGAATATTTTCCATTACGGGAATTTCTTTTTCAGTAACTGCAACAATCACTTTTCCGCAAATATTGTAACGGACTTGATTCTCATTGCAAAAATTAATCAGCATTTTATATCCGCTGACGCAATTCTGTGCTTTCAAACTTCCGGGTTTATAATAAATGCCGGAATGAATAACCCCGCTGTTATTTCCTGTTTGATGTTTTGCTACACTATTTTCTTTTTCCAGTATAAGTAATTTTAGTGAACGATTCTTCTCTAGAATCTTCAACGCAGAAGCTAATCCGACAATACCTGCGCCAATAACAATTACGTTATATTTCATTTAAAACTAATCCAAAATTAAATGTTCAATGGAAATTCATATCACAACAAATTCGTGAGAGAAAATATTAAAATTTCAGTACTTTTTTCCCATCCTAAGATTAAAATTATCTTAAGGTAATAAGCTCGACACAAAAATCCACAAATTTTGAGAGTATTCCAATTATTGCGAGGAGATCGCTAAAAAATCCAACCTTGTTGACGCCAAGAAAGCGAGCAGCAAAAAGTATTGAGATTTGGTGAAGGACAATCGTTGTCGCTTGTTCCATTGATTGTGATATGACATTTTGGGCCAGTTTATTGAATTGAGAAAAAAAATCAATGAAGTTTTGAAAACACAAAATTTTTTATTTAATCAACAATCGAAATACAAATCAGAGTAATTGAAATAGATTCTTCTGAAATCATTACAACTATCCGGAATTATTTGACTATTTTTTTTAAGTAAAAAACCGCTTGGTCTCCCTGTTTGGCAGCATTAAGTTCCTTAGCACGTTTGGAAAACCCCGAAATATCTTTTTTCGAAAAAAGGGAATTCTTAGGATTCCTTAAATATGAATGTGGGTCATTCAGCGGTATGTTCTTTAAATACTGATCACTTCCCCAGAATTGAAAAGCTGTCGAGTCATAAATAACGTTGTTAAGCTCAAAGTTTGTTTTTCCGGAAAGAATTTCAATACTCTTGATAGAATGAAGATAATAATGTCTAGGCGCATCTATCTGTACCCATTTCATTCCATAGTTCTTCCATGCATAAGAAGAAACAGTCGGAACTCTAATTATACAATAGCCACCGGGTTTTAATAAATCAAATACAATTTTTAATATTTTTTCTTGTTCATAAATATGTTCAAGAGAATGATGAAACATTATCACATCCCATTTGCCCTGAACCTCATGTATATTTTTTTTTGAATTCTTAAACCATTTCCATATTCAATATCTTTCTCATTAAAAGGATCAATCCCAAGAAGGTTTTTAAATCCAATTTCACGAAGTGAGTGTAGAAATATGCCTGCTCCACATCCAACATCAAGAATATTATAGTCTTTTTTTATCGGAAGGTAAGCAAGAGCTCTATATTCTATTGCCGGATATTTGGCATATAATAGTTTTCCAATAATTCCTTTATTGAAGACAGCATATTCATTTCTCAAATTTTTTACTAACCTCTCAATAAAATTCAACTTCGAGTTTAGTTTATACGAATAGTAGCCATCTGAGTAATACTTTGAAATATCGGAAGGAAATTTTTCAATCTGCAGACAATCGCACATTGAGCACTGGAAATAAAGGAAGACATCCCTATATCCAAACATCATTTCTTTAGCTTCATATTCTTGATTATTTTTTTGATTACCGCAAATTCTACATTGCATGGTTTCTACTTTGATAAGGTAATGAAAATTAAAAAATGAAATGAACTCCAACTATTTTATAGTAATTTAAAATAATTATTCGATGCTGTTTCAATCAGCGTTCGACTTACTTCAGTTACTAACTTGTATTAAATTCTTCAGGGTTTCCGATAATTCAATATACGAATAATAGGTTCATTCGTGAAAACAAGAAATTTTTAAGCTATATTTTACTGAACAATAAGGAAATTATTTATGTTGAAAAAATATTTTGCTGATCTTACCAGTAACAACAAACCTGTAAAAAGTAGATTCCCTCAACAATACGTTTTTATACTTTTTTGCACAACAATATCCAGCATAATGATTTCCATTTTTCTTTTGCAATTATTTCTCATACTGTTATTTGTTCTATATTTGTTTGAAAGATTTGAATATAAAAAAAACGCTGTAGACGGTTATATCCTTGTAATTTTTTTATTTGGCATTATTAGAATATTATCAATAATTTTTTCAAATTATCCGGCAACAAGTATTCCAGCATTGTATAAGGAAGCATTACTTTACATTGGAATATTAGTCTTCAGTTTTTATGTCAAAGTATTTTACAAGAAAATGAATATTATTCTTGTTGTATTTCTAGTTTCATCTGTCTTTGTTGCATTAGTTGGTATTGTTAAGTTCGATTTGAGATTTGTGAACCGTTCTCAATCTTTTTCATCAGGGTACTCTGTTTTTTCTCTATTCCTCATGCAATCATTTACAATAACTTTATTCACTTACCGAGAGTTGAAGTTTAAATATTCTAACTGGATTTGGGCGATCACATTGGTTTTTATTTTTACAGCTCTTATCACTTCATTAGGAAGAACTAATATTGCCATCGCATTCATTGTTTTGATATTTGCATTAATCATAAAAAAAATTGATCTTAAACTCGCGTTGATTGTTTTAGTGCTTGCGGGGGCTTTATCATTTATTTCATTTCAACTTAATGATGAAGAAATAAAACATCGTATTGAGAGTCCTACTACTCTATCTGATAGAGATATACTCTGGGAAGGGGCGTCGCTATTAGCATTTGATCATCCACTGCTTGGTTTTGGTCCAAGAACATTCAAAGATATATTCCCACTTTCAAATAAACTTGTAGATAAAGGAATTGGTAGTTGGCACAATGAATATATAGAAATTTATTTTGAATCTGGTATCATCGGAATTATCTCTTACTTATTCTTAATCTTTTACATTTTTCGCGGATGTATCAGATATTTGAAAAAGAATTCCAAAAATGATTTAGCAAGAAGCACAGTTCATGGAATTTTGATAGTGCTAATAGGTTTTTGCTTGGCGTCTCTGACATCGGGATTCATTACTTCAATAACAATATCTGTTCAATTTGCATTTTTTGTTGCATTACTTTCTTCAATAGAACGTTCGATAAGACTAAATGAGTAATAGTAGTTTCAAATTGAGAATAAAAATCCTAGTAACCTTTGGTACTACGAGTTAACATTTGCCAAATTGTTAGAAGTATGATCTGAATATCTAACCAGAAATTCCAATTTTCGATATACCAGATATCATACTCAATTCTTTCGATGGTTCTTTTTCTATTCTCTACCGGATCTGTAATATCTCCTCTTAATCCGTGAACTTGAGCCCATCCGGTTAGACCGGGTTTAACCAGATGACGTAATTTAATCGCATCGAAGTAGTGGATGTATTCTTGATTGAAAGCGACGGCGTGAGGACGTGGACCTACAATTGACATTTCTCCTTTAAGAATATTCCACAACTGTGGAAGCTCATCAAGATTTGTTCGTCGTAGAAACCTTCCAATTTTTGTTACCCGCGGATCGTTTTCCATCGTAGGATTAAAATCATTTTCTCGAAGCTTTTGTTCACTATACATCGAACGGAATTTGAAACACCGGAATTTTTCATTCTTTAAGCCAATACGGTCTTGAATAAAAAAGATTGATCCGCGTGATGATAATTTAACTATTATTGAAATTACCGGAATCAACCAGCTTAGGACAAAAATCAATACTGCAAGCGAGAAGAAGATATCAAATGTTCGCTTAACAAATCGCCATTGTATTTCAGCTAGCGGCTCATCGCGAACAGTTATAATCGGAAAGTTTCCTATAGTACTTAATAAAAATTTTTTCGATAGAAACTGAAAATAGTCGGGAATGATATGTATTCTTACTGCATTTTTGTTGCAGATATTTATGATACGACTAAGTTTGTGAGAATCGCAATTTGGAATTGCAATTACCACTTCGTCAATTTTTTGTTCAGTTAAAATTTCGCTAAGTCTTTCTAATCCGCCTAAATATTTTTCATTCGTATTAGGTTTTTCATCAATAAATCCAACGATCTGAAAGCCAAAATTCGGATTCGACTCAACTAGCTTAATAAACTCGATACCAATACTATTAGCCCCAATGACTGCTAAATTTCTAACATATTTACCTTTTTTGCGCAGTACACTTTGAATCAATCTGAAAGAGATTGTTCTGAAACCAACAAGAAGTACAAGAAACACAAAATAAAAGATGATGAAATTACGTGTGAATAAATCTTCCTTTTTTATAAAGATGAAAATAATAGCGGCAACAATCTGAACTAAAACATTTTTAAAAATAATAGTTGCTTGAAAGAAAAATTCATGCGGGCTAAAATTGTCATAGAAATCAGTCACATTAGTTGTGAAATACCACACGATGTTAAGCGTAAACAGTAAAAAAAACATGTACGGTCTTTCATAAAGAATGTGCGATGGCTGCGCAATCCATGCTGAAAAGAGAAAAGACAAATTCAGCAGAAGTAAATCCAACCAAAGTTTAACTGAATAAAGTGATTTCTGATTTGCTATCATTGATTTGTTTTGATTATTAACATGATTATAAAAAATTATTGAATGTAATTTAATTACATTTTTTATTTATTATAGTGAAATCGAATTTATAAAATTGACTCTAATTATAATAGATATAAGTGAATTATCAGAAGAATACGAACTCTTTTTATTAAATTAATATAATTCAGAGACACAAACAGGATATTATGATTTCCGTAATTATGATTCAACATAACAATAGCAGTCTAACCAGAGATGCGATCGAGTCATTTTTAAAACATCAGAAAAATAATTTTGAAATAATTCTGGTTGATAACAATTCAACTGAACCTGAAGCCATAAAATTCACTAAAGAATTTCCGGATTTAGCGGTAATACGTAGTGAAAAAAATTTAGGATTTGGAGCTGCAAATAATTTAGCTGCACAAAAATCCTTAGGTGATATATTACTTTTCATAAATAACGATGTAATAATAACAACCGAATTTCTAAAAAAGATTGAAGAAGAATTCTACAAGGATTCCACAATCGGAATTATTGGACCAAAACTTCTAAATAAAGATAAATCTTTACAGTTATCTTGCGGCAAACTTCCTTCAATATCAATGGAGTTCTTAGACAAAATTCTTTATTCAGCCGTTGATGAAAAGAATAGGTTAGCTCTCAATTTTATCAATCGAAAATATTTAAGGAAGGGACAAAAAGGTTGGGTAACCGGTGCCGCATTATTTATACGGAAAAAATTATTTCTCGAACTGAGTGGTTTTGATGAATCATTCTTTATGTATTTTGAAGATAAAGATCTATGCGCAAGAGCTGTTGCTAAAGGGATGAAGGTTCTCTACTTTCCTGAATCATCTTTAATCCATTTGCGCGGCGGAAGTTTTAACGGATCAAACCAAAAATTTCTTGTTCAAAAATACCGCGAAAGTCAACTTTACTATTACCAAAAACATAAATCCAAGTTAGAACAAATAATATTAATGAAATATTTGAAATTATTTGGAAAACTAAATTGATTCCATCCAAAATTAAAATATTGATGTTTATTGATGAAGCAAAAATGGGTGGTGGACAACAACATTTACTTTGGCTTGTACAGAAACTGGATAAATCTAAATTTGAAGTTGAAGTTGTATGCGAACATGAGGGATATCTTGTTGACGAATTAAGAAAGATTAATATTAAAGTTCATCCGATTAAGATTTCGAACCGCCCAAGTATTCCATTATTAATAAAAACTTATAGAATTCTTAAAAAAAATTCCCCAACTATTTTACATACACACGGCGGTACCGCCGGCTTTTATGGAAGAATTGCAACGGTTTTTATCCCTAAATGTGTGGTAATCCACACATATCATGGTATACATTACCTAAATTTTGGTCAATCTTTATTGAAAAAAATTTACAAGTCAATTGATAAATTTCTACTCAGGTTTACTGATTGTACAATATGTGTTGCTCAAAATGATTTCGATATTGGATTAAAAGTTGGAATAGTAAAAAAGGAAAAAGCAGTTGTAATTCACAATGGAATTGAAGTCGATAAATTTTCTCATTACAATGGAAATATTAATAATAAGATTAAACTTAAAACGGAAAAGGATACAGTAATTATCGGTTCTGTTGGGAGACTTCACTACCAGAAAGGTTATGAATATCTAATAGAAGCTTCTAAAAATGTATTGAAAAGTTATCCATACGTAAAGTTTGTATTAATAGGTGATGGAGAACTTCGCAATAGTTTAGAATCTTTAGCAAAGAAAAATGGTGTTTATAATTATTTTACTTTTTGGGGAAATCAAACAAATATTCCGGAGTTGTTGGCACAAATAGATATTTTTGTTTTGCCTTCTTTGTGGGAAGGATTACCTCTTGTTCTTTTAGAAGCGATGGCGGCCAAGAAACCGATTGTAGCAACAGAAGTTAACGGGATTGTTGAAATTATTGAATCTGGTAAAGAAGGACTTCTAGTTCCTCCAAAGAATTCAACTGCTATTTCTTTAGCATTAATTCGCCTCTTAGAGGATAATGAACTCTGCAAAGTATTGGCGTCAAATGCTTATGAAAAAGTTGCGCGCGACTTTAATATTTCTAAAATGATAAATGAAACAGAAAATCTTTACCTCAAACTCTTAATGAAAAAAGAAAATGCTTAAAAAATGGTTGCCTAGTTTAATCGGTTTGAGCGCTTTTGCTTTATTAGGTCGTTTGCTCGGTTTTGTTCGGGAAGCTTTAATGGCTTCCAAGTTTGGTGCAAACGAAATTACCGACGCATATCTTACAACACTCTTATTGTTTGATATTGCAATAGCTGCTAACTCATCTATTCTTTCCGGCACATTATCCTACTCAACGGAGATCAAAAAGCTAAAAAATATTTCCAGCTCGCTTTCTAAAGTTGGGCTGAAATCTTTTGCAGTTCTGTTCGTGTGCTCGCTTTTACTTTATCCTCTAGCAGAAAAACTCATTCCGTTGATATTTACACGTTCACAAGCAATGGTGCAAATTATAATCGAAACATCCCAGTTATTTTTAATTCTCGCTTCTTTTCTAGTAGCAAACGGAGTTTTCTCTGCACTTCTCCAAATGAAAGGGAATATTACAAATCCGGGAAGATTGATCGTCTTTCTGAATGTTTCATCAATCGTATTTCTAATTCTGTTCACAAAATACTTTGGGATTGTTTCTCTTCCGCTTGGATTTCTTTTCGGTGGGATTCTCTTTTTTGTTTATCAACTTTATTTGATTCAAAAAATTCAACCAGTTGAATCAGATAATTCGGATACAAATAAATTCAATATGCTGGGTTGGGGCGCCATTGTATTGATGGTGTTTGGTAATTCTCTACTGCCAAGCGTTTCCGGTTTAATCGAAAGATATTTTGCATACTCTTTTGTAGTAGGAACATTTTCTCATTACCAGTATGCGGCAAAAATAATGTTGCTGCCATTAACAATTTTTAGTTTTGCCATCAGTACATCTCTTCTTCCGATTCAGACAAAATCAATTACAGAAGGAAATGAAAAAGAATTTTTGAATGCAACAAATAATGGTATTCTTTTTTCAGTTGTAACCTCTTCCTTTTTTGTACTTCTCTTTTCAGTTTTATCTGGACCAATAATTCAGCTAATTTACCAACGAGGACATTTTACATTGCACGATAGCATGGAAACATCTTTTGCTTTGAAGATAATGTCGCTCGGGTTAATTCCATTTCTTCTAAATTCCGTTATAGCTAACATTTTTTATTCATTGAGAGCTATCAAGAATATCATTTTCTTAAATCTAATTTTCATTTTGATCCAAGCAATTATTCTTTTTATTCTATCAAAAACATTTTCCGGCATCGAAACACTTACAATAGCATGGGTAATCTTTGTATGGATCAACAATGGTGCACTGCTTTACTTTCTTAAACGAGTAAAAGGAGTTCGGTTTGATAAGAATATAATGTTTAAGCTATTCCTGATCATAATGAGCACGGCGGTTATGATTTTGATAGGAAGGTTCTTTTCGAATTTATGGTTTGATGATTTAAGTATTTCTGAAAGTAGTTTGGTCATTTTATTAAAAACATTAGTAATCGGGACAGTTCTATTTCTCGCTTTTTCGTTTATTACAATTTTTGTTTTTCGGGATAAGCTTAACGGGATTAGAACTTATCTGAAAGAGCTGCGTAAATAATCCATTGAGAATAGTTACATATTTAACAAATTCATTTCGTGAAATGAACTGCTGTTTTTTCTTCAATATACTTTTTGATCTTCTCCTTAAACAGAACGCGATCAAATTTTAGCGCGTGAGTACGTATTGATAGAGGATTGAAATTCACCTTTTCAAAATCAGCAATTGCTTTAATTAACGATTCTGCTGTTTGTTCATAGAAAAATATTCCCGTTGCATTATCTCCTTTGCCTATTACAGTTTCAAGCGCTCCCCCTTTTCCAAAAGCAATAACCGGCTTTCCACTTGCCATAGCTTCGAGAGGAACAATTCCAAAATCTTCTATGCCGGGAAAAATTAAAGCACGGCAGCCGGCGTAAATTTTTGCAAGTTCACTATCGTTGCGCCACCCAAGAAATTCAATATTGTTTTCAGCAATTGATTTTAGTTTTTCACTTTCCGGTCCTGCGCCGACTATAACTAATCTTCTTCTTATTTTGTTAAATGCTTCAATTGCAATATCAACTTTTTTATACGGTACTAGTGCGCTTACAATCAAAAAATATCCTTCATCTTTCTCGGAAAGTTGAAAAAGAGATGTATCAACCGGCGGATGAATAACATCGGCTCGGCGGTTATAATATTGTTTTATCCGTTTGGCAACGTTATAAGAGTTTGCAATGTAATAATGCACACGACCGCTTGTTCGTACATCCCATTTACGTAATTGTGGTGCAAAGATACTCATCGCGGTTCTGGTCAATAATCCCGCTTTATCTTTCCCGAAGTATTCATCATACATTTCCCAGATGTAGCGCATTGGCGTATGGCAGTAACAAATATGCAATCCATTCTTTCCAGGTTTTGCACCTTTTGCAACGCAATGGCTTGTAGAAATTATGAGATCATATTCTAAGAAATCAATCAACTCGATTGCCAGGGGAAATAGAGGTAGATAATTTCTATATTTTTTTTCTTTCAAGGGAAGTTTATCAATGAAAGAGGTTTTGATATTCATCTTCTCGATGGCAGTAGATAACATACCTTTATTATGAAGAAGAGTAACAAGTGTAGCACCGGGATACAGTTCACAAAGTACTTCTAATACCTTCTCCCCGCCACGCATACCGGTCAGCCAATCATGAACAATAGCAATCTTAAGATTTTTCATGTTTTCAATCTAATCATGTAGTAGTAAAGAATGCCAATGATGGATAGAAGACTGCTGAACATTCCGAAATTTTCTACACCTAAAAAACCGGGCGGATAGAACAATTGCAATAACATTTAGAACAAACGCCATAGCTTGTCCAAACGAAAGCGAAAAAACATTTTTTGTTACTTTATCGATGGCACACCTTAGGGATTAAAAAAAGTATTTGTGATACAAAGTAGAAATTTTAATAAATGAATTAAAACATGTCAATAAGAACAATTATTTAATCAGGGACTGATATAAATTTAAATAACTCTGCACCATTTTATTGAGGGAAAATTTAGATTTAAGAGCAATATTGTAATTTTTAAAAAATTCTTTCTTCCTTCTAATATTTTCGAGTTTATTTATATAATCATTTATATCATAGAGATCAAATAACTGTTCTTCACAATGATCTACATTTTCCGGATTGCCACCGACATTTGAAGCAAGTATAGGTATCTCTGCAAATATTGCTTCGATAAGACTAATGGATAAACCTTCATAACGGGAAGGAAGGGTAAATACGTCGAATGCTTTTATATATTGATAAGAGTCTTTTATAGCTCCAATCATGAAAAACTCATTTTGAATTTCAAGTTTAAGAATTTGTGCTTTATATTTTTCATAATCGGGACCGTCTCCAATAATAATCACCTTTGCGTTCGGTATCTTTTTCTTTATTGAAGAATAATTTTCTATAAGGAACTCATAATTCTTCTGATAGGCTAATCTGCCTGTTGATCCAATTAAGAACTCGTTAGACAAATCAAGGTTACACTTATTTGAGAAATAGCTGCGTGCGTCTTTCTCAGTTAGATAATGCATTTGAATTTCATCCAATCCATTATATATCACTTCAGCGGATTTCACAATTCTAGCTTCTTTCGATTCTATGTAATTTATATTGCTCACAAAGACAGTTTTATTAACTGCTTTTAATAGGATTTTAAAATATACTTTCGCTAAGACTTTAATAAAGCTATTGGTTTTAAAATTTTTATCAATGAATGATAGCCCATGAAAAGTAAAAATTGCCTTGGGTCTTTTTTTAAGGAAGAAAGAAGAGATTGCACCTATCAGAGTATTAGAACTATTAAGATGGATTATGTCATAACTATTTACTTGTAACAAGCGATAAAGATCATAAATAAAATAAAACGAATTCAGAACGCTGAAATTTCTTTTCAACGAGTTTAAGTAATGAAATGTTATATTATTTTTTTCAAGTTCGCTGGGAAGATAATTACCGTCTCCGGCAGCCACTTCAACATCGCAACCCATTTTTTTGAGTGAACGTGCCAGATTTAAAAGAAATACTTGGGCTCCGCCTATTTCAGATTTAGTTATGACTAACAATATTTTCATAATAATATAATTTTTACAGAACAATTAAGAAGGAAATGCTGCTTTCCTCAAAATTTGTGTCAGAATGGGTGCATTAATTTGTAAAGTAAATTTATCTTCTACTAATTTACGTCCATTCAGCCCCATTTGTTTTCTTAAATCAGGATTATTCTTTAATATTTTCAAATATTTTAACCAGTCATCTTCAGTCTTGGCTAAAAATCCATTAACACCATCTGTTACCAATTCTTGATTTATGCCAACCGGTGAGGCAATGACAGGAATGCCGCATGCCATATATTGAATAAGCTTGAATCCACACTTGCCCCTTTCCCAAGGGTTATCCATCAGCGGCATAATACCAACATCAAATTTTCTTATTTCAATCAATTCCGTCGACTCATTCCAACTAATTATTTTATGAGGTATATCCTTTAATTCGATAATTCCAGTGCCAATGAGATGCACTATTGAATTTGATTTATAACAGAAATCCCTCAACTCACTTTCAATATATTTAACATATTTTGAGTTAAGTGGAGAACCAACCCAGCCAATTGTAAAAAGCTCTTGAATTTCGGATTTAGTCTTCACCGCGTATTTATCAAAATCAATAACAGTTGGAAGAATTTTTACATTCTTGGCCTTGTTTTGAATTGCTCTTTCGGCCAGATATTGATTCCCAACGACTACTACCTCTGCAATACTCATAATTTTATCAATCTTCTTTCCAAGTAACTTTTTAATAAGAGAATATTTGTTCATATCGTAGCGGTGAAAAAAAGCGTCGTCATAATCAACAATAACTGGAACATTTGATTTGATCAAAGCTGTTTCGAACCATGCAGGTATCCATGGAAATGCTTCCTGCTGCAGCCAAATAATATCAAACTGATTTTTTCTGAGCAGCAATAAAATTCTTTCGAAATATTTTTTTATAATCTCCAACAATGGAAGAGGTGTCTTATTGTAAAGATGACTTATATACTTATCACTAAGCAGCGGTTGTATGGTAAATTCACAGCCATGTTCTCGTAAATAAGGGAGGTATTGGTAAATACGAAACCTGCTGCTTGCCCCGAGAGTACTATACCGTGTTAATGCAAGTATCTTTATTGATATTTTTTTCCGATTAGTCATTAAAATTTGTAATCAGTTTTTTGTAAGCTTTCACAATTTCAGCAGTATCATTAAAAGAATTTTTGAGCATAGAACCGATAATTCTTACAAATGGTTCAACAAAAAAAGTTGTGGCAGCTATTATTAAAAAAGAAAATTTGTGAAAATGTTTTTTGCTAAAAAGAAGTTTACTCCGCAAAATGTAGAAAAGTCTATCTGCTTTTATTTTTTCGGAAGTCCCGCCACCTTTATGAAATACTTGGGCCATTGATAAATAATAAATCTTATAACCTATTTTTTTAGCTCTCAATGAAAAATCAAGATCTTCGAAATACACAAAAAATCTTTCGTCAAATCCGTTTAATCTTTCAAAGAGATTTCTTCGAACGAAAAAATATGCACCCATTACTTGATCAACAACTTTGCTCTCCTGATGATTCCATTCGGTCATAAAATGACCGGGGAAAATTTTTGGAAATAACCGGTCTAAACCTAAAGACATATATATCAAACTAAATGTATTTGGAAATCTTGAACATGTTCTACTTACATTATTTTTTTCATCAATTAATTGGACTCCAATAATTCCAACAACCTCATTCCCTATTCCCTGCATAAATGCGATTGGTGCACTCAATGAATTTTTAAAAAGAAGAGTATCAGGATTTAGGAATAATAGATAATCTGCTTCGCTAGCCTGGGCACTTTGATTGCATGCTTTTGCAAAACCAAGATTTCGCGCATTTCTAATTATTGTCAAAGGTAGATTTATATTTTCAAGATTATCAAGCGACCCATCGTTCGATGCATTATCTATAACAACAACTCTGTTCAGATTAAAACTACTTTGAACTGCATTGTTAATTGAACGAATACACTCTGATAATAATGTCCCGGAATTCCAATTTACTATTAATATATCTACCGAGGGTAACACTCTGCTCCAAAAAAATAATTATAATTTGCGAAGGAAGAAACAAGCCATATCACCATCATTATTCTGATTAAGTTGTTCAGCTTTCTTTCTATAGTCTTTAATCTGTTTTTTTGAAAAAATTGATTCCTTTGACTTAAGCCATAAAGATCTATTGTCATGAAGAGAAATATCATTTTGAAATTGTTCGCTTCCCCAGAACTGAAAATCCCAAGATTCATAAATTACATTATCCAAAGAGAACCCGGTTAGAGCAGCTAATTCTCTAATTCCGGTTACTGTTGGAATTGACAAGTGACGGGGTGCATCTAACTGAACCCAATTAACACCATATGTTCTCCAGGCATAGCCACCAACAACCGGAATGCGAATTAATACATACTTATTGGGGTTTAATAATGTAGCGGCTTTTAATAAATCTTTTATGGGATCAGCAACATGTTCTAAAGAGTGATTAAACATGATAAGATCATATTTCTCGTTAACATCTTGTATACTTCCCTTAATAAGATTTAATCCTTTAAATAGACTTTTACCGCTGGAAATAAATGGATCAATTCCGGATAAATTAGAAAATCCATATTGGTGCATCAGAAATAATAACTCACCTTCACCACTGCCAACATCAAGAATTGCATCAGTAAGTTTAACACCAGTAACTTTTAAAAATTTTCCAATCTGTGGGGCCCACCATAATTTATTAATAATTTTTCCTAATAAACCTTTACTACTGTAAGAATTTTCAAATCTCTTCAGTTTAAGCCAACGCTTCAATCCGTTTTCATGCTTTAATTCAAAAGATAAATAGTTAGCGGGATAATACTTTGCCAAGTTAGAAGGAATTTCTACGATTTGTATACTACTACAATTTGCGCATTCTACATACTCAAATTCATCTTTTAACCCAAACATCATTTCACGCAATTTAAAATAATTCATAACAGTTTCGCTATTACAGTATTTACAGATGTAGATATAAGAAATACTCATATTTTCTGCAGCTTATCTATTAATAATTCGATTAGACTCATCGATGATAATCTTTGTATTAATTCTACCATTATAGATTGTCTGTGCCTTTTTATAACCGTTCTCACTAATACGTAAACGTAAAGCAGAGTTTTCTAGAATCATTTTTATTTTCTCTTTCAATTCTTTAGACGATGCTGGATCATAAAGTAACCCATTGGTACCATCTTCAATATATTCGATTGAATGAATACTTTTAGCGGCGATAACAGGTTTCATTTTTGCCCAAGCCTCAATAACTGGTCTGGAAAAGTGAGATAGAATAGAACTTGATACTACGATATCTGCAATCGCAATCAGATGATTCGCATTTTTTACTGGAGGTAATATTATAATATGGTCCTTAAGATTATTTAATTCAATAAACTTTTGACATCTTTTCCAGTATTTAAGATTTGAAGGATACTTATGAAAATTACCAGCTATAACTAAGAATATTAATGGTAATTCATTTTTTAATAAACTTATTGCTTCGATCAACTCATAAGTCCCCTTTACCTTTTCAATTCCTCCTAACATTAAGATTATTTTTTTTGACTCCGGAATACCAATGTTTTTTTTTATTTCGCTCACAGGATAATCTATTTTGAAATTTTCATCATTCAAAAATTCTGGGACGATAATTATTTTATTTCTCTTATTCATTGATTTAACAACAATCTGATTTGCTTCTTGTGGTGTTATTGCAAATATTTTTTCATTACACTTTAGTAATACTGACGAAAGCCATTTCTTTCTTAATCCAAATGTGCCTTTAAGAAATTGGCTCCTTATATGAGTGAAAGATGGTATTTTCTGAAGTTTTGCTGCAATGGCAAATTGTAATAAAACATATTCATTAATGTAAACTAAATCTGGTTTAGCTTTTCTTATTACTGAGTAAGCTATTAATGTTCCCTTTATTAACCTAAAAAGCATTTGTAGGAAGAAGTAACATCCTTTAACAGTAATAAAAGAATATTGATTTGTAAAATGAAGATTTAAGTAAAGATTTGTTGAAAAAGAATAAAGTTTTACGTTTTTCTTTTCATATTCTAATATGAGACTCTTGCTTTTGTTAGTTACTAATCCTATCTTATAATTATTCTCTATGAAAGAATCGATTAAATAATTCATAGAGACAGTCGGGCCAGAATAACCTGGATCATTGTCAACAAATAAAATCGTCGGTTTCATCTATCAATTTATCCTTCATTTTCATTCCAATTTTTTAATTGTTGGTACTTATTTTCTATTCTCCATGAATGCCTATGATCTAAGTATTTTTTACAGTACCGAATTGCTAAATCAATCTTTTGTTTTTTCTCATAAATAATAATTGATATCAAATAAATAAATTCTTGGGAGAATACATGTTTTCTTTTTATCGTTGAACTTTTTATTCTAATAAATATTCTACTGAGCCACATTGGCATAAAAATAATAGTTCTGAACATTCTTATGAGTTCAATTAATTCCTCATCCTTCATTCGATCCACATACTTTTGCATGTATTTGAAAGTAATTTGTTTCCGCTCTAAATCAATCCTCTGGATGTTTTGAAATGATTTGTTGTCATTCTCTGGCGACTTATAAAAATTCCCTAAAACTTGTGAAATGTGTTTCATCTTATATTTTGCTGAGATTTTCAGTTCAAACTCATGATCGCCACAGACCTCCAATTCCTCATCAAACCAAAAATTATCTTGATGATGAAGAGAAGATCTCCACATGGGTTGGGAAAAAACGATACACCTTTCTAATTGGACTAAATAATCAAATTCTGGCATTCTTACAATTTTTGATTTTTTAGATAACAAATATTTCTCGTTTTGAATGGTTGTTATGTATTGATCAGCATAAACAAGAGCAACACCACAATCGGATTCCAACTCGTATGCTAAAATTGCGAGAGCATCACACCTCAACCTATCATCCGTATTTGCATTTGTGATATATTTACCGGTTGCAATTTTAATTCCTCGATTCCATGCTTTATATATGGTTTCTCTTTCTTCGGTCTTGATATATTTAATATTAGCGTGCTTCCCTAAATATTCCTTAATAATAGTATCTTCATCTTGCTGTGAACCACTATTAACAATAATAATTTCCAGCCTATCCGCAATTGTTTGGTTTAATAAGTCTTCTATTTTACCGCTGATAAATTTTACGGAATTATATGTTGAAACTATCGCTGAAACTAGTGGTTTATTATTCAAGGTTTGTTCCTAAAATATTCTATAGCGTGATATTCATCTTACTTTTTATACTGATGCATAATAGGGGTAATAAACTGAATTAAGATCTCCTTCAGATCTGAATAGAAAATAAATATCGAAACAATACTGATAGAAGGAAATAAATATATATCGGAAATCCAATTATAATAAAAAACAATTGTTGAGAAACACATAAGAATTATTAACAATAGTAATTTATAAAGCTTACTCTTTTTATAAATAACTGATAAAGGAATATCCCATACTCTATGAATGTATATGATCATGGAAATATTGGCGACACTAACAGAAAAAAAGTAACCAATCAAACCTAAGACATTATGAAAAAGACTAAAACCAATAATTACAGAAATTAGGTTGAAGAACTGAATTATTACTAAAATACGCACCCTTCCTCTTCCTAACAAAAAATTATATATGGAGTATCCAAAATTATTGACTGATTCTGGTAGAGCTAAAATCATAAATATTAATAGCGCTTCCTTAATATTAAAAACAATGTGAATTATTAATATTACCGGGAACAAAAAAATGCCAAAGGATAAACCAGAATAGATTACACCAATTTTTGAATATTTGATTATTTCATTTTTTAAAAATGAAATAATCTCTTGCGGAGTTTTTAAGGAGCTTGCTTTGGGTAAAATAATTTTAAATGTATTAAAAAATAATCCTGAGATAGCAACTGCAAAACGTTTAGCAATTTCATACGCCGGTACGGACCCAATGTTATAGAAATTGCTAATCATATACTTTATAATGGGATCAATTAAAGTATTAAATGTATTCATCAATTGTATTGAAAAACTAAATCTAAATACTTTTTTAGCTTCTCTTAGGTCAAAATCGACAACTTTGATTTTAATAAATCCAATTTTATTATTAAAATAGAAGATGTAAGAGATAAGTATAATAACAGATGTAATGAGATATACATACGCAAGCCAAACGATTCCCAACCGGAATACGTAAATAAATATAACTCCACTTAAAATGAGTAAATACTGACCAATTGAAATCACGCTAGTGATTGCAAAATTATTCAATCCCTCTAAGATGGATTTGAAAAATATTGATAAATACTGGCAGAGAAAGGATATACCTAGAATAAAAAAAACATATTGGAATACTTTTAGATAATTTAAAGATACTATAGATGCATTGTTAAAATAAAAGAAGTATGCTATTGTAATACAAAAAGTAAATAGTATAAAGCCAAAGGAAAGAAATACATAGAAAATTGATGACAATATTTTATTTAGCACTTCTTTTTGTTCTTTATATTGTGCTACATATTTTACTATTGCTGTTCCAAAACCAAAATCTATTGTAGTACTAAAACCCCATATAGATGCCAATACTATCCAACTACCAAAAATATTTTGACCATAATTTAAGATGTTAAGCTTAAGAGTAATCAATGATGATACTAAAGTTATTATAAATTGTATCGCAAGTGATGTAGAGTTTTTTCTGTCGGAAGGCATAGTTATTAATTCTTCTCTAATCTTTTTTTATTGTTTACTAGAAAGCCTAAAAGCACACCTAACCAGACAATATATGGGCCGTATAACCAGGATTCTGTCATCATCATTGAAAATATTATATACACTAAGGACCAGATTATCATTAACGTAATAATAAAATCGTCCCTTTCTATAAGTAATTTTAAAGATTGTACTAATAATTTAATCAACGCAATAATAAAAAATAGGAAAGCCATAAATCCAACAATGCCGGTTTCAGTGAGTACCTGTAAGTATGTTATATGCGGGGTTCTCCCCTCAACATAAAGATCGTAAAATCCTTTTGGGATAACATAATATAATTGAGATGTGTGTTTAAATGAATATGGTCCAATTCCTATAACTGGATGTTCTAGAAATGCATAAAGTGCTGTATGCCAAATCATAGCTCTGGATACGAAAGAATTTAAACCAACACTTTCAGGATCACCTGTCAAGGAAACAACTCTCTTATTTACATCTAATCTATCTCCTACATCAACCCCTGTGCTGCTGCTAGATACAATTAATAACACAATAACAGCCAAAGTTAAAAAGATTAAAATAGATCGTTTCATGTAAGCTTTTTTTGCGTTGAAAAAAAGGAATAAAATGAGAGTCCCGATTGTGAACACGGCCGAAAACCAGGCATTTCTTGTTTGAGTGAGTATTAAACCTAATGTGATAATAATAAAGATAGCTGAAAAAATAGCTTTTTTTAGACCCTTCATGTATAATGCTAGAATAAAAGTTATTACACTGCCAAGTCCTGCATAATCAATATAATAGACCCCTAAAATTCCCAAAACTCTTTTGCCTGTAGTTACCCCCAAATAGATGACAAAAAGACTATGTAAAAATATAGCAGTAATAAAAATGAAAAAGACAAACATCATTTTTTTCTTTGAAGGAAATCCAAGAATTGTTACGAAAAAAACTATAATTAAGGAAATTAAATTAGATAAATCCCGCAAACTTAAAAGAGGAGCTGGTGTATTTACAAAAGAAGGTAGAGTCGAAACAAAATAAAGTAAAAGTGGAAACCATAATTGGTTATTAACTTCTTTGATTAGATTGCCTTTGAAATTTATCAAGGCACTTATCAATAAAAATATCGAAAAAACAACTGCGGGATGGACTCTCAAAATGTACACATATGGAACAAAAGCTAGTGCCAAAAAAATATAATATGTCAGATTGAAACTAAATAATAAAGCGGAACAAATAATTACACCCAATAAAAGAAAAAATAATTCTAGTGGTAGCCCAAAGTAAAAAGAAAGTACAAGTACAATACTGAATCCTATACCAATGGAGAATAACTGAATATTATTCTTTACAGAATATTGGTTATCGTTAAAGTCTGTAATGATTTTCAATTTAGCAGCGCTTTTAGATCTTTTTCGTTCGGAATGAAAATAAATTATTCCTTACAAATTTAACTTTCGGATCATCGGAATTTCCCGCGACTTCGCGTAGAATAACTACAAAAATCATTATGAACATTATGATTGCAGTAATAACTATTGTAATAGTAAAACGTTTGGGATAAGCTTTTTTCTCGGGTGCTTTAGCATGATCTATGATTTGGAGAAAAGGAATATTTTTTTGTTCCTCAAAACGAGCTTGTTCATAAAGAGGAATTATGAATTCCAGCATTGCCTGATTGATCTTAACATCTCTGTAACGGCGTAAGTAGTTCATCGCTTTTGAGGGAAGATTTTTAATAGCAAGAAATAGATTGTTACCATCCGTACCAGCTTTGATTTTGTTCAGCTTATTCTCATACTCGGTAACTGAGATCTTTGAATTATATGCTTGCGGAGAATCTTGACCATAAAGTTTTTGTACAATCGAAAGTTCTGTCTGTTTTGCAGCTAAGTCAGCTTCCAGCTTGGTGTACGCCTCAATTGAAGCCTTAGTCTGGTCTTCTGCCATCAAGATTCCTGTCGCCTGTTGAAATCTGGTTAGAGAATCTTCAGAATTCTTCAAGTTGTCTTTGATTTCACTATACCGATTAGCAAGAAATTCTTTGTTCTCTTTCGATTTTCTAACATCCATTTCTATTATTGTACTGTTAAGTTGATCTACAAGAAAGTTAGACATCTCTTCTGCTTTCTTGGGTGAACTGGCACGGACAGTAATCTCATACGCGTTTTCTTTTGTTTCCTCTGCAAAGACGTGACTTCTTGCCTCATTGATAGTCTCATCCATTGTATGGTAACCATATTCTTTGTACAACCCGAATTTCTCGATCAATTTTTCCATTGATGTGCGACTATAAATAATTGTCTTGTAGATATCTGTACTGGTAGATTTTTTTAATCCTGGAATGCTAACAGGAAGATTTGAAAAACTTTTTAAGAGAGAGGTGATACCACCCATCTGATCTTGTTCGGAGGGAACAATAACCGCTGTGGCATCATACTGAGGCGGAATTAAAAAGTAGACCCCAAGATATGATAAAACGGCTACCACTACGGCAAGTGAAATTAAGAACTTCTTCCACTTGATAATTATTATTAGATAGTCAAAAAAACTTAATCCTATATTCTCAGCCATTTCTAAATTCTCTCAAATTTATTTACCAAATTGAATTAACAGTAAAATTATTGTTGCTATACTGCCGACTATACCCGCTACAGTTCCAATGTTTTTCATGTAATATTCAAAAGGCTTAGGAACATCTTTCGGTACATAAATAAAATCTCCAGCGTCAATTGGGATTTTTTCAGATGCGTCAAACCAAGCATATGAATTTCCCTTAATTATTTTAATATCATCTTGAGCATTTTTTCCAACACCGCCAGCTTTTGTCAAATAATAATTATGATCTTTTTCTTTCTTAAAAGAAACGTACCCTGGATTAGTTACTTGTCCAAATACATAGACTAATTCTTCTCTCTTTGGAATTACAATTATATCACCATCAGATACTAAGCTATTACCTTCATCGGATCCTTGCATAAGAACTTTGGTAAAATCAATTGTTCTATTATTCTGCAAAACACGTAGCATATTATCGATTATAATAGTTAATGAATCTTCCGAGTATAAATCATTCATTCTAAGTATTTTCATTTGTTCTAAAAATGGATCGTTGAAATATCTTTCACTCATTAATAAATTTAAGCGCTCCCCTTTAACATAGCTCTCCTTTATCAACTTCATTCTAAGCATCTGGGTTTTACTTGTACCTTTTAACTGTTCTGCTTTTTCCAACCACGCATCATTTGTAAACCCGCCTGCTTTTACTATTACATCTCGTAAATTGGTGTTGTCTTTTGTAATTGCTATTTCACCCGGTTTATTAACTTCACCAAGAACTAAAACTTTAAAATCCATTTTGTTGTTTTCGACAAAAAGAATTCGAACTCTATCACCTCTTTGCAATACAAAATCATCAGACAATTTCACATTAATTATTTCTTCTTTTGTTCCTTTTTCTGTTAGGCGGGAAATTTCAGCTTCACTTACATTATCATAAGCTTTGTTAATTCCCTGTGCAAAAAGAATTGCATCGCTGATCTTATCACCTTCAACAAATTGAAATTTAATAGGTTTATTTACAGCACCTGTTACATCCACAAAATTTCTCTCTTCATCATACGCCGGAAAAACTATTACATCATCATTTTTCAAATTGGGATTGAATTTAAAATCTCCGGTTAGCCTAAATTTTTCTAGATCAAGTTTTATCATTTCACCGGAGAATCTTTTAAGAAGGATATCGCGCTTGGCATAGTTTTCAAATTCATCCTTAATTTTTGCCATCTGTTTTTCATCTTTTGCGCCGGTTAAAACTTGAGATTTAGCTTCTGTAAATATCCTTGTGAGAAATTGATCAGCTCGTTCTGTTATAAAAGCAGGAAATGTTCCGTTAATAATGAAAGACCCGCCAACTGTAACACTTATTATGTTTGCTTTAGTAAGATCGCTTTTACTGATAGCTGTTGAGTTCTGATCTTGTGAATAAACAGAGTTCACAATGGATAGTGCGATTAGTAATAAAATAATTTTTTTCATTTGCGTTCGATTATAATTGTAAAAAAAGTGATAATAATAAAGAAAGGTAGAAAGAGGCAGTTGTATATTACTCCATGTTGGTTTTCGAACGTCACAAACTTAACGATTTTTGTATTGAAGTTCATAATATTTTTGATATTCTCCGGAGATAATTCTTTCCCACCAGTTTTTGTTTTGCAAATACCAATCAATTGTCTCGCCGATGGCAATTTCAAAATTAAAACTTGGTGCCCATCCTAATTCATTTTTTATTTTTGATGAATCAATTGCATACCTACGGTCATGTCCGGGTCTGTCTTTTACATACTCAATTAATTCTTCCCCTTTACCGAGTTTCTGTAAAATCAATTTTACAATCTCAATATTTTTCATCTCACGACTTGCACCTATGTTATACACTTCTCCTGTCTTTCCATTTTCAAATACAAGTTCTACTGCTTTGTTATGATCAATAACATAGATCCAATCTCTTACATTTAACCCATCGCCATATACCGGAAGTTTTTTCCCGTTAAGAGAATTAATAATCATCAATGGAATTAATTTTTCCGGAAATTGAAGTGGTCCGTAATTATTTGAACATCTTGTAATAACAACAGGCAAACCATAAGTGTGATGAAATGACAAAACTGCCATATCTGCACTTGCTTTACTTGATGAATATGGACTGTTGGGACTGAGCGGAGTTTTTTCGGTAAATAAACCTGTAGAACCTAAACTACCATAAACTTCATCGGTAGAGATTTGTACAAATTTCTCAACTTGATATCTGCGAGCAGCCTCGAGCAAAACTGTTGTTCCTATTACATTTGTTCGGTAGAAAATTTCCGATCCGAGTATACTCCTATCAACGTGAGATTCTGCAGCGAAATTTATAACAAATTTTAGATTAAACCTCTTAAAAAGATAATCTAATAACTCATTATTTATAATATCTCCTTTAACGAACCTATAATTCTTGTTTTTCTCAACCGTTTTAAGGTTTTCAAGATTACCGGCGTAAGTAAGTTTATCTAAATTGACAATAAAATAATCATCATGTTTAGAAAGAATATAATTGATAAAGTTACTTCCAATGAATCCGGCACCGCCGGTTACAAGTATGTTTTTAGTTGTCATCAATTTAGAATGCAATTAATCCGAAGTAGATTCCGGTTTGAATAAAGAACGAACTGCTACTTAAATCCGATGGAACGTTTCCAATATCTTGTTCATTGTCTGCTTTCCAACTGTTTGCTAAGGATGTAATGTATCCTCCGCCAATTCTGAAAGCAATAAATCTGCTTAGCGGAATATCAACATTAAGTGTTGGAGTAATTGTTAAGAAAGTATTAGTAATTTTTTTATAGATGTTCTGAGAAGAATTATTTGAAACATCACTCCATATTCCATTCCAAGTAAAATTATTTTTATTCTGAAAAATCTCAATGCTTGATGACCCTACGCCGACAATCGCTCCAATCGAAACAGCAATATTTTTTATGAATGGTAAAGTGTACTCTGCCGTAAAGCCGCCAAGTCCGTAATTATACTTTACTTCTTTATTGAATCCATTGTTAAAACCACTTGAAGTTTGAGTTCCGCTTAAACCAATTCCACCGATTCTTAAATTATCAACAAGCATAATGTAAGCATAACCGCCGCCGCCATAAACCAACATTCCTTTACTGGAAAGATTTTCCAATCCCATATTTTTTATCTGCAAATTAATTGCATCAACATTAGGAAAAACCAATGTTGGAGAAAATCCGCCTGCTGCACCAAATCTTGCAACCCAGCCAACATCTTCACCTTCCTGAGCATTGGTTAATCGAAAAAAAATTAATATCAAAAAAAGGATTAGTAATTTTTTCATAGGATTTATTTGTGTGTCTTTTTGGTGGATAAAATTAGCAATTCCGCTGACAAAAGAAAAATGATAAATCGCTAACTCTTCTTTAATAAATAAAGGCCGCATTGATTTTCATATCTGTTAACCACAACAAGGAGAAAACCAATTACGGCCTTTAATTTTGCCGAATTATTCACTATCGGATTTTAAATATTTTATTATCCTGATAGCTTTTGTTGAAAAGAGCGCTATAAAAAGAAGCATTGCTCCTAATAAAATTAGTCCGTCCATAGTACTCCTTTATTTTATTTTTACCATAAAGGAAAAACTTTAATCCATAATCTTTCTTAAGAATGATGAACTGTCTTCTTCATCTCTATTCTTATTGCTGTAATAATCGTTCTCTTCATAATCATTCTTTTCAGTTTTAAATCCGGTTTCCAATCCGCTTTGATCAAACAAATCCGGACTTGTTTTCTTTACTCTTAGGATAGTAGGAACATTCAGATCATCACTATTTTCTAATTCCATCGAGCCGCGTTTAGTTGGAAAACCGCCCATGCCTACAACTTTTTTCTCTTCGCGTTTTCTTTCTGCTTTTTCTGTTTTCAAATTGCTAATAGGATTTGAGCCTGATTTAGATTCAAATCCAGTTGCGATAACTGTGTAAGAAACATATTCATTCATCTGATCTTTAATTACTGTTCCAAAGATTACATTTGCTTCTTCTCCGGCAGCTTCAAAGATCACATTATTACCAGCTTCTACTTCTGCCATAGTCATATTTGTTGGACCGGTAACGTTTAGAAGAATATTCTTTGCACCTTTAATAGAAATTCCTTCAAGCAGCGGTGATGAAATTGCTTTTTGTGCAGCTTCAACCGATCGATTTTCTCCACTTGCAATTCCGCATCCCATTAATGCTTGTCCGCTGTCTCTCATTACAGTTCTTACATCGGCAAAGTCAACATTAATAATTCCTTTCACTGTAATGATATCCGCAATGCCGCGGGTTGCTTCAAAAAGAATTTCATTTGGTTTGTTGAATGCAGCTTTTGCTGCCGTAGCTGTATCTATAATACTAAGTATTCTGCTGTTAGGTACAACAATCAAACTATCTACCAATTGACGCAGTTCATTAATTCCTTCATCCGCATTTTTCATGCGCAACTTACCTTCCCACGTGAAAGGTTTTGTAACGATACCGATTACAAGAGCACCAAGACTTTTAGCAATAGATGCAACAATCGGAGCTGCCCCTGTACCGGTTCCTCCACCCATTCCGGAAGTAACAAAAACCATATCACTTCCTTCAAGAATGCGGGTGATCTTATCCCGATCTTCTTCAGCCGCTTTTCTTCCTACATTAGGATCTGCGCCTGCCCCAAGTCCGCGTGTTACATTTGTTCCGATTTGAATTTTATGAGTAGCCAAACTCTCTTCGAGAACTTGAGCGTCTGTATTTACAGCAAT